>JASGFY010000025.1:0-41604 GCA_047605265.1 Solimonas sp.
CGCAGCGCGCGCGCGGCTTCGGCGAGCGCGGCCTGCGGCTGCGGGCACCATTGCAGCGCGAGATTCGAATACAGCAGATCGACGCTGCCCGGCGCGAACGGCAGGGCCTGCGCGTCGGCGACCACGCCGTCGCGCAGCCGCGCCGCGCGCGCCACCGCCATCATGCCGGGCGCGCGGTCGAGACCGATGACGAAGGCACCGGCATGGCGCTGCTGCAGCATCGGCACCGCGAGCCCGGTGCCGCAGCCCAGATCGACGATCCGGCGCGGCCGCAGCGCGAGCGCGTCGAGCCGTTCCAGCAGATGCGCCCGCGTCGTCGCCTGCAGCTGCGCGGCGTGCTCGTAGCGCGTCGCGGCGGCCGAAAAATTGTGCGCGGCGCGGCGCGCGTCGAGCGCGACGAGGGGCGCGCTCACGGCAGCCCGCGCAGACCGGCCGCGAGCGCGTCCAGCAGGCGATCGATCTGCTGCGCGGTATGCGCCGCCGACAGGGTGATGCGCAGGCGCGAGGTGTTCGGCGGCACCGTCGGTGGCCGGATCGCCGCGACCCAGACGCCCTGCTCGAACAGGTTCTTCGACCATTGCAGCGCGCGCGCCGCGTCGCCGAGCACGATCGGCTGGATCGGCGTCGCCGAGTCGAGCAGCGCGATGCCGAGCTGACGCGCGCCATCGCGGAAACGGCGGATGTTGGCGAACAGCGCCGCGCGCCGCTCCGGTTCCTCGATGATCAGCCGCAGCCCGCATCGCGCCGCGGCGGCGACGGCCGGCGGCGGCGCCGTCGAAAACACCCAGCTGCGCGCGCGCTGCACGAGGTATTCGATCAGGTCTTCGCTGCCGGCGACGAACGCGCCGGCCGCGCCGGCGGCCTTGCCGAAGGTGCCGACGTGAATGTCCGGCGTGACGCCGAGCCGCTCCGGCGTGCCGCGTCCCTGTGCGCCGAGAATGCCGAAGCCGTGCGCGTCGTCGACCATCAGCGCCGCGCCGCGCGCCGCGCAGAGCGCGGTCAGCTCATTGAGCGGCGCGAGATCGCCGTCCATGCTGAACACGGCGTCGGTAACGGCCAGCGTGATCCGTGATTCGTGATTCGTGATTCGTGACAGTGCGGCCTCGAAGCCGGCGACGGAGACGTGCGCAACGCGCTCGTAGCGCGCGCCCGACAGCCGCCCGCCGTCGATCAGCGAGGCGTGATTGAGTTCGTCGGCGACCAGCGCGTCCTTGCGGCCGAGCAGGCCGCGCAACACGCCGAGGTTCGCGGCCCAGCCGGTCGAGAACAGCAGGGCGCGCGGCCGGCCGACGAAGGCCGCGACTTCCTCTTCGAGCTGCTGGTGCTCGCGGTTGTAGCCGCAGACCAGCGCCGAGGCGCCGCTGCCGGTGCCGGACGCCAGCGCGCGCTTCGCGCTCTCGGCGAGCCGCGGATCGGTCGCCAGTCCGAGGTAGTCGTTGCTGCAGAAGTTGAGGCATTCGCGGCCGTTGACGCGGATCAGCGCGCCGTGCCCGCCTTCGATCACGCGCCGCGTGCGGTACAGATCGGCAGCACGGATGCGCGCGAGCTCCGCCGCGAGATGGCTCGCCAGCGGACTCGCCGCGCGCAGATCGTCGGCCGCCATCGTTCCGCTCAGTGATTGCCGGAGGGCTTGCCGCAGGACGACGCGCCGCCACAGCCACCCTGCGCGTGGGAAGGCTCGTGCGCATGGGCGTGCTCATGGCCGCAGCCGTCGCCGCTCATGTGTTCGACGCGGCCTTCGATGCGCATGCCGAGCCGCGCGATCAGCGCCTGGTCCCTGGCGTTCTGCGGGTTCCCGGTCGTCAGCAGGCGCTCGCCGTAGAAGATCGAGTTGGCGCCGGCGAAGAAGCACATCGCCTGCATCTCCTCGCTCATCGCTTGCCGGCCGGCCGACAGGCGCACCTGCGACCTGGGCATCAGCACGCGCGCGACGGCGATCATGCGCACGAACTCGATCGGGTTCAGCGCCTCGCTGCCGGCGAGCGGCGTGCCTTCGACCTGCACGAGGTTGTTGATCGGCACGCTTTCCGGATGCACGTCGAGGTTGGCGAGCTGGCGCAGCAGTTCGGCGCGATCGTGCACCTGCTCGCCCATGCCGACGATGCCGCCGCAGCAGACCTTGATGCCGGCGTCGCGGACGTTGCCCAGCGTCTCCAGGCGATCTTCGTAGGTGCGCGTGGTGATGATCTTGCCGTAAAACTCCGGCGAGGTATCGAGATTGTGGTTGTAGTAATCGAGGCCGGCGTCGGCGAGGCGCTGTGCCTGCGCCGGCTTGAGCATGCCGAGCGTCACGCAGGTCTCGAGGCCCATGTCCTTGACGGCGCGCACCATCGCCTCGACGCGCTCGATGTCGCGATCCTTCGGCGAGCGCCAGGCGGCGCCCATGCAGAAGCGCGTCGCGCCGTTGGCCTTGGCTTCCTTCGCCGCCTCGACGACCGCATCGAGCGGCATCAGCGGTTCCTTCTTCAGGCCGGTCTCGAAGCGCACCGACTGCGGGCAGTACGCGCAGTCCTCCGGACAGGCGCCGGTCTTGATCGACAGCAGCGTCGACAGCTGCACCTGGTTCGGATCGTGGTACTGACGATGGATGGTCTGCGCGCGGAACAGCAGGTCGTTGAACGGCAGATCGAACAGGGCCTGGACCTCGGCGTGCGTCCAGTCGTGGCGCAGGCCGTCGTCGGTCACAACCGGACGTGCGCCGTCCTCATTAATATTCTGCGGGGACGAAGGCGTGAGCACGGCCGACATGACGAAATCCTTTCGCGAGGCGGGAGCCTCGTGTCAAATAATCGAATTCTGTTGCGAAAGTGCCGCCATCGGCACAAAAGGCCGGCGCAGCTCGCAGCCGGCGGCCGCATGGTCTTGGAACGGAGGGGGACTTGTCAATCAAACATGAAGATCATGGTTGACATCTGGCGAGGCATCCTGGCCCAACTCGCCCCGCAGCATTGCCAGTTCTGCGCCATGCCGTGCGACGGCCTGCCCCTGTGCGCGGCCTGCCGCGCGACGCTGCCGTGGAACGATCCGGCCTGCCCGCGCTGCGCGCAGCCGCAACGGCACGACGGCGTCTGCACGAACTGCCTCGCGCATCCGCCGCCGTTCGTGGCGGCCTGGGCGCCGCTGCGCCTGACGACGCCGACGCAGCAACAGATCCATGCGCTGAAGTACCACGCCGCCTTTATGCACGCGCATCTGTTCGGCGCGCTGTTCGCCGACGCGCTGCGCGCCCGCGGCCGGCCCCTGCCGGACGTCATCATCCCCGTGCCCCTGCATCCGCTGCGCCTGTGGCGGCGCGGCTACAACCAGAGCGTCGAGCTGGCGCGCGCCCTCGCCCGCCGCGACGGCCTGCGCGTCGAGCCGGCCTGGGCGCGCCGCCGACGCCGCACGGCCGATCAGATCGGCATGAGCGCCGTCGCGCGGCGCCGCAACATGCGCGCGGCGTTCGTCGTCGACCCGCGCGTGAAGGATCTGCGCGTGGCGCTGCTCGATGACGTGATGACGACCGGCGCGACGCTCGCCGAACTGGCGCGCGCCTGCCTGCGCGCCGGCGCGCGCGAGGTCGAAGCCTGGGCGATCGCGCGCGTGCCCTGACGCGTGCCTGATCGCGCCCGTGCGCCCTCAGCGCGCGTAGTCGAGCGCCAGCCCGATCAGCACCGCCAGACCGATGGTGTGGCTGTGCAGGAACGCGCGGAAGCACGCCGCCGCTTCGCGCTCGCGGATCAGGCGCTGCTCGTGCAGCGCGCACAGCACACCGACGGCAATGCCGGCGTAGTAGTAGACGCCGCGACCGTCGTGCAGGCCAATCGCGATCAGCAAGGTGAACGAAACGAGCTGCATCAAGGCCGTGATCAGGCGGTCGTGGCGGCCGAACAGGATCGCCGACGACTTCACGCCGATCCTCAGATCGTCGTCGCGGTCGGCCATCGCGTAATACGTGTCGTAGGCGAGAACCCAGCAGAGGTTCGCGGCGATCAGCATCGAGACCATCCATCCGTCGACGTCGTGGCGCACCGCCGCGTACGCCATCGGAATGCCGGCCGAGAACGCGAGGCCGAGGATCGCCTGCGGCATCGCGAGCACGCGCTTGGAGAACGGATAAATGCCGGCGAGGAACACCGCCGGCAACGACCACCACACGGCGAGCGCGTTGCGCAGCGAGAGCAGCAGCGCGAACGCGACGAGCGAAAGCACGACGAAGATCGCGACGGCTTCGCGGCCGCTCACCTTGCCGGCGGCGAGCGGGCGATCCTTCGTGCGGCTGACGTGCGGATCGAAGTCACGGTCGGCGTAGTCGTTGATCGCGCAGCCGGCGGCGCGCATCAACACCGTGCCGAGCACGAAGACCACCAGCAGGTGCAGCGACGGCACACCGCGTGCCGCGAACCACAGCGCCCACAAGGTCGGCCACAGCAGCAGATAGATGCCGATCGGCCGGTGCATGCGCGCGAGGCGCCAGTAGTCGACGAGTTTGTCTTTCAATCTCGAATTCCTTCTCCCTCTCCTCCGCAAGCGAGGGAGAGGGAACGTTTTTCAGACTCTTGCGTAACGCTCGGGATCTCCGACCCAGCGCGCGATCAGCAGCTTCGCCAGTTCCGGCTCGTGCTGCAGCCAGTGCTCGGCGATCTCCTGCAGGCGCGGCACGAGCGGCGCGTCGCGCAGTGGATCGGCGAGCTTCATGCCGATCTCGCCGGTCTGCCTGCGACCGAGTAGTTCGCCGGGGCCGCGCAGTTCGAGATCGCGCTGCGCGATCGCGAAGCCGTCGGTCGTCGCGCGCATGGTCTCCAGCCGCGCGCGCGCCGCGTCACCGAGCGGGCTCTGGTACAGCAGCACGCACTGGCTTTTCTCGCTGCCGCGGCCGACGCGGCCGCGCAGCTGATGCAACTGCGACAGGCCCAGGCGCTCGGCGTTCTCGATGATCATGATGCTGGCGTTCGGCACGTCGACGCCGACCTCGATCACCGTCGTCGCTACCAGCAGCTGCGTGACGCCGTCCTTGAAGGCGCGCATCTGCTCGTCCTTGGCCTCGCCCTTCATGCGCCCGTGCACGAGACCGACGCGCACGCCGGGCAGCTCGGCGCGCAGGCGCGTCGCCGTCGCCTCGGCGGCTTCAGCATCGAGCTCGTCCGATTCCTCGATCAGCGTGCAGACCCAGTAGACCTGACGGTTCTGCCGGCAGGCCTCGCCGATCCGTGCGAGCACCTCGTCGCGCTTCTCGTTCGACAGCACCACGGTCTGGACCGGCGTGCGGCCCGGCGGCAGCTCGTCGATCACCGAGATGTCGAGATCGGCGTAGACCGTCTGCGCCAGCGTGCGCGGGATCGGCGTCGCCGACATGATCAGCTGATGCGGCGCGCGCTCGCCGCCCTTGTCGCGCAACGCAAGGCGCTGCTGCACGCCGAAGCGGTGCTGTTCGTCGACGACGACGACCCCCAGATTCCTGAAGCGCACGTCGTCCTGGAACACGGCGTGCGTGCCGACGATCAGCGACGCGCTGCCGTCGGCGAGGGCGGCGAGCACGGCATCGCGCTGCGATTTCTTGAGCTTGTTGGCAAGCAGCAGCGGCGCCAGACCCATCGGATCGAACCAGCGCGCCAGATTCTTCTGATGCTGTTCGGCGAGCAGTTCGGTCGGCGCCAGCAGCGCGGCCTGAAAACCGGCGCGCGCGGCAGCGAGCATCGCCACGGCGGCGACCACCGTCTTGCCGCTGCCGACGTCGCCTTGCACCAGCCGCAGCATCGGCTGCGCCTTGCCGAGATCGCCGCAGACCTCGGCGATCACGCGGCGCTGCGCGCCGGTCATCGCGAAGCCGAGCACAGACTGCAGTTCGGCTTCTGCCTTCGCGGCGTCCGGCAGGCGCGGCGACGGCCGGCTGCGCTGACGCTGGCGCAGCACGCGCAGGCTCAGCTGGTGCGCGAGCAATTCCTCGCTTTTCAATCGATGCTGCGCCGGATGCGTCTGCGCGAGCAGGCGCTGCGCGTCGCTGTCCTGCTTCGGCAGATGGATCTGCGTCAGCGCCGTCAGCGTGTCCGGCCCGTCGAGTCCGGGCAGCGCGCGCGTCAGCCCGGCGTCGCGCGCCGCGACGGCGAGCGCCTGCGCGATCAGCTGCCGAAGGCGCGGCTGCGTCAGGCCGGTCGTCGCCGGATAGATCGGCGTCAGCGCGTCCTCCGGCTGCAGCGCATCGGCCTGGTCGGCGACTCGATATTGCGGATGGACGATCTCGGCGCCGCCGGCGCCGACGCGCACCGGGCCGTAGGCCTGCAGCCAGCGGCCGTCCGCGAGGGTCGCGCGCTGCGCTTCGTTGAAGTGGAAGAAGCGCAGCAGCAGCGTGCCACCGCCGTCGTCGATCTGCACGCGCAAGGTTCGCCGGCCGGCGAAGCGCACCTCGCTGCCGACGATGCGGCCGCGCACCAGCGCATCGTCGCCATGGCGCAGCTGCGCGATCGGCACATGCGTGCGGCGATCTTCGTAGCGCAGCGGCAGATGGAACAGCAGGTCGCGCACGCGCTCGATGCCGAGCGCGTGAAGGCGCAGCGCGACCGCCGGGCCGGCGCCCTTGAGGAAGGTCGCTTCGGTGTCGAGCGTCAGCGGCGGCTTCGCGCCGCCGGACGCCAGCCGCGAGCCGGCCAAGCGCGCTCGCTATGCCGGGTCGATGACGACGATGCCGTCGGCTTCGACACGCGCGCCACGCGGCAACTGCGCGACGCCGATCGCCGCGCGCGCGGGGAACGGCGCGCTGAAGTATTGCGCCATGATCTCGTTGACCTTGGCGAAATGCGTCAGATCGGTCAGGAACACGTTGAGCTTGGCGACCTGCGCGAGCGTCGCGCCGGCGGCCCTGGCGACGGCATCGAGGTTCTTGAACACCTGATGGATCTCATCCTCGATCGTCGCGTTGTTCAACTGCATCGTCCGCGGATCGAGCGGAATCTGCCCGGATAGATACACCGTGTCACCGCAGCGCACCGCCTGCGAATACGTGCCGATCGCCGCCGGCGCTTCGTCGGTGTGAATGATTTGCCGGGCCATGTCTGTCTTCTCGAAAAAGGGAACCGCGCGATTGTCGGCGAAGCCGCCGTGAACGCCAAGAGACCCAGTATCCGAGCTTGATGGACGCGCTCGCGCGAAGCGCGGCGAACGACGTCGGCGAGCAGGGCCGAGGTCGCGTTTTCCGCACGCAGCTGTGCTGAAGCACAGCGAGCACGGAAGGCGCGAGATCGACCCACGCAGCAAGCCGCTCGCCGCGCTTCACGCGCGGATCACGCGTTCGACGCCTTCTATGCGGCGCACGCGCCTCAGCACGCGCGCCAGATGGACGCGGCTGCGCACGGTGATGACGAAGCGCATTTCGACGGCCTCGCTGCCGGCGCGGTCCGGCATCTGCACGTTTTCGATCGACGACTCGGCGCCGGCGATCTCGGCAGTAACCTTGGCGAGCATGCCGCGCTTGCGGATCGTCTTCATGCGGATTTCCGAGAGGAAGTCGCCCTGCACGCGCTCCGACCAGGCCAGCGGCACCCAATCCTGCGGACGCGCCTTGGCATGCTTGCAGTCGAGACGGTGGACGACGATGCCGCGGCCGGTGCTGACGTGGCCGCGGATCTCGTCGCCGGGCAGCGGATAGCAGCAGCGCGCATAGTCGAGCACCAGACCTTCAGTGCCCTCGATCGCCAGCGGCGCCGCATGGCCGGGCTGCTTGGCGGCCTCGCCTTCCGGCAGGAAGTGGCGCGCGACCAGTGCGGCGAGGCGCTCGCCGGTGCCGATCGTCGCGAACAGCTCCTCGACATCCTGCATCTGGTGCGCCTTCAGCACCGGCTGCAGGCGCGCCTCGTCCTTCAGCACCGAAGCCGGCACGTCGAGCTCGCGCATCGCGATCTCGAGCAGGCGGCGACCGAGGCGCACCGCCTCGTCCTCGCGCTGCGTGCGCAGGTAGCCGCGCACCGCGGCGCGCGCCTTGGCGGTCTTGACGAAGTTCAGCCAGGCCGCGTTCGGCCGCGCGTGCTTCGAGGTGATGACCTCGACCGTCTGGCCGTTCTTCAGATGCGTGTTCAGCGGCTCGAGCTGGCCGTCGAGGCGCGCGGCGACGCAATGGTCGCCGAGCTCGGAGTGCACAGCGTAGGCGAAGTCGACCGGCGTCGCGCCGCGCGGCAGGCGGCGGATCTCGCCACGCGGCGTGAACACGTAGACCTCGTCGGGGAAGAGATCGACCTTGACGTTGTCGACGAAATCGATCGCGTTGCTGCCGCCGAACTCGTCGAGCAAGCCGGACACCCATTCGCGCGCGCGCACCTGCGGCGCCGACTGGCTGTCGCGCTCGCCGAGCTTGTACTGCCAGTGCGCGGCGATGCCGCTCTCAGCGACGTGATGCATGTCGCGCGTGCGGATCTGGATCTCGATCTTGTGGCCGCCGGGGCCGATGCTGGATGTGTGCAGCGACTGGTAGCCGTTCGACTTCTGGTTGGCGATGTAGTCCTCGAACTCGCCCGGCACCGGCTTGTAGACGTGGTGCGCGACGCCGAGCGCGCGATAGCAGTCGTCGACCTTGCCGACGATGATGCGAAAGCCGAGCAGATCGGTGATCTTCAGGAGCTTGAGCTTCTTGCGCAGCATCTTCTGGTAGATGCCGTAGACGTTCTTCTCGCGGCCGACGACGCTGGCGCCGATGCCCTCCTCGCGCAGCGTCGTCGACAGCTTCTGCTCGACCTCGCGGATCAGCTTGCGCGTGTCGCCAAGCTGCGCCTTGATCGCCTGCACCAGCACCGCGTAGCGACGAGGATAGAGGTTGGCGAACGACAGGTCCTCGAGTTCGGTGCGGATGAAGTAGATGCCGAGACGCTGCGCGATCGGCGCGTAGATGTCGAGCGTCTCGCGGGCGATGCGGCGCTTCTTCTCCGGCGCCATCACGCCGAGCGTGCGCATGTTGTGCAGGCGATCGGCGAGCTTGACGAGGATGACGCGAATGTCCTGCGTCATGGCCAGCAGCAGCTTGCGGAAGCTCTCGGCCTGCATCTCGGCGCGCGTGCGCCCCTCGATCTTGGCGATCTTACTGACGCCGTCAACCAGCGCCGCGACGTCGGCGCCGAACTCGGTCGCCAGCTGCTCGCGCGAGATGCCGGTGTCCTCGATGACGTCGTGCAGGATCGCCGCGATCAGCGTCGTGTGGTCGAGGCGCATCTCGGCGAGGATGCGGGCGACCGCCAGTGGATGGTAGACGTAAGGCTCGCCCGACGAACGACGCTGCCCTTCATGGACATTCTTCGCGAACTCGGCGGCGCGGCGCACCTGCGCGATCTGCTCGTCCGGCAGATAGCCCTCCAGCATCCGCGCGAGCGCGTCCATGCCGAACTCGCGTTCGGCGCGCTGCGTGCGCAGCGCGTTGCCCAGGCGCTGGATGACGGAAAGCTGCTCCATGTCAGGAGTATATGAAGGCGCGCCAGTGGTCACGCAAGCGAAATCGTCAGCCGAGGCCGGCCCGGCGCCGGGCCGAGACTCGCGGCCCGTTCCACCCCAACGCAAAAGGCCCGCGCGAGGCGGGCCTTTCCGGGATGCAGATGCAGCGGTCCGTAATCAGGCGTCGAACGACGGATCAAGCGCTTCGAGCTCCATCTTCGGCTGCTGGATCGCCGGCAGATCGACTTCGTCGAGCACCGAACGGTCCGTATAGCCGTCGGCGATCTCGCGCAGCGACAGCACCGTCGACTTGTGGTTGCCCCACGGCAGCTTGGCCTCGGCGCCGCGCGCCAGCTGGCGGGCGCGCTTGGCGGCGACCAGCGTCAGGTCGAACTGGTTCGGAATCTTGTTCAGGCAATCTTCAACGGTTACGCGCGCCATGACTTTCTACCACCGGGAGTCACCACTTCAGGGCCGCGAATGATAGCGGACCGGCCACTCTTTGGCCAGCGCGCTCAAGCGCGCGGGGCCAGCAGCTGCGCGACCAGGCCGGCGTGCTGCGCCAGCTGGCGCTGGCTGCGCAGGCGCGGCTCGAGGAAGATCGCCGCCATTTCGGCCAGCGCCTGCTCGAAACGCTCGTTGACGATCAGGTAGTCGTATTCGGCGTGATGCGCGATCTCCTCGTGCGCTTCCCGCATGCGCGCGGCGATGACCTCCTCGCTGTCCTGGCTGCGCCCACGCAGCCGGCGCTCCAGTTCCACGACCGACGGCGGCAGGATGAAGATGCCGACCGCTTGCGGCCACTCGCGCTTGACCTGCCGCGCGCCCTGCCAGTCGATGTCGAGGATCACGTCGCGCCCGGCGTCGAGCAAGGCCCGCGTCTCCGACAAGCCCGTACCGTAGCGCCGGCCGAACACCTGCGCGTGCTCGAGGAAATCGCCGCGGCCGATCTTGTCGACGAAGCGCGTCTCGTCGATGAAGTGATAATGCACGCCGTCGGACTCGCCCGGCCGCGGCGCGCGCGTCGTAAACGAGACCGAGATCGTCGCCGTCACGCCGTGCGTGGCGAGTACCGGCACCAGCGCGCGCGTCAGGCTGGTCTTGCCGCCGCCGCTCGGCGCCGAAACGATGAAAAGGCTGCCCTGGCTCATCTGCCGATCGCCCCCGCCGCCATTGCCTTCCGGCCGCTACTCAATGTTCTGCACCTGCTCGCGGATCTGCTCGATCGCGACCTTCATCTCGACGGCGCCGCGCGTCATCTCCGCGTCCTGCGACTTCGACGACAAGGTGTTCGCCTCGCGGTTCAGCTCCTGCATCAGAAAGTCGAGCCGACGGCCGACCGATTCGCCGCGCGCGAGCGAAGTCTGCACTTCCTGAAGATGGCTGAGCAGACGCGACATCTCTTCTTCGACGTCGAGGCGCTGCGCCATCAGCGCGAGCTCCTGGGCGAGGCGCTGCGGATCGAGCTCGACGCCGATTTCGGCGCAGCGCGCCTGCAGGCGCGCGAGCCATTGGCCGCGCACCAGCGGATGCCGCGCGCGCACGTCGCCGACCAGCCGCTCGATCACCGCGCAGCGCTCGACGATGAACTGCCGCAAACGCTCGCCCTCGCGCGCGCGCGCCGCCGCGAAGTCGCGCAGCGCCGCATCGAACAGCTGGCGCGCGGCCGCGAGCAGGGGCGCGAAATCGGCCTGCGCCTCGCGCACCACGCCCGGGTACGAGAGCACACGCATCGGCTCGGGCACCCCGATCGCGCCGAGCTCGGCCGCCAGCGCATCGAGCGCGACCTTGAGCTGCGCCAGGCGCGCCGTGTCGAGTTCGATCGCCTCGGCCGCCGACGCGTCGCGCGCATAGCGCAGCCCGCACTCGACCTTGCCGCGCGCGATCCTGGCGCCGGCCGCCTGGCGCAGTTCGTTCTCGAGCCCGCGGAATTCTTCCGGCAGCTTGAACTGCACATCAAAGTAACGATGGTTGACGGACCGCATTTCCCAGCTGAGGCGTCCCCACGGGAACGACGCCTCGACGCGGGCATAGCCCGTCATGCTGTGAATCATAGGATCGATAACTCCCGTAGGATCGATAACTCCCGGTCGATGCCCGGCGAACGGCACAAGCCTGTTGGACGCGGCATTGTACCGGCCTCCGCGAATGGGATTGGGGGAGAAGCGAATGACCGGCGCCCCTGGCACCGAAAGAAACGCGGCTAGACGACGATCGTGTAGCCGCGGCGTAGCAGTGAAGCGCTGTGCAGCATTGTGTTTATGACGGGCGGCTGCCGGCTGGCATGGACTCCCGGCGGGAGAGCCGCCCTCTGGGCGACAGCCGGATTACTTCTTCTTCACCGCCTTCTTCACCGCCTTTTTCGCCGCCTTCTTTGCGACCTTCTTCACTGCCTTCTTGGTTGCCTTCTTCGCCGCCTTCTTGGCAACCTTCTTCACCGCCTTCTTGGCCGGAGCCTTCTTGGCAGCCTTCTTCACCGTCTTCTTCGCAGCCTTCTTCGCAGTCGCCATCTCTACATCCTCCTCATGTCACAAGGTTCGCGGAAATCTCCGCGCAGATTTGGAAATCGCCCTGTTGCGTATTTCCACGTTGTGAATTTTTACTGATAAAAAGTTTTCAAATCAATGTCTTCATTCGGAACGAATTCATAAGATCATGCGCGCGCACGTCATCGGCATCACGTTTTCCGTCATCGCGTCTTCATTTGCGTGCGACGAGGCGATGGCCTCGAAACGTAGCTCTGATGCGGGTTTCAAGACATCTTCATCCATTCGCTACGAAGTCGTCCGCACGCTCGAACACGCGCGGGACGACTTCACGGAAGGCCTCGAAATCTGCGACGGCGCAATGCTCGAGAGCGTCGGCCTCTACGGCAGTTCTGCGCTAATTCGGAAGCAAATCGACGATGGCGTCGTGCTGCGACGACGGCCGCTGCCGGCCATCGCGTTCGGCGAAGGCGCGACATGCATGGGTGACCGCATCTATCAGCTGACGTGGCGCGAACAGGCGGCGCTGGTCTACGACCTCGACTTCACGCTACTCGAGGTTTTGCGTTACGAAGGCGAAGGCTGGGGGCTCACGCACGATGCGCAGTACTTGATCATGAGCAACGGCAGCGCAACGGTGACGTTCCGCAAGCCCGAGGATTTCAGCGTCGTACGCAGCATTGAGGTGCACGATGGCAAGACGCCCGTGGAGAAGATCAACGAGCTCGAATACGCGCACGGGCTGCTCTTCGCGAACATCTGGCAGAGCGATCGCGTCGCCGTCGTCAGCCCCGCGGACGGCCGGGTGCTGGCCTGGCTCGATCTCGCCGCGCTGTCGACGCGCTTCGACAAGCCGGCGCACTGGAACGCCGTCGACGACGTGCTCAACGGCATCGCCTACGATCCGCGCCGCGATCTCTTTTACTTCACCGGCAAGCGCTGGCCGGTGCTCTTCGAACTGCGCCTCAGCAATCTGCCCGATGCGCCGCCTGCCGCGGCGAAGTGAGTGCGACGTGTGCGCGCGCCGCAGAAGCGGACGGCGCCCGGCGGCGCCTCAGCGCATCGCCAGTGCCGCGCTCTCGACGTCGACGATGCCGTCGCGGCCGAACTCGCTGGCGTAATGGCACAGCGCGACGGCGCCGTCGGGGTAGCGGCGGTAATGCGGCGGCGGCCGCGTGCAGCCTTCGTCAGCCATCGGGCAGCGCGACACGAACAGGCAGCCGACCGGCGGCGCGTACGGACTGGGCAGTTCGCCATCGCGGGCGCGGAAGCCGCGGAACGCATCATGACCGGGGATCGCCGCGAGCAGCGCGCGCGTGTACGGATGGCGCGGCGTCGTGAACAGCGCATGGCGATCGGCCTGCTCCATCAATTTGCCGAAGTACATCACCAGCACCCGATCGCTGATGTGGCGGACGACGGCCAGATCGTGGGCGATGAACAGGATGGCCAGGTCGTAGCGGCGCTGCAGCTCGCGCAGCAGATTGATGATTTGCGCCTGCACGGAGACGTCGAGGGCCGACACCGGCTCGTCGCAGATCAGCAGTTTCGGCCGCACGATCAGCGCGCGGGCGATGCCGATGCGCTGGCACTGGCCGCCGGAGAACTCGTGCGGATAGCGCTCGGCGTCGGCCGCTGCTGACAGGCCGACCTGCTCGAGCACCTCGCGCACGCGATCCCGCCGCTCCTCGTGCGACATTTGTGGATACAGCGCTTTCAGCGGCTCGCCGATGCTGCGGCCGATCCTGTGCTTGGGGTTGAGGCTCGCCAGCGGGTCCTGGAACACCATCTGCATGTCGCGGCGCAGCGCGCGCCAGTCTCGCTTGTGCAGCCCCTTCAGCTCGCGCCCTTCGAAGCGCACCGAACCCGCGGTGATCTCCTCCAGGCCGACCAGCGCGCGCGCCAGCGTCGACTTGCCCGAGCCGGATTCGCCGACCACGCCGAGAATCTCGCCGCGATGCAGATTGAAATTCAAGTCGTCGATCGCGCGCAGCACCGGCGCCGGACGCCACGGCAGCCAGCGCCGGCCGGGATATTGCACGCGCAGCTGGCGCACTGCGAGCAAGGGAGTTCGGTTGTCGCTGTTCAAGCTTTTTCTTTGACGTGTATTCGACTGCATGCGAAACGCGCCAGCCGTCGTCGTGAGCAACCCCGAGGTCGCATTGGCGGCGTGCAAGCCGTGCTGAAGCACAGCGAGCACCGCCGATGCGAGATCGGAGCGCCGCACAGCCGGCAGATCGCGCGCTATTCCAGAAGGGCGCGGAGCATCCAGGCGGTCTTCTCGTGCAGCTGCATGCGCTGCGTCAGCAGATCGCAGGTCGGTTCGTCGGCCGCCTTCTCGGCGGTCGGGAACACATCGCGCGCGGTCTTCGCGCAGGCCTCGTGGCCCTTGACCAGCAGGCGCACCATGTCCAGCGCTTCCGGCACGCCGTCGGTCTCCTCGATCGAGGACAGCGCCGCGTACTGCTTGTAGGTGCCCGGCGCCGGGAAGCCCAGCGCACGAATACGCTCGGCGACCAGATCGACGGCCAGCGCCGATTCGTTGTAGTGCGTCTCGAACATCAGATGCAGGGTGTTGAACATCGGCCCCGTGACGTTCCAGTGGAAATTGTGCGTCTTCAGATACAGCGTGTACTCGTCGGCGAGCAGGCGCGACAGGCCGTCGGCGATCGCCTTGCGGCCGCTCCTGTCGATGCCGATGTCGATCTTCGGTGCCTTGTCTGCTTCGCTTTTGCTCTTGGCTTTGGCCTTGCTCATCGCCTTGCTCCTGGTCGTTTACCGAGTCTTGCAGTCTAGTGCGGCGGCGGCGAATGGGAAATGAATCGTCGCAGCCGCGGCCATGCGCGCCGCCCGTGGTCGCGCAGCGCTTCAGGCCACCAGCAGCTTGTGCTTGCGGTAGTAGCTGAAGATGTCGTTGAGATTGCGCTTCGGTTTCCAGCCGAAGGTCTGCTGGAACAGCCGGCCGTCGATGATCACCGGGTACTTGAAGTAATTGACCAGGTACGGCGGAAAGAAGGCATTCCAGTTCAGCAGGCCGCTGATCATCTTCGGCAGCAGCGGCGGGATCGATGGCACCGGCAGCTTGCGGCAGCCGCACTGCTCGACGGCGACCTGATAGGTCACGTAATCGTCCGGCGCGACGTTGTAGATGCCGGGCCGGTTCTTCTCGAAGGCCAGCACCAGCGCGTCGGCCATGTCGTCGACGTGCAGGAACTGCATCAGCGGCGAGAAGCCAACCAGCACCGGCACCAGCGGCCGCGACAGCAACACCGACAGGGTGTTGCGCACGCCGGGGCCGAGCACATTGCACGGCCGCAGAATGGTGATGTTCAGCTCCGGCGCCTTCCACAGGTAGATCTGCGCGAGGTTCTCCAGTTCCACCGAATCGACGAGGTCCTGCGTCAGCTCACTGGCCTTCAGCGGCGCATCCTCGTCGAGCAGCGCCGGGTTGTAAGCCGAGGCGCCGTAGACGAAGTACGTCGAATGCACGATGACCTGGCCGACGCCGTACTTGCGGCACAGCTCGAACAGCTTCTTGCTGCCGAGCACGTTGGCGTTGTAGCGGCGCGTGCGGTCGCCCTCGTGCGTGAAGATGCGGCCGATGTGCAGCACCGCGTCGATTTTGTGACGGCGGAACACATCCTCGAAGCCGCGCTTGTGGATCTCGACCTTGTACGACGGGACATCGGCGTCGGTCTCCACTTTGCGGCGGAAATCGACGGCGATCACCTGATACCTGCCGTGCAGCCGCGCGATCACGCGCTTGGCGAGCGAGCCGGCGGCGCCGGTGACGAGGACGGTCTTCTTCTTGTCGCTCATCAGAACACGCTCGTCCGCTCGTTGAGACCGCGATCGATCAGCTCGCGGATCCGGTCCTTGATCAGTTCGACGCGCGCCGTCACGTCTTCCTCGCTGTACGCCGCCCTGTCGAAGCAGATCGCCTCGCCGAAGTTCAGGTAGACGCGCGCCGGCAGCGGCAGCGGCGGCGACAGCGGCACGTACGGCAGGCCGAGCAGCTTCGCGAGCGGGGCGATGTTGGCAAGCGACGGCATCGTCTCCTCGCAGCCGACAACGCCGACCGGCACGATCGGCGCGCCGGTCTGCATCGCCAGATGCATGAAGCCGTTGCCGAAGCGCTGCAGCTGATAGCGCTGGCGCCAAGGCTTGCCGGAGCCGCGCACGCCTTCGGGGAAGACGATGATCGCCTCGCCCTGTTCGAGCATCTTCACGCAGTTCAGCGGATCGCCGATCACCGCGCCGATGCCGGTCAGCATGCTGCCGAGCCACGGCACCGTCGGAAAAAAGCGCTCGACCATCGCGCGCGGCGCGCGCGGGCCGTGCGGATTCAGCGCCATCGCGCCGCCGATCAGCACGCCGTCGAGCGGCAGCTGGCCGGAGTGGTTGGCGACGACGAGCACGCGGCCGTGGGTCGGCAGGTTCTCGATGCCGTGCGCAGTGACGCGGAAATACTTCTCGTAGAGCAGCTTGACGATGCCGAGGCCCAGCTTGGCCGCGTTCTCGTTGTAGCCCCAGGCGTCATAGCCGAAGCTGCCGACCGGCTTGGGCATGCGCGCGATCTGTTCTTCGACGTCCGGCGTGACGATGCGCCGGTACCATTCCTCGCGCGTGGCGAAACGCGCCAGCTCCCGCAGTTTTTCGTAGGCCCGCATCTTGCGATCGGCGCTGCCGCCGGTGTTCCTTGTCGTTGCGCAAACACGTTATGCGAAAAACGCGGCCGAGACCAGCGCGCACGGCCGGGCCGCTGCGCCTTTCGCGCAAACGCAACGGCCGCTCCGCCGTCGAGCGGCGGGGCGGCCGTGAACGACGCGCCCGGGCCTTTCAGCCCGGCGACAGCGTCGAGGCCTGCAGCAGATGCAGGAACGGCTGCGGGAAGCTGCCGAGCAGCAGCATCAGCACCATGGCCAGCAGCACCATGATGCCGCCGGCCCGCTGCGCCCAGTCCAGCGACGCGGCGAAGCGGTGCTTCGACGGGTCGAGCAGGAACAGCGACACCATCAGGCGCAGGTAGTAATACAGACCGATCGCGCTGCCGACGACGACGGCGCCGAGCAGCCACCACTGATGGCCGTCGACGCCGGCGGCGATGACGTAGAACTTGCCGATGAAGCCCGCGGTCAGCGGAATGCCGGCCAGCGACAGCAGCATCGCCGTCAAAATCGACGCCAGGTACGGGCGGCGCCAGAACAGGCCGCGATAGTCGTAGATGACGTCGGCATCGCGCTCGTCGCCCGCGCTCGACGTCAGCGTGACGACGCCGAAGGTGCCGATCGAGGTGACGACGTAGGTCAGCAGGTAGGCACCGACCGCTTCGACGGCCAGCGGCCCGCCGGCGATGAGACCGACCATGCAGTAGCCGAAGTGCGCGATCGACGAGTACGCCAGCATGCGCTTGACGTTGTTCTGGCGCACCGCAAGCAAGTTGCCGACGATGATCGACGCGAATGCCAGCCAGCCGAGCACGGTGACCAGCGACGTCTGGTAGTAGCCGCCGGCCTCGACGAAGTAGCGCGTCAGCACCGCGAACACCGCCACCTTCGACACCGTCGCCAGATAGCCCGCGACCGGCGCCGGCGCGCCCTCGTAGACGTCCGGCGTCCACAGGTGGAACGGCACCAGCGACAGCTTGAAGGCAAGGCCGACCAGCAGCAGCGCGCCGCCGATCAGCGCGATCGGGCTGCCGGATGCGGCAAAGTACGGACCGATGTCACTGAACGCGAGGCTGCCGCATTGCGAATAGATCAGCGCGATGCCGAACAGCAGAAAGGCCGACGCGACCGCCGACAGCACCAGATACTTCAGGCCGCCTTCGAGCGGACGGCGACGCTTCACCGGGTAAGCGATCATCGCGTACAGCGGCACGCTGAGCAGTTCGAGGCCGATGAACAGCGACGCGAAGTGCTGCGCGCAGGCCAGCGTCAGGCCGCCGAGCGCGGACAGCGTCAGCAGCAGGTACATCTCCTCCTGCTCGCCCTTGAAGCGCTCGAGATAAGGATGCGACAGCGTCGCCGTTGCCAGCGTCGTGACGAGGATCAGCGCGATGTAGAACAGCGCGTAGCCATCGACGACCAGCAGCGGCGTGACGACCGTCGCCGGCACGGCTTCCCGGATCAGCCACAGGCAGGACAGCAGCGCGACATTGAGGCCGATCACGGCGATCGTCGCATTGCCCCAGTGACGGCGCTTGAAAGCGATCGCCAGCATCACGGCGACGATCGTCGCCGACAGCAGCAGGATCGGCGCCAGCGCCGTCAGATGCTCGGTCGTGAAGTTCATGGCGTCACCCCGGTCAGAGCCTGGGCAGCGCCATAGATGCTGTGCACCTGATGCATCGCGGCAGCCGATGTGTCGAGAACGATTTGCGGATACAGGCCGAGCGCCAGCAGCAGCGCCATCAGCACGGCCATCATGCCGAGCTCGCGCTTGCCGAGGTCCTTCAGCGGCGGCGCCCCTTCGGCCGGCGCGCCGTGGAATGCGCGCTGCACGAGGATCAGCGAGTAGACGGCACCGAGGATCAGGCCGGTGGAGGCGATGACCGTCACCACCGCGTCAACCTTCCAGGTGCCGAGCAGGATCAGGAACTCGCCGACGAAGTTGCCCATGCCCGGCAGACCGAGCGCGGCGACCGCAAAGAACAGCGCGATCGGCGGCAGGTACGGGAAGCGCGCCCACAGGCCGCCCATCCGGCTCAGCTCGCGCGTGTGCAGGCGCTCGTAGATCTCGCCGCAGAGGATGAACAGCGCGCCGGCCGAGAGGCCGTGCGCGAGCATCTGCACGACGACGCCCTGCAGCGCCTGTGGCGTGCCCGCGTAGATGCCGATCAGCACGAAGCCCATGTGGCTGACCGACGAGTACGCAACGAGCCGCTTGATGTCGTTCTGCGCGAAGCAGAGGAACGCGCCGTAAAGGATGCCGAGCAGGCCGAAGCCCATCGCCACCGGCGCGAAGGCCGCCGACGCATTCGGGAAGATCGGCAGCGCGAAACGCAGCATGCCGTAGGCAGCGGTCTTCAGCAGGATGCCGGCGAGATCGACGGAGCCGGCGGTCGGCGCCTGCGAGTGCGCATCCGGCAGCCACGAGTGCAGCGGCACCATCGGCGTCTTGACTGCGAACGCGACGAAGAAGCCGAGCATCAGGATCATCTCGACGTTCGCCGACATCTGGGTCTTCAGCAGATCCATGTAGTCGAACGTGACGACGCCGGTGTTCTGGTAGTGCACGATCACCAGGCCGAGGATCGCCAGCAGCATCACCAGGCCGGAGGCCTGCGTGAAGATGAAGAACTTGGTCGCCGCGTAGATGCGCCCCTTGCCGCCCGGCGCGTTGTGGCCCCACAGCGCGATCAGGAAGTACATCGGCACCAGCATCATTTCCCACAGGAAGAAGAACAGGAACAGATCGAGCGCGAGGAAGATGCCGACGACGGCGCCGAGGTTCCACAGCAGGTTCAGGTGGAAGAAGCCGACGTTGCGGTCGATCTCGCGCCACGAACAGGCGACCGCCATCACGCCGAGCAGGTTGGTCAGCACGACCAGCAGCAGCGAGAGGCCGTCCATCGCCAGATGCAGCGAGATGCCGAAGCGCGGAATCCACTCGGCGCGATATTCGATCGTCCATTGCGGCACGCCGCCGACCGATGCGAGCGACCAGTCGCCGACGAACCACAGCCAGACCGAGATGCCGAGCGCGAGCAACATCGTCGCCA
Organism: Solimonas sp.; assembly: GCA_047605265.1. GTDB lineage: Bacteria > Pseudomonadota > Gammaproteobacteria > Nevskiales > Nevskiaceae > Solimonas. The sequence goes on from JASGFY010000025.1 coordinate 19,597, forward strand.
GCGCGATCCAGCGCGGGAAGCCGCGCCCGACGGCGCGCTCGCCCTGCCAGGCCAGCAGGCCGCCGATGAAGGGAATCAGAATCAGCCAGAGGAGGATCATAGGAGGATCACCGCGGCGATCACGACCACGGTGCCGGCGGCTGTCGCCCCGGCGTACCAGCGCAGCTGGCCGGTCTGCGTGCGCGTCAGGCGCGCGTTGAGCGCGAGCGCGAGACGCGGGATCAGGCCGATCGCCTGGTCGGCGATGTCGTTACGGTTGATGTGGACGATGAACAGATACGGCCGCACGAACAGCTTGTCGTAGAGCCAGTCGAAGCCGAACGCGGCGTTCCACCAGCGGAACAGCAGCTGGCCGATGCCCGAGCTCTTGATCGCCGCCGCGGCGGCGCGGTTCTTCAGGAAAAAATACCACGCCAGCAAGACGCCCGTGAGCGACACGCCGACCGACGCGAACGCCAGCGTGTGCTTCAGGTGCTCCAGCGCTTCCGGAATCGCCGCCTGCGGCAGCACCGCGTCGAGCGGAATGTGGATGAAGCCGCCGAGCAGCGCGGCGACCGCGAGCACCGCGAGCGGCAGCGTGTGGTCGATGCCGTGCGGCTGATGCACCTCGTGGCCTTGATCGTGGCTGTGATCATGGCCGTCGCCATGTCCGTCGTGCGCGGCATGCGGCTCGCCGAAGAAGGCGATGAAGATCAGGCGGAACGTGTACAGCGCCGTCATGAACGCGCCGGCGAGGCCAATCCAGAAGAACGGCCGGTGGCCGTAGGCCCAGGCCTGGAACAGGATCTCGTCCTTCGAGAAGAAGCCGGACGTCAGCGGGAACGCGATCAGGCCCAGCGAGCCGATCAGGAACACCCAGAACGTGAACGGGATCCGCTTGCGCAGGCCGCCCATCCTGAAGATGTTCTGCTCGTGATGGCAGGCGAGGATCACCGAGCCGGCCGACAGGAACAGCAGCGCCTTGAAGAACGCGTGCGTCATCAGATGGAACACGGCCGGCTGGTACGCGCCGGCGCCGAGCGCCAGGAACATGTAGCCGATCTGCGACATCGTCGAATATGCGAGCACCTTCTTGATGTCGCTCTGCGTCAGCGCGATGAAGCCCGCCATCAGCAAAGTCACGCCGCCGACCCAGCCGACCAGTTCGAGCACGCACGGCGCCAGCTCGAAGATCGTGTGCGTACGCGCGATCAGGTAAACGCCGGCGGTGACCATGGTCGCCGCGTGGATCAGCGCCGAGACCGGCGTCGGACCGGCCATCGCGTCCGGCAGCCAGGTCTGCAGCGGCAGCTGCGCCGACTTGCCGACCGCGCCGCCGAGCAGCAGCAGCGCCGCCGCCGTCACCATCGGACCGCCCTCGGCCCACTTCTGCGGCGCCAGCGCCAGCAGCTGCTGGATGTCCAGCGTGCCGAGTTCGTGGAACAGGATGAACAGGCCGATCGCCATGAAGGTATCGCCGACGCGCGTCACCACGAAGGCCTTGCGCGCCGCGGCGCCGTTGGCGGCGTCCTGGTACCAAAAGCCGATCAGCAGGTACGACGCCACGCCGACGCCTTCCCAGCCGAAGTACAGGAACAGCAGGTTGTCGCCGAGCACGAGAAACAGCATCGCCGCGACGAACAGATTCATGTACGCGAAGAAGCGCGGATACGAGTCGTCGCCGCGCATGTACCACGACGCGAAAAGATGGATGAAGAAACCGACGCCGGTGACGACGCTCATCATCAGCATCGACAGCTGATCGAGGCGCAGCGCGAAGTTCGGCGCGAAGCCGTCGACGCTCATCCACGTCCACAAGAGCTGCGTGTACGACTCGCCGGCCGGCAATCGGTAGAACTGGAAGCCGATGAACGCCGTCAGCAGCGCCGACAGGCCGACCGAACCGACGCCGACGACGGCCGCCGCGTTCTCCGAGAAATGCCTGCGGCCGAGCGCCAGCGTCACGAAGCCGAGCAGCGGGAACAGGAAGACGAGGAACAGGAGATTCATCGTCTCAGCCCCTCATCTCGGACGCGCTGTCCACGTCGAGCGTGTGGAAGCGGCGGTACAGCTGCATGAGGATCGCCAGCCCCACGGACGCCTCGGCCGCGGCCAGCGTCAGCACCAGGATGAACATGATCTGGCCGTCGGCCTGCTGCCAGTGGCTGCCGGCGGTGACGAAGGCCAGCGCCGCAGAGTTCATCATCACCTCGAGCGACATCAGCATGAACAGGATGTTCCGGCGCACCATGACGCCGGCGAGCCCGAGGCAGAACAGGACGGCGGCGACCGCCAGCCCGTGCTCCATCGGGATGCCTACCAGGACAGTCGTTTCCATAGTCGTTGTTCTTTTAGTCGTGCTTGCCGAGATGGTAGGCCGCGACCAGCGCCGCCAGCAGCAGCATCGACGCGAGCTCGACAGCGAGCAGATACGGTCCGAACAGCACGATGCCGACCTGCTTGGCGTCGATGCCGGCGAGCGCCGCGGCGTGCAGGCCGCTGCCGCCGATCACGTAGAGCAGCCCGGCGAGCAGCAGGCCGGACAGCAGCGCGGGCGCGACCCAGTTCTTCGGTGTCAGCCAGTGGCGCTCCTGCTCGATCGTCGCGCGGCCGAGATTCAGCATCATCACGACGAACACGAACAGCACCATGATCGCGCCGGCGTAGACGATCACCTCGAGCACGCCGGCGAACGGCGCGCCCAGCATGAAGAACATGCCGGAGACCGCGAGCAGCGAAACGACGAGGTTCAGCAGCGCGTGCACCGGGTTCTTGCCGGTGATGACGAAGAGCGTCGAGACCACCGCGATCAGCGCCGCGAAGTAGAAAAACAGATTCGTGACGGGAAACGTCATGGCAGCAGGCTCTTCACGTCGACCGGCTGGGCCTCGTTGGCCGCCGCACCCTTCGGCTTGCCGGCGATCGCCATGCCGGCGACGCGGTAGAAGTTGTAGTCCGGATACTTGCCGGGACCGCTGATCAGCAGGTCCTCTTTTTCGTAGACCAGACTCTGGCGCTTGTACTCGGCGAGCTCGTAGTCCGGCGTCAGCTGAATCGCCGTCGTCGGGCATGCTTCCTCGCACAGGCCGCAGAAGATGCAGCGCGAGAAATTGATGCGGAACCACTCCGGATACCAGCGTCCGTCTTCCTTCTCGGCCTTCTGCAGCGAGATGCAGCCGACCGGGCAGGCGACCGCGCAGAGATTGCAGGCGACGCAGCGCTCCTCGCCGTCCGGATCGCGCGACAGCACGATGCGGCCGCGATAGCGCGGCGGCATGTACGGCTTCACTTCCGGATACGGAATGACGTCGCGCTTGCGGAACGCGTGCGAGAAGATCATCGCGATGCTGCGCAGCTGCGTGTAGACACCCCAGAGGATGCCCTTCAGCAACGCAAAGATGCCGGTATCGGCGCCGGGGTCGTCACCGATCTTCACGACGTTGTACGGATTGGCTTTGTTGTCGGCCATTTCAGCCTCCTTGCCCGGCGAGCACGACGGCGGCCGTGCCGAGCAGATTGATCAGGGACAGCGGCAGACAGACCTTCCAGCCGGCGGCCATCATCTGGTCGTAGCGCGGACGCGGCAGCGACGCGCGCAGCAGGATGAAGCCGGACATGAAGAGCAGGCACTTGACCGCGAACCACGGAAACGCCAGCCACGGATGGCTCGCCACGCCGGGCCCGCTCCAGCCGCCGAAGAACAGCACGGTGGTGATCGCCGACACCAGCACGATGCCGACGTACTCGCCGACGAAGAACATGCCGAACTTCATGCCCGAGTACTCGGTGTGAAAGCCCGCGGCGAGCTCCGATTCGGCTTCCGGCAGGTCGAACGGCGTGCGGTGCACGACGGCGACGGCGGCGACGATGAACGTGCAGAAGCCGAAGAACTGCGGAACGATGTTCCAGTAGCCGTCGATCTGGTGCTGGACGATGTCGCGCAGATTGAAGCTGCCGGCGAGCATGACGATGCCCATCAGCGAAATGCCCATGAACACCTCGTACGACACCGTCTGCGCGGTGACGCGCAGGCCGCCGAGCAGCGAGTATTTGCTGTTGCTCGACCAGCCGCCGAGCATCACCGCGTAGACTTCGAGACCGGCGAGCGCGAGGAACAACAACAGACCGATGTTCAGATCGGCGACGCCCCAGCCCGGCGTGACCGGCACGACGGCGAACATCAGCAGCATCAGGCCCATCGCCAGCGCCGGCGCGAAGATGAAGGTGAACTTGTCGACGAACGGCGGGATCCAGTCTTCCTTGAAGAAGATCTTGATCATGTCGGCGATGACCTGGCCGAGACCGAACGGACCGATGCGGTTCGGGCCGTAGCGGTCCTGCCACAGGCCGAGCAGGCGGCGCTCCAGCCAGATCATCCACGCCGCGACGATCACCGTCGCCAGCAGGATGACGATGGACTTGACGCAGGCGATCAGCGCCGCGGTGAACTGCGGGTGCGCGGCGAACCAGTTGGCGATGGCGTCGAGCATGCGATCAGCCTCCGCCCACGACAGCGGTGATGGTGGCGGTGGCGCCGTGCGTCAGGAACGGCACGCCGACGAAGCCCGCCGGCAGGCCGATCGTGCCGGCCGGCAGCGTGTCGCTGATCTGCGTCGGCAGCTGCACGAGCTGGCCGTCGATCGCGACCGTGGCGTGACCGTTGACGCCGGACCTCAAAGCATCGGCGCGGCTGATCGCGACGAAGGCCGGCGCGGAGCGCTGGACGATCGGCTCGGCGCGCGACGACAGCTCTTCGCCACCGAAGTGCAGGTGCAGCGCCAGCACGCGGTACGCATCGCCGCGCGGCGCGAACGCCGCCGGCACGTCGCCGAAGTACGCCTTCGCGCTGCCACCGCTGAACAACTGCCGGCCCGGATCGCCGCCGCGCAGGCTGCCGCCGATCTCCTGCTGGAACTTGTTCCACGCCGACGGGCTGTTCCAGCCCGGCGACCAGGCGTACGGCGTCAGCCCCGGCGGGCGATCGAGGCTGCCGACGCCGTTGTAGCCTTCCATCGAGAAGCTCAGCGCCGTATCGGCGTCCTGCGGCTGGCGCGGCTCGTGCACGCTCTGGTTGGCGCGCATCGCCGTGCGGCCCGAGTAGCGATGCGGCTCGCGCGCGACCTTGAGACCGTCGATGCGGAAACCAGCGTTCGGCGCCGCGTCGACGATGCCGGCGAGCGCCGGCACGGCCTGCGCGCACGCGGCGGTGACGTCGTCGAGGATCTTCCAGGCGGCGCTCGCGCCGAGGCCGGCGAGCCAGCGCCACGCTTCGGTCAGGCCGATCCTGCTGTCGTAGTACGTCGGGTCGAAGACCTGGAAGAAGCGCTGCGCGCGGCCCTCGTAATTGACGAACGTGCCGTCGCCCTCGAACACCGTCGCCGCCGGCAGCACGACCTGCGCCCGGGCGGTGGTGTCGGTGGCCTGATGGTCGACGACGATCAGATGCTTCAACCGAGCGAGCGCGGCATCGACGCGCGCCCGCGGCGCGCGACGGTAGAGATCGTTCTCGAGCACGATCAGCGTGTCGACCGCGCCGCTCTCGATCGCTTCGAGCGCCGCCTCGAGCGGCGCGCCGCCGAGCAGCGCCGTGCCGTAGCTGTTCGCTTCCGGCAGCGACAGCACGAGGCCGGCCGCCTCAACCTTCGCCTTCAGCGCCCAGGCGACGTTCGCCGCCGCCTGCAACACGGCCGGCGAGCCGGCGCCGGTGCCGGAGACGACGAGCGGACGCTTGGCCCTGACCAGCGCGTCGGCAATGGTCTTCGCCAGTTCGGCGGTCGCGGCGTCGAGGCCGTCGACGGCCGGCGCGCCGCTGTCGATCGCGTGGGCGATCGCGTAGCCGAGGCGCGCGAGATCTTCCGGCGCCGCGCGATGCGCGGCTTGCGCGACGTCGTCGAGCCGCGTCGCGTCGACGCTGGCGACGAACACCGGATAGCGGTCGCGCTGCAGCAGGTCGGCGAGCGCGATGGTCTGCCACTCGGCGACCTTCTTCTCGGCGGCGAGCGCCCTGCCCTTGCCGCGCGCGGCCTGGCGGATCGCCAGCGCGAAGCGCGGCGCGGTCGCCGTCGGGTCCTCGCCGAGCACCAGCACGGCGTCGGCGTCTTCGATTTCGCTGATGGTCGACGCGCGCACCGGGCCGTCGCGGACGATGGACAGCGCGAGCCGCACGAGCGCGGCATCGCCGAGCGCGTGGCCGTCATGGAAGCTGTCGGTGCCGACCAGCGTGCGCAGCGCGTGGTTCGCTTCGAGCGAGGCGCGCGGCGAGCCGATGCCGATGACCTTGCCGGCGCCCTTCAGCGCCGCCGTCGCGCTCGCGATCGCCGTCTCGCGCGTGGCGACTTCACCGGCGACCAGCGGCTGGCGCGGCCGGTCCTTGCGGTTCGTGTAGCCGTAGCCGAAGCGGCCGCGGTCGCAGAGGAAGTAGCCGTTCAGCTCGCCGTGGTAGCGGTTCTCGACGCGGCGGACCTCGCCGTAGCGTTCGCCCGGCGACAGGTTGCAGCCGACCGCGCAGCTCTCGCAGATGCTCGGCGCGTACTGCATGTCCCACTTGCGGTTGTAGCGCTCGCTGTGGGTCTTGTCGGTGAACACGCCGGTCGGGCAGACCTCGGTGAGGTTGCCGGAGAATTCGGATTCCAGCGTGCCGTCTTCGGGGCGGCCGAAGTAGACGTTCGCCGCCGCGCCGTAGACGCCCAGGTCCGTGCCGCCGGCGTAGTCCTTGTAATAGCGGACGCAGCGGTAGCACGAGATGCAGCGGTTCATCTCGTGGCCGATGAACGGGCCGAGATCCTGATTGAGGTGCGTGCGCTTCTCGAAGCGGTACGAGCGGCTGTGGTGGCCGGTCATCACCGTCATGTCCTGTAGATGGCAGTGGCCGCCTTCCTCGCAGACCGGGCAGTCGTGCGGGTGATTGGTCATCAGGAACTCGACGATGGCTTCGCGGAACTGCTTGGCCTCTTCGTCGTCGATCGCGATGTAGGTGCCGTTCGACGCCGGCGTCATGCACGACATGACGATGCGGCCCTGCTTGTCGTTCTCGTCGCGGAACGCCTTCACCGCGCACTGGCGGCAGGCGCCGACGCTGCCGAGCGCCGGGTGCCAGCAGAAATACGGAATGTCGAGGCCGAGGTTGAGGCAGGCTTCCAACAGATTGTCGGCGCCGTTGACCTCGTACTGCTTGCCGTCTACGTGGATCGTGGCCATGGCTATGCGACTTTGGCGCTGGTAGCGCCCGTGGCGGCCAGCGCATCGGCGCCGGCGGCTGCGACCGGGGTCTTGGCGACACCGGCTTCCGCTGGCGACCTCGCCAGCCCTGCCTCAAATTCGGAACGGAAGAACTTCAGCGCCGACTGCAGCGGCTCCATCGCGCCGGGCGCGTGCGCGCAGAAGGTCTTGCCGGGGCCGAGCAGCTTCGTGAGCTTTTCGAGCTGCACGATGTCCTCGGCGCTGCCGCGGCCCTGCTCCAGCGCCTTCAGCATCTTCACGCTCCACGGCAGGCCGTCGCGGCACGGCGTGCACCAGCCGCACGATTCGCGCGCGAAGAACTCTTCGAGGTTGCGCACCGCCGAGACCATGTTGTGCGTCTGGTCGAGCGCGAGGATCAGGCCGGTGCCCATGCGCGAGCCGGCCTTGGCGATGGTGTCGAAGTCCATCGCCAGATCGAGATGCTCGGGCATCAGAAAGTCGGTCGATGCACCACCGGGCAGCCAGCACTTCAGCGTGTAGCCGTCGCGCATGCCGCCGGCGTGTTCTTCGATGATCTCGCGCGCCGTCGTGCCGATCGGCAGCTCGTAGATGCCGCCGCGCCTGACGCGACCGCTGGCACCGTAGAGCTTGGTGCCGCCGTCCTTCGACTTGCCCTGCGACAGACCCTTGAACCAGTCGGCGCCGTTCAGCAAGATCGGCGCGATGTTGCACAGCGACTCGACGTTGTTGACGACGGTCGGACGGCCCCAGGCGCCGGCGATCTGCGGGAACGGCGGCTTGGCGCGCGGATTGGCGCGGCGGCCTTCGAGCGAATTGATCAGCGCGGTTTCCTCGCCGCAGATATAGCGGCCAGCGCCGGTGTGAACGACGAGCGTGAAGCTCCAGCCCGAGCCAAGAATATTGTCGCCGAGCAAACCCGCCGCGCGCGCCTCGGCGAGCGCGACGTTGAGTCGCGCCGCAGCCTTCACGTATTCGCCGCGCAGGAAGATGTAGCCGGCCGTGGCCTGGATCGCGTACGCGGCGACCAGCATGCCTTCGATCAGCTGGTGCGGCGCGTCCTCCATCAGGAGGCGGTCCTTGAAGGTGTTCGGCTCCATCTCGTCGGCGTTGCAGACGAGATACTTCGCGCCCGCATCCGGCCCCATGGGGACGAGTCCCCACTTCACGCCGGTCGGGAAGCCCGCGCCACCGCGGCCGCGCAGGTTGGAGTCCTTGACGCGCGCCTGCACGTCGGCCGGCGCGAGATCCTTGATCGTCTGGCGCAGCGCGCGATAACCGCCGCTCGCCTCGTACGACGCGATGTCGACCGGCAGCCTTGCGTCGATGCGCGCGGTCAGCGGCTTGACCAGCAAGTCTTGTTCGAGGCTCATTACTTGTACGCCTCCAGAAGCCCGACGACGTTCTGCGGCGTCAGGTCGTGGTGCAGGTCGTCGTCGATCATCAGCGCCGGGCCCTTGTCGCAGGCACCGATGCAGCAGATCGGCAGCAGCGTGAAGCGGCCGTCGGCCGTGGTCTGGCCATAGCGGATGCCGAGATGCCGTTCGAGCGCCGCCTTGATTTCTTCATGGCCGACCAGGAAGCAGGTGATGCTGTCGCAAACCTTGACGACGTGGCGGCCGACCGGCTGGCGGTAGATCAGCGAGTAAAACGTCGCGACGCCTTCGACTTCGGCGGCGGTGATGCCGATCAGCCGCGCGATCGGCTCCAGCGCGCCGTCCGGCACCCAGCCGCGGTGCTTCTGCACGATCTTCAGCGCCTCAATGCTGGCGGCGCGGCCGTCCGGGAAGTGCGTCAGCTCGTGCTCGATCTCGTGCTGTTCTTCAGCGGAGAGCACGAACGGTTCCGGCCCGGCGGCCGGCTTGCCGACGAGGTCGGCCAACTTGATCACGTTGTCTTGCGGGGTTGTGGCGCTCATGACTTAACGGTCCACGTCGGCCATCACGAAGTCGATCGATGCGATGTACGCGATCAGATCGGGAATCATGCTGCCGCGGATGACGCTCGGGATCTGCTGCAGGTGCGCGAAGCTCGGCGTACGGATGCGCGTGCGGTAGCTCATCGTGCTGCCGTCCGCCGTCAGGTAGTAGCTGTTGAGCCCCTTGGTCGCCTCGACCATCACCGACGCTTCGCCGGCCGGAATGACCGGCCCCCACGACACCTGCAGGAAGTGCGTGATCAGCGTTTCGATGTCGGCCAGCGTGCGATCCTTGGGCGGCGGCGTCGTCAGCGGATGGTCGGCCTTGTACGGGCCGGACGGCATGTGCTCGAGGCACTGCTTGATGATGCGTACCGACTGGCGCATTTCCTCGACGCGCAGGATCAGGCGGTCGTAAGCGTCGCCGCGCGAGCCGATCGGTACTTCGAAATCGAAGTTCTCGTAGCCCATGTACGGCCGCGCCTTGCGCAGATCGTAGCCGAGGCCGGTCGCGCGCAGGCCGCCGCCGGTCGTGCCCCATTCGAGCGCCTGCGCGGTGTCGTACTGCGCGACGCCGCGCGTGCGCGCGACGACGATGCCGTTCTCGAGCGCCGCCTTGCGGTATTCGTCGAGCCGCTTCGGCAGATAGTCAACGAACTCGCGCACCAGGCGGTCCCAGCCCTGCGGCAGATCGTGCGCCGTGCCGCCGATGCGGAACCACGCCGGATGCATGCGGAAGCCGGTGACGGCCTCGATGACGTCGTAGGCCTTCTGGCGGTCGACGAAGGCGTAGAACACCGGCGACATCGCGCCGACGTCCTGCAGGAAGGTGCCGAAGAACAGCAGGTGCGAGGTGATGCGGAAGAACTCCGACATCATGATGCGAATCGTCTGCGCGCGCGGCGGCACTTCAATGCCGGCGAGCTTCTCGACGGTCATCAAGTACGGCAGGTTGTTCATCACGCCGCCGAGGTAATCGATGCGGTCGGTGTACGGGATGTACGAGTGCCAGCTCTGGCGCTCGCCCATCTTCTCGGCGCCGCGATGGTGGTAGCCGATGTCCGGCACGCAGTCGACGATCTCCTCGCCGTCGAGCTGCAGTACGATGCGGAAGGCGCCGTGCGCGGAAGGGTGGTTGGGCCCTAGATTGAGGAACATGAAGTCCTCGTCCTCGGTGCCCTTCTTCATGCCCCATTCCTCGGGCTTGAACAGCAGCGCTTCCTGGTCGAGATCCTGGCGCATCTGGTCGAGCACGAACGGATCGAACTCGGTGGCGCGCGCCGGATGCTCCTTGCGCAGCGGATGGCCGACCCAGCGCGGCGGTAGCATGATGCGGCGCAGGTTCGGATGGCCGTCGAAGACGATGCCGAACAGATCCCAGACCTCGCGCTCGTACCAGTTGGCGTTGGCGTAGACCGTCGTCGCCGTCGGCAGATGCGGGAACTCGCCGCGCAGCGCAACCTTCAGACGCAGGTCCGGCGTGCCGCTGCGCGCCATGTCGCGCTCGACCGACAGCAGCTGGTAGACGACCGTGAAGTCCGACGGCGGCAGGCCCTGGCGGTTCTTGCGCAGGCGCTCGTCGACCGCGGTCAGGTCGTAGAGCATCTTGTACGGCCTGGAGATGCCGGTCTTCAGGTAGCGCAGCACCTCGACGAGGCGCTCGGCGCCGACCCATAGCGTCGGCATGCCGTCCTTCGTCGCCTGAAAGACGAAGGCGGCCTCACCGAAGCGCGCGTAGAGATCGCGGACGACCTCGTTGTCGAGGAGACCGGCGGGCTTGCTGTGCGGAACGTCGTCGGCCATCGCTCAGACCTGATCCGGCGTGCGCAGCGTCGTCTGCGCGCTGCGCTCGGGTCGCAGCGTCTCGCGCCGCGACGGAAAATCGGCCTTGTAGACGCCCTGGTCGCCGACCACCCAAGACAGCGGGCGGCGCTCCTTGCCGATCGCGTCCTGCAGCAGGTTCAGCGCCTGCAGGAAGGCCTCGGGGCGCGGCGGGCAGCCGGGGATGTAGACGTCGACCGGCAGGAACTTGTCGACACCCTGCACCACCGAATAGATGTCGTACATGCCGCCGGAATTGGCGCAGGAGCCCATGCTGATGACCCACTTCGGCTCGAGCATCTGCTCGTACAGGCGCTGCACGACCGGCGCCATCTTCATGAAGCAGGTGCCGGCGACGACCATGAGATCCGCCTGGCGCGGCGAGGCGCGAATGACCTCGGCGCCGAAGCGCGCGAGATCGTGCGTCGGCGTAAACGCCGTCGCCATCTCGACGTAACAGCACGACAGGCCGAAGTTGTACGGCCAGATCGAGTTCTTGCGGCCCCAGTTGACGACGCCGTGCAGCGCGCTTTCGAGCGTGCCGAGGAAGACGTTCTTGTGGACCTGTTCCTCGAGCGGATCACCAACCTTCTCGCGCCGCTCCATCGGGTAGCGCGGCGCGTTCGGGTCGATTCGCGTGAGTGTGTATTCCATGGCTGCTTGCTCTGCTGGCTGGCGGTGGCGCTGCAATCAGCGTGCCGGTGGGGCCGATCGCTCGGCCTGCCGCTCCCGTGCGAACCGCGTCCGGGAGGCCGGCGCCCATTCGAGCGCGCCGATCTTCCACAAATAGACGAGGCTGGCGGTGAGGATGAAGATGAAAACGATCGCCTCGACGAAGCCGGCCCAGCCGGCCTCCCTGACGGATACCGCCCAGGCGTACAGGAATAAGGCTTCGACATCGAAGATCACGAAGAACATCGCGACCAGATAGAACTTGGCCGACAGGCGCAGACGGGCGTTGCCCTGGCCGACGACGCCGGACTCAAAAGGCTCGTCCTTGGCGCGGCCCCAGTCGCGCCCGCCGAGCACCCACGACAGGCCCAGCATCAGCGCCACGAGACCGAGCACCGCGATGACGTAAACGATCAGGGACCACGTGTTTGCTGACCACGCGCTGATGGGTGTCATCGCAAGCCTCTTGAATACCGTCCGGATCGGCGCGACGGCGTCTTTGCCGGGCCGCGTCGCATAAAGTGGCGCGATTGTATATGACTAGACGCGCAATTCCGACCGTTCGTATGCCGGAATCAAGGGCTTGAGGCGCGCGCCGCCGCGCGACCTGCAACGATTTTGCACGTCGGGATGGAAATGATTTGAAACCGTTGAGGGGAAATCCCGCGAACGCCGGTTTCAGACGAGACGCGGCTGGCCGCGCCGGCTGCGCTTGATGACGCGCCGCACGCTGCGAATGTTGCGCGCCACGCCGGCCGCCGTCTCGGGCGCGTCGAAGCGCGCCAGATGGAACAGCGCCTCGCCCTCGTAGGTCAGCGGCAGGGCCACGGAGCCGATGATGACGCCGTGCGCGCTGGCCAGCACCGGCACTTCGCTGCTGCCGATCGGATCGCCGACGATGCCGAGCAGCTGCCCCTTGCGCACTTCCTCGCCGAGCGCGACCTGGCTGCGCAGCACGCCGCTGGCTGGGGCGCGCACCCAGCTGCTCGAACGCGCGATCACCGGCTCGGCGAGCGGCGCCGGCCGCGCCCCGTCCGGCAGCATGCCGAGCGCTGCCAGCACGTTGAGCAGGCCACGCACGCCGGTGCGGATCGCCAGCTCGTCGAAGCGCAGCGCCTCGCCGGCCTCGTACAGCAGTACCGGAATGCCGTGCGCCGTCGTGTACTGGCGCAGCGTGCCTGGCGTGGTCGGCGAATTCAGCACCAGCGGCACGCCGAAGGCCTTGGCCAGCCGCACCGTCTCCGGATTGTCGAGATCGCCGCGGATGTGCGGCAGGTTCGGGCGGTGGATCGCGCCGGTGTGCAGATCGACGCCGTACTGCGCGCGGCCGACGATCTCCTTGAGGAACAGATGCGCGAGCCGCGCCGCCAGCGAGCCCTTGTCGCTGCCGGGGAAGCTGCGGTTCAGATCGCGGCGGTCCGGCAGATAGCGCGACTGGTGGACGAAGGCCAGCGTGTTGACGACCGGCACCGCCAGCAGCGTGCCGCGCAGATGCTTCATCGCCCGCTGCAGCAGCAGGCGGCGGATGATCTCGACGCCGTTGATCTCGTCCCCGTGCAGCGCCGCGCTGACGAACAGCGTCGGGCCCGGCTCGCGGCCGCGCAGCACGCGCACCGGCAGGGCGACCGGGGTGCTCGTATAAAGACGTGCGACCGGAATCTCGACGACGCGCGCCTCGCCGACGGCGATGCGCTGCCCGCCGATCTCGAAGCCGTCGTCCGCCGGCACCGCGCCGTCGCGCCGTTTCATCGCGATATTCCTTGCCGTGGCGCCCTTGCGATCGGGCGGCGCGGACCCGGCGGGATCGGCTTCACCCTTTCCCCTTGGTCCGGGTTTTGCCGGGCTCCGCGTTCGCCTCGACGAAGCGGATGATCGTGTCGGCGATGTCGATGCCCGACGCCGTCTCGATGCCTTCGAGGCCCGGCGACGAATTGACCTCCATCACCATCGGCCCCGACTTCGATCGCAGCAGATCGACGCCGGCGACGTTGAGCCCCATGATCTTCGCCGCGTGCAGCGCCGTGCGCTGCTCGGCGGCGCTGATCTCGGCCGGCGCCGCCGTGCCGCCGCGGTGCAGGTTCGAGCGGAACTCGCCGGCGCAGGCGGTGCGCTGCATCGCCGCCACGACCTTGCCGCCGACGACGAAGCAGCGGATGTCGCTGCCCCTGGCCTCCCCGACGAACTCCTGCACCAGAAAATACGCGTCGAGCCCGCGGAACGCCTCGATCACCGACGAGGCCGCATTCGCCGTCTCGGCCAGCACCACGCCCTGGCCCTGCGTGCCCTCGATCAGCTTGATGACCATCGGCGCGCCGCCAACCAGCTGCATGACGCCGTCGGTATCGTCCGGCGCGTGCGCGAAGCCGGTGCGCGGCAGGCCGACGCCCTTGCGCGCCAGCAGTTGCAGCGCGCGCAGCTTGTCGCGCGCCCGCGTGATCGCCACCGATTCGTTGAGCGTGTAGACGCCCTGCATCTCGAACTGGCGGACGACAGCCGTGCCGTAGAACGTCACCGACGCGCCGATGCGCGGGATCACCGCGTCGAAGCCTTCGAGCTTTTTGCCGCGATACCAGATCTCCGGCCGGCCCGGCTGGATGTTCATGTAGCAGCGCAGCACGTCGATGACCTGCACCTTGTGTCCGCGCGCTTCTGCCGCCTCGATCAGCCGGCGGGTCGAATACAGTCGGCGGTTGCGCGAGAGGATGCCGATCTTCATGGATGCCTCTTCACGCGCGCACCTTGGCTGGGCGGCGGCCCTGCACGAAGCTCGCCTGCGGATCGATCGCGAAGCGTCCGGCGATCGCCGTGCGGCCGAGCAGCATGCGGAAGCGCATCGCCCCGCGCGCCGACAGCGAGATCTCCGCGTCCCAGCGCTGGCCGCCCAGTTCGACCGTCGTGCGAATGAACGGACGCAATTCGCGATGGCCGCCGGAATCGGTGACCCAGCGCCGATCGATCAGCTCGGCCTCGCACCACTGCACGCGTTCGCTGTCCTGCAGCGGCCGCAACGCGAAGCGCACGCGGCCGGCGTCGCCCGGCTCGATGGCCAGTGCGTGCAGCGCCGACGAACGCGCGCCGCTGTCGACCTTGGCCTTGATGCGCGCGACGCCGAGCTCGGGCAGCGCGAGCCATTCCCGCCAGCCGAGCATCGGCAACCCTTCAACTTCCCGTCGTTTCACCCGGCGCTCCGCATCGTCGATGGCCGCCAGCATAACGGCAGCGCACGCCGGCGCGCTGACGTCGGGCCGGCCTATACTCGCGGGCATCGCACCAGGACGGCGCAAGGGGTGGACCATGGCCGCGACGCAATACAGGACGTTCTCCGATTTCTATGCGTTCTACCTGACCGGGCACAGCAACCGGACGGCGCGGCGCCTGCACTTCGTGGGCAGCAGCCTGGCGCTGGCCTGCCTGCTGTTCGCGCTGTTCAAGATGCTGTGGTGGTCTCTGCTGCTCGCGCTGGTGTTCGGCTACGGCTTCGCCTGGGCCGGCCATTTCTTCTACGAAAAGAATCGTCCGGCCACCTTCCGGCATCCGTTCTACTCGTTCATCGGCGACTGGCGCATGTGGTGGGAGATGCTGAGCGGCAAGCTGGCGTTCTGAAGCGACGGGCGGCACGCGGCATCCGCTTTTTTCGCAACCGGCGACGCCTGAAGGCGCCAGGCGTAGAATCCGCAGCCGTTTCCGGCTGGATCGCGCCATGTCTGAACTGCAGCATTTCGACGTCATCGTCATCGGCGGCGACCATGCCGGGCGAGACGGGGCTGTCGTGGACTGCCTTGAATGGCAGTTCGCGCCGGCGAGCGCCCGCGCCAAGGATGGCGCGGGCCGGGTTTCGCGTCGAGGGCAGGATGCCCGAGCCGACAAAACCTCGGTGCCGGCCTGCCAAACTTCAATATGAGCACTGAACTCAACCAGTTCGAGGTGATCGTCATCGGCGGCGGCCATGCCGGCACCGAGGCCGCGCTCGCGCCGGCGCGCATGGGTTGCCGCACGCTGCTGTTGACGCAGTCGATCGAGACGCTCGGCCAGATGTCCTGCAACCCGGCGATCGGCGGCATCGGCAAGGGGCATCTCGTCAAGGAGATCGACGCGCTCGGCGGCCTGATGGCGCGCGCGGCCGACCGCGCCGGCATCCAGTTCCGCATCCTCAATGCATCGAAAGGGCCTGCGGTGCGCGCGACGCGCGCGCAGGCCGACCGCCTGCTTTACAAACAGACCGTGCGCGAAGCGCTGGAGAATCAGCCGAACCTCGCACTGTTCCAGCAGGAAGTCGCCGACCTCCTCGTCGAAGGCGGTGCCGTGCGCGGCGTCGTGACGAAGATGGGCCTGAAGTTCTTCGCGCCGGCCGTCGTGCTGACGACGGGCACGTTCCTGGCAGGGCGCATCCACGTCGGCCTCGAGAACCACGAAGGCGGCCGCGCCGGCGATCCGCCGAGTAACGCGCTCGCAGCGCGCCTGCGCGAGCTGCACCCGCGCGTCGGCCGGCTCAAGACCGGCACGCCGCCGCGCCTCGACGGCCGCACGATCGACTGGTCGGTCCTGACGCCGCAGCCCGGCGACGAACCAACGCCGGTGTTCTCGTTCCTCGGTTCACGCGCCGAGCATCCGCGTCAGGTGCCCTGCCACCTCACGCACACGAACGCACGGACGCACGACATCATCCGCGGCGGCTTCGACCGCTCGCCGATGTTCACCGGCGTCATCGAGGGCGTCGGTCCGCGCTACTGCCCGAGTGTCGAGGACAAGGTCAACCGCTTCGCGGGCAAGGACAGCCATCAGATCTTCCTTGAACCGGAAGGCCTGAACACGCGCGAGATCTATCCGAACGGTATCAGCACCTCGCTGCCGTACGACGTGCAGGAGCGCTTCGTGCGCACGATCCGCGGGCTTGAGAACGCCCGCATCACGCGGCCCGGCTACGCGATCGAGTACGACTACTTCGATCCGCGCGACCTCAAGCGCTCGCTGGAGACGAAGGTCATCGCCGGCCTCTACTTCGCCGGCCAGATCAACGGCACGACCGGCTACGAGGAAGCCGCCGCGCAGGGCCTGCTCGCCGGCCTCAACGCCGCGCTGCAGGTGCAGGGCCATGCGCCGTGGACGCCGCAACG
The DNA here is from genome assembly GCA_047605265.1 of Solimonas sp. Taxonomy (GTDB): domain Bacteria; phylum Pseudomonadota; class Gammaproteobacteria; order Nevskiales; family Nevskiaceae; genus Solimonas. The sequence continues at coordinate 36,298 of JASGFY010000025.1, forward strand.
CCACGAGGCGTATATCGGCGTGCTCGTCGACGACCTGATCACGCGCGGCACCAGCGAGCCGTACCGCATGTTCACCTCGCGCGCCGAGCACCGCCTGCTGCTGCGCGAGGACAATGCCGACCTGCGGCTGACGCCGCCGGGCCGCGCGCTGGGTCTCGTCGACGACGCGCGCTGGGACGCGTTCGCGCGCAAGCGCGACGCCATCGATGCCGAGCGCGCGCGGCTCGACGCGCTGTGGCTGAAGCCAGCGCGGCTCGCGCGGCCGGAGCTGGTCACGCGCTTCGGCTCGGCACCGGGCGACAGCGGCCAGTCGGGCACCGATCTGCTACGCCGCCCAGAAGGCGACTACGCCTTCCTGCAGGCGCAGGGACTGGCGCCGGCCGATATCGATCCCCGGGTTGCCGAACAAGTCGAGATCCAGGCCAAGTACGCTGGCTACATCGAGCGTCAGCAGTCCGAGATCGAGCGCGCGCAGCGCTACGAACAAGCGCCGCTGCCCGCCGATCTGGACTACGCCGTGGTGTCCGGCCTGTCGAACGAGGTCCGCACCAAGCTGGCGCAGCATCGGCCGGAAACCGTCGCCCAGGCCGGCCGCATTTCCGGCGTCACGCCGGCAGCGGTGTCCCTGCTGCTCGTTCACCTGAAGAAGACCGGTCAGCTGCGCCGGGCCTGATCGGCGCACGCGTTCAGATGGGATTCAGCGGACGCGGCTAATCTGGCAGTCATCGCAGCGCCGATCCCCCGCCCTGCTCCCCCCCCGCAGGGCACCCCGAGGGCTCTCTCACCCCCCCCCCCGAGAGAGCCCTTTTTTATTGGGCCGCGTCCAGAACGATCGAATCTGCGCCGGGACGACGCCTTTGTATGGCAGGGAAGCGAAGCGCGCTCAGCGCAATGGCGCAGCGTCAGCAGCAATGACTGATCGCGCGCAGCACGTCGGAGCGTGAAATCTGTCCGACGAGCTTGCCGCCGTCGACGACCGGGAAGCGACGGAACTGCCGATTGGTCGTGAACAGACCGGCGAGCTGCGCGACACTCATGTCGGACGTCACCGTCTCGACGTTCTGGCTCATGTATTGGCTGACCGGACCCGCGACGCAAGTGTCCTGCGCAGCGACCATCGCGATCTGCAGGCAGTCGCGCTCGGAAAGCATGCCGACGAGCTGGCCCGAGGCATCGACGACCGGCGCGCCGGAGTGCCCGCTCTTGACGAGCTGATGGACCGCGTTCATCACCTCCATGTCGGGGGTGAACGTCATCAATCGCGTGCTCATGTAGTCACGGACTCTGACTTTTTCCAGCGAAGCCATTGGCTCTCTCCTCGATCGCTATGCCGCTGCGCCGACGATAGCCGTTGCCGTCCAGCGGCTCAAGCCTTGCGACGCGGCAGCCAGCCGTGCAATTGATGGCCGTGGTCGCGCAGCCACCGCTTGTGCGCCTCGTAGTCAGGCATGTGCCGTCCCACCAGATTCCAGAAGCGCGCCGAATGGTCGAGATGGACGAGGTGGCAGAGTTCGTGCACCGCGACATAGCGGAATACGGCCGGCGGCGCCATCACCAGCCGCCATGACAGACAGATGACGGCGCCCGGATTGCAGCTGCCCCACAGGGTCTGAGGATCATTGATGCGCAGCGCGCGGTAGCGCACGCCGATCGCCGGCGCTTCGGCATCCAGGTGCCGGCGCGCATCGCGCTGTGCCTGATGGAGCAGCTCCCGGCGCAACGCCAGCTCGAGCCGGCGCGGCTGCTCTCGCCACGCCGGCGGCGCGAAGACGACGATGCGCGACGGCTCGACGCGCACCGTCGCGCTGCGCAGCCGCGCCGGCTCGACCCGCACTGGCAGGCTCTGTCCACGCAGATGAATCTGATCGTGGCCGTCCCAGCGATGCGGCGGCGGCAAGGGATGCGAGGCGGCCTGCTGCGCGAGCTCGGCCAGCTTCTCGCGCACCCAGGCTTCGCGCGCGCGAAAGAATGCGAGCGCTTCCGCGCGCGGGGTCCAGCGCGGATAGACGAGGACGACGCTGCGATCCGGCCGCACTTCGAGACGGATATTGCGCGCCTTGCCGCTGACGCGTTCCTCGAAGCAGAAGTCATCACGGAACAATTCGATCTGCATGCCGCTCCCGCTCATCCTCCGCGCGCGCCTCGCGAACCCGTCCGTCGTGACCCCTCCGACCGCGGCGATGGCGACGGGCACTCTCTGTCCGCCGTTCGGCGACCCACATCCACGGACGCCGCCCGTGTCGCCGCGATGCCGGACCGGCGCGCAATTTTCGCCGCCCCCGCAGATCCGGCTTGCCACAGCAAGCTCTGCGCCACTTCGTCCATCCGCTATCCACAAGCTTATCCCGCCTTGTTGTCGATAAGTCGGACGCGTCTGTCGAAAATTTCGTCGGCCGGCTCGAAATCCCGCTGCAACAAAGCATGGCGCGCTTCATCCGCCGGCTATCCACAAGCTTGTCCCCGGCTTCTGGGCATAAGAACGGCGACACTACTTCGCGCTGTAGCCGACCTTCGCCAGCACGCCGTCGAGTTCGTCGAGCGAATGGAATTTCACGCGCAGCTCGCCCCTGCCGTTCTTGTCGGCGCTGACCGTCACCGGGCAGGCGAGATGGTCGGACAGCTCGCGTTCGAGGCGCTGCCAGTCGCCCGGCTTGCCGGGGCGGAAAACCACCAGCTCGTCGCGCGCCGCGGCGATGCGCTGTTCGAGGCCGCGCACCGTCAGCTTGTGGCGGATCACCTCGTCGGCCCAGCGCACCTGGTCGCCGACCGCCACGCCGGCGAGCACCTTGGCATGGCCGAGCAAGATGTGCCCTTCGTTGACGAGCGACGCCACCGTCGGCGCCAGATGGAGCAGGCGCAGGTAGTTCGTCACGTACTCGCGCGATTTACCGATGCGCTCGCCAATCTCGCTGTGCGTCAGCGCGAACAGTTCGCCGAGCCGCTTGAGGCCGGCCGCCGTTTCCATCGGCGTCAGCGATTCGCGCTGCAGGTTTTCGATCAGGCCGACGACGAACGCTTCAGTGTCCGACAGATCGTCGCGGATCACCGCGGGAATCTCGTGCAGGCCGGCGAGCTGCGCCGCTCGCCAGCGACGTTCGCCGGCCAGAAGCTCATAGCCCCAGACGCGCGTGCGCAGCACGACCGGCTGCACGACGCCGGACTCGCGAATGCTGCCGGCGAGTTCGCGCAGCGCATCCGCATCGAAATGCCGGCGCGCCTGCTGGCTGCCGGGCCGGATCATGTCGACGGGAACTTCGCGGATTTCGCCCGCGGCGCGCTTGCGGCTCATGGCGGCATTTTACTGGCACGCCGGCGGCATCGCCCGCCGGCACGGACGGGCGCTGCGCGCCACGACGCCGGACCATGGGATAATGGACGGCACAACGACGAGACGGACCGACCCAATGGAAGAAAATTTCCGCGCGATCATCGAAGCGATCGGCGAAAATCCGGAGCGCGAAGGCCTGCTGCGCACGCCGTACCGTGCCGCCAAGGCGATGGAGTTCCTGACGCAGGGCTACGAGCAGGACATCAACGAGATCGTCAACGGCGCGGTGTTCGAATCGAGCAACGACGAGATGGTGATCGTGCGCGACATCGAGCTGTATTCGATGTGCGAGCATCACATGCTGCCGTTCATCGGCAAGGCGCACGTCGCCTACCTGCCGTCGGGCAAGGTCATCGGCTTATCGAAGATCCCGCGCATCGTCGACATGTACGCGCGCCGCCTGCAGATCCAGGAAAACCTGACGCAGCAGATCGGCAACTGCATCCAGTCGGTCACCGAGGCGCACGGCGTCGGCGTCGTCATCGAAGCGCAGCATTTGTGCGCGATGATGCGCGGCGTTCAGAAGCAGAATTCGACGATGGTCACATCGGTGATGCTCGGCCGCTTCCGCGAAGATCACCGAACGCGCGAGGAATTCCTCAGCCTCGTCCGTCGCGGCTGATCCGTTCCGCATGGGATGGATTTCTTATAATCTGGGCGTCACGGCCCAACCTGGGCCGGTCCACAGCGGGAATGACCCCGGAGTAGTGACGATGTCTGGCTTGGCGCTTTCTGCACGGTTCGGCACCCCCGATCAGATCGAGACGCTCGTTTCGATCGAATCCGTCGTGGCCGAGCAAATGGCGCTGCACGTGCAGAAGCGCCGGCTATGGTTCCCGAACGATCTGATGCCGGCCGACGCCACGCTCGACGCGGCGGCCGACGCCGAGATCGCGCGCATCCGTGACGCCGCGCGCGGCCTGCCCGACACCGTGCGCGTCGCCGTCGCGCTGAACCTGCTGACCGAGGAAGGCCTGCCGCATTTCCATCGCCTGATCGCCGTGCATCTGGGCAACAGCGCGCCGTGGAGCAGCTGGAACAATCTGTGGACGGCCGAGGAAGACCGTCACGGCTGCGCACTGCGCGATTACGTGCGCGACGCACGCCTGTTCGACATGGGCCAGCTCGAGAAGCTGCAGTACCGCTACATCGAGGCCGGCTTCAATCCGGACTGGGAGCAGGATCCGTATCGCCTGCTCGCCTACACCTCGCTGCAGGAAAAAGCCACGCAGATCTCGCATGCCAACACAGGCCGCCTCTGCGCGCCGGTCGAGCCGATGGCGCAGAAAGTGCTCGCGCACCTCGCCGGCGACGAGGCACGCCATTACCAGTTCTACCGCGCCGTGTTCGGCGCGATCCTCGAGCGCGATCCGAACCGCGCGCTGAACTCGCTGCTGAAGGTGACGCTGAACTTCGCGATGCCGGGCCACGCGATCGGCGGCTACGACGAGATGAGCGAGGTCGTACGCCGCGCGCACATCTTCTGCGCACGGCAATACCAGGAAATCGTCGACGAGCTGCTCGATTTCTGGAAGATCGGCGTGATGGGCAACTTATCCGCCGCCGGCCGCGAGGCGCAGGACAGGTTGATGAAGATTCCGGCCCGCCTCGCGCGCATGGCCGACTTCCAGGACGCCAAGACGGCGGTCCGCGATTTCCACTTCGGTTTCATCTTCGACCGCGCCGTCCGGCTCTGAAGCCAAAGCGGACCGGCGCCGCTGCGCCTATATAGTCGCGGCCGCCGGTTTTTTCACGGCCATAATTAATCCATCGTTCAATTAAATGAGAAAAGGGGAGGAACGCCATGCACCACGAGCGTGTGCCGGCCGGCGTCGACCGGCGCGGCTTTCTCAAGCTGGGGTTCGGCGGCGCGGTTGCGCTCGCTGCGCTCGGCACCGGCGCCCAGCTCGCCGGCTGCCGCCAGCAGGCGGCGGCGCCCACGCCGGGCCTGCGCTGGCTGACCCGCGCCGACCTGCCGT
>JASGFY010000026.1:0-41250 GCA_047605265.1 Solimonas sp.
GGCGCTCGCCGCTTAGCTCCACTTTTGACGACCGATAAAAGCGGGGGGATTACCGCATAAGGCTTCATCGCGGTATTGGCATTGCGTCGAGAACGGCGGGAGTAATCCCAGGCAGGCGATTATTGGGAAATATTCTCGTCACAGACACTACAGAATCTCGCCCTCGGCAAGAGGCTCCCAGCCATCATGCAAAGTGAACTTACGTCCGTGTACGAGCCAATCGACGGGAGCCGCGTCCGCCAAAAAGTAAACCTGCACCTGTTGTAACCTTCTAGCGTCCACACTTGGATCGTGCTCAACAACCAAGCTCCAAGAATCGCTACGCCAGTCGTCGCCCTGATTATCAAATCTCGCTGGTACCGTAAATCGCTGCGGTCGTGGCGCTGAACCATCCGGAGCGAATTTCAGCCACTTGAGCTGCGCCAACACTTTTTTTGTCATGGTCCTGGCCAAAGAGAAATCGGGGGACTTCCGATTTGATCGAACGTTCCGAAACGAGCTGGCCCGATTCCGTCGAGGGAGGGGTTTCGTAAAAATTGGCCTGCAGCCGACGACGGAAATTCGGCCTGAATTACTTGGAAGTTTCCCGGTCCGTCCATTTTACTACCCCAGCTCAGGGCGTCCGCCGCAGACTCGGCGAACCACTTTCCTGTTTCAAACGAGTTAGGTCCAGCCCGCAGCACGCCCGCCGCCTGAATATCAGCATACTCAGCATTGCTCACGGCACGGAAAAGTGTTGTCGTTTCCGCAGCACCCTCTGCGGCTACAGGGGAGTCGGACGCCAGACGTAGCTGCTGGCGGGATTTTCCCTGACGGCTTCTTCACTTAGCCGCGTGTTGTCGCTGAGGCGGGTGCCAGCGACAGCCGCGGACCCCGATGCGGTTTTTCGCTCCCGACGGCCGCGAGCGCCGAGGCGGCATTGGCCGTCAGCAGCCCAAGACCCAGCAGCGCGATCAGAGCTCGCAGGAGTTTCAGCCAGGCCGCGCGGGTGCGCATAATTTCCTCAGGCGTTATGTTCGAGCGACCGCCTTCCGATGCCTTCACTTCAGTTCGAGACTATCTGCTCAACGAGTCCCTCCGCGATTGTTCCTCTCTCCCACAACGTAAACCGGCTACCAACCTTCAGCCGCGCTTTGATCAGCGTCGGGGAAAGCAGTGTAATGGGAACAATCGCTGTCATTCCCGGTGAAAGCGGCCCACTCTTCTCGAGGTGCAGCCCGCAATCGTATTTCTCACCTTCAAACTCCAGAGGACAACGGAACATCCGCGGCGGAGTTGGCCCCTTCCGGCCCCCTCGTTCGGTCGGATAGAACTGCACTGATGCGATGATGTCTGGCTGAGGTTCCATAATTTATACCCTCCTATTTCAGCGGCATGTACAGCAGCGGATTAGGAGCACTCAAGCTCGGTAGCAACTCGGTCGGAACAACGACCGTGGAAATCCCACCATCCACCGTAACCTGCATCGTTGGGCTGATTAGGTTCGTAGGGATCGAGGTCTGAATGATCGTGTAGGGCCCCTGATAAAGCCCTGTACCGACTGTCTGCTGCGCGTAGGACGATGCGCCCTCAGCGGTCGTAGAGAAGTACTTACTCTCGATTCCCAGTGGGTTATTGAACGTACCTGTGGCGCTCAGGTCATCCAGTTCCGCGTTGCTGACTGCACGGAACAGAGTCGTTGTTCCCTCTGCGGCAACACTCACCTCCTTGACCGCCAATCTTCCTTCACCGCCAGCCACCAAGCTAGCGCCGAGCTGCGCCGCGGCAAGCGCCACCCCGAGGCCATCGCCCTGCGAGACCGCCTTGACCAATTCAAGCGTGCTTTGAACCGAGGCGACGATGTCTCCCGCCACCGGTATCAACGATGCCACGTTCGCCGCCTGCTCCAATGCCGCCAGGCTCTGGACGCCATCAATATCGCATGCCGCTCCGCAGGCGATCATCGCCGATTCCATGCCAGTGGGATCGGTATACCGATAAGGATTGTTGGCCGCGTAGCTGTAGCGGTTGAACGTGAACGGGCTCTGATCGCTGAAGCCGGCCGGATCAGGGCTCAGGAACCGCCCGACTTCGGCATCGTAGAACCGGGCCTGCATGTAGGTGAGGCCGGTTTCGTTGTCGTACGCGTGCCCGGTGTAGCCGATCTTGTCGTCGACGCCGCTCAGCTTCAGGCCGTACGGGTCGTAGTACTCGTTCCACAGGATGTTGCCGCTGTCGTCGGTCGCCACGCGCGGCGAACCGAGAAGATCCGGATGCAGATAGGTCGTCGAGAGGGTGGCGGTTCCGGTGCCTTTGATCTCGACCAGCGTCTGGCCGTTCAGGCCCAGATAGTCGGTGACGTTGCCATTGGTGTCTTCGGAATAGACCAGCCTGCCGGAAGGATCGTACAGGGTATATTCCGTGATGATTCCGCCTTTCGTGGCCTTGATGCGCCGGCCATTGCCATCGTATCCATAGACGGCGGTCTCCTGCGGACCCACGGCGACCTGAATCTGGCCCAGTCCATTGAGCGCGAAGCCCCTCGTCCCATCATCCGTCACTTCGCCCTTGGCATTGTAGACGTAGCTCCTCGATTGCGCGCCGCTGATGCTGGCGAGCCGGTTGCTCGCTTCGTCGTAGCTGTACGTCAGCGTATCCTCGCCCGTCCGCTCGCGTAGATTGTTGAGGGAGTCATAGGCGTAGTCGTACGTGCCCCACAAAACGCCTGTCGCGCTCTCCAGGCGATGCAGCCCGTCGTAGCTCAAGCTGAGATCATCGGCCTCGGTCTCGTCGATCCCCTGCATGCTCAGCAGGTCGCCGGCGTTGCTGTAGGTATATTCGTATTGCGCGATGGTGGAATCGCTGCCCTGCACAACCTGAAGAACCGGTCGCAGGAGATCATCCAGGCCTTGCAGGAAGTTCACCCCGTTTGCGAGATCGTACGTTTCGATTGCGCCATTTTCAAAATACGCGATGTTGTACACCGCGTCGCCGAGCCGGGTGGGCCGTCCCCAGGCGTCGGGTTCGTAATCGAACGTCCGTGCGGGCGTCGTCAGGCTGGCGACGTGAGCGAGGCTGTCGTATTCGGGATCGAGCGTGAAGGTTTTGCCGTCGATTTGCGCCTGTTCGATCTCGACAAGCTTGCGCTTGTTATACATGTACGACCATGTCGCCGTGCCGTTGGCGACATAGGTCAGATCACCCGCCGCGTCGTAGCCATAGCTGATGTCGTCCGTGTCGTCGGGGTAATCGGCCAGGGTCTTGCGCCCGCGAGGGTCGTAGCTGAAGACGGTCGCTTCCGACGGCTGTGTCGTCACGCAAGCCGTGCCGCTGACACCCCGCTGTTCCCACTGCACCTGGCTGGCTGCGTCGTAACCCCAGATGGTGCCGCCGGACTCGGGGTCCGTTCTGCGGCACAGGCGTTGATGCGCATCGTAGGTGAACGTGCGTGTGGCGCTGGCGCTGCCGCCACTCCAGCTACCCGACTGGGTGACGCTTTCGATTTTCCCGAAAACGTCGCGGCTGATGGCGGTGCTCTGGCCTTCTTCGCCGGCGATCAAGATTGGTTTGTCGTAGGCCGGTTCATCGAACGCCTGATAGCTGATCGTCGTGACCTTGCCGTCACCGTCCGTGATCTGCCGCTGGCCGCCGGACAGGTAAGCGTCTGTCTCGAGCGTGACGCCGCTCGTCGCGGCACGTTGCATCAGATTCGCGCAAGTTGCGAACCCATCGACATCCTCGACGCCAGCCTGCACTCGGCCTACGCCGCCAGCCGGTACGCAGCGGCGCCGGGGTCTTGCTCGCCGAAAAAGCGAAGGGCCGCAGAAGCGGCCCTTCGCGCGTCGCGCGCCGGTGAAGCGCCGCACGCGGATCGTGTCGGCGGTTTCATGCGGCGATCGCCAGCGCGCCGGCGCGGACCGGGCGACGACGGACGAAGCTGCGCACGTCCATCGCTTCGTCGAGCAGGCCGTCGACGGCATCGACGAAGCGCCGGCCGGCGCCGCGGGCGAGATGCGCGTCGAGCGCCTCGGCGGACTGCCAGCTCGAACAGATGAACCACAGCGCCGGATCGTCGCTGGACTGGTGGATCGCGAACTCGGCGCAGCCGGGCTCTTCGCTCGCGGCGGCGGCGAGTTCGGCGAGCAGCGAAGCCAGCGCCGCTTCGCAGTCGGACTTGGCGAGAACGAATGCCAGGTGAGTCAGGGTCATGGGCAACTCCGTGGACGGGCCGTCGCGACAGGCGGGCCGTGGGCGGCCACGCGCCTCCGGTGCTCGGCCGTCCGCGCAGGGCGGACGCCTGAGCGTCGGAAAAGGGAACGTGGGGACGGTGTCAGTATCGCCGGCGGCGGTCGCCCTGCGAATGCCCAGGGCCGCCGCGTCCTTGCCTATTCCTGCGGAAGGAACGCATCCACCGCTCAGCTCGCGGAACGCGCGCGCAGCTCGAACGCGACGGCGATCTCGTCCTGCACGCCGAGCGCGCCGCCGAGGATCGAAAACGGCCGCACGCCGTAATCCGTCTGCCGCAGCGCGAAGCGGCCGGAAATCCGCAGGCCTTGCGCGTCGCGCTGCACGGTCAGCGGCAGGGTCTGTTCGCGCGTGATGCCGTGCAGCGTGATCGCGACGCGGGCGACGGCGACCGGCCAGTCGCCGGCGACGCTGATGGAGTTCACCACGACGTCCGGATACTGCGCAGCGTCCAGGCTCTTCAGCATGTTGCGCTGCGTGCCTTCGATGTCGGCGGCCGAGCGCTCGGTCGTGAATTGGCCGCCGGTTTGCCGGCGCAGCGCCGCGTCGTCGATCTGCAGCTGGTCGAGCCGGAAGCGCAGCGAGAACGCGGCGTCGCGCAGCGCATCGGCGACGCGCACCTGCCCTTCGAGCTGCGGCGCGGTCAGCACGTGGTTGTGGCCGTACTTGGCGGCGCTGCCGTCGCGGAACACGTAGATCATCACGCTCGACGCAGCCGCGTCCAGGCGATACAGCAGGCCGTCGCCGGATAGCGCGCTGCGGTATTGCGCGAGCGCCGGATCGGCCGGGGAGCTTGCACTGTCCGGGCGCGGCGCTGCCGACTGGCACGCGGCGAACGCGAGCGCGGCGGCGATGCTGGCGAGACGAAGGGCGTTCATGGCGGGAACGACGATCCGGGTCTTGCGTCAGCGCGACGGCCGGAGCACGTACAGCGATGCGCACAGCGCGAGTCCGACGACGTACAGCAGCCAAGTCTGCGCGACGAAGTATGGATAGACCATCAGCGCGACACCGATCGCGATCGGCTCCCAGACCATCCACTTGCGTCCGTAGCGCACGGCGGCGAGGCCGACGAGGCTGAAGAAGATCATCGCGAACAGCGCGGCGGGGGTCGGCATCGGGCGTCGTCGGGCGAAGCGGGGCGGCCATCATCGCACGGCCGCTCGACGGTGGCGCGTCGCCGTTCAAGCGCATCGCCGATACTGCGCGCGGGCTTAAGCGCGCCGGCATGCGCCTGCGCGCGCCGCGCGGCGAAGCGCGCGAGTCCCGGACCGGCGACCAGTACGATCAGCAGGCGCGCGGTCTGCAGCAGCATCACCAGCGGCAGGTCGACGTGCGTGGCGGCGGCGATGATCGCCGCCGTGTCGAGGCCGCCGGGGCTGAGCGCCAGATACGCGGTCAGGCCGTCGATGTGCAGCGCCAGCGTCAGCAGCCAGGCGAGCAGCGCGCAAACCAGCAGCAGCGCCAGCACGCCCGCCAGCATCGCCGGCAGCAGGCGCGCGGCGTGCACGAGCGCACGGCGCGTGAAGCGCAGGCCGACCGTCCAACCGAGCATCGCGTACGCAAGCGCCATCAGCCATTGCGGTAGCTGCAGGCTGCCGTGCGCGCCGAAGCGCACGACGAGGCCCAGCGCCATCGGCCCCAGCAACGCGCCGGATGGGACGCGCAGCCGCTGGCCGAGCCAGGCGCCGCCGATCGCGACCAGCGCCGTCGTCGCCAGCGCCGGCCAGCGCGGCGGCGGAAACCAGACGATGTCGCGATGCGCGGCCGCCACGGGTCCGTCGACGAGCGCGTAGGCGATCAGCGAGGCGACGACGGCGACGCACAGCACGCGCAGGTACTGCATGAAAGCGACGAGGCGCGGATCGGCGCCGAAGGCCTCGCCCATCACCACCATCGCGCCGGCGCCGCCGGGCAGCGTGCCCCAGACGCCGGTCGTCGCCGGCAGCAGGCGCCAGCGGCTCAGCCAGTAGCCGAGCACCGCGCTCAGCCCGATCGGCAGCGCGACGGCGGCGATCAGCAGCGGCGCGGCGCGATGGAAAGACGCCGGCACCACGGCGACGACGATGCTCGCGACCATGCAGCCGAGCAGCGCCTGCGCCGCCGTGTAGGCGAGCGGCGGCGTCCGCAGCTCGGCGCCGCCGGCGGCGACGGCGATCGCCGCGAGCAGCGGCCCAAGCAGGAAGGCGGCCGGCAGACCGAGCGCGTGCAGCGCGGCGGTCAGCGGCACGGTCAGCGCGAGCAAGGCGAGCCAGCGCCGGACCGTGGCGAAGCGTCGCGGCATCGCTCAGCCGAGCAGCACGTCGTCGCCGGTCGCGGCGACGTGGGCGAGGCGCGGAAAGATGTGCCTGAACGCGAAGTCCTGCATCTCGGCCGACAGCGTCCCGCAGGCGTCTTCGACGATCGTCAGCGTGTAGCCGTGCTCCCAGGCCGCGCGCGCCGTCGACTCGACGCCGATGTTGGTGGCGATGCCAGCGAGCACGAGGTGCGTGATGCCACGGCGGCGCAGCTGCAGGTCGAGATCGGTGCCGTAGAACGCACCCCATTGCTTCTTGCGCACGACGATGTCGCGCGCGTCGACGATATCCGGCTCGAACTCGGTGAACTCCGGCGGAAAGTCGTGGCGGCCCGGCTGGTCGACCGGCTGCGCCGGCGCATCGCCGCCGTCGGCCGACCAGCCGACATGCACACGCACGACCGGCGCCCCGGCCGCACGGAAGCGCCCGGCGAGCGCCGCGCAGCGCGCCAGCACGGCACGGCCGGTGTACGGCTGCACCGGCATCGCGACGATGCCTTTCTGCAGATCGATGAGGACGAGAGCGGTGCGGCGGGGATCGAGAGCGGTCATGGGAGAATGATCCTGTCGGAGAACCGGCGGCGTTGCGTTGGACGAAAACGCCGGCGACGTCAAATGAAGATTCGTTTAACATGAGGAAATCCTCGCTTTCAATATATGAGGAATCCCTCACTTATGTCAACGAATGCGTCAAGCAGAGCGACTCCGGCGGGGCGCGTCCCGCAACGCGAGCGCGGCAAGCGGCGCGTCGCGGCGCTGCTCGAGGCCGCGGCGGCCGTATTTGCCGAGAAAGGCTACGGCGCCGCGACCATGACCGAGGTCGCGGCGCGCGCCGGCGCGCCGATCGGTTCGCTGTATCAGTTCTTCCCGGCCAAGGAAGCGCTGGCCGACGCCCTGCTGCAGCGTTACGCCGATCACTTGCGCGCGGCGCTCGCGCCGATCGAGGCGGACGCCGCGACGCGGACGCCGGCGGCGCTGGCCGATGCGCTGATCGACGCGCGGCTCGGCCTGCGCGACGAGCGCCGGGCCGCCGTCGAACTGCTCGACGCGCACCGCGACGCGGACACCGGCGTCCTGCGACAGATCCACGGCGAGTTGCGCCGCTGCCTCGTGCGCATCGTCAAGGCGCGCCTGCCGGCGCTGACGGCGGCACGGCGCGAGCGCATCGCCGTCGTCCTGCAGTACCAGATGAAGACCGCCGCCGCCATCTGCGAGGGCGAAGGCGGCCCGCGCAGCGCGGCGCTCGCCGAGTGGCGCGCGATGGTCCGCGACTACGTGGCGCGCCTCGGCGACGTCGCCTGAGACGTCCGTCAGCGCGGCGGCGTGCCGAACACGGCCCTCAGCAGTTCCGTGCCGCGCGCAGCCGGGTTCTGGCGAATGGCCGCCTCTTCGGCGGCGATCTTCGCGAACAGCGCATCGAGTGCCTTGTCGGTGACGTAGCCGTCGAGATCGGAAATCGACTTGCCGGACGGCCGCAGCCACGGACCGATCTGGCCGGCGAGTTTCTTGTAGCTCTGCGTGACGCCGACGCCGGCGGTGGCGTTCTGCACGATCGGCAGCATCCTGTCGCGCAGCGACGCACCCGAGACGCGGCGGAAATACTGCGTCGCCGCGTCCGCAGGCCCGTCGAGGAGCGCGCGCGCGTCCCTGATGTCCATCTGCCGTACGGCATCGCCGAGCGCGATCGCCACCTGCGGCACGGCGTTCTCCGCCGCGCGATTCAAGGTCAGCTGGAAGCTGTCGAGCTTGTTGCCCTGGCCGAACTGGCGCAACGTCTTTTCGGCGCCGGCGAGCGGATCCGGCAAAGGAATGCGCACGCTCGGGTCCTTCCAGAAGCCGTCTGGCCGGCCGAGTTCGTCGACGGCGCGCATGGCGCCCTGCGCGAGCGCTTCGCGCAGGCCGGCAACGATCTGGCTGTCGTCGAGACCCGCCGCCGCGCCATCGACCGGCGCCGATGGGCCCGCGAACGGCCACAGGCCGCTGGCGCAGGCGACGCACAACAGCAGCAGCGGCCAGCACAGCTGACGCACCACGGAACGCACGGGGGAAGGCTCCGGACATCGACCATCAATGTGCGGAGTCTAACGCGCCCGGCGCGGCGCGCGGGTGAAGGTGCGACTGAGCGCCGGCATCCGCACTTGCAACGCGCGCGACGCAGCGGCGCTCCGCGAAACGCCGCCGTGCCGGCCGTCGCGGCGGGACGGCAACGGCCTCTGGCGATCGCCGCTCTAGGTGCCCGTGCGCGCCTCGCCGGCGGCGATCGCCGTCGCGATCAGCTTGGTCTGCGCCAGCGAGGTTCCGAAGCTGTGAAAGCCGGTCGCGTGCAGTCCGCCCAAGCCGCCGCAAACGAAGACCAGAATGTCCTTGGGCTCGGGCGTCAGGTACACGCGGCCATCGGCGCGAATGCGCTCCTGCTGTTCCAGTTGCCCGCGGTGCAACGCCTGCAGGTGATCGGCATCGACGTTCGAGAACCGCCACAGGCATTCCTGCACATCCTCGATGTTCGGCATCTCGCGGCCGACGATCTCGGCGCAGATGGGATTGAGCGCGACCAGCATTTCGCAGAACGGCACGGCGCCGGAGAACGCATTGCAGCCCGGATAGGCCAGCGACTTGCCGATCATCTCGAGGAAGTCGCGCGCCTTGTGCGAGCTCGTATCGATGATGTTCATGGTGCCCATCGTGCCGAACGAGGTCACGGCGTCGCCAGCAACGCCGCGGCGTTCGGCGAGCGGCGCCCAGGGCGAACGCTCCTCCCACTCGCCGACGATCAGGCCGGCGACGCGGCCCGGCGAACCGAACGTCGTCTGCGAACTGACGCCGGGCATCTGGCCCGCGACGTTGCGCATCAGCAGCCGTATCGCGCGGCCCATCGCGGCGACGGGATTGGCGACGCCGCCCAGGCAACCGTACTCGAAGGGAATATCGAGCCCGCGGCGGATCGGGCCGTTGACGACGAACGCCGGATAGACCGGCGCGGTGGTCGCGTTCACGCCGTACAGTTCGAAGTCCGGATCGGCGATCGACGCGACGGCGGCGATCAGCAGCTCCAGCGACTCGGCCGGCGCGCCTGCCATCACCGCGTTGATCGCGATCTTCTCCACCGTGCATTCGACCTGTGTGGGCGGCAGCAGGGCGATGACTTCGTCGGGATAGCGGTCGTTCTGGGCGAGGAAGGCGCGCAGGCGCGCATCGGTCGGCGGCACCAGCGGCAGGCCGTCGCCCCAGCCGCGGGCCATGGCAAACGCGGTGAATTTCTCAATGTCGAGATCCGCTTCGTGCCGGCGGCTCGCCAGCCAGTCGATCTCGCAGCCCTCGGGGCCGCAGTCGCGGCTGATCAGCAGCTTCGCGGCGGGCGCGATCCGGTGTGCGGCCGGCTTGATGAACTCGATCGTCATGCAGCGCGCTCCTGCCGACCGCCGAGTTGTGCGCCCATCGTGCGCAGCACGGACTCGAAATGCGCATCGCCGATCGCCACCACCTCGTCACGCAGCCGTTCGTTGAGCGGATACGGCAGCACGTGCACGCGCAGGCCGGAGCGGCCACCGCGCGTCGCGATTTCGTGCGCGAACACTTCGAAGTTCTTCGTCGCGATGGCCGTGGTGGGAAGGCCGGCGTTCGCCGCCGTGATCGCATCGCGAACCGTCCAGCCGGTGCACGATCCGCAGTTGGCGAGACCAACGACGGCCACGTCGATCGTCGCGAGGAATTCCTTGTAGCTCTGCTCCATGCGCTCGCCCTCGTCGCCGGAGCGGCCGCCGGAACGCCAGAAGCTCACCTCGGCGCCCGCCGCGCGGAAGCGCTCGGCCCACAGTTCGCTGATCCAGTCCCACGCGCGCCACATGCGATCGAGACGGAAGCCGACACACTTGCCGGTCAGCGGGCCGGCATCAGGACCCGGGCTGGCGATGTCGTCAGTCCGTGTCACGGTGGGATCCAAAACCAAACCGAGCGCCATGTCTCTTCTCCTTTTGCATGATCTCAACGGCGGCCCGACGTACTGTGCGGCTCCGCGCGTCGCTTCCCGATTCGCCGCCGGCGCACCGGCTCGCCGGATGAGGCGGGCGCGGCAAGTTCATCGGCGCGAATCTCCATGTTCTCACATATGGACAATTTATCCATAATCAGGAACAGTTCGAATCATTGGAAAAGCCGGCGGCCGGCGCAAGGGAAATCTCCGCGGCGGACGCGCATTCAACGAATTTTGTCGCGAGCGTCCATAGGCCGACACGGATCGGGCCGCCGGTCGGCGCGGCGTGACAGGAGAGGCGGATGGTGGTGAAGCAGGCGGCGAACGTACTGGACTTGCTCGAGTATTTCGCGCAAGCGAAGAAGCCGGCGAATCTCGCGGAAGTGTCGGCGGCGCTCGGCTGGCCGCGTTCGAGCGCATTCAATTTGCTCAAGACGCTCGCACGGCGCGGCTATCTCTATGAGCCGCGCCCCAGGGCCGGTTTCTACCCGACGTCGCGCTGGCAGTGGCTGCTTCGCGACATCGCGGATCCCGAGCTGCTGCCCGAACCGCTGTGCAGGGCCGCCGACGCGGTCGCGCGGCAGACCGGCGAGACCGTCGCGATCGCCGCCCCGTCGGGCGCCAGCGCGGTGCTGCTATACGTCGTCGAATCGCCTCACGTCGTGCGCTACACGGCGCAGGTCGGCAACCAGCTGCCGATCCACGCGTCCTCCTGCGGACGCGCGCTGCTCGCGCAGTACTCGGTGGCGGAGCGGACGGCGGTCCTGCGCAAGATCAAGTACAGGAAGCTCGCCGAAGGCTCGCCTCTCGACGCGAAACAGGTCGAGGCGGAGATCAAGCGCGCGGCGGCGCGCGGCTGGCACGAGAACATCAACGGCTACGCCACCGATCTGCTCGGTGTGGCCCTGCCCGTCGATCTGCCCGATCGCTGCCTGTCGCTCGTCGTCGGCGGGCCGACCTCGCGAATCCGCCAGAACATTCCGCAGATCGCCGCCGCGCTCAAGCGCGAGCTCAAGCGGCAGGCCGCGAAGCCTTGAAATGTCGCGGAACGCAATGCCAGCGGCACGAACGAACGACGGGCGTGCCATGACGAGCTGAGCATCGCACGAATGCCGCGCGAGGCCGACACGACCAGCCCGCGCAGAAAAGCTGCACATAGAACATCGGAACGAGGAGAGACCATGAACCTGCACGCCGCGAACACGACCCGTCTTGCCGGCTTTCGCTCGAACGCGCGATCGGCGCGTGAGATCGCGCACGCCGACACGCTGCGCGGATTTCCCGAATTGGTCCGGCAACTCGGCGGCGATCCCCATTCGCTGCTGACGCGGCACGGCATCGATCCAGCCGCGATCCGCCAGCCGGGTGCCGTCGTCGACTACCGCTCGCGGGTGCGCGTCATGGAACGCGCCGCGCAGGAATTGGCATGCGCCGACTTCGGCCTGCGCCTGGCGACGGCGCAGAGCGGGCGTCCGGAGATCGGACCCATCGGCGTGGTGATGAAGAACTGCGCGACGCTGGGAGAAGCGGTGAATTTCTGGGTACGCCACAACTATGCATACACGCGCGCCACTCGCGCACGCATCGAGACCGACCGCACGCAGGAGCAGGTTTCCGTCAAGCTGGAGTATCTGATCAAAGGCGTGACGGATCGCCGGCAGGCCGTCGAGCAAGGACTTCTGCTCGGCACGCTCAACGTCGCCAAGATGACGGGCGGCGCCGTGCGCCCGCGGAAGGTGTTGTTCAGTCACGAGCCGCACTCGCCGCTGAAGACTTACCGCAACTACTTCGGCTGCGACGTGAGCTTCGGCGAGCGCGAGGACGGCATGGTGCTCAATACGCGCGACCTGTCGTGCCCCGTCGCCAATGCCGATCCCACGATCTACGAGATCGCCACTTCGTTTCTGGAGGATCGCTTCCCGGAAACAGAACCGCCGCTCGACGCCAAGGTGCGCAGCGTGATTTCACAGCAGCTGCGCAACAAGGACTGCACGATCGAGCGCGTCGCCGCGCGGCTCTATCTTCATCCGCGCACGCTGCAGCGGCGGCTGCGCGACAAGGGGCTCTCGTTCGAGAGCATCAAGGACGAGATCCGTCGCGAAGCAGCGATGCGCTACATCGGCGAAGGTGGCATTTCCATGAAGCGGCTCGCGGAGATCCTGGGTTACGCGGAGACGTCGATCGTTTCGCGCAACTTCCATCGCTGGTTTTCGGCGACGCCGCACGAGCTGATCCATCGTCAGCGGTCGGCCGTCGCCGTGTAGATACAGCGCGGAGGCGGCATGCGAGTGCCGACCTCAAGGCGCGGGCCGACTCCCGAGCGCCCACAGGAAACCCGCACCGATCAGCGCACAACTGCCACTCAGCAGCAGGAACGGCGTGAAGCTGCCGCTGGACTTGAGCAGCGCACTCAGCAGCAGTGCGCCGCTCGCCATCGAGACGGCGATCGCGCCGGAAACAAGGCCGAGCACCGTACTGTAAACCTCCAGCTTGAAGAAGCGCATGACGACGTAGGCGATGATGTCGCCTTCGGCGCCGAACGAAAGACCCAGGCACAGCACGGACACGACGATCGGCACGTGCGCCGTGGTGCCGGAGGTCAGCACGAGCAGGCCGACGCCGGGCAGGCCGAGGAAGATCGCTGCGACGACATGCGAGGGAAACCGGTCGAGCGCCAGCCCGCTGCCGATGCGGCCGATCAGGATGCTCAGGGCGTACAACGATACGGCGGTCGTGCCGGTCGCCGAGCCGATGCCGCGCTCGAGAAACATCACCTTGAGCTGCGTGGTCTGCAGCGTGATGGAAAGATTCGTCAGGACCAGACCGGCGACGATCAACTGGAAGACGCGGCTGCGCAGGATCGCGGCATAGTCGATCGGCTGCTTCTGACCGGCACCGCCCGCCGTGGTGCGGCGATCGACCCCGGCAGGAATCAGGAGCAATGCGACGGCGCCGGCGATGGCCGCGTAGATGCCGAGCGCAACGTATCCGGCACGCCATCCGTTCGCGTCGACGAAGCGCGACAGAAACGGCACGACGAGCGCCGCCAGCGCAGCTGGCGCGCATGCCGCGGCCGCGAGGGCGATGCCGCGAGCGCGCTCGAAGCGAAAGGCGATCAGGCGGCTGTAGACCGGTGCCGTCGTCGTGCCGCCGACGACGACGATCTGCAGCAGCGCCAGCAGGAAGAACAGCCAGAACGCGCCGCTCATCGCGGCCAGACCCCAGAGCAGCAGCGGCGTGCAGACGACACCGATGGTGGCCATGCGGCGCACGCCGAGCGAATCGCTCAGCCGGCCGGCGAACGGCTGGCTCAGTATCGAGGCGAAGGCCACCGTTCCCACGAGCGCCAGTTCCGAGGGCGTCCAGCCGAACTGTCGGATCAGATGCGGCGTCAGGACGTTGGTGACGTAGGTGATGAAGTAATAACCGCCGGCCTGCCCGATCGCGGCGGCGGCCAGATACCGCCCATTGGCACGAATTTCCTGCGTGTAGTTCATCGTCGCCGCTTAGTGCACACCCTTGACCACGTACATGCTAAAGGCGCCGGACGCGAGCCGGTGCGGCAAGGCCTTCTGATAGGCATCGCTGTGGTACCAGTCGAGTGCGTCTTCCATGGTCGGGAACTGCAGCACCACGACGGCTTCCGTTTCCTTGTCGCCCTCCAGCACCTGGAACTCGCAGGTCTTCGATGCCAGGACTTGCAGCTTGTCGGTCGGCGCGTGGCGCGCAAGTTCCGCGTACCTGGCGATGCCGGCCGGGTCGGAGGTCGTGTGCCGGACGATGAGTACATAGGCTGTCATGGTTTGCTCTCCACGCTGAGGCGTTGCGCACGTATCGCTCGCGGTCGGCGTCACGGAACAAGAGTGGTGGGCACTCGCGCCTCCGCCATCAGAATTTCGCCGATATGCCGACACCCACCTGGCGCGGCTGCGAATAGGTCGAGGTGTTGCCGCGCGGATTCGGCGCGCTGTAGGTGCTGTAGACCTCGTCCGTCAGATTGGTGCTCCACACCGAGAACGTGTAGCGGCTGCCCGGATCAGTCCACGACACGCGCGCGTTGACGACGTTGAATGCCGACTGCTCGGGCGGCAGATCGCCGGCCTGCCAGTTGAAGCCGGAGTTGTAGGCGTCGTTGGCGGTGGCGACGAACACGCCGCTCATCAGCGGCGCGGTGTAGGTGAGGCCCAGGTTCGCGGTCCACTTCGGCGCCTTGACCAGCCGGCTTCCGGACGCGTCGTAAGGCACCACCTGCATGCCGGTGATCGGCGCCGAGTCGGTGACGGGCACCGTGACCTGAGCGGTCCGGTAGTCCGCGTAGTCGGCTTTCGGCAGCCAGTTGCCACCCACGTTGAACGACAGGCCACCGACCACCTTCCCCGAGAGATTCAGCTCGACGCCGCGGATCCTGGCGTTCGCGGCATTCGTCAGGGTCAGCACGGGCACGTTGTCGACGATGGTCTGCGCCTGCACCTGCAGATCGTCGTACCGGTAGTCGTATGCGGCAGCCGATACCGTCATGCCCAGCGGCAAGCGCGCCTTGGCACCGATCTCAATGGCATCGATCTTCTCCGGCTTCACCGGAATCGGCAGCGGGCTGAAGGTGTTGAACACGCCGCTCTTGAAACCATTGCTCCACGAGGCGTAGACGTTGGAATCTGGCGTGATGTCGAAGCGCGCCACGGCGCGATACGTCGGGCTGCTCCAGGTCTCATCGGCGCTGACGTCGCGCAGCGCTGCACCGCCCGCACGCACGGTGTCCTCATAGTGGTAGTCCTTGGTCTCCGACGAATAGCGCGCGCCGCCCGTCAGATGCAGACGTGCGGTCGCGTTCCAGGTCACGTCGGCGAAGCCGGCGTACGCTTCCGTGCTCTGGTCGTTCTTGAAGTTCGAGTAGACCGTGCCGGTCGGCGCGTCACCGATATAGGACGTGAAATACGGATTGCCGGCCGTCGAGTTGTAGTAGAAGGCGCCGACCAGCCAGGTGACGGCCTTGTTGCCGGGACCGAAGACATTGAACTCCTGGCTGAAGTTGTGTTGCTTCGCCTCGAGCGCCAGCGCGGACAGCGGCTCGCTGGTGCGGTCGATGTCGACCTGATAGACGAGATCGAAATCGCGATAGGCGCTGATCGATCGCACGCTGACCTCGTCCGATATCTTCCAGTTCGCATCCAGCGACGCGCTGTAGGTGCGTACGTCCTGGATCGGCTGCGTGCTGCCGGCATAGTGGTAGGGCGTGTTCGGAACGGAGCCCGGATACGGATTGTTGTCCTCGGGCGGCGTCGCCAGAGCGCCGGATTCGTTGTTGGATTTCGACGTATCGGCGGCGAAGGTCATCTGGAAATCGTCCGACACGTTGAACAGCAGCTTGCCGCGGAACATGTAGTTGTCGGCCTTGCCGTATTCCTTGCCGATGTTCGGGCCGCTGCCGTCGACGAAACCGTCGCTGTTGCGCGTCGCCGCGCTCAGCGAGCCAGCGACTCGCTCGGAGACCGGGCCGGTCACGTAGGTACTCAGCTTCGACTCGCGGAAATTGAATCCGTAATCGGCGCTGAGGTCGATCTGGCGCTCGAACGACGGCGCGCGCGTGACGATGCGCAGCGCGCCGCCGGTCGCGTTGCGGCCGAACAGTGTGCCTTGCGGACCTTTCAGCACTTCGATGTGATCGATGTCCGGGAGATCGAACATGCCGGCCAGCGTGTCGCCGACGTAGACATCATCGATATACAGGGCGACGTTGCTTTCATCGCCTGTCGACGTGCCCGACGAGGACACACCACGGATCGACGGAATGAAGCCCGTACCGATGTTGGACATCACCACGCCGGGCGTGATCTGGCCGATGTCCACCGTCGAGCCGACGCCCGCCGATGCCAGGTCTTCGCCCGACACCGCGGCGACCGACATCGGCACGTCGAGCAAGCGCTCGGCGCGCTTCTGCGCGGTAACCACGACTTCGGCGACATCGGCATTGCCGCCGCCCGGCGCCGCCGCATCGCCTTGCGCGGCTTCAGCCGCCTGGGCCGGCGCGCCCGACGCGGCTTCGCTCTTCTGGAGCGGCTCGTCCTGCACCGGCTCCTGCGCGAAGGCGGCATGGCAGGCCAGCGCCGCGGCGAACGCGGCGGCGATGTCCAGCGTTCCGAAGTGACAACCGGCTCGCCGTGCTGACGCACGCGGCCGATGCACCGCGGCGGCTCCGTTTTGCCGTTTTTTCTTCGTCGTCATGCTCTCCTCCCGATGAGACCGCTCATGCCGCCACGGCGCGCCGTCGTGCGGCCCTTAGAAGAAATCGGTGTACCAGTGCTTGTATTCCTCGTGGCCCGGCACGTCGCGCGCGTTGGCCGTGCCGTCGATGACGACCTGCAGGACCGCCGGCTTGCCACTCGCCAGCGCCCGCGTGACGGCCGGCCCGATGTCCTCCTCGCGCTCGACGTATTCGCCATGCGCGCCGAAGCCCTCGGCGATCTTGTCGAGCCGCAGTTGTTTGCCCCAGTGCGCCTCGGTTTCCGGAGAATCCGCACCGAGCGTGCCGCGGTAGCCACGCACTTCCAGACCCCAGGCGTAATCGCAGCCGACGATGCAGATCACCGGAAGCTGCTTGCGCACGGCGGTCTCGAGTTCGGAGATATGGAACAGGAATGCCGAGTCGCCGCTCATCAGCACGACGCGCCGCTCGTTGCCGATAACGAGCTGCGCGCCGATCGCATAGGGCAGGCCGGTGCCGAGATGACCGAAGTTCTGGTTCCACACCGAATCGCGCGGCATGACCTGCGCGCAGGTCCAGGTGTAAACGCTGATGGCGCCGCCGTCGCGTACAAACACCGCGTCCTTGGGGATCGCGCGCGTCGCTTCGATCATGAAGCGTGCCGGGTGAATCTGCGCGCCGCCGGTCGGCGCCGTCTCCACGAATCCCGCACGCCATTCGGCGTGCATCCTGATCCAGGTGTCGAGCTGCGGCGGCCGCGGCCGCACCGTACCTTCCAGTGCTTTCGAGAGCTGCGGCAACACATCACGAAGATCGCCCACGAGCGGCACGTCGATGCGGCGGTTCACGCCGATCGCCAGCGGATCGCGCTCGATGTAGACCCACTTGCGGTCGACCTTGCCCTGCGCCCAGTGGCCGCCGAGTCCGCTCTGCACCGGCTCGCCGATCTCGGTGCCGATCGCGATGACCAGATCGGCCTGCTTCGCCGCCTCGATGCTCGCCGGCGTGAAACCGAACGGGAAGGTGCGATCCTCGAGGCCTTCCGGGAAGGAGCTGATCGGATACGTGTGAAGGATCGGGCATTGCAGCGTATGCGCCAGGGTGCCGACGGCATCGTGTGCGCGCGACGTGAAGGCGCCCTGCCCGACGAGCAGGATCGGCAGCTTGGCGCCGCGGATCAGCGTCGCGGCTTTTTCCACCATGTCTGCGCTCGCCTGCTGGCTCACGAGGCGATAGGTTTCCGGCGGCAGCGGCGGCAGCAGCTCGGCCTCCGCGTTCATCGCATTCATCGGCACTTCGATGTACACCGGACCGGGACGCCCGGACATCGCCTGGCGCAGCGCCTCGTGAATGATTTCGTCGGTCTGCTCCGGGTACTCGATGATGCCGACGTACTTCACCGCTTCCTGGAAGTAGCGCCATTGCGGCGTGTACTGGATGCGGCCGCGACGCACGCGCTGTGCGGCGACTTGCTTGCGCTGCCCGCCGATGAAGATGACCGGCGCGTTTTCCTTCGCCGCGTTGATCGCGGCCGGCACGAGATTCGCCACGCCCGGACCCTGGTTGCCGACGACGACGCCCGGTTTGCCGGTCATGCGCCACATGGCCTCGGCCATGAAGGCGCCTGCTTGCTCGTGATGCGGCGCGATCACCCGCCAGCCGCGCTTCTCCGCCGTCGCGAACATGCGGAAGAAGCTCGGATCCGGAATGCCGAACAAGGTCTTGAGACCTTCGACTTCGAGCAGTTGCAGGATTCGTTCAGATACGTACGTGGCCAAGATCAATCTCCAGCGTTCCAGCTTTATGTTGAGCGCTCGCCAGCGGCCGCGATGCGGATGCTCCGCGTGCGCGGCGATGACCGCCGCGATGGACGACGACGATCGTTCCGGCTTCAACGTCCGCACTGCGCGCGAGAAATCCACACCATCGGCTGCCAGCCCGTTGTCGCGCTGGCAGCAGCCAGCGGAAATGTGTGCTAAGCGCCCGATCGGCGTATCGCAGGGGCGCGACATTGAGATCGCAGATCGCGACAACCGCATCCGGTCGCAATGTCGATGCGGCGCCGGACGCGAGGAAGCAGCGCGCGGATCTCCGGTCGCGACGATCAGCCGTATCGACGCGAAACCACGGTCGGGCCGGAGCCGGCCGGGTGGCCTTGCGCGCGGAGGATGAAAGCTGCGGAAGCGTTTGCCCGCGGCGCCGGCGATAGCGCGTGATGCCCTGTCGTCGTCGGATCGGCCCAGTTCTTGTACTGCCAGTATTGCCAGCCGATCAGTTGCGCATCAGCCGCCGCCGTCGCCTGCTTCAGCACGTCGAGATCGTCGCTGGCGCCAAACTCGGTCATCTTCGTAGAACGGCTGCAGTTCGTTCGTGTCGTGCGCGGAACAGCCGACGGGCGGGATCAGGCAGGCCGGATATTCGAGTCCCGCCCACGGCTCGTTGAACAGGTTGTAGCCCATCGAGTACGGCGCGTCCTTCCAGCGCCGCGCGACGCGGCCCAGGCATCGCGAAAGCCGTCGCGCACGACGCCGGTGTCGGCCCACAGGTTGTCGTACGCCTGCGAGACCTGCGGCATGAAATAGTTGAACGGGAAGCCGAACGAGGGCGCAGGGCGCGCCGAGCGTCGTCGTCAGATTGCCGACGGACGCCATCGACTGCCCAGTCCGGCATGCCTTCGCCCTGATAGACCGGCCCCATCATGTCCTGGTGAAAATCGAAGAGCATCCAGATGCGCCGCGCGGCGAGCAGGCGGATGACGCGGTCCCAGGCATCGAAATAATCGCGATCGACGACGCCCGGCGCGTCCGGCGTGACGCCAACCCGCAGGGCCTCGCCGAGGCGATGGCCGTCACGCGCCCGTCGGGCCGCACCAAGCTCGGCATCCTCGTGCGCGCGATCCCGCTCGGACGCTGGTCGGAAAGCAAGCAGCGCCCGGCCGTCGCAGTGTCCCTGCGCGACCCGGAAGCCAATGCCGCGCAGCCTTCGCAGGCACTGGTGCGCCGCTTGTTCGGCCTGACGCGCATGGAGGCGCAGCTCGCCTTGCTGCTGACCGAAGGCTGCACGCTCGACGAAGCGGCGGAGAAAATGAACGTGCGTCGCAACACGGCGCGCACGCATCTGCGCTCGATCTTCTGCAAGACCGGCGTGACGGGCAGACCATGCTCGTGCACCTGCTGCTCGACAGCGTGAATCTCGGCTGGGAGCCGGGAATTTGCACCGTTGCCGCTGCGGTTTCGTCAGGGAATCCATTCCCTGAGACAGGCGATTCAGCAACGGCATCGGGAAAACGATGATTGAATTGCTGGCATTTGCCTACACGGATCATCGGTATCCGGTCATCATCGGCTCAGCCCCGAATCACTAAAGTTGGACTTGAGGAAACGTGTAGAGGCCATGGATGGCTGGTGTCGCCAACGACGCAGCGTTTCCCGCCGCCAGGGATTGGCGTTGGCCGGCAGGGCACGGTAGTGCACGCCCTGCCGGCCAAGTGCGACGGTGGTCCGGAGGGTCCACCGTCGCGCCAGGGATGGGCCAGGGACTCGGCCCGGACCACGTCCGGCCGCGCTAACGGATCCAACGTTTCAACGAGACTCCGCTAACTCAGCGCGGGCCGTGTTGCAGCCGACACGCGAGGAGGCGCAGTCGCCTACTCGTCTTCGCCCATGCCAAGTTCTTTGATCTTGCGCGTCAGCGTATTGCGTCCCCAGCCGAGCCGCTTCGCGGCTTCCTGACGCTGGCCCTTGGTCGCCGCGAGCGCGACCTCGATCATCGTCCGCTCGAACAGCGGCACCGCGGTGCCGAGCAGGTCGCTGTGGCCCGAGGCCAGTTCCTTTTGCGCCCAGTCATGCAGACGCTCGTTCCAGTCGCCGGACGCAGCGATCGCCACCGGAACGACGGCAGGGGCCGCGTCGACGGCGCCGCCGGGCGGCGCCGTATGACCAGTCACCGCCGGCGTGGCCGTCATCGTTCCCTGCAGCAGTTCCGGCGGCAGATCCTGCACGTGCACGTCCTGGCCCGGCGCCATGACCGTCAGCCAGCGGCAGATGTTTTCGAGCTGGCGGACGTTGCCCGGCCATGAAAAACCCTTGAGCCGCTGCAGCACATCGGCGCGCAGGCGCTTCGGCTCGGTCTTCAGCTCCTCGGCGGCGCGGATCAGGAAGGAGCGCGCAAGCTGCGGGATGTCCTCCGGCCGCTCGTGCAGCGGCGGGATGCGGATGCGGATGACGTTGAGGCGGTGGTAGAGGTCTTCGCGGAAGCGTCCCTCGCGGACCAGCGCGTCGAGGTCCTGGTGCGTCGCGGCGATCACGCGCACGTCGACCTTGACCGGCGCGACACCGCCGACGCGGTAGAACTCGCCGGTCGACAGCACGCGCAGCAGGCGCGTCTGCAGATCCGCCGGCATGTCGCCGATCTCGTCGAGGAACAGCGTACCGCCGTCGGCCTGTTCGAAGCGACCTTTGCGCTGCGCCGCCGCGCCGGTGAACGAACCGCGCTCGTGGCCGAAGAACTCGGATTCGAGCAGGTCCTTGGGAATGGCGGCGGTGTTGATCGCGATGAACGGTTTCGCGGCACGGGGACTGTTGGTATGCAACGCGCGCGCGACGAGTTCCTTGCCGGTACCGGACTCGCCGGTGATCAACACGGTGATGTGCGACTGCGACAGGCGGCCGATGGCGCGGAACACGTCCTGCATCGCCGGCGCCTCGCCGATCATCGTCGCCGGCGGCTCGGCCGGAAGCTCCTCGGCGACTTCGCGATTGCGCGCCGCACGGCGCACGAGATCGGCGACGCCGTCGACGTCGAACGGTTTCGGCAGATATTCAAATGCGCCGCCCTTGTACGAGGCGACCGCCGCGTCGAGATCGGAATGCGCGGTCATGATGATGACCGGCAGTTCCGGATGCGCGGCATGCACGCGGCCCATCAGCGTCAGACCGTCGACACCCGGCATGCGGATGTCGGAGATCAGCACATCGGGCGCCGCATCGGCGAGCGCGTCGAGCAGCTCGGCCGCGCCGGGAAAGCTCGTGACCTGCATGCCGGCGCGGCTCAGCGATTTTTCGATGACCCAGCGGATCGACTCATCGTCATCGACGATCCAGACGTTGAGGGCGTTCATACGGTTTCAATCGGAAGATAGATGGAAAAAACCGTGCATCCGGGGCGCGAACGGCACTCGATCAGGCCACCGTGGCTGTGCACGAGATACTGGGACAGCGGCAGACCGAGGCCGGTGCCCTCCGCGCGTGTCGTGACCATCGGATAAAAAATCTTCTCGATCATGTCGCGCGGAACGCCGGGACCGTTGTCCTCGATGTCGATCTGCACGACGAGCTTGTGCCGCACGGATGCGATCGTCAGCTGACGGCGGGTGCGCGTGCGCAGCGTGATCACGCCCGCGCGGCCGACGGCTTGCAGCGCATTGCGCAGGATGTTGAGCACCGCCTGGATGATCTGTTCGCGGTCGACGACGACTTCCGGAATGCTCGGATCGTAGTCGCGCAGCACGGCGACCTCGGCCGGCGCCTCGGCCTGCACGAGCCGCCGCACGTGCTCGAGCAGCTCGTGGATGTTGAGCAAGACTTTCTGCGGCGCGCGGTTCGGGCCGAGCATGCGGTTGACGAGGTTCTGCAGGCGATCGACCTCGCGGATGATCACGCGCGTGTACTCGCGGTGCTGCGAATCCGGAAATTCGTGCTCGAGCAGCTGCGCGGCGCCACGGATGCCGCCGAGCGGATTCTTGATCTCGTGCGCGAGGCCGCGGATCAGCTCGCGGCTGGCATCGAACTGCGACTGGAACAGCTCGTCGCGCGAGATGCGCAAATGGCGGTCGACCGGCAGCATTTCCAGCAGCAGGCCCGGCTTCTTGCCGACGACGAACGGCGTCACCGTCAGATCGACCGTCACCGGCAGGCTGCCGTTGCGCGCCAGCCGCGTCTCGCGCTCGATGAACCCGGTTGACTGATCGAGCGCGCGTTGCAGGCGCCCCTCGTACGCGGCGAAGTGCGGCATTGCCTCGGCCAGGGGCGCGCCCAGCACCAAGCGACGCGAGACCTCGAACAGTCCCTCGGCGGCGGAATTGATCGTCGACACGCGCAAACCTTCATCGAGAGCGACCACGGCGGTGGTCAATCCATCGATAACGTCGTCCGCCGTGACGCGACTACGGACACCCAATTTCATCAGGCAAGGAACAGCAAGATGCAGGCCATGGCACGGCGCATGAAAGCCCATCTCCCGACAGGTCGATTGCACCAGCATAGGACTCTAGCCCTTCTTTGGTGCGCCGCCGGCCGCTTGCGGCGGTGCGATCCAGAAGCGGCTGGCCTCGGAACGCGCCACCTCATGATTCCGGTCATCGAGAAGGATCACCTGCAGTTCATGCGAGCCCTCGGTCAACGGCTGCAGCGCGATGCTCAGCTCATCGACCGGCGCAGCCATCACTGAATGCCCATCCACCTGATAGACAAGATGAAAACCTTTGACGAGCGCAGGCATCACACTGGCCGCGGCCACCAGCGGGTCGTTCCCGGACGACAGGCGCTGGTCAGGCGTCGGCGATTCGACGCGAACCGAGAAACGCACCGCCTGCCGCAGCGTTTCGGGCCCATAAAAAGCCGCTTTTTTGGACGCGCTGCTGCCCGGGACCGGCGCAAGGCGGATCGGCCTGGCGCGCCTATCCGGTGCACGATCGGTGTAATGAACGACGCCATCGGCGTCGACGTATCGATAGACCGGTTCGTCCGCGGCCGACGTGGCCACGAACCCGAACAGCAGGCCGGCAAGCATCCCCCTCATTGCGGCAGCCTAACCGAAGGCATGCAAAAGAAAAGCCCCCGCTGGATCGGATCAGCGGGGGCTTTCAAACAGACCGACAACAGAATCTTGCTCACCGCACCCACCGTATCGCTTGCGATACGGTGAACAAACAACGCTCTGTTGTACTGCTCGCTCGTCAGAGCGAGTAGTACAGATCGAACTCGATCGGATGCGTGGTCATCCGGAAGCGCGTGACCTCCTGCATCTTCAGCTCGATATAGGCGTCGATCAGGTCATCGGTGAAGACGCCGCCACGGGTCAGGAACTCGCGGTTCTTGTCGAGGTTTTCCAGCGCCATGTCGAGGCTGTGGCAGACGCGCGGAATCTTCGCGTCTTCTTCTGGCGGCAGGTGGTAGAGATCCTTGTCCGCGGCTTCGCCCGGGTGGATCTTGTTCTGGATACCGTCGAGGCCGGCCATCAGCATCGCCGCGAACGCGAAATAAGGGTTGGCGGTCGAGTCCGGGAAGCGGACTTCGATGCGGCGTCCCTTCGGGTTGGCGACGTACGGAATGCGGATCGACGCCGAGCGGTTGCGCGCCGAGTAGGCGAGCATGACCGGTGCCTCGAAACCCGGAACGAGGCGCTTGTAGCTGTTCGTGCCCGGGTTGGTGAACGCGTTGATGGTCTTGGCGTGCTTGAGGATGCCGCCGATGTAGTACAGCGCGGTTTCCGACAGGCCGCCGTACTTGTCGCCGGAGAACAGGTTCTTGCCGCCCAGCGCGAGCGACTGGTGGACGTGCATGCCCGAGCCATTGTCGCCGACGATCGGCTTCGGCATGAAGGTTGCCGTCTTGCCGAACTGATGGGCAACGTTCTGCACCACGTACTTCAGCTTGAGGACTTCGTCGGCCTTCTTGGTCAGCGTGCCGAACTTGACGCCGATTTCGCACTGGCCCGCGGTGGCGACTTCATGGTGATGCACTTCGGTCGGCAGGCCGACTTCTTCGAGCGTCGTGCACATCGCCGAGCGGATGTCCTGCAGGCCATCGACCGGCGGCACCGGGAAGTAGCCGCCCTTGATGCCCGGACGGTGGCCGGTGTTGCCTTCGGCGTAATCCTTGCCCGAGTTCCAGGCGGCGTGGACCGAGTCGATCTCGACGAAACTGCCCTTCATGCCGGCGTCCCAGCGGACGCTGTCGAAAATGAAGAACTCGTTTTCCGGGCCGAAGAATGCCGTGTCGGCGATGCCGGTCGACTTCAGATACGCCTCGGCGCGCTTGGCCAGCGAGCGCGGGTCGCGCGAATAGCCCTGGCCGGTGGCCGGCTCGATGACGTCGCAAGACAGCACCAGCGTCGGATCTTCGAAGAACGGATCGACGAACGCCGTCGAGGCGTCCGGCAACAGGATCATGTCGGATTCGTTGATGCCCTTCCAGCCGGCGATCGACGAACCGTCGAACATCTTGCCATCGGTGAACAGCTCCTCCTCAATGGTGTGCGACGGCACGGTGACGTGCTGTTCCTTACCGCGGGTGTCGCAGAAGCGGAAATCAACATACTTGATTTCCTTATCTTTAATAGTCTTCAGAACGTCAGCGCCCGACATGGATCGAATCTCCTTCAGGGATTACAGAATTCAATGGCGCCGGAATCTCGGCACCGGCGCGCGCCAAAGAACAGCAGGAAACATGCCATTGGCGGGGCGCGGCAGCTAAAACAGGGCGCGGTATCGTAACCGCTTTCGGCCATCCGCCGACAGCGCTATGTATCCGCCTTCAGCGCGGGCCGCTAAGGACGTTTTCGACAGCATCACCGTACGCCCGCTCGAGTTCGTCGCGGCAGTCGACCGTCATGCCCAGATCGCGCAGGCGACCGTCCTGCAGGCTGTAGACCCAGGCATGCAGACATAGTGCTTGGCCACGCGCCCAGGCGTCCTCGACGATCGTCGTCTGGCCGACGTGCAACACCTGTGCAAGAACGTTGAGTTCGCAAAGGCGGTCGTGCCGCGTCTCGTCATCGGGAATGGCATGGATGCGCGGCGCATGGCGATCGGCGACGTCGCGAACATGGCGCAACCAGTTATCTGCCAGGCCGACACGCGTCTGGCGCAGTGCGGCACCGACGCCGCCGCAGCCGTAGTGGCCGACAACCATGATGTGCTTGACCTTCAGGACATCGACGGCGTACTGCATCACCGCCAGACAGTTGAAATCGGTCGGAACGACGACGTTGGCGACATTGCGGTGGACGAAAACCTCGCCCGGCGGCAGTCCAAGGATCTCATTGGCCGGCACGCGCGAATCGGCGCAGCCGATCCAGAAATAATCCGGGCGCTGCTGCAAGACGAGCCGCTGAAAATACTCCGGATCCTCGGCAATCTTGCTGCGAGCCCAGGTTTCATTGTTGAGGAACAGCGGTGTTAGCGAGCGCATGGCGGGGCGACTATACCGGGCAGCGCGAAAAATGAGGAGCGCGCGGCGACACCCGCATTGACCATCCGCATGACCAGTGCGACCGTACGCCGACGGCCGACTCCACGATCCGTCATGCGCCCATTCGCCCTGTCCTATCTGCTGATTCTGCTCGTATCGGTGCTCGCCATCGCCACCCTCGTCATCGTTGGCGCGCAGCACTATCCGGCGCTGGCGGCCGCACTGCCGGCGGCACACGCAGCGGCGCTGTCGGGCACCACACCGCTGGCGCGGCTGCTGCTGCAGATCGTCGTCATCCTCGTCGCCGCACGCAGCCTCGGGCTGCTGTTCCGCCGCATCGCCCAGCCGGCGGTAATCGGCGAGATCATCGCCGGCCTGCTGCTCGGCCCGTCACTGCTCGGCTGGCTGTGGCCGGCCGCTTCGGCGCAGCTGTTTGCGCCAGCATCGCTGGCACCGCTCGGCCTGCTGAGCCAGATCGGCGTGCTGGTCTTCATGTTCCTCGTCGGACTCGACCTCGATCTCGGCGCGATCCGCCACAAGGCACGTGACGCAATCATCGTCAGCCACACCAGCATCTTCGTGCCGTTTGTGCTCGGCGTCGGCCTCGTGCTGATCGCCTATCCGCAACTCGTCGTGCCCGGCGTGTCGTTCCAGGCGCTGGCGCTGTTCATGGGCATCGCCATGAGCGTCACCGCCTTTCCGGTGCTGGCGCGCATCCTCGAAGGGCGCGGCCTGATGCACACGGTCATCGGCCGCAGCGCGATCGCCTGCGCGGCGATCGACGACGTCACCGCCTGGTGCCTGCTCGCACTGGTGGTCGCACTCGTCAATGCCGGCAGTCTCGGTGGCGTCGGACTGACCATCGTGCTGACGGCCACATTCGTCGCCGTCATCCTGTTGGTCGTCAAGCCACTGCTCGCACGCTGGGCCGCGCGGCGCCAGTCGCGCGGCGCCGATGCACTCGATATCAGCGTCGTGCTGGTCGTGCTGCTGCTCGCTGCGACCGTCACCGAAGTCATCGGCATTCACGCCCTGTTCGGCGCCTTTCTTGCCGGCATCGCGATGCCGGCATCCGGCGCCTTCCGCAGCGCCGTGCGTAAACGCCTGCATGCGTTCGCGACCATCGTGCTGCTGCCACTGTTCTTCGCACTGTCCGGCCTGCGCACGCAGCTCGGCCTGATAGACGGCGCCGATGACTGGCTGCTGTGCGGCGCGATCATCGCGATCGCCATCCCCGGCAAACTCGGCGGCAGTTACTTCGCCGCGCGCCTGACCGGCGCCGGTCGCGAGGAAGCCTTCACCATCGGCGCGCTGATGAACACGCGCGGACTGATGGAACTGATCGTGCTCAACCTCGGCTACGACCTGGGCATCCTGTCGCCGCGCGTGTTCACGATGATGGTGATCATGGCGCTGGTGACGACGCTGATGACCGGCCCGCTGCTGACACTCGTGCAACGCCGCGGCCACGCACTCGCCAGGACGGCGTAAGCCACAGAACCTGTGGGAGCGATTGCCCGCAGTAGCGATTGATATACTCGCCGGCCCCTTTCAATCGCGCCTCGTCCGCGCCGCACGGGTTCGCTCATGACGTTCCAGGACCTCATTCTCACGCTGCAGAAATTCTGGGCCGCGCAGGGTTGCGTGGTCGTGCAGCCGATGGACATGGAAATGGGCGCCGGCACCTTCCACTGGTCGACCTTCCTGCGCGCGGTCGGCCCGGAACCGTGGAACACCGCGTACGTGCAGCCGAGCCGCCGGCCGACCGACGGCCGCTACGGCGAGAATCCGAACCGCCTGCAGCACTACTACCAGTTCCAGGTGCTGATGAAGCCCTCGCCGGCCAACATCCAGCAGCTCTATCTGGACTCGCTCAAGCTGCTCGGCTTCGACCCGCTGACGCACGACATCCGCTTCGTCGAGGACAACTGGGAATCGCCGACGCTCGGCGCCTGGGGCTTGGGTTGGGAAGTCTGGCTCAACGGCATGGAAGTCACGCAGTTCACCTACTTCCAGCAGGTCGGCGGTCTCGAATGCCGGCCGGTCGCCGGCGAAATCACCTACGGCCTCGAACGCCTGGCGATGTACGTCCAGAAGGTCGAGTCGGTCTACGACCTCGTCTGGGCACGCGATCCGCTGAGCGGGCGCGTCGTCACCTACGGCGACGTCTACCACCAGAACGAAGTCGAGCAGAGCACGTACAACTTCGAATACGCCGATACCGCAGCGCTGTTCGAGCGCTTCAACCAGTCGGAAACGGAATGCCGGAAGCTGCTGGCGCTCGACGCGCCGCTGCCGCTGCCGGCCTATGAGCGCATGGTCGCCTGCTCGCACGCCTTCAACCTGCTCGACGCGCGCGGCGCGATCTCGGTCACCGAGCGCCAGGCCTACATCCTGCGCGTGCGCACCCTCGCCCGCGCCTGCGCCGAGGCGTACTACCGGGCACGCGAAAAGCTCGGTTTCCCCATGCTGGCCGCGTCGAAGAACGTCGCGTGAACCCAACCTGCGTGCAGCACCGCGCGCGCCGCCTGACGCGGCAACGGCGATGATTCTCTATGGTATGTACGACTCGCCGTTCGTGCGCCGCGTCGCCGTGACGATGCGGCTGTACGGCATGGCGTACGAACATCGCCCCTGGTCGGTCGGCCGCGATCAGCAGGCGCTGCGCGGCGTCAATCCGCTCGGCCGCGTGCCGGCGCTGGTGCTCGACTCCGGCGAGACGCTGATCGAATCGAGCGCGATCCTCGACTGGCTCGACGAGCAGGCCGGCGGCGAGCGCGCGCTGCTGCCGGCCCGCGGCGACGATCGACGGCGCGCGCTCCAGCTGATGTCGATCGCGCTCGGCGCCGCCGAAAAAGGCGTGCAGATCGCACTCGAATTCTCCTTCCGGCCCGCCGAGAAGCGGCACGAGCCCTGGCTGACGCGCTGCCGCGAGCAGATTCGCGGTGCGCTCGAAGTCCTCGAGTGGCATTGCACGCAGCCCGCTGCCCATCCTTGGCTGCTCGGTGCGACGCTGAGTCAGGCCGATATCACGCTCGCCTGCGCCTATACGTATCTGCGCGAAGCGACAGACATCGACTTCGCGCCATATGCGGCGCTGACGCGCTGTGCCGAACGCACGCTAGCGTTGTCGGCGATGCGGGAAATCTACCTGCCGTTTGACGCGCCAGCCGCCGGCTGAGCGGGCCGGGACCGTCGCCGCGCGGACGGTGCTCGCGAAAAGCGGAAAGGCCGCCGTTTACCCGAGCGCCCACCAAACGATCAGGCCGACGAGCGCGGCGTGCAGCGTCCATTTGCCGATCTTGTAGCCGCGCGGGCTTTTCTTCTTCAGCTCCTTCATCGTCTTCTTGTAGCCGACAACGGTGCCGCTGAGCTTGTTGCCGACGCCCGACAGATTGCTGTCGAGGTTGTCGATGTAGAACAGGCTGTTGAAGAAACGCGCGAAGTAAAAATAGAGCTTCTGGACAGGCTTGCTGCGCATCGGCCGGTCGACGTCGGTCATCAGAATGACGCGCGGCGTGTCGGTGCCGTTGTACGCGGCGTGCAGGTAGGTTTCGTCGAAGATGATGCTGTCGCCGTCGCGCCAGGTGTACGGCTCGCCGTTGACGACGAGGCCGCAGCGATCGTCGTTCGGCGTCGACAGGCCCAGCGAATAGCGCACGCTGAAGGCGAACGGATCGTGGTGCTGCGTCAGCTTCTTGCCCGGCATCAGCACCGCGAACAGCGCGAGATTCATGCCCGGCACCTGATCGATCAACGCCGAGGTCTTCGGCGCGAGCTGGCGCGCCGACGGAATCTCGTTGTCGTAGACCTTCAGGTAGAAGCTCTTCCAGCGGTTGTCTTTGTAGAAGTTGCTGCCCGGCAGGTCACCGCGCACGGCCAGGTTGCCGCTGCCGTACAGCGCCATCGCCTCGTCGCGGATCGTCTGCCAGTGATCCTGCAGCAGCTTGAGTTGCGGGAATTCGTCGATCGACACGCGCGGCGTCGTCGGCACGCGCGACAGCAGGTAGGCCGGGATATTGAACGGCACCATGAACGTCGAGAAATCCGTCAGCTGCCGGCTCCACGACATGTGCACCCGGTTGCGCAGGCGCACGAACACCAGGCTGCCGGCATAGATGACGAACAGGACGATCAGGACAGTCACAAACCATACCTCGCGGAAACCGTCATGGTAGAGGATTTGCCTGGCGGCCGGCACGGCCGTTGATCGTCGCAGCCGCAACGCCGCACGGCGAAGTGCTTCGCGACGTTTCGGGCTGTATCGCGCGGCGACGAAAAAGCCGCCGAAATCGCTTCCGGCGGCGCATCGCTGGGTCGCTCGCGGCTGCCTGGCGGAAACTCCCGGGCCGGGGCAAACGGATCGCGGGGAGGGCGCGGCACCGCAAGGGCGCCGCGCCTGCCCGCATCCGTTCATGCCAAGTCGAAACGGTCGAGGTTCATCACCTTGACCCAGGCCGCGACGAAGTCCTCGATGAACCTGGCCTGCGCGTCGGCGCTGCCATAGACCTCGGCGAGCGCGCGCAGCACCGAGTTCGAGCCGAACACCAGATCGACGCGGGTCGCCGTCCACTTCGGCTTGCCGGTCCTGCGATCGCGGCCTTCGAACAGCCGGGCGTCGCCGGACGCCGCCTTCCACACCGTGCCCATGTCGAGCAGATTGACGAAAAAGTCGTTGCTCAACACACCCGGCCGCTGCGTGAACACGCCGTGCCGGCTGCCGTCGACATTGATGTTGATGGCGCGCAGGCCGCCGATCAGCACCGTCAGCTCCGGCGCCGTCAGCGTCAGCAGCTGCGCCTTGTCGACGAGCAGTTCTTCGGGCGGCACGGCCACGCTGGCTTTGCTGTAATTGCGGAAACCGTCGGCGAGCGGTTCGAGCACAGCGAACGATTCGGCGTCGGTCTGCGCCAGCGAGGCGTCCGTGCGACCCGGCGCGAACGGCACCGTCACGTCGACACCGGCCTGCTTCGCGGCCTGCTCGATGCCGGCGCCGCCGGCCAGCACGATCAGGTCGGCGAGCGAGACGCGCTTGCCGCCGGCCGCCGCCCGGTTGAACCCGGCCTGGATGCCTTCCAGCGTCTTCAGGACCTTGGTGAGCTTCGCCGGTTCGTTGACGGCCCAGTCCTTCTGTGGCGCCAGACGAATGCGCGCGCCGTTGGCGCCGCCGCGCTTGTCGGAGCCGCGGAACGTCGATGCCGAAGCCCAGGCCGTCGACACCAGTTCACTCACCGACAGCCCCGACGCCAGCACCTCGGCCTTCAGCGCGGCGATGTCCTGCGCGTCGATCAGCGGATGATCGACCGCCGGAACCGGGTCCTGCCAGACCAGTTCTTCGTCCGGCACTTCCGGACCGAGGTAGCGCACCCTGGGCCCCATGTCGCGGTGCGTCAGCTTGAACCAGGCACGCGCGAACGCATCGGCGAACTGATCCGGGTTCTCCATGAAGCGGCGCGAGATTTTCTCGTAGGCCGGATCGAAGCGCAGCGACAGGTCTGTCGTTAGCATCGTCGGCACGAGCTTCTTGTCCGGATCGTGCGCGTGCGGAATCGTCGCCCCGGCGCCCTTGGCGGTCCATTGATGCGCGCCGGCGGGGCTCTTCGTCAGCTCCCATTCGTACCCGAACAGATTCCAGAAGAAATTGTTGCTCCACTTCGTCGGCGTCGTCGTCCACGTCACTTCGAGCCCGCTGGTGATCGTGTCGGCCCCCTTGCCGGTGCCGAAGCTATTGCTCCAGCCCAGGCCCTGATCCTCGAGCGCGGCCGCTTCCGGCTCGCGTCCGACGTGGTCCGCCGGGCCGGCGCCGTGCGTCTTGCCGAAGGTATGGCCGCCGGCGATCAGCGCGACCGTTTCCTCGTCGTTCATCGCCATGCGGCCGAAGGTCTCGCGAATGTCATGCGCCGCCGCGACCGGATCCGGCTTGCCCTCCGGACCTTCCGGATTGACGTAGATCAGGCCCATCGTCGTGGCGCCCAGCGGATTCTCGAGCTCGCGCCCCTGCGGATCGGGACGCTGATGTTCGTGACCGTGCGCCTCCTGGTCCGCCACCAGCGCCGCCTCGCCGGCACCCGGTCGGCTCTTGCCGTAGCGGAGATCCGTGCCGAGCCAGGTCTTTTCGCTGCCCCAATAGATGTCCTGATCCGGTTCCCAGGTATCCGCGCGGCCGCCGCCGAAGCCGAAGGTCTTGAAGCCCATCGACTCGAGCGCGACGTTGCCGGCGAGGATCATCAGGTCGGCCCAGGAGATCTGCTGGCCGTACTTCTGCTTGATCGGCCACAGCAGGCGGCGCGCCTTGTCGAGGCTGACGTTGTCCGGCCAGCTGTTGAGCGGCGCGAAGCGCTGCTGGCCGCGGCCGCCGCCGCCACGGCCGTCGGCGATGCGGTACGTGCCGGCGCTGTGCCAGGCCATGCGGATGAACAGCGGTCCGTAATGGCCGAAGTCGGCCGGCCACCAGTCCTGCGAATCGGTCATCAGCGCCCGCAGATCTTTCTTCAGCGCCTGATAGTCGAGCCCCTTGAAAGCCTCGGCGTAGTCGAACGCTTCACCGAGCGGATTGGACTTGCCCGAATGCTGGCTCAGCAGATCGAGGCGCAGTTGCTTCGGCCACCAGTCCTGGTTCGTCGTACCGCCGCTGCGCTGATGGTCGAAGGGGCATTTTGCTTGTGTTGACATGGCTACTACCTCGGGTGGTGAGGCCGGACGGCCGATGCGGAACACCTATCGCATCGGAGCCGCAGGCGGGGTCTGGGTTGAGTGGGAATACCCGCGTCAGGACGGGCGTCATGGCATCTCAGTGCACGGCGGCATAAGCCGCCATCGCGTCGCGCACGTCAGCAGCCGTCGCGAAGTCGTACAGCGCCGCCGCCGCCAGGACGACGAAAAGCGGCACCGTGAAGCGGCGGACGCCCTGAATGCGGCTCGTCGGCACGCTCGCAGCAATCGATTGCAGGCTCATGATCACGTCTCCGTAAATTCGGTGTGGCGGTACCTTACGCGCGCATCTTTGATTATTGAAATTGATTGTTTTACAGAAGACGATAGTTATTGTAAAAACAGGCAAGCCTCGGCGCACACGCCATTTGGCGAATCCGCAACGATCCTCGACAATTGCGCGCTCTTTGCCCCGCTGCCCGCTCTCATGTCACGCGCCTTCCTGCTGGAACTCGGAACCGAAGATCTGCCGGCCCGCTACGTCGTGCCGCTCGCCGAAGCGCTCGCGCGCGGCATCGCGGAAGGCCTGGCACGCCGCAAGATCGCGTTCCGTGACCAGCGCATCTTCGCCACGCCGCGGCGCATTGCGGTGATGCTCGAAGACCTCGCCGAACGCCAGCCGGATCAGGCCCTCGAACGTCTCGGCCCCGCGGTCGCCGCGGCTTTCAAGGACGGCCAGCCGACGCCGGCCGCGCTCGGCTTCGCGAAATCTTGCGGCGTCGACTTCGCGGCGATCGGCCGGAAGGACGGCAAGCTGCATTACGCGAAAGTCGAAGCCGGCAAGCCGACGCCGGCGTTGGTCCCGGAAATCTTCGAGGAAGCGCTGCGGCAGATGGACGAGCTGGTGCCCAAACGCATGCGCTGGGGCAGCAGCGACGAAACCTTCGTGCGTCCGGTGCAGTGGATCGCCTGCCTGTACGGCGCCGATATCGTGCCGCTGCGGCGTTTCAACCTGACGAGCGGCCGCCTCACTTACGGCCACCGCTTCCATTCACCGGGCGCGATCGAGCTCGGCACGCCCACCGACTACGAACCTCGCCTCAAGCACGCGCACGTCTGGGCCGACGTCACGTCGCGACGCGGCGAGATCCGGCGCCAGATCCTCGCCGAGGCGGCGAACGCGCAAGGCCACGCCCGCATCACCGACGACCTGCTCGATGAAGTCACCGCGCTCGTCGAATGGCCGGTCGCCGTCACCGGCCACTTCGAGGCACGCTTCCTCGAACTGCCGCCGGAAGTGATCGTCGCCACCGTCGAGACCAACCAGCGCTACTTCACGGTGTTCAAGGACGCCGCGCAGACGCAGCTGACGAACGCCTTCGTCACCGTCGCCAACATCGCCGCGCGTGGGGATGACATGTCGCAGGTGATTGCCGGCAACGAGCGCGTAGTGCGGCCGCGCCTCGCCGACGCGCTGTTCTTCTGGCAGCAGGATCTGAAGCAACCGCTGGCCGCCTATGGCGAGCGCCTGGCGACCGTGACTTTCCAGAAAGATCTCGGCACCACCGGCGCCAAGGTGGCGCGCACCGCGGCGCTGGCCGGCGCAATCGCCACCGGCCTCGATGCCGACATCGACGCGACGATCCGCGCCGCGACGCTCTGCAAGAACGACCTCGTCACCAAGATGGTCTACGAGTTCCCGGAACTGCAGGGTCTGATGGGCGGCTACTACGCGGCGAAGTCCGGCGAGACGCCGGCCGTCGCCGAGGCCATCCGCGAGCACTATCTGCCGGCCCAGCAGGGCACGCCGATTCCGTCCACGCGCGAAGGCCAGATCGTCGCGCTCGCCGACAAGCTCGACACGCTCGCCGGCATCTTCGCGATCGGCCAGAAGCCGACTGCGGGCAAGGACCCGTACGCGCTGCGCCGCGCCGCGCTCGGCGTGCTGCGCATCTGCCTCGAAGCCGGCCTGCCGCTCGATCTGCAGGTGCTGCTGAAGGCCGCGCTCGATGCGCAGCCGGCCGGCCAGCGCGATGCGGCGACGCTCGCCGGACTCGTCGAGTTCGTGCAGGAGCGTCTGCGCGCCCATCTCGTCGGCCAGGACATCGACGGCCGCGCCGTCACCGTCGAAATGTTCGAGGCGGTGCGTGCGCTCGACGTCACCCAGCCGCTTGATTTCCTGCGTCGCCTGCGCGCCGTGCATGCCTTCGTCGCCGATCCGGCGGCGGCGAATCTCGCGGCCGCCAACAAGCGCGTGCGCAACATCCTCCGCGCCTCGGCACCGGCCGGCGACGGCGGCGGCGCGATCGATCCGGCGCGCTTCGAACACGCGGCCGAGAAGGCGCTGCACGCCAGGCTCGACGACGTCGAAGCGCTCAACGCCAAGACCCACGATTACACGCAGCAGTTCGTCCATCTCGCAGCGCTGCGCGAGTCCGTCGACGCGTTCTTCGACGGCGTGATGGTCAATGCCGAGGATGCTGCCGTACGCGCGAATCGTCTCGCGCTGCTGCGCAAGCTCGATGTGGCATGCCGCTCGGTGGCGGACTTGTCTCAGCTGCCCGGCTGACCGCCGTCATTCCCGCGCGGGCCGCCATCATGAAAATCGTCATTCTCGACCGCGACGGCGTCATCAACGAAGAATCGCCGCACTACATCAAGTCGGCCGCCGAGTGGCATCCGATTCCCGGCAGCCTCGAGGCGATCGCCAAGCTTTGCCAGGCCGGTTACCGCGTATTCGTCGCGACGAACCAGTCCGGCCTCGGCCAGGGCCTGTTCGACTACGAGGCGTTCAGCGCGATGAACGACCGTCTGCAGCAGTTGCTCGCCGAACTCGGCGGCCGCGTCGACGGCATCTTCTTCGCGCCGGATCATCCGCAGCAGCCGACGCCGAATCGCAAGCCGGGCCCCGGCATGTTCCAGGATTTGGCCAAGCGTCTCGGCATCACGCTCGAAAACGTGCCGGCCGTCGGCGATTCGCTGCGCGATCTCGAAGCGGCGCGCGCCGCCGGCGCCCGGCCGGTGCTGGTACGCACCGGCAATGGCCGTGAGACGGAAGCGCGCAACGCCGCCAAGCTCGGCGACGTGCGCATCTACGACAATCTCGCCGAGTTCGTCGTCGCACTGCTCAGCGGCAACGACGCGTCAGCGCCTCAGCGGCCGCAGACGGCGTAATCCTCGCGGCGCCGCTCGATCTCGACGCCGACGCTCTTCACGCCGTCGACCGCGCCCGGCTTGTCGATCTCCAGACGCAGCGTCTGGATCGGATACTTGTCGAACAGCGTGCGCGCAATCTTTTCGCCCAGCGTTTCGAGCAGTGCCGGCTCCATCGAGGCCGCGACGGCGCGAATGTCGTCGGCGACCGCTGCGTAGTCGACCGCATCGCGCACGTGATCGCTGGCCGCGGCGTCGCGCGTGTCGACGCCCATTTCGAGATTGACGATCAGCGGCCGCCGGGCATGCCGCTCCCAGCCGTAGACGCCGATGATGACGTCGAGCGCGAGCCCGCGAACGAAAACCTTGTCCATGCGTTCCTTGTGAATCAGGGTGTGGGTGCCGGCGGCGGCTGCAATTGCGCGAGCGGCCAGCGCGGCGTCGTGAACAGACCGGCCGCGGCCGGCCGACCTTGCGTGCGCCGCGCCCAGCCGGCATACGCGATCATCGCGCCATTGTCGGTGCAGAACGCCTGGCGCGGAAAGAACAGTTCGAACCCTTCGCGCCGCGCGAGTTCGCCGAGCTTCTCGCGCAGGCGCTGGTTGGCGCCGACGCCGCCGGCGACGACCAGTTGCGCATAGCCGGTCTGCCGCAGCGCGCGCGCGCACTTGATCGCCAGCGTGTCGGTCACCGCCTCCTGAAACGAGGCGGCGAGGTCAGCGCGATCCTGCTCGCTCACGGCCTGCGGCAGCGTCGTCAGCACCGCGGTCTTCAAGCCACTGAAGCTGAAATCGAGGCCGGGCCGGTCGGTCATCGGCCGCGGAAGCTTGTAGCGCTTGCCGTCGCCGCGCTCGGCGAGCTGCGCCAGTTCCGGACCACCCGGATACGGCAGGCCGAGCAGCTTGGCGGTCTTGTCGAAGGCTTCGCCGACGGCGTCGTCGAGACTTTCGCCGAGCAGCTCGTAGTCGCCGACACCGCGCACCGCAACCAGCAGCGTGTGACCGCCGGACACCAGCAGCGCGACGAACGGAAACGTCGGCTTGCGCGCCTCGAGCATCGGCGCCAGCAGATGCGCTTCCATGTGATGCACCGGAATCAGCGGCAGATCGAGCGCGGTCGCGAGGCCCGCGGCGACCGCGCCGCCGACCATCAGTGCGCCGATCAGTCCCGGCCCGGCCGTGTACGCGATGCCGCCGAGTCCGGCCGGCGTCAGCTGCGCCTCGCGCAGGGTCGCGGCGACCAGATCGTGGATGCGTGCGACGTGGTCGCGCGACGCCAGCTCCGGCACGACGCCGCCGTATTCAGCGTGCAGGCGGATCTGGCTGTGCAGCACATGCGCCAGCAGCCCGCGCTCGCCGTCGTAGATCGCGCAGGCGGTTTCGTCGCAGGAAGTTTCGATGCCGAGCACCGGACGGCTCGGCAGGCAGGCGAAAGCGGGCATCCGCTTATTGTAGAACGCGGCGGCGAAATCGCGTTTGCAGAGTTTTTCGTCGCAGGCTAGAATCGCCGCCCCTTGCCGGACCTCGGCTGCTTTTTGCCCAGTCCCGGCGCTGCCCGCAACGAATTTTAGAGAGTGATCTGAATGCCTTCCGTCCGCGTTCGCGACAACGAGCCTTTTGAAGTGGCGCTGCGCCGCTTCAAGCGCACCTGCGAAAAGGCCGGCGTGCTGACCGACCTGCGCAAGCACGAGTACTTCGAGAAGCCGAGCCAGGAACGCAAGCGCATGCATGCCGCGGCGGTGAAGCGCCAGGCCAAGAAGGTCCAGCGCGAATCGAACCGCCGGATTCGCCTTTACTAAGGCGGCGAATCCGCGCTTGTCGTCCTGACAAGCCACGCCGCCCTCCCTGGCGGCGACTGTCAAAGAAAAGCGGGACACTACCGACCCCGGCCGCAAGCCGGGGTTTCGTTGTTTCCACCGATTTCCAAGAGGGATTCCCATGACCGACCTGAAGACCCGCGTCGCCGATGACGTGAAGACCGCGATGAAGGCCGGCGAGAAGGAGCGCCTGTCGGTGCTGCGCATGCTGCAGGCCGAGCTCAAGCAGCGCGAAGTCGTCGAGAGCAAGACGCTGACCGACGCCGAGGTGCAGTCGGCGGTCGAGAAGATGATCAAGCAGCGCCGCGATTCGGAAAGCCAGTTCCGCGCCGCCAGCCGCGTCGACCTCGCCGACAAGGAAGCCGCCGAAATCGTCGTGCTGATGGCATACCTGCCGCAGCAGCTGACCGATGCCGAAGTCGATGCGCTGATCGCCCGGGCGATCGCCGAGACCGATGCCGCCGGTGGCAAGGACATCGGCAAGGTCATGGGCTGGATCAAGCCGAAGGCGCAGGGCAAGACCGACATGGGCAAGCTGTCGGGGCTCATCAAGGCGAAACTCGGTTAAATTCGGGAACCGCTTGTTTTGAACGCCGGCGCCAGGGATGGCGCCGGCTTGTCAGGACGACACCTTGGCCCGCATCCCCGATTCCTTCATCCACGATCTGCTCGCACGCACGGACATCGTCGAGCTGATCGGCGCGCGTGTCGATCTGAAGCGCGCCGGCAAAGAGTTCAAGGGCCTGTCGCCGTTCACCAGCGAGAAGTCGCCGTCGTTCTTCGTCTCGCCGCAGAAGCAGATGTTCTTCGACTTCTCGTCCGGCAAGAACGGCACGGCGATCTCGTTCCTCATGGACTACGACCGCCTCAGCTTCGTCGAAGCCGTCGAGGAACTGGCGAAGCGCGCCGGCGTCGAGGTGCCGCGTGAAGGCGGCAACGAGCCACGCGTGGTCATGGACGGCCCGCTCGACGCGCTCGCCGCGGCACAGCGCTTCTTCACCGAGCGCTTGCGCCAGGCGCCGGTCGCGATCGAGTACCTGAAGCAGCGCGGCGTCAGCGGCGAGACCGCGAAGCGCTACGGCATCGGCTACGCGCCGGACAGCTGGGACGCGCTGACCCGGTTCCTGCACGAGACACAGCACGCGCTGACCGCGGGCCTGCTGATCGAACGCGAAGGACGCGATGGCGCCTATGATCGCTTCCGCAACCGCGTGATGTTCCCGATCCGCGACACGCGCGGTCGCGTCATCGCCTTCGGCGGACGCACGCTGGCGAACGATCCGGCCAAGTATCTGAACTCGCCGGAGACGCCGCTGTTCCACAAGGGCCGCAATCTGTACGGCCTTCATGAAGCGCGCACCGCCACGACCGGCGCTCTGCCCTACCTCGTCGTCGTCGAGGGCTATATGGACGTCGTGATGCTCGCGCAGCACGGCATCACGCAGGCGGTCGGCACGCTCGGTACGGCGACCACGCGCGAGCATGTGCAGTTGTTGTTCAAGTCCGCGCCCAAGATCGTGTTCTGCTTCGACGGCGACCGCGCCGGCCGCTCGGCGGCGTGGCGCGCGCTCGAA
Source organism: Solimonas sp. (assembly GCA_047605265.1). GTDB lineage: Bacteria > Pseudomonadota > Gammaproteobacteria > Nevskiales > Nevskiaceae > Solimonas. The sequence continues at coordinate 39,078 of JASGFY010000026.1, forward strand.
CAGGTCCTGCCGGAAATGTATGAGGGCCGCGAAGCCGTCTTCATGTTCATGCCGGAAGGCGAGGATCCGGACACCTGGGTGCAGAAGGTCGGCAGCGAAGCGTTCAGGGACGCGATCGCGCAGGCCGCGCCGCTGACGCAGTTCCTGCTCGACACGCTGCTCGGGCAGGTCAACCTCGGTTCGCTCGAAGGCCGCGCGCGGCTGATCGCGCTGGCGCGCCCGCATCTCGACAAGCTGCCGGCAGGCCCCTTGCGCGTGCTGCTGGTCGACGAGCTGGCACGCCGCGCGCGGCTCAGCCGCGACGACGTCGAAGCGATGCTCGGCGCGCCGAAAGCGGCGGCTCCGGCGGGGCCGGCGATCGCGGAAACCGAGCGTCCGGCGCCCGGCGCGGCGCGGCCGGTACGACGCGCGCTGCAATTGCTGCTCGAGCGTCCGGCAATGGCCGAGCGCGTCGATCATCTCGATCTGCTCGCACAGGCCGATGTGCCGGGCATCGAGGTGCTGGTCGAGGCGATCGACTTCTTCCACGCCCATCCGGACGCGCGCGCCGCGCAGCTGGTTGAAGCCTGGAAGGACACGCCGAAGGGCCGCGGCGTGCAGAAACTGCTGGCGCTGGAGACGCCGCTCGTCGACGAAACGCTTGAAAGCGAGTTCCGCGACACCATCAGTCTACTGACGTTCCGGGCGCTGGAACGCGAAGCGAGCCGCCTGCTCGAGAAATCGCGGCACCGCGAACTGAGCCGCGCCGAACTGGGCGTGATCGAGTCGTTTCATCGCAGCCGCCCGCCGAAATCGCGACGATGATGCCGCCCCCTCGCGGAAATCATCGCCAACCCGTCACGCTGGCCGTATAATAGCCAGTTCAGCCTCATCCGCCGCTTGCCGGCGCTATGTGAAGAGTACCGCATGGCCACCAACAGCAATTCCGACAAAGCCGACAAGGCCGCCTTCGACAAGCAGGCGCAGAAGCAGTCGCAGATCAAGGTCCTGATCGCGCTCGGCAAGGAGAAAGGCTACCTCACCTACGCCGAGGTCGCGGACCATCTGCCGGAGATCGTCGATACCGAGCAGATCGAAGACATCATCAGCATGATCCAGGCGATGGGCATCCCGGTGCACGAGGACGCCCCGCAGGAAGAGGAGCAGCTGTTCTCCGAACCGGCGGTCGTCGCGACCAACGAGGAAGAGGAAGACGCCGCCGAGGAAGCCGCCGCCGCGATCGCCGCGCTCGACGACCAGTTCGGCCGCACGACGGATCCGGTGCGCATGTACATGCGCGAGATGGGCTCGGTGGAACTGCTCGACCGCGAGGGCGAGATCCGCATCGCCAAGCGCATCGAGGAGGGCTTGAACGAGGCCATGTTCGCGATGGCGCAGTATCCGGAAACGGTCGCCATCCTGCTCGAGTCGTACGAGAACGCCAAGCAGGGCAAGAAGCGCCTCGCCGACATCGTCACCGGCTTCTTCGATCCGAACGCCGAGGAAGCGGCGCCCGAGGAACTTCCGGAAGAAGCCGTCGAGGAAGAGGAAGAGGACGAAGCCGAGAGCGACGGCGGCGACGAAGAGGAAACCGTCGACACCGGCCCGGACCCGGTCCTCACCGCCGAGAAGTTCGCTGAGCTGCAGGGCCTCTACGACAAGGCTTGGGACTCGCTGATGAAGCAGGGCGCCGGCCATCCGAAGACGCAGGCCAAGCGCGAAGCGGTGGCGACGCACATCATGACCTTCAAGCTGTCGCCGAAGATCGTCGACGAGATCACGCAGAACCTGCGCGCCAAAATCGAGACGATCCGCGAGACCGAGAAGTCGATCATGCGCATCTGCGTGGTCGACGCCGGCATGACGCGCGAGGAGTTCCTCAAGATCTACCGCGAGGCGAACGGCGCCACCAGCCCCGACTGGATCCAGAAGCTGATCCGCGCCAAGCGCAAGTATTCGTCGGAACTGAACGCGCGCCAGGAAGAGATCTACGCGCTACAGGAACAGCTGCGCAAGATGGAAGGCGACAACCTGATCTCGCTCGACGAGATCAAGGACATCAACCGCCGGATGAACGTCGGCGAGGCCAAGGCCCGCCGCGCGAAGAAGGAAATGGTCGAGGCCAACCTGCGCCTCGTCATCTCGATCGCCAAGAAGTACACCAACCGCGGCCTGCAGTTCCTCGACCTGATCC
>JASGFY010000027.1:0-39460 GCA_047605265.1 Solimonas sp.
CCGGCGGGGCGGGGGGGGGGCTCTGCGGCGGCTCGGGTGGCGCGCCGGCCGACTGGTCGCCGGCGCGCGCCGTCAAACCGGCGCGCCCGACGCCCGGCTCGCTGCTGATCCGCGGCGCGCGCGTGCTCGATCCGGCGAACGGATTCGACGGCCTCGCCCACGTCGGCATCCGCGACGGCCGCATCGATTTCTGCGGCCAGACGCCGCCCGGCGACGGCTACGACGAGACGATCGACGCCCGGGGCCTGTGGCTGATGCCCGGCCTCGTCGATCTCTGCGCGCGCTTCCGCGAGCCCGGCCAGACGCACAAGGCCAGCTTCGCCAGCGAGGTGCCGGCCGCGCAGTCCGGCGGCATCACCACCGTGCTGCTGCCGCCGGACTGCCAGCCGGTCGTCGATTCGCCGGCCATGCTGCTGCGCGTGCAGCGCATCGCCCGCCAGGCCGGCGGCCTCGACGTGCGCGTGCTCGGCGCGCTGACCAAGGGCCTCGGCGGCGAAGCGCTGGCCGAGCTGTCGGCGCTGAAGAGCGCCGGCGCGGCCGGCGCCAGCCAGGCGCTGCAGCCGATCCGCGATTCGCTGGTCGCGCGCCGCGCGCTCGAGTACGCGCACGGCCTCGGCGTCACCGTGCACGTGTTCGCGCAGAACGCGGCGCTCGCCGCCGGCGGCTGCGCGCACGAAGGCGCGGTCGCCACGCGCCTCGGCCTGCCGGCGATTCCGGTTGCCGCCGAAGTCTCCGGCCTGCGCTTCTGGATCTCGCTGATCGAGGACACCGGCGCGCGCGCGCACTTCTGCCGCTTGTCGACGGCGCGCGGCGCCAAGCTCGTGGCGAGCGCGCAGCAGCGCGGCCTGCCGGTGACGGCCGACGTCGCCGCGCATCAGCTGTTCCTGACCGACGCCGACGTCGACGGCTTCAATGCGCAGTGCCACGTCGTGCCGCCGCTGCGCTCGGCCGCCGACCGCGACGCGCTGCGCGCCGCCGTCGCCGACGGCACGATCAGCGCGATCTGCTCGGACCATCAGCCGCACGAGGCCGATGCCAAGATCAACCCCTTCCCGCTGACCGAACCCGGTATCTCGGCACTCGAGACGCTGCTGCCGCTGACGCTCGAACTCGTGCACGGCGGCCTGCTGTCGCCGCTCGCCGCCGCCGCGCGCCTGAGCCTGGGCCCGGCGCGCATCGCCAGTCTCGAAGCGGGCCGCCTCGAGGTCGGCGCGGCGGCCGATCTCGTGCTCGTCGATCCCGACGCGGCGTGGACCTTGCGGGCCGAGCAGATGCTCAGCGCCGGCCACAACACGCCGTTCGCCGGACGCGCGCTGCGCGGTCGGGCGATCCGCACCGTCCATCGGGGGCGTCAGGTGTATACGCTCTAGACTCCACTATCGGCTTCGGCGCGACACGCGGTATATAGTTCGGAACACTGCCCGCGGGGGGCATCGGGAGAAAATATGGCTCGGGTCATGATCGTGGATGATTCGCCCACGGACGTGCAGAACCTCAAGGGGATCTTGCTGAAGGCCGGACATCAGGTCACCGAGTCGGCCTCGGGACAGGATGCGCTGGAGCGCGTCAAGAACGAGAAGCCCGAGGTGGTCATCATGGACGTCGTCATGCCGGGCGTGAACGGCTTCCAGGCGACGCGCACCCTGTCGAAGGACCCCGGCACCGCGCACATTCCCGTCATCGTCGTCAGCGGCAAGAGTCAGGAAACCGACCGCGTCTGGGCCCTGCGTCAGGGCGCGCGTGAATACCTGGTCAAGCCGGTCAAGGAAAGCGACCTGCTCGCCAAAATCAAAACCGTGCTCGGCGCCTAGGGCCTCTCGGGGAGAGATCATGGCGGACATATCCGCAACGCGACGCGCGTCCGGCACCCGCCGCGAGACCTTGCTGCTCGGCGGCGCGGTCTTCTTCATCGTCGTCGCCCTCGTTTGCTTCTTTCTGTCGCAGAGCACCAAGGGGCGGGAACAGGCCTGGATCGATCTCGCGCATTCGCTGTCGACCCGCATCGTCGACATCGGCAAGGTCGGCGACGAAGCGGCGCGCGGCGGCCGGCCCGATTTCCTGGCGCTGGCCGCGCACGTCGAGGACGTCGACTCGACCGTGCAGGCGCTTGGCAGCGGCAACGGCAACGCCGGGATCGCCGCTGCGCCGGAGACGGTGTCCGGAGAACTCGACGCGGTAACCAAGGCCTGGACGTCGACCAAGGCGTCGGCGCAGGCCATCCTCCAGGCCGAAGCGCCGTACAAGAAAACGGCGGCCGCGGTGGCGACGATCGAAGAAACCATCTATCCGGACGGCGACCGCGCCAAAGGCCTGTCCGACGTCTACCAGCAGGCGCTGCAACGTCTAGCGCGCGGCGGCGCGCCCGAACAGACCGCGCGCGCGGCCGAGCAGATCGCGCGCCTGCAGCGCCTAGCCGGCAACGCCCGCCACCTGCTCGGCGAGGGCCGCGACGCGCAGGCGATCGCCAAGGACCTCGACGACGATCTCAAGGCTTTCTTCGACGACAACGACGCCCTGCTCGCCGACGGCATGGCCGCCGCGTCGGCCAAGGCCGCGCAGGAGCAGTTCGGCGGCGCCCTGCGCCAGTCGGTCGCGGCGATCGTCGCGGCGGCGCCGGCCATCGCGCAGATGCAGACGGCGGCGGCCGAGCTGAAGTCGCGCGAGGCAAACGTGATCGCGACGGCCGGCGAACTCGAGCAGCGGCTCATCGATACACGCACGCAGCAGCTCGTACTACCGATCGTCGTCTACGTCGCCGGCGCGCTCGCAGTGCTGTCGCTGGCTGCCTTCGGCGTCCTTTACTGGCTCGGCACGCAGGGACGCCTGCAGACCGCCGAGGATCGCGACAGCAAGCAGCAGCAGGCCATCCTGTCGCTGCTCGACGAAATCACCAACCTCGCCGACGGCGATCTGACGGTCGACGTCACGGTGACCGAGGACTTCACCGGCGCGATCGCCGACTCGATCAACTACACCGTGCAGAACATGCGCAACCTGGTCGGCACGATCACGGCCACGTCCGACGACGTCGCCAACGCCGCCGCCGGCACGCAGGACACCGCGCTGCAGATGTCCGAAGCCTCGGAGCGCCAGGCGCGCGAGATCACCGCGGTAACCCACACCATCGCCGCGACCTCGCAGTCGATGCAGCAGGTGGCCAGCCAGGCCGAAAAGCTCGCGCAGCAGGCGCAGCAGTCGGTGCAGATCGCCCACGACGGCGCCGGCACGGTGAACCGCACGATCCTCGGCATGAGCGCACTGCGCGAGCAAATCCAGGACACTTCCAAGCGCATCAAGCGGCTCGGCGAATCCTCGCAGGAAATCGGCAACATCATCGAGTTCATCAACGACATCGCCGAGCAGACCAACACTCTCGCCCTCAACGCCTCGATCCAGGCGGCAATGGCCGGCGAGGCGGGCCGCGGCTTCGCGGTGGTCGCCGACGAAGTGCAGAAGCTCGCCGAACGCGCCGCCGGCGCCACGCGCCAGATCGAAACCCTGGTCAAGACGATCCAGGCCGACACGCAGGAAGCGATCACCTCGATGGAGCGTTCGACGCAGAACGTGGTGGTCGGCGCCAAGAGCGCCGAGGAGGCCGGCCAGGCGCTGACCAAGATCGAGACTTCGTCGCAGGATCTGTCAAAGCTGATCATCGACATCGCCGACTCGGCGCGCGACCAGTCGGCGGCGGCGACGCGCATCGCCGGCACCATGCAGATCATCCGCGACATTGCCGTGCAGTCGTCCGGTTCGGCGAACCGGACGGCGCAGGCCGTCGGCGAGCTGACGGCGCTGTCGGAGAAGCTGCGCGAATCGGTCGCTGGCTTCAAGCTGCCCGGTCAGGATGGCATCTGACCATCGCCCTATTGCGCAAACCCGGCCGCAGCGCCGGGTTTTCCTGTTCACGGGGCCAGTGGAAAAACTGTCTGTTCTTGCTACAAAAATCCTTATTTCGCGCGATTGCGCGCACTGCCGGGCTCACCTACCATTTTCCCCGCCGGCGCGGGCGCCGGGCCCGGCACTGCTTTCCCGTCTCTTCCGGTTTCCTGCCATTTGAGGATTTTGCATGAGCTTTCAGGCCGATCTCGAAAAGCTTCTCGGACTCAAAGACGTCGCGTACAAATACGAACTGTCGAAGGCCGAGCTTTTCCATGAAGCGATCGCCAACGACCGCGGCCGCGTGCGCCGCGGCGGCCCGGGCAACGAGCAGAAGGCCTTCCCGACCAAGCTCGGCGTCGACGGCCCGCTGGTCTACTACACCGACCCGGACTGCACCGGCCGCCGCACCAAGGACACCTATGCGGTGAAGTGGCCGGAAGTCGCCGACGAAATCTGGTTCAAGGCCGATCTCAATCCGTACGACCCGGAGCAGTACGAAGGCCTGCTCAAGCGCGTGATCGAACATCTCAACGCCAGGCAAGCGACGCTCTACGTCAAGGACGTCTTCATGGGCTCGGACCCAGACTTCGCCGTGCCGTACCGCTTCGTCGGCGAGTACGCGACGCATGCGATGTTCGTGCACACCATGTTCCCGAAGAATCTCAAGGGCGTGAAGGACGTCGACAGCCGACGTTGGACGATGCTCAACGCGCCCAGCTTCGTCTGCGAGCCGGAACGCGACGGCTCGCGCGCCGAGGCGGCAGTCATCATCGACGTGCGCAACAGGATCTGCCTCGTCGCCGGCCGCGCCGACTATTGCGGCGTCAACAAGAAGACCATCTTCACCGTCGGCAACTATCTGCTGCCGAAGCAGGGCCGCCTGTCGATGCACTGCTCGGCCAACGTCGGCAGGAACGACGACGCGGCGATCCTGTTCGGCCTCTCCGGCACCGGCAAGACCACGCTGTCGGCCGACGCCAGCCGCCGCCTGATCGGCGACGACGAGACGATCTGGTCCGACAACGGCCTCTGCAACCTCGAGGACGGCTGCTACGCCAAGCTGATCGATCTCGACAAGGATGCCGAGCCGGTCATCGCCCACGCGCTGTCCAAGCCGGGCACGATCATCGAGAACGTGCCGCCGCTGCCGGGCAGGAAGATCGAGGAATGCCATCCGGACGAACTCGATCTGAGCGACGGCTCGATCGCCGAGAACACCCGCTTCGCCTACCCGCTCGACGCGAATCCGAACGTGATGCCGAACGGCCAGGGCCCGTACCCGAAGACCATCGTGCTGCTGACCGCCGACGCCTTCGGCGTGCTGCCGCCGATCTCGATCCTCGAGCCGAAGGACGTCATGTACCACTTCGTCTCCGGCTTCACGGCGCGCGTCGCCGGCACCGAGGTCGGCGTCTCCGAACCACAGCCGACGTTCTCGGCCTGCTTCGGCGGCCCGTTCATGGCACAGAAGCCGAACGTCTACGCCAAGCTCCTGGCCGAGAAAATGGAGAAGCACCGGGCGCGCTGCATCCTGCTCAATACCGGCTGGAGCGGCGGCCCGTACGGCACCGGCCGGCGCATGAAGCTGTCGGTCACGCGCGCGCTACTCAACGCCGCGCTGAACGGCGAGCTCGACGGCGTCGAGACCGAGACGCAGCCGATCCTGAACCTGAAAATGCCGAAGTCCTGCCCCGGCGTCGACAGCGCGATCCTCAACCCGCGCAACACTTGGGCCGACCGGGACGCCTACGACGCGACGGCCACCAAGCTGCGCGACATGTTCCGCGACAACTTCAGGAAAAAAGGTTTCGCCGCGTTCGGCATCGAAGAGCGCATTTAATCGGCTGACGTCTTCGCAGCCTGGCGGCGGGACCGGCAACGGCCCGCCGCTTTTTTGTGCGCATGGCATGGCGCGTGTTACCGCGGCGACTGTGGGCTGGGTTATCGTTGCGGGACAGTCCTGCGTTCTTCCACTCCATGTATCCCGTCAACCGCATCTTCTGCATCGGCAAGAACTACGCCGATCACGTCGCCGAACTCGCCCATCTCGGACACGCGCCGGACGGTGAGTGCGTGGTCTTCATGAAGCCGGCATCAGCCATCGTCGAGGAAGGCCAGGCGATCGTGCTGCCGAAGGACCGCGGCAGCATCCACCACGAAGCCGAACTGGTCGTGCAGCTGACCGGCGGCGGCCGCGACATTCCGCAGAAGGAAGCGCTCGACTGCGTCGCCGGCATCACGCTCGGCCTCGACCTCACGCTGCGCGAGCTGCAGACCGGGCTGAAGAACAAGGGCAAGCCCTGGGAACTGGCCAAGGCCTTCGACGGCTCGGCGCCGCTCGGCGACGTACAGCCCTACCTCAGCCAGAACCTGCAGAAGCTCGAGTTCAGCTGCCACGTCAACGGCCAGCGGCGCCAGCACGGCAGGACCGCCGAGATGCTCTATCCGGTCGCGCGGCAGATCCACATCCTCTCGCGGACCTGGGCGCTCGAGCCCGGCGACATCCTCTACACCGGCACGCCGAAGGGCGTCGGGCCGCTCCTGCCCGGCGACGAGATCGTGCTCGAAAGCCGCGGCATCGGCCGTTTCAGCTGGAAGTGCGAATAGGCGACGACATGGACCCGAAACCGCTGCTCACCGACGCCGCGCGCATGACCTGGCGCAAGGCCGCGTCGATCTTCATCACCGGCCTGCTGGCAATCCTGCCGATCCTCGTCACCATCAGCCTCGTGCTGTGGCTGATCGGTGCGGCCGAAGCGGTATTCGGCGGCGTGCTGAGCGTGTTGCTGCCGGGCGGCCTCTACCAGCGCGGCATGGGGCTGGTGATCGCCATCGGCCTGATCTTCCTGGTCGGCCTGGCGATGCAGGGCCTGGTCTCCAAGCAGGTGCTGGTCTGGGTCGACCAGCAGCTCAACCGCATTCCGCTGATCAAGACGATCTACGGCGCGGTGCGCGACCTCACCGATCTGATCTCGAACTCCGGCGGCCAGAAGCTCGGCCGCGTCGTCATGCTGCAATGGCCGGACCTGCCGATCCGCCTCGTCGGTTTCGTCACGGTCGAGGACCTGAGCCGCTTCGACATCGCCGCCGACGAGGACTGCGTCGCCGTCTACATGCCGATGAGCTACCAGATCGGCGGCTACACCGTTTTCGTGCCGCGCAAATTCATCAGGCCGCTCGACATGTCGCTCGAGGACGCGATGCGTTTCGTCATCACCGCCGGCGTCTCGCGCTCCGACAACGGCGGCGCACGCGGCGCTGCTCCCGATCCGAAAACGCCGCCGCTCTGAAGCGCCTAGCCCTCGCCGGCGGCGAGCGCCGCGACCGTCTCGCGCAAGCCGTCGCGCCAGGCGGGCTGCGCGAGGCCGAGTCGGGCCGTGGTCGAGGCCATGTCGAGCACGGAATTGGCGGGGCGCCGGGCCTTCGTCGGATAAGCCGTAGAAGGAATCGGCCGCACGAGCGGCGCGCGCGGCAGCGCGCCCTGCGCGACGGCCTCCGCGAAGATGGCTTCGGCGAAGGCGTGCCAGGACACGGCCGGCCCACCGCAGAAATGATAGGTGCCCGCTGGCAGGGCACCGCGTTGCCGGCGCTGCGCGACGAGCATCGCCAGCGCCTCGGCGACATGGCCCGCCCAGGTCGGGCCGCCGTGCTGATCGGCCACGACGCCGAGTTCCGGACGCGTCTGCGCGAGCTTCAGCATGGTCTTCACGAAATTGCCGCCGTGCGCCGCGAACACCCAGGAAATGCGCAGGACGATGTGCTCGCGCACCGTGCGCGCCGCGGCCTCGCCCGCCAGCTTGCTGCGCCCGTAGGCGCCGGCCGGCGCGGCCGCATCGTCCGTGACGTAAGGGTTCGGCTTGGCGCCGTCGAACACATAATCGGTCGAGAGCTGGATCAGCGGCGCGCCGGCGGCGCGGCAGTAGTCGGCGATCGCGGCCACGGCGTCGCCGTTGACCGTCATCGCCAGCTCGGGCTCGTCCTCGGCGCGATCGACGGCCGTGTAGGCGCCGGCGTTGATGATGAAATCGGGACGCAGCGCGTCAAGCACGGCGCGCAACTGCGCCGGCTGCGCGAGATCGAACTCGGCCCGCAACGGCGTCAGCAGTTCCACATCGCGCAGGCGCTTGCGCACCTCGGAGCCGACCTGACCGCCGGCGCCGGTCAATAAAATCCTCACGGATAAACCTCGGCCTCGCTCAGCAAGGCCCCCTTCCGGTCCTTTTCGGACAGCAGCGGCGCGCTCATGCCCGGCACTTCCGGCCATGCGATGCCGATCGCCGGATCGTTCCAGAGAATGGTGCGCTCGAACGGCGGCGCGTAGAAATCGGTGGTCTTGTAAAGGAAGTCGGCCGTCCCGGAAAGCACCAGGAAGGCATGCCCGAAGCCGGGCGGTACCCAGAGCTGGCGATGGTTGTCGGCCGACAGATGCGTGCCGTACCAGCGCCCGAAATGCGGGCTGCCGCGGCGCAGGTCCAGCGCGATGTCGAAGACTTCGCCGGCGACCACGCGCACCAGCTTGCCCTGCGCCTGCTGCAGCTGGTAGTGGATGCCGCGCAGCACGCCGCGGCTCGAGCGCGAGTGATTGTCCTGCACGAACTGGACCGGCGCGCCGACGGCCTCGTCGAACTGCCGGCGGTTGTAGCTTTCGAGGAAGAAGCCGCGCGCGTCGCCAAAGACTTTCGGCTCGAGCAGCAGCACGCCCGGCAGGCCGGTATCGATGATTTTCATTTCAGAACACCGGGCCCTTCAGCAGGTCGCGCAGATAACTGCCGTAGCCGTTCTTCGACAGAGGCTTGGCCAGCGCCTCGAGCTGCGCGTCGTCGATCCAGCCCCGACGCCATGCGACTTCCTCGGGACACGCGAACTTGAGTCCCTGGCGGCGCTCGAGCGTCTGCACGAACTGTGCGGCGTCCAGCAGGGAATCGGGCGTTCCGGTATCGAGCCAGGCATCGCCGCGCCCCATCACCTCGACCTGGAGGTGCCCCTGCCGCAGATAGGCGAGATTCAGATCGGTGATTTCGAGCTCGCCGCGCGGCGACGGTTTCACGGCCTTGGCCAGCTCCACGACGTTCTCGTCGTAGAAGTACAGGCCGGTCACCGCATATCGGCTTTTCGGCGCGGCGGGTTTTTCTTCGATCGAGACGGCCTCGCCCCTGGCGTTGAACTCGACGACGCCGTAACGCTCCGGATCGTGGACCGGGTAGGCGAAAACCGTTGCGCCCTTGTCGATCCGCGTCGCGCGCTCCAGGCGCTCGGCGAAGTTGTGGCCAAAGAACAGGTTGTCGCCGAGTACGAGGGCCGCCGCCGCGCCGCCGAGAAACGCTTCGCCGAGGATGAAGGCCTGCGCGAGACCGTCGGGCGAAGGCTGCACCTGATACTGCAGCGACAAGCCCCAGCGCGCGCCGTTTCCGAGCAGCTGCTGGAAGCGCGGCGTGTCCTGCGGCGTCGAGATGATGAGAATCTCGCGAATGCCGGCGAGCATCAGCGTCGTCAGCGGATAGTAGATCATGGGCTTGTCGTAAACCGGCAGCAGCTGCTTCGACATCGCCTGCGTCATCGGGTAAAGCCGCGTGCCGGAGCCGCCGGCGAGGATGATGCCCTTCATGCATGCACCCGCTGGCCGTAGTGGGTTTCGACCCAGTTGCGGTATTCGCCGCTGGTGACGCCGCGCACCCATTCCTCGTTGTCCAGATACCACCGGACGGTCTTGCGCAGGCCCGATTCGAAGCTCTCCGCCTGTCGCCAGCCGAGCTCGCGCTCGAGCTTGGCGCAATCGATCGCATAGCGCTGATCGTGGCCCGGACGATCCGTCACGAATTCGATGAGGCGCTCGCGGGGCTCGGCGAGCGGACGCCATTCGTCGAGGACCGCACAGATCTGCGTGACGACGTCGATATTACGGCGCTCCGCGCGACCGCCCACGCAATAGACCTCGCCGACCTTGCCGTGCTCGAGCACGCTGCGCAGCGCCTGCGCGTGATCGCCGACGTAGAGCCAGTCGCGCACGTTGAGCCCCGCGCCGTAGACCGGCAGGCGCTTGCCGGCGGCGGCGTTGAGGATGGTCAGCGGAATGAGCTTCTCGGGAAACTGATACGGCCCGTAGTTGTTCGAGCAGTTCGTCGTCAGGACCGGCAGGCCGTAGGTGTGGTGATAGGCGCGCACCAGATGATCGGAGCCGGCCTTGGACGCCGAATACGGCGAGTTCGGCGCGTATGGCGTGGTTTCCGAGAAAGCACCGGTGTCGCCGAGGCTGCCGAAAACCTCGTCCGTCGAAACATGGTGAAAGCGGAAAGCGGCGCGCCGCTGCGGCGACAGCCGGGTCCAGTATTCGCGCACCGCATCGAGCAGAACGAAGGTGCCGACGACGTTGGTTTCGACGAAAGCGCCGGGCCCGTGGATCGAACGGTCGACGTGGCTCTCCGCCGCAAGGTGCACAACGGCATCGGGTTCGTACTTCTGCATCAGCGCGCGCATCGCGGCGGCATCGCCGATATCGGCGCGCACGAACGCGAATCGCGCATGCTCGGCGACCGGCTGCAGCGAAGCGAGGTTGCCGGCATACGTCAGCTTGTCGAGGGCGACGATGTGCCAGTCCGTCGCGGCGATCCAGTCGCGGACGACACATGAACCGATGAAGCCCGCCGCGCCCGTCACCACGACGGTTTTGCGTTGAATATCCAAAATATCTCCCTGGTGCCTTGGATCATATCCGTTGATGTCGAGCCTGACATCACCGCAGTTCGGGGGCATTGCGGAGTGCCGCGATGAGACTCGACAACCGGCTTTTCCGCAGAATCGAACTGGCGCTAGCTTAGGCGAAATCGCACGCACAAAGCATGCTCGGCCGCAGATTCGCGATCAGCGCTTCTTGACCCGCGCCATCAGCCGGCGCTTCTTCTTGATCTGCCGGCCGGTCAGCTCGTTCTTCTTGTCCTTGAACGGATTGTCGCCGGTCTTGAAGCGCATCAGCAGCGGCACGCCCTTCAGGGCGAGCGCGGCGCGGAACTGGTTGGCCAGATAGCGCTTGTAGCTTTCCGGCAGCCTGTCGGTCTGGTTGCCGTGCACGACGATGCACGGCGGATTGCTGCCGCCCTGGTGCGCGTAGCGCAGCTTGATGCGGCGGCCGAGCACGGCCGGCGGCTGGTGCGCCTCGACGGCGGCCCCGAGGATGCGGTTGAGCTCCGGCGTCGAGAACTCGCGCGTCGTCGCCTCGTAGGCGGTCTGCACGTCCTCCATCAACTCGCGCAAGCCGGAACCGTGCTTCGCCGCGATGAAATGCACCGGCGCGTAATCGAGGAACGGCAGCTTCAGCGAAACCTGATAGCGCACCTGCTCGCGCTCGCCGCCGCCCAGCCCGTCCCACTTGTTGACGGCGAGCACCAGCGCGCGGCCGCGCTGCGCGATCAGGCCCATCAGCTTGGCGTCCTGCTCGCCGATGTCGTTCTGCGCGTCGACCACGGCGATGACCACGTGCGCGCGCTCGATCGCCTCGAGCGTCTTGACGATTGAGAACTTCTCGACCGCTTCCCAGACGCGCGCCTTGCGGCGGATGCCAGCGGTGTCGATCAGCGTGTACGGCGCGCCGTCGTACTCGAAGGGCACGGCGATGGCGTCGCGCGTCGTGCCGGGATGGTCGGCGGCGAGCACGCGGTCCTCGCCGAGCAGGCGGTTGACCAGCGTCGACTTGCCGACGTTCGGGCGGCCGACGATGGCGACGCGCACCGTGCCGTCGTCGCGCGGCGGCTCCGGCGCGATGGCGGGCAGCTTGTCGAGCACACCGCGCAGCAGGACATTGACGCCCTGCCCGTGCTCGGCCGAGATCGTCGTCGGCTCGCCGAAGCCCAACGAATAGAAATCGGCGGCCGACTGCGCGTGCGGCCGGCCCTCGCTCTTGTTGACGACCAGCGTCAGCGGCTTGCCGAGCTTGCGCAGATGGCGGGCGATCGAATCGTCGGCGCCGGTGCGGCCCTGCTGCACGTCGACGAGGAACAGCACGTGGTCGGCTTCCTCCAGCGCCATGCGCGCCTGTTCCTCGGCGAGCGCGGCGAGCGCGTCGCCCGACGCCGGCATCAGGCCGCCGGTGTCGACGACCACGAAGGCGCGGCCCTCGAACTGTCCGGTGCCGTACTGGCGATCGCGCGTCAGGCCCGGCAGATCGGCGACCAGCGCGTCGCGCGTGCCGGTCAGGCGATTGAACAGGGTCGACTTGCCGACGTTCGGACGGCCGACGAGCACCAGCGTGGGCAGTTTGTCACTCATGGCGACTCTGGATGGCGATGGACGCGAATTGTCCGCCAAGGAACCGATGCGGAAAAGCGGAACGAAAAAGGCAGACGGCGCCGGGAAGCGCCGCCCGCCCTGGGAAAAGCCCTGCTCCGGAGAAAAGCCTCAGCGAATCAGCGAACCCTGATCGCCGCGATATGGCCTTTGCTCGACAGCACGTAGAGCAGATCGTCGCCGACCGCCGGCGCGACGCGGATCGGCTTGCTGCCGACGCGGGTGCGGGCCACGATGCGGCCGTCCTTCGGGTCCAGCCAGTGCAGATAGCCCTTGTAGTCGCCGACCACGGCATAGCCCTTGAACATGGCCGGCGCCGACAGCTGACGATACTTGAGATCATCGTTCCGCCACAGCTCGGTCCCCGTCGTCGGATCGAGGCCGAACACCGTGCCGGCCTCGTCGGTCACCACGACGGCGTTGTCGGCGCGCGCGAGGCCGCTGTAGCTCTTGATCGAGCGGCGCCACAGAATCTGGCCGGTCTCCTGATCGAGGCAGGCGACTTCGCCGCCGAAGCTCGCGGCGTACAGCTCGCCGCCATCGCTGAGCAGCGGCGCATCGATGTCGGTGATGCGGTCGAGTTCGTTGCGGCCGGTCGGCGCCGCGACGACCTGCTCCCACGCGACCTGGCCGTCGCTGGTGCGCATCGCCAGCACGCGGCCGTTGTCGAGACCGATGTAGACGCGGTTGCCCAGCAGCGCCGGCTGCGACAGGCCGCGCAGCGTCAGGCTCGGCACGCTGCGGTCGACTTTCCACTGCTGCGCGCCGCTCTGCGCGTCGAGCCCGTAGACGTAGCCGTCGCCCGTGCGCATGAAGACGCGGTCGCCATCGCTGGCCGGCGGCGACAGCGTCTCGCTGCTGAGGCGGACCGTCCACAGCGGCGTGCCGTCGGAACGCTTCACGGCCAGCACTTCGCCGTCCATCGTGCCGGCGAGCACCGCGTCGCCGGCCACCGTCGGACCGGACACCACGCGCTTGCGGGTCTTGGCGCGCCAGATGCGCTTGCCGTTCTTCGGATCGAAGGCGTAGAGGCGGCCGTCGACGTCGGCGCTGAACAGCGCGTCCGGCTCCAGCACGAGGCCGAGTTCGGTGTAGTACTGGTCGCTGCCGTCGCCGGCCGTCGCCGTCCAGGCCGTCTGCAGGCGGATCGCCGGATTGCTGATGTCCTTCAGCGGCGCCGGCTTGCGCACGTTCTTGCTCGAACAGGCGCCGACCGCGAGCGCGGCGACGACGATCAGGCCGAGCGCCAGCGGCCGATACCGCGACGAGGCGATCACGACTGCACCGCGTCGGCGAGATCGTCGAGCTTGCGCTGCAGCAGCTGCCGCCCCGGCTCGTCTTCCGGCGTCGCCGCAAAGGCTTTCTGGTAAGCCCCGCGCGCCGCCGCCCGATCGCCCTGCGCGAGCTTGATGTCGCCGCGCAGCTCGTCGTACAGCGCCGCGAAACTGCCGGCGTCGCCGTCGAGCGTCTTCAGCGCCTCGTCGGGCTTGCCCTGCTGCCACTGCACGCGCGCGCTGCGCAGCTGGGCGATCTGCTGCAGGCCATCGTCCTCGGCATGCTCGCGCACCCACTGCAGGCGCGTCGCCGCATCGCCGAGATCGTCGGCGGCGACCGCGGCGGCGGCCAGGCGCAGCTGCGCACCGGCGGCATACGGCGTGTCCGCGTAATCGGCGGTCAGCTTGTCGGCGAGCGGCTTGGCGACGTCGCTCTTGCCGTCGGCGATCGCCTTCTTGAGGTCTTCGTACATCTGCGACGCGTCGGCGGCGCGCTGCTGCTTGTGGTTCTGCCAGCCTTCCCAGCCGAAGATCGCTGCCAGGCCGATCACCAGGCCCGCCGCCAGCGCCGGCCAGTTTTCCTTCCACCAGGTCTTCAGCTGCTCGGCTTGCGCTTCGTCGTCGTAGTGCGTCGTCACGGGGAATCGGATCTCTGGAAGATGGACGGATGGGGCGCGGTGGTTTACCGCTTCACAAGACCGGCGAGATGGCCCGCCAGTTCCTGCCATGCCACGAATTCGGCTGCGGCCGGCGGCTCCGCGCCGGCACCTCGGAGGGATTTTACTTGAACCGTGCGGGCTTCGATTTCGGCTTCGCCGGCGATCAGCGCCACAGCCGCGCCGCTGCGATCGGCGCGCTTGAGCTGCGCGGCGAGCTTGCCGCCGCCGGCGTGCAGCACGAGCCGCAGGCCGGGGATCGCGTCACGAAGCCGCTCGGCGAGCTTGCGCGCCTCGCGCTGCGCCGCCTCGCCCAGCCAGCAAAAATAGACATGCGCGTCGCCGCTGTCGGCCGGCACGCCGAACGCCTTTTGCAACAGCAGGAGGCGTTCGACACCACTGGCCCAGCCGACCGCCGGCGTCGGCGTGCCGCCGAGCTGCTCGACCAGGCCGTCGTAACGGCCGCCGGCAAGCACCGTGCCCTGCGCGCCGAGCTGCCGCGTCGTCCACTCGAACACCGTGCTCGTGTAGTAGTCGAGGCCGCGCACGAGACGGGCGTTGATCGTACAGGCGATGCCCAGATCGGCGAGTCCCTGCCGCACGCCGTCGAAGTGCGCCCGCGCCGCGTCGTCGAAGCAGTCGGCAATGCTCGGTGCGTCGGCAAGGATCTTCTGCGTCTCCGGCGACTTCGAGTCGAGCACGCGCAGCGGATTGCTGTGCATGCGGCGCCTCGAGTCGGTGTCGAGCGAGGCTTCGTGACGCTGCAGGAAATCAATCAGCGCGGCGCGGTAGCGCGCACGCACCTCGCTGCTGCCCAACGAGTTCAGTTCAAGCGACAGGTCCTTGAGGCCGAGCTGGCGCAGCAGGCGCGCCGACACGGCGATCGCCTCGACGTCGGCATCGGCGCTGGCGATGCCGTAGCACTCGAGGCCGAGCTGGTGGAACTGGCGGTAGCGGCCGGCCTGCGGGCGCTCGTGGCGGAACATCGGACCCGCGTACCAGAGGCGCTGCTGCTGGTTGTGCAGCAGGCCGTGCTCCAGACCGGCGCGCACGCAGGAGGCGGTGCCTTCCGGACGCAGGGTCAGGCTGTCGCCCTCGCGGTCCTCGAAGGTGAACATCTCCTTCTCGACGATGTCGGTGACCTCGCCGATCGAGCGCTTGAACAGGCCGGTATGTTCGAGCAGCGGCAGGCGGATCTCGCCGTAGCCGTAGGCCGCGAACACGTCGCCGGCGACGCGGTGCAGTTGCTGCCAGGCCGCGGCATCAGCAGGCAATACGTCGTTGAATCCGCGAACGGACTGGAAGAGGTTGGCCATTCTTTAAACGTGATTCGTGATTCGTGATTCGTGATTGGGGACTGCAGGGGTGTGCTTTGAATCAAAAATCACGAATCACCCATCACTTCTTTTTTGCTTTTTCTCTGCGCGATCTTCTCGCGCACGAGCTTTTCGAGCACATCAACCAGCTCGTGATTGTGCGCCTTGTGCTGGATCCTGCCGTCGACGTAGATGGAGTTCGGATAGCCGCCGGCCACGCCGATCGCCGCCTCGCGCGCCTCGCCGGGGCCGTTGACGACGCAGCCGATGACGGCGAGATCGAGCGGCTCGTCGATTTCCTCGAAGCGCGATTCGAGTTCGGCGACGGTCTTCACCACGTCGAAGTTCTGCCGCGAACACGACGGACAGGCGACGAGGTTGATGCCGCGCGCACGCAGGTGCAGCGACTTCAGCATATCCCAGCCGACCTTCACTTCCTCGACCGGATCGGCGGCCAGCGACACGCGGATGGTGTCGCCAATGCCGTCGGCGAGCAGCAAGCCCAGGCCGATCGAGCTTTTCACCGCACCGGCGCGCTGGCCACCGGCCTCGGTGATGCCCAGATGCAGCGGCTGATCGATCAGCTGCGCGAGCTTGCGGTAGGCGAATACCGTCAGGAAGATTTCGCTGGCCTTCAGCGAGACCTTGAAGTCCTCGAAGTTGTGGCGCTTGAGGATATCGATGTGGCGCAGCGCGCTTTCCACGAGCGCGTCGGCGTTCGGCTCGCCGTACTTCTCCTGCAGCTCGGCTTCGAGCGAACCGGCGTTGACGCCGATGCGGATCGGGATGCCGTGGTGCTTGGCGCAGGCCACGACTTCCGAGACCTTCTTGTCCGAGCCGATGTTGCCGGGATTGATCCGCAGGCAGTCGGCGCCGGCCTCGGCGGCGGCGAGGCCGCACTTGTAGTTGAAGTGGATGTCGGCGACCAGCGGCACGTAGCCGACTTCCTTCTTGATCCTGCCGAAGGCTTCGGCAGCCACCAGCGTCGGCACCGAGACGCGCACGATGTCGGCGCCCGCCTTCACCGCCGCGCGGATCTGCGCGACGGTCGCCGCGACGTCCTCCGTGTCGGTGTTGGTCATCGTCTGCACCGAGACCGGCGCGCCGCCACCGACCGCGACGCGGCCGACGCGGATCTGCCGCGACACGCGGCGCCGAATCTCGTGGTGACTGGTCATCGCCATGCGGCGTCCCCTTGCCGGGCCTCAGGGCGACAGCGCGCTGAGCGGCAGCGTCAGCCGCGCCGTGGCGTTGTCGCGCGTGTAAGGCTTGAGGTCGATCGCCCTGCCCTCGAACTGCACGCCGACCGCCGGTGCGGCGCCGATGAACAGATCGAACGGCGGCTTGCCGCCCAGCTGGCGACGCTCGCCGGCGCCGACCAGGCCATTCAGCAGCGTGCGGCCGCTGCCGTCGAGCACGCGGATCCAGGACTGGCCGTTGAAGGTGATCAGCAGCGGACCGCTGCCGGTCGCCGCCGCGCTTGGGGTCGAACCCGCCACCGGAGTCGACTGCACGGCGGCCGACGGCGCAGGTGCCGCGACCGGCGCGGCGGCGGTGGACGTTGCCGCGGTGCCGGTCGAAGCCGCGTCGCCGACAGGCGCAGACGGCACTGCTGTGGCAGTCGCCGCGGGCGGCGGGACGGGAACGGCTTCGGCGTTCGCGACCGGCGCAGCCGGTGCGGGAGCCGCGGCCGTGCCGTTCGGCTCCGGCGCGCCCAGGATGCTGCCGTCGACGATCCTCGGGACCGGCGTCGTCGCGCCACGCACCCACCACAGCGCCGCGCAGACAACGATCGCAACGACGACGAACAGCACCCCCATCGCCATCGGCAGCCGACTGTTCGAGCCGAGCTCGGTGCCCGACGCGAGGCGCAGCTTGGCCGGCGCCTGCGGCGTCTTCGGCGTGACCTGCGCCGCATAGGCGGCGATCAGCGCTTTCTCGTCGAGGTTCAGCACCTTCGCGCACTTGCGGTAATAACCGCGCACATACACCGGTTCGAGCAGCGTGTCGAAGTCATCGCGCTCCAATGCCTCGACGGTCGTGCGGGCGAGCTTGATATGGGCGGCCAGATCGTCGACCGAAAGATGCGCCGCTTGGCGCGCCTCGCGAATCAGGGTACCTGGCAGCGTACCAGCGGTGGTGGGCGCTTGCGGAGCGGCGGGAACGGTCGGTTCGGACGGATCGTGGCTCATGGCTGCCAATCGGAGAACATGGCGGCTTCCTTGGATTCCGGGAACTCCTGGACGATGCGGCGCGCGTAGTCCCGCGCGCTATCGCGGTCGCCGAGGCCTATCTCGGTGTGTGCGGCGATACCCAGCAGCTCGGGCGTCGCCTGGGTTTTCAAATCGTAGCGCTGCAGGAAGGCGCGTGTGCGCAGGAAATCCCGCTTGTCGAAGCTGAGCATCGCCATCTGCGCCAGGGCGTCGCGATTATTCGGCTTCAGGCGCAGGGCCTCGCGAAAATCGTGCTCGGCCTGCTCCATATTATGGCTCTTCCTGGCGCAGATGCCGGCGTTCGTCCAAACCTGCTCCGGCGCCGGATAGCGCGGGTCGGCAAGGACGTCCGTGAAATAGCGGCGCGCCTCGTCCGGCTTGCCGCGCTCGCACAGCAGCACGCCGAAATTGCTCTTGACCGTCGAATCGTTGCCGTCGAGCGCCAGCGCGCGACGGTACTCCTTTTCGGCCGAGGCACTCTCGCCGCGCCTCTGGTAAATCACCGCGAGCGCCGAATGGGCCGGCGCATAACGGCTGTCCTGATCGATCGCGCGTTGCAGCTTTTCGACAGCCAGGTCGTACTGGCCCTGCCGGGCGTAATTGACGCCAAGCTGCGTGTTCAGCTGCGCGGCGTTGCGCTGCTCGGCCCGATGCGCCGCCGTGGAGCAGCCTCCCAGCGCCAGAGCCAGCAGCAGGAACGGCAACCATTTCATCACTGTACGACCACCGGCACGCCGCGCAGGCGGTTCTTCTGCCGCGACTGCACCTTGCCGACCAGTTGCCCACAGGCCGCGTCGATGTCGTCGCCGCGCGTGCGCCGCGTCGTCGCGAAGACCTTGCGGTCGCGCAGAATCTTCGAGAACGCGGCGATCGCCTCCGGCTTGCTGCGCTGGTACGGCGCGCCCGGAAACGGATTGAACGGGATGAGATTGACCTTGGCCGACAGGCCACCGAGCAGCTTCGCCAGCTCCCGCGCGTGCTCGGGTTTGTCGTTGATGCCGTCGAGCATGACGTACTCGTAGACGATGTGCGCCTTGCGGTCCTTGTCGGCCGTGTAGCGGCGCGCGGCTGCGAGCAGCTCGGCGATCGGGTACTTGCGGTTGATCGGCACCAGCTCGTCGCGCAACGCGTCGTTCGGCGCGTGCAGCGAGATCGCCAGCGCGGTGTCGACGTCCTCGCGCAGGCGATCCATGAACGGCACGAGGCCCGAGGTCGAAACCGTGACGCGGCGCTTCGACAGGCCGAAGCCGAAGTCGTCGAGCAGGATGCGGATCGCGCTCAGCACCGCCGCGTAGTTGGCGAGCGGCTCGCCCATGCCCATGAAGACGATGTTGGAGATGACGCGACCCCCGCGATCGTCTTGATCGCGGTCTTTCCAGTCTTGCGACTGGAAGTCGCCGCCGAGCGTGCGCGCCGCGAACCAGACCTGGGCGATGATCTCCGCCGTGGTCATGTTGCGGTTGAGGCCCTGCTGCGCGGTCGAGCAGAACGAGCAATCCATCGCGCAGCCGACCTGCGAGGAGATGCACAGCGTCGCGCGGTTCTCCTCGGGAATGTAGACGGTCTCGATGGCGTTGCCGCCTTCGAGGCGCAGCACCCATTTGCGCGTGCCGTCCTGCGAAACCTGCTCGGTCACGAGCTCGGGCGTGCGGATGACGAAGTGCTCGGCGAACCGCTTGCGCAGTTCCTTGCCGATGTTCGTCATCTCGTCGAAGTTGTCCTTGCCGCGCCGGTAGATCCACAGCATGACCTGGTCGGCGCGGTACGGCTTCTCGCCCATCTCCGCGAAGCGCGCGCGCAGCTGCTCGCGATCGAGGCCGAACAGATTGATCGGCTCGATGACGGTAGCGGGGCTGGCGGCGCTCGCAGTCATGGACGGTGGTGGCTCAGATCAGGGGCTCAGCGCGTGCGCGGGCAAAGCTCGGTCGTGCGGAAGAAGTAGGCGATCTCATTCGCCGCGTTCTCGAGGCTGTCCGAGCCGTGCGCGGCATTCTCGTCGATCGAGGAGGCGAAATCGGCGCGGATCGTGCCCGGCGCGGCCTTCTTCGGATCGGTCGCCCCCATGATCTCGCGGTATTTGGCGACGGCGTTCTCGCCCTCGAGCACCTGCACGAGCACCGGGCCGCTGGTCATGAACTTGACGAGATCGGCGAAAAAGCCACGTTCCCTGTGAACTGCGTAGAAGCCTTCGGCTTCTTCCTGCGACAGATGCGTCATGCGCGCCGCGATGACCTTGAGGCCAGCGCTCTCGATGCGCGCAATGACCGGGCCGATCACGTTCTTGGCGATGACATCCGGCTTGAGGATCGAGAGGGTACGTTCAACCGACACGGTGAAACTCCTTAAAACTGAAGGGGAAATGACGACAGGGCCAGCGAAGGCCCAACACGTTTACTGAGAAATCAAGGAATTATAGCCGCCGCTGCTGCGGCGCGGCAATGAAGCGCTTCGGTCCGGCGCCGGGCAGCTCAGACGGCGAAACTCTCACCGCAGCCGCATTCCGCCTTGACGTTGGGATTGATGAACTTGAAGGCTTCGTTGAGGCCCTGCTTCTGGAAATCCAGCGTCATGCCTTCGAGCATCGGCAGATGCTCGGGCCGGACCACGACCTTGGCCCCGTGATGCTCGAACACCTGATCATCGTCGGCGATCCGGTCGGCGTAATCCATCGTGTACGCGTAACCCGAGCAGCCGGACTTGCGCACGCCGACGCGCAGACCGACTCCGCTGCCGCGTCTGGCGATCTGCTGCTGGATGCGCGCGGCCGCGCTTTCGGTCAACTGGATGCTCATGCCGGTCTGCTCATCTGCTTCGTCAGGGCGCACAGGGCGTCTTCGCCCATGAGCGCACAATGGGCCTTGTCATCCGATATTTCAAGGGCGATGCGGATCGCTGCCGCGTCGATCGCGGACCACGCCGCCGGCGCCAGCGATTCGAGCCGTTCGGACAGCCATTCGCCGACGGCGATCGCCGTCGGGCAACCGTAGGCCTGAAAGCGCGCGCGCCGGACCGCGCCGCCGTCGTCGATCTCCACCTGCAGCCGCAACACCGAGCGTGCCGCCGGACTGCCGGCCTGCGCTTCCGCGACCTGCGCACCCTCGAGCCGGCCGCCGTGAAGCGGCGCGCGAAACCGCTGCCAGATCGGCGCGTGATAGCCGAACACGTTGTCCTGAACACCCGTCATGTTTCGCTCCATAGCGGTGAGAGCTCGCGCAAAAAGCGCACGGCGTCGACGATCGCGCGCGCCGCGCGGTCGACGTCGTCCTCGGTCGTGTAGCGGCCGAGCGACAGGCGCAGCGACGAACCGGCGAGTTCGTCGTCGCGGCCGAGCGCGCGCAGCACGTAAGACGGCTCGCGCGTCGCCGAAGAACAGGCCGAGCCGCTCGACAGCATCAGCTCCGGCAGCATCGCGCGCAGCGATTCACCCTCGGCGCCGGCGAAGCTGACGTTGAGGATGCCGGACACCCGCGCCTCGGCCGGGCCGTTCAGATAAATCTGCGGCAGCGCCAGCAGGTTCTGCCAGAGACGTTCGCGCAGCGCGCGCAGGCGCGCTCCCTCGCTCACCAGCGAATCGGCGGCGATGCAGCAGGCCTCGCCGAAACCGACGATCTGGTGCGTCGCCAGCGTGCCCGAACGCATGCCCTGCTCATGCCCGCCGCCATGAATCTGCGGCGCGAGACGCGCGCGCGGCCGCTTGCGCACGAACAGCGCGCCGACGCCCTTGGGTCCGTAGAGCTTGTGCCCGGAGAGCGAGAGCAGATCGATCGGCACGGCGGCCAGATCGACGGGCAGCTTGCCGGCCGCCTGCACGGCGTCGACATGGAACAGGATGCCGCGTTCACGCAGCAGCGGCGCCAGTTCGGCCACGGGATTGATCGCGCCGGTTTCGTTGTTGACCCACATCAGCGACACCAGCGCCGTGCCGGCCTGCAGCGCGCCCAGGACCTGATCGATGGCGACGATGCCGTCGGCGCGCGGCGTCAGATAGGTCACGCGCGCGCCCCGCGTCTCCAGATATCGGCAGGTGTCGAGCACGGCCTTGTGCTCGACGCGGCTGGTGACGAGGTGCGCGCCCTCGAGGCCGCGAAATTCGAGCGCACCCTTGATCGCCAGATTGTTCGATTCGGTCGCGCCCGACGTCCAGACGATCTCGTCGGCGCCCGCGCCGATCAGCGCCGTGACCTGCGCCCGCGCCCGCTCGACCGCCGCGCGCGCCTTGCGGCCCAGGGCATGGTCGGACGCCGGATTGCCGAAGTGCGTCTCGGCGTCGAGCCACGGCAGCATCGCATCGCGGACGCGCGGATCGAGCGGCGTCGTCGCCGCGTGATCGAGATAAATCATCCGCCCGCTGCCGCCGTCACGACGCTGCCGGCGCCAGCGCAGCGAAGCCGGCCAGCACCGCGAGGAATTGATCGACTTCGGCCAGCGTATTGGCCTTGCCGAAACTGACGCGGATCGCCCCGGCGGCGATCTCGCGGGCGATGCCCATGCCAAGCAGCACGTGACTCGGCTCGCCGCGGCCGGACGCGCAGGCCGAGCCGCTGGACACGGCGAAACCCTTGCGGTCGAACTGCATCAGCAGCGCCTCGCCTTCGTAACCGTCGAGCGCGAACTGCACGGTATTCGGCAGACGCTCGGCGGCCGCGCCGAAGATGTGCGTGCCCGGCAAGGCGCGCAGACCGGCTTCGAGCCGATCACGCAGCGCCGACAGATGCGCGGCCCGCATCTCCAGCTCCTGATGCGCGAGTTCGGCTGCCGCGCCGAAGCCGACGATCGCCGCGACGTTCTCGGTGCCGCCCCGCAGCCCGTGCTCCTGCCAGCCGCCGTGATGCAGGGGCAGCAGTTCGACTTCGGCCCGCTTCACCAGCGCGCCGATGCCTTTGGGACCGTAGAGCTTGTGGCTCGACAGGCTCATCAGATCGGCGCCGAGCGCCGCGAAATCGACGGCGATCTTGCCGGCCGCCTGCACAGCGTCGACGTGCAGCCAGGCGCCGGCGGCGTGCGTCGGCCCGGCGGCGCGCGCGACGTCCTGAATGACGCCGGTCTCGTTGTTCGCGCGCATCAGCGACACGAGCCGGACCGGACCGGCGGCGAGCTGGCGCCCGAAGCGCGGCCAGTCGACGAGCCCGTCGACGCTGGTCGCCACTGTTTCGACCTTCCAGCCGCGCACACGCATCGCCTCGGCGGTTTCGAAAACGGCGGGGTGCTCGGTGGCACCGTACAGCAGGCGCGACGGCACGGCCGTCCCGCAGACGCCCTTCAGCGCCAGGTTGTTCGACTCGGTGCCGCCGGACGTCCAGACGATTTCCGCCGCCGCGCAGCCGACCAGCGCCGCGACCTGCCCGCGCGCCCGCTCGATCGCATCGCGCGCCGCCCGGCCGTAGCGATGCAGCGACGACGCGTTGCCGTACGGACCGGACAGATACGGCAGCATGGCGTCGAGCACACGCGGCTCGAGCTGCGTCGTCGCGTTGTTGTCGAAATAGACCGGCATGGCACTCGCCGACGGCTCAATAGGCCGGGTTCCGGTGCCACTGCCAGGCATCGGCGACGATGCGCTGGATGTCGGCGCGCGAGGGCTTCCAGCCCAGCACGTCGCGCGCCTTGCGGCTGCCCGCCACCAGCGTCGCCGGATCGCCGGCACGGCGCGGCCCGCGCGGGACGTCGAGCGAGCGTCCCACCACCTTTTCCGTCGCGTCGAGCACCTCGAGCACCGTGTAGCCCGCGCCATTGCCGAGATTGAAACGATGGAAGCCCGGCTGGACGCGGCTGTACTGGAGCGCCAGCAAATGCGCATCCGCCAGATCGCAGACGTGGACGTAGTCGCGCACGCAGGTGCCGTCGCGCGTCGCGTAGTCCGTGCCGAAAATCTGCACGTCCAGAGCCTCACCCGCGGCACGGCGCAGCAGCCTCGGGATCAGATGCGTTTCCGGCTCGTGCGATTCGCCGATCCTTCCCGACTCGCAGGCGCCCGCCGCGTTGAAATAGCGCAGCGCGGTCGCGCGCAGCCCGTAGGCGCGCGCGGCATCGTCCAGCATCAACTCGACCGCGAACTTGGAGTTGCCGTACGGATTGATCGGCCGGCACGGATGGCTTTCGTCGATCACTTCCGTCTGCGGCTCGCCGAACACAGCCGCCGTCGACGAGAACACGAACTGCGCGACCCCGACGTCGCGCATCGCCTGCAACAGGGACAGCGTCGCGCCGACGTTGTTCGCGTAATACTTGTACGGATCGCGCATCGATTCGCCGACCAGCGAACTCGCCGCGAAGTGCATGACGACGTCGATCCGATGGCGGCGCAAGGTCTCGACGACCGCGCCGGTATCGCCCAGCGAGGCTTCGACCAGCTCGCCCCACTGGACGGCGGCGCGATGGCCCGTGGACAGATTGTCGAGCACCACGACCGCGTGGCCGGCTTCGGCGAGCCGCTTGCACATGTGCGAGCCGATGTAGCCCGCGCCGCCGACGACCAAGACATTCACCGGATCACCCCTGATTGCGTTTGTGATTAGCGGCCAGCGAATCGAGTGCCGCCCCCGCATCCATGCAAAAATCAGGCAGTTCGAGCTTCGCCAGCTCGAGCTCCGGCATCCGCGCATCCACCTCGTGCAGCAGGCGGCAGATCTTGACGAGTTGCTCGTCGAGGCGCTGCACGTGGTCGAACATCACCGACATCGCGTTGGCGACCGGATCCGGCATGTCCTTCGACAAGCCGTAGGCGTCGAAGCCCATGCGCTTCGCGATCTCCGAGACGGCGTCGGACGGCTCGGCCGCTTCACGCACGATGCGCGCCGGGATTCCGACGACGGTCGCCCCCGGCGGCACTTCCTTGACGACGACGGAATTAGAACCGACGCGCGCACCGGCGCCGACCGTGAACGGCCCCAGAATCTTCGCGCCGGCGCCGACGACCACGCGATCCCCCAATGTGGGGTGACGCTTGCCCTTGCTCCAGCTGGTACCGCCGAGCGTGACGCCGTGGTACATCGTCACGTCGTCGCCGATCTCGGCCGTCTCGCCGATCACCACGCCCATGCCGTGGTCGATGAAGAAGCGCCGGCCGATCCGTGCGCCCGGATGGATCTCGATGCCGGTGATCCAGCGCGCCAGGTTGGAATTGACGCGCGCCAGCCACTTCAGGCCGTGCGTCCACAGCCCGTGGCTGATCCGGTGCACCCAGACCGCGTGCAGGCCCGGATAGCACGTCAGCACTTCCCAGGTGCTGCGCGCCGCGGGGTCGCGGTCGAAAACGCTGGCGATGTCTTCTCGGATGCGGACGAACATGGGCAGTGGCAAAACGGACGGCGGTGCCGGGCCGGCATTTTAGACCGATACGGTCCTCTTCAATCGCCCGGACGGACCGCGGCGTCCAGCGGCACCCGGCGATTCCTGGGCTTCTCGATCGAGGTCAGGATGCCGCGCAGGATGTTCAGCTCGTTGCGATCGGCACCGGCGCGGTTGAAGAACTGCCGGAGCCTGCGCATCAGCAGGCGCGGATTCGCCGGATCGAGAAAGCCGGTCGACAGCAGGATGCGTTCGAGATGGCGGTAGAAGTGCTCGATCTCATCGTTCGATGGCGGCGCATACGCCGGCCCCTGCCGCCCCGACGCCGGCGGCGATTGCGGCAAGGCGGTGCGCCGGAGCTCGTAGGCCAGTACCTGCACAGCCTGCGAGAGGTTCAGCGAGCTGTAACCGGGATTCGCCGGGATCATCGTCACCGCGTGGCAGAGCTGCAGCTCTTCGTTGGTCAGGCCGGTGCGCTCGCAGCCGAACACGACCGCGACTTTGGCGGCCCGCGCCGTCGAGATCGCGCGGGACGCCATGTCCCACGGCGGCAGCGGCTCGTCCCCCAGATGGCGCGGCCGCGCCGAGCTGGCGACCACCCAGCCACAGTCGGCGATCGCCTCCGCCAGCGTCGCCACGACGCGCGCGCGATCGACCAAGCCCTCCGCGTGGGCCGCGGTCATGCGGGCCTGCGGATGGGGAAACCGCGACGGATTGACGAGCACCAGCTCCGCCAGTCCCATCGTCAGCATGGCCCGCGCCGCCGAGCCGATGTTGCCCGGATGCTGGGTATTGACGAGAACGACGCGGATATTGGCGAGCAGCGAGTCGGCGGCGGAAGAAGTCATGCGTGATATTCTACGCGGCCTCCCCCGCTCCTTAATCCGCCCGGCCCGTCATGCACCCGCTGGTCAACATCGCCGTTTCGGCCGCCCGCTCGGCCGGCAACTTCATCATGCGCTACTACGAGCGCAGCGATCAGCTGCAGATCGAACGCAAGAGCCGCAACGACTTCGTGACGCAGGTCGACCGCGGCGCCGAGCAGGAAATCATCCGCCTGATCCGCAAGGCCTACCCGCAGCACGCGATCCTCGCCGAAGAAAGCGGCGAAAGCACCGGGGGCGGCGACAGCGAGGTGACGTGGATCATCGACCCGCTCGACGGCACGACCAACTTCCTGCACGGCATCCCGCACTTCGCGGTATCGATCGGCGTCCAGGTGCGCGGCAGGCTCGAGCACGGCGTGATCTACGCCCCCTGCACGCAGGATCTCTACTGCGCGTCGAAGGGTGACGGCGCGACGTTGAACAACCGCCGCATCCGCGTCGGCCACTGCAAGGACATCAGCCAGGCGCTGATCGGCACCGGTGTGCCGCTGCGCGAAGAATACCTCGACCGCTACCTGCCGCAGCTGCGCGCCGTCGCCGCCGAGACCGCCGGCCTGCGTCGCGCCGGCTCGGCCGCGCTCGACCTCGCCTACGTCGCCGCCGGCCGCCTCGATGGCTTCTGGGAATTCAATCTGAAGCCCTGGGACATCGCCGCCGGCATCGTCATGGTGCAGGAGGCCGGCGGCATCGTGCGCGCGCTCGATGGCAGCGATGATCCCTTGCGCGAAGGCCATGTGCTCGCCACCGGCCTCAAGCTCGAAGCAGAGTTGTCGCGGCTGCTGCGCTGAGCGGTGGAGCCGGGAGCCTTCCCGCGATAATCCGGCACGCATGGACGCTCCGAACAACGACGCCGCGGCGGTCGACGCACGACTCGTGAACGCGCATCTGCGCGACTGGTTTCCCGAGCGCATCCTCGCCCGCGCCCGCGAGTACGCGCGCAGCGGCGCCGTCCTCGATGTCGCGTACGACGCCAGCCAGCATCGTCTGGCAGCCCGGGTACAGGGCAGCGATCCGGAGCCCTACCACTTGCGGATCGAACTGCCCGACCGCGCGGACGGCCTGCCCGATACCGACTGCGAATGCCCGTATGGCGTCGATTGCAAACACGCGGCCGCGGCCCTGTTGGTCTGGGCACAGTCCGCGCTGAGCGGCGCCCCGCGCGCGGCGCCGGAAGCCGCCGACACCTGGCTGCGCCGCGTCGAGCAGCTGCTCGACAGCCTGCCGGCAAAGCCGCACAACCCGGCGAAAGCCAGGCCCGTCCAGCAGCTGCGCTACATCCTGCGGCCGGCCGAAGGCTCAAACGAAGGCGCGGCGCAGATCGAAGCCGTCAAGCGGCGCCTGCTCAAAGACGGGGACATCGGCAGCCAGGAGCGCTGGTCGAATTTTCATCAGGCCTACCGCAACCCTCCAAGCTTCGCCGACGACACCGATCTGCAGGCCTTCGCCGCCGTCGCCCGCTTCGCCCAGGACGACGGCGGCTCGTTTTCGCCAGCCCTGACGTTGCGCGGCAAGGGCGCCGACCACGGCCTGCGCGCGCTGCTGGCGACAGGCCGGCTGCACTGGCTCGCGGCGGACGGGCCGGTCCTGAAAGCCGGCGCACCCTGCACGCCACAGCTGGAATGGCAGCTGCGGGAGGGACGCCACCACGCCGCGCTGCATCTGGGCGATGGCGCGACGGGCGGATGGCCATCCACCGTCCTCGCCGAAAGCCTGTGGCTCGTCGCCGGCACTGCGAACGGCACCGAGCTGCGCCCGGTGCGCAGCGAAATCCCGGCGCCCCTGCTGGACCTGCTGCTGCGCGCGCCGCCGCTGCCAGCCGCGCAGGCGGCACGCCTGAAGCTGCTCACCGGCGACATCCCGCAGCTGCCGGCCCCGCCGGTCGAAACGGCGCCGGTCGAGAGCCACGAGCCTCAACCCGTGCTCGAACTCTTCGCCAGCACCATCCCCGCGCAACGCGGGCGCCAACCTGTCGAGCGCCTCGGCGCCCGTCTGCGCCTGTGCTACGGCGCCACCGAAATCGCACCGGACAGCAGCGAGCGCCTTGTTCCGCTCGCGCCGGCAGACACACCGCCGCGTTTCGCGCTGCGCAACCCGCGGAGCGAGCAGGCGGCGCTGGCCCGCCTCGAGAAACTGGGCTTTGCGCCAGCACCGCCCAGCTGGCACTGGCAGCCGCCGGCACCACGACATGAACGGTACTGGGCGGACCGCGAGATCGCGCTGAGCTTCCTGATGCGCGGTGCGAACGCATTGCTCGGCGACGGCTGGGATCTGCGCTACGACGACAGCTGGCCCTTGCGGCCGGTCGAACCGGACACCTACGAGGGCCGCGCCGAAAGCTCCGGCATCGATTGGTTCGAGTTGCATCTGATCGCGCACGTCGGCCACGAGCGCATCGACGTGGCGGAGCTGCTGGCGCAGACGCTGGATCACTACGGCGCCGCGCGCCTGCGCACGCTGCTGCAGGAAACGGCCGCCGGAGCGGACGGCGCCGCCGAAACGCGCGTGCTGTGTCCGTCGGCGGGACGCCTGATCGCCCTGCCGCTGTCGCGGGTCCGCGCGATGCTCGAACTGATGCTGGAGCTGTTCGACGGCGGCGAACTGGAGGCAGCGCGCGGCCAGCTGCGCGTCTCGCGCTTCGATCTCGCCCGGCTGGCGCAGCTGGAGCACGACAGCGGCTGCAACTGGCACGGCAGCGTGGCCGCGCTGTCGCTCGCCCGGCGGCTCGCCGGCTTCCAGGGCATCCCCGCCGTCGCCCAGCCGGCGGAGTTGCAGGCCCGCCTGCGCGACTATCAACTTCAGGGGCTGGCGTGGATGCAGTTCCTGCGCGAATACGAGCTGTGCGGTGTCCTCGCAGACGAGATGGGGCTCGGCAAAACCGTGCAGACGCTCGCCCACCTGCTCTGCGAACGTGCCGCCGGCCGACTGACCCTGCCCGCGCTCGTCGTCGCACCGACTTCGGTCCTCCCGAACTGGGAGCGCGAAGCCGCGCGCTTCGCGCCGACCTTGCGCACGCTGACGGTACACGGCACCGGGCGCCAGGCCTCGTTCGGACAGATCGACAAGCACGATCTGATCCTCACCAGTTACCCGCTGCTGGCGCGCGACGCCGAAACCTGGCTGCGGCAACGCTTTCATCTCGTCGTGCTCGATGAAGCCCAGACGATCAAGAACCCGCGCACGCAGGCGGCACAGACCGCCTGTGCGCTGCAAGCCCGGCACCGGCTCGCGCTCAGCGGCACGCCGATGGAAAACCATCTCGGCGAGATCTGGGCGCTCTTCCACTTCCTCATGCCCGGCCTGCTCGGCGAGGAGAAACGCTTCGAGCGCAGCTACCGGCGCCCCATCGAGAAACAGAACGATGCCTTGCGCCGCCGGCAGCTGATCATGCGCCTGGCGCCATTCGTCCTGCGCCGCAGCAAGGAGCGCGTCGCCGGCGAACTGCCCGCGAAAACCGAAACCGTGCAGATGGTGCGCCTCGAAGGCCGGCAGCGCGAGCTTTACGAGACCGTGCGCGCCGCGATGGATGAGAAAGTCCGTCAGGCCGTCTCCAGCCAGGGCCTCGCGCGCAGCCGCATCACCATCCTCGATGCCCTGCTCAAGCTGCGCCAGGTCTGCTGCGATCCACGCCTGCTGCCGGCCGCCAGAGCCGACGGCAGCAGCGCCGCCGCCATCAAGGCCGCCGGCAGCGCCAAGCTCGACGCGCTGATGGAACTGCTCGACGAATGCCGTGACAGCGGCCGCCACGTGCTCGTCTTCAGCCAGTTCACCGGCATGCTCGATCTCATCGAGCCGCGTCTGCAAGCCGCAGGGCTGCGTTTCGTGCGGCTCGACGGCGGCAGCCGCGACCGCCACACGCCGGTCGCGCAGTTCCAGGCCAGGGCCGCGGATGTCTTTTTGATCAGCCTGAAAGCCGGCGGCACCGGCCTCAACCTGACCGCCGCCGATACCGTCATCCATTACGATCCCTGGTGGAATCCGGCGGTCGAGGCACAGGCGACCGGCCGCGCGCACCGCATCGGCCAGGACAAGCCGGTCTTCGTCTACCGCCTGGTCTGCGAGGGCAGCGTCGAGGAAAAGATCATCGCCCTGCAAGCCCGCAAGGCCGAACTCGCCGCCGCGCTGCTCGACGGCAGCGCCCACGACAGCGGTGCGATCAGCGCCGAGGACCTGCAACAGTTGCTGGCACCGCTGCCCGCATGAGCGCGCCTGCCTACCCCGCACGAGGGGCTGCCCTTCGACCCCGGCACAATATCCCCGCCGGCAGCCCAGCGGCCAACGCCGGCCACCGCACGACAATCAGAGAGGCCATGCTCAAGCACCTGATGCCGTGCGAAGACCGCTTCTTCGCTCTGTTCAACGCCCACGCCCGTCATCTCGTCGACGGCGCCGCGCGGCTGCTGGCGCTCGTCAACGCCCTCGGCCATGCGCCGGACGACAAAACGATGGGGCAGAAGATCACCAAGCTGAAGCCGGTCGGCGGCTTCTGCGCCGAAGTCGGCGGCGCGGCCACGCTGTTTCTGGCCTCGGGCCTCGGCATTCCGGTGTTGACGACGCACACCATCACCGGCGCGATCATGGGAGTCGGCGCGCTGACGATATTAATGCATCAGAGCAGCAAATCCCGAGCGGTCACGGCGGGGAAGCTGAAGATCAGCCAATCATGGCCCCGATGGCGATGGCGATCGAGCGTCCCCGCGACGGGAATTGCGCGTAGAGATTTTTGACAAGAAAGCCCTCGTTCGCATTGCGGCGAGCGAGGGCTTTTGCTCATGAATCAAGATTCACGTCAAACGGCAAAACTCTCGCGCTTTTGTCCTTTAGCTTCTGCGTCGGCCAGCCATTTCGGCGTGCGTCCACGACCGCTCCAGGTTTCGCCGGTTGCCGAATTGCGATATTTCGCCGGTACCTTGCTCGCGCTCTTCCTGGCCACTCGGCCACTCGATTTCTGCGGTCCGAGATCAGCGACGGTAATGCCGTATTTCTCCATCTGTTCACGTATCTCGGCTATTACCGTCTCAATTTCGGACTTGCGCAGATTTTCGGCCTGTCGCGTCAGATTTTCGATTTGCTGCAGCAATTCGCTATAAGTCGTCATGATTCTCGTATTCCGTTATCTTCCATAAATTGGGCGCATTCCAATTCAGGAAGCCGGCCCGGCGCTATAATAGCGTCGTCGGAAATATTTTTTAAGCTTTTCGAATGAGAGCATCGTTTAGAGTGCATCTGAGGAGAACATCCGAAGAATTTCCCGGTGCCGGAAATGAGCCCTATATCCACCTGAACGCGGGCTTTTTCAAATCGGCCGCCGCCGCTGACATATCGCAGACGCCAGCCTCGCGTTAAGCTCCGCCCCTCCTCTCGTCGTCCCTTCTTCATGTCCAAGAACCTAACTTGCTTCAAAGCCTACGACATTCGCGGCCGCGTTCCGGATGAATTGAACGAAGATATTGCGTATCGCCTAGGGCTGGCTTTTGCCCAGCATTTCCGGCCGGCACGGGTAGCGCTGGGCCGGGATATCCGCCATTCCAGCGCGGCTCTGCTCAACGCGCTTGCGCATGGACTCGCACAACATGGCGTCGAGGTGTTGGATCTCGGCCTCTGCGGCACCGAAGAAGTCTATTGGGCCGCGCAGCAGCCCGGCATCGACGGCGGCATCGAAGTAACGGCCAGCCACAATCCAATCGATTACAACGGCATGAAACTCGTGCTGGGCGGCGCGATCCCGATTTCCGGCGACTCCGGCCTGCACGATCTGCGCGATCTGACAGCCGCTTCGCAGGCCACCGCGCCCACCAGCCCGGCACCGATGCGCGCGACCAGCTTTCGCGAAAGCCTGGTCCGGTTCCTGTGCCGCTATGCGCCGTCGCCGACCGGCAAACGCTTGAAGATCGTCGTCAATCCGGGCAACGGCGCGGCGGGCCCGCTGATCGAGGCGCTGGAACCTCATTTGCCGTTCGATCTAATCAAGGTCCATTTCGAGCCGGACGGCAGCTTTCCGAACGGGATCCCCAACCCTCTGCTGCCCGAAAATCGCGGCGCCACGACCGCGGCCGTGCAGCAGCATGGCGCCGACTTCGGCGTGGCCTGGGATGGCGACTTCGACCGCTGCTTCCTATTCGACGAACACGGCGGCTTCATCGAGGGCTACTACATCGTCGGCCTGCTCGCCGAAACCCTGCTGCGCACGCACCCCGGCCAGAAGATCGTCCACGACCCGCGCCTCACCTGGAACACCATCGACGTCGTCGCCCAGGCCGGCGGCGTTGCCGTGCAATCCAAGACCGGCCACGCCTTCATCAAGGAGCGCATGCGCCGCGAGGATGCCGTCTATGGCGGCGAGATGAGCGCGCACCATTACTTCCGCGACTTCGCCTACTGCGACAGCGGCATGCTGCCGTGGATTCTCGCCGCCAGGCTCCTAGTGGCCACCGGCAAGCCACTGTCCGCGCTGGTCGGCGACCGGATGCGCCAATATCCCGCCAGCGGCGAGATCAATCGCGTCGTCCCGGACGTCAAGACCGTGATCGCCGCGATCCGGGACCAGTACGAGGTCGGCGGCCAGATCGACACCACGGATGGGCTTAGCGTCGAATACCCGGACTGGCGCTTCAATCTGCGCGGCTCGAACACCGAGCCCGTGTTGCGCCTGAACGTGGAATCCCGGCACGATGTTGGCTTGATGGAACGCAAGACCGCCGCGCTGCTGGCGTCGATAGACCAGTTGGCTGGCACGCCGCGTAAAGCTGGACACGCGTAGATGAGCTTGACCTCTGGCAGTCAGGCAACCAGCATCTATTCAAGTTTCTCAAATCGCCATATCAGCGGAGTGACGCAATGAACATGATGAGCACTACGGCCCGCATCCTGCCGGTGCTGCTGGCCGGCGGTTCGGGCACGCGCCTCTGGCCGCAATCCCGCGAGCATTACCCGAAGCAGTTCCTGAATCTGATCGACGACAAGTCGCTACTGCAGAACACCGCCCTGCGAGCCGCGCGGATTCCCGGTGCGCTGCCGCCGCTCGTGATCTGCGGCGACCAGCATCGTTTCATCGCCGCCGAACAAATGCGCCAGATCGGCATCCAGGACGCGACCATCGTCCTCGAACCGGCTGGCCGCAACACCGGACCTGCCGCCGCCGTCGCCGCGCAGTTCGCCAAGGCGAAATATGGCGATGACACGCTGGTCTTCCTGATGGCAGCCGATCATGCTGTGCGTGACGTCGAAGCGTTCGTGCAGAGCGTCGTCACCGCTTCGAGCGCAGCCCACCTGGGCCGTATCGTCACTTTCGGCATCGTGCCGACGCGCGCCGAAACCGGCTACGGCTATCTGAAGCGCGGCGATGCGCTGGACAACGGCGCCCATCAGGTCGCCCAGTTTGTCGAAAAACCCAATCTCGACACGGCCCGGAAATTCCTCGCCGAAGGCTGCTATCTGTGGAACGGCGGCCTGTTCCTGTTCCGCGCCGATACTTTCCTGCAGGAGCTGGCGCAGTTCGAGCCCGATATCGCGCAGCATGCCGAACTGGCCTACACGCAAGGCAAGCACGATCTCGACTTCGTGCGCCTGCACGCCGAGAGCTTCCAGAACTGCCGCAGCGATTCGATCGACTATGCGGTGATGGAAAAAACCTCCCGCGCCGCCCTGGTGCCGCTCGATGCCGGCTGGGACGACGTCGGCAGCTGGGAATATCTCGCCACCCTGCCCCCAACCGACAGCCGCGGCAACGTCATCCGCGGCGACGTGCTGCTGGAGGATGCGCAGAACAATCTCGTCAGCGCGTACTCCCGGCTGGTGAGCCTCGTCGGCGTCAGCGACCACGTCGTCGTCGAAACCGCCGACGCCGTCCTCATCGCTCCGCGCCAGCGCACGCAGGACGTCAAGAAGATCGTCCAGAAGCTCAAGGAATCCGGCCGTGGCGAGGCGCACAGCCACCCGCGCGTCTACCGCCCCTGGGGCTGGTACGAAACCATCGCCCTCGCCGGCCGCTTCCAAGTCAAGCGCATCATGGTCAAGCCGGGCGCCAAGCTGTCACTGCAGATGCATCATCATCGTGCCGAGCACTGGATCGTCGTCTCCGGCACCGCGCAGGTCACAGTAGAAGATAAGATCAGCCTACTTTCTGAAGACCAATCCACCTACATTCCGCTAGGCCACAAGCACCGCCTCGACAATCCCGGCAAAATTCCACTGGAAATTATCGAGGTACAGACGGGCAGCTACGTCGGTGAGGACGACATCGTGCGTTTCGAAGATATTTACGGGCGGTGAATTCCACCATTCAAGCCACTGCTGCCGCAACATGGCAGTAGAACCGGTTATCAACTCATTCAAAGATTGACGCCGCATAGAACGTAAGAGAATGTCTCCATGAATATGTCCGACACCTCAATCAACTCATTTAGTCTCGCTTGGTCCAACGGTGCACCAACCGCCAAGGAACTGCAGTCGCATGTGGAACGTGATGGCTTTGTCATAGTTAAAAATGTTTTCACCAAAGACGAAATCTCACGCCTACGTTCCATTGTTTATGGGCATTTAAACAAAAAAGGAGCGCGCTTTAGCCTTGGAAAAACGCAACCCAATGCCGCCTTGGCTGTGCCGGATCTCCAGTATATTTTTTATCATGATCGTGTCGTCGACCTTTTTAAGCGCCTAATTGGCCCTAACGAAACCGTATTTACAGGACACTGCGACATTCACATGAATATGCTATCTGGTTGGCATAAGGATAGCGGCGAGGTTTATGGGGGGTATTTCAAAGGTGACTATATCAATGCAGATGATTGCCGTGTTTTTAAAATGGCGATCTATTTGCAAGATGCGACCAAGCATGACGGCCTGACCGTACGCATCGGCTCGCATCGGAAGCTTGGAACAACAGATGGGGCACCGATTCAGGCAAAGACGCAGAGTGGTGATGTAGTTCTTTTCGACGTTCGCCTTACTCATACAGGACAACTACCAGATAATATTGAAAAAGGAATCAAGGCTCTCAATATTGCCCTAAAAGGATCCGATAGAAGAGTGGAAGATCATCCGCTGGCGACCAAATTTAAAGGCATTTATTGGAAGCTGATAAATAGACGAGATCGGCTCTCGATATTTTTCACTTTTGGGAAAAATAACGCATATACACAACAATTTGCGCAGGCCAATATGTCACGTCAAAACACACAGGCAGGACTCAAAACGATTGAGCTGCCCAAAGAGTTGATCACGGCATTCAACAATTATAACGTAATGGTGGCTACAGCCACTTAACGAGACGCCGTAGTGAGCTTAAAGAAATTCTCTGCCAGTGTTGCTATCTACGCTGGAGCCAATCTGATTAACAAGGGAGCAATATTTCTATCTATCCCTTTATTTACACGTCTTTTTAATCCCGAAGATTATGGCCGCTGGACTCTTTTTCTTAGCGCCTTTTCGGTGCTGAACTTGATTTTTGATTTTGGCTTAAGCCGAGCAATTCCTCGCTTTTATTATGATCACGACGAGAAAGGCAAAAAGATTTTTTTTTCAACCGCATTAAATTCTAGAATTTTCTTGACAATAGCTCTTTGCCTACTTTACCTACTCATTACACCATCAGCGCTATCTTTCGCCTCTCGGAATGAACTTAATTTTTCATCCGTTGGTCTTTCTCTGCTCGCATTGTGCATAGCGGAATCAATAATTCAGTTCGCTCTTGCATTTTTTCGGGCCTCTGAAAACGCTTGGCTATATTTTTCAATCAGGATCGGCTCGACCGCTAGTCAATTAATACTAACTTTTATTTTGATTGAAGCGTTTAAGGCAAGCGTTACCTATGCAGCCCTTGGATATGCTTGCGGTAACGTGTTAACCGCTCTGCTAGCAATGGCAGTTTTGCTAAGCCGCTATAGATACAGATTCCACCTTCCTATAAGAGACTCGGAATCAAAGAAATTGACCGCTTATGGAGCGCCACTCCTGTTTCATGATCTTGGAACATGGATGCGTAATGCGGCTGACCCCTTTATTCTCGTACATTTCTTAACACTGTCGCTAGTCAGTACATATAGCATTAGCGTAATGGCTGGATTAGCAATTGGCTTGGTCGCTTTTAGTGTGGATTTGGCATATACGCCACTATTTTATCGAATGTTAAAAAGCGATCCCAGCAAAGGACGTGCCGATGCAATAGTTGCTGCTGAAGCTTATGCATGGGTCATGGCTGGCTTCGTTTTAATTCCCATACTTTTCTCTCGCGAAATTTATAGTGTAGTCGTACCTCCGCAATATTCATCTGCGGCAAAATATGCTTCAACAATTGCAATTGCTTACTATCTTTTTGTTCAATACACCATTTTTATCAAGCCCGCTTTTTATCAGAAGAAAACCGCTGCCATTCCCTTCATAACAATGGTCCCATCTGCGCTTGGCTTAATAATAAATTGGATAATGGTTCCCAAGTTCGGCCTATCGGCCCCCCCCCTTACTTGGATTTTCACATTTGGCTTCATGGCAATTGCCGCCTTTTTTTATAGCGCAAAAGTTGATCCGATTCAATTTAACTGGAAGCTCCCAATTACTTTGTCGCTCCTTCTTGTGCTGGCAAATATATTAATTAAGCGCTTGGATTCTTCCGACTTTGACGCAACCTCATTTACATTAAAGCTGGCATTCCTCATCATAATTATCTTCTCTATATTATTTATACTAAATCGCAAATATAAAAGCTGGCGCAAGGCAACTACTTCAAACAACAAGATATTTCAGACTTAAAATGAGCAAGAAAAGCACCAAGTTTAGAACATTAACCAATATTGCATCTCATGGGATGTGGCGTGCAAAGCACGACATACCCGACATGGCACCAGCATTTCTTCGGCTGTCCGCCTTTACCGCACGGGCGGTAAAAGTAGAACTTGGACGGCGAATTATGGCTGCAAAGCCTGACCGATTTATTGCACATAGCGCCATACATACGACTGGCAATAACATAGGAGACATGGCTCTTCCACTGACAATTCGGAAGGTCTTCGATTATCAGCTTGGCAAACAAAATTGGTATTTACAGCCGCTTTGGCGGGAAATAAATTCAGCCAATATCGATTTTTTTAATGATCGCGCAAAGCTGATGCTAGTGGGAGGGGGCGGACTGCTTTTGCCGGATGATAAGCTATCTGGGTGGCAGTGGAACATTAGTTACAATACGTTAAAGAGACTTAATATTCCACTTTGTATTTTTGCTGTCGGCTATAACAGATTTCGCGGACAATTAGAATTTAATTCAAAATTCAAAGACCATATAGAACTAACCGCTGAAAAATCGGCTTTTATCGGCTTACGTAACAGCCCCAGCGCAGAACGGCTAGCTGAATATCTTTCACCAAGCGCACAAAAGAAACTCAGATTGCAGCCGTGCATTACTACTGTATTGAATCGCTATTATCCGTCTTATAAGCCTCAATTGCGCCAGCCTTATACAAAAGAGATAGCCATTAATGCAGCTTTCGATCGAGCTGAGTTAAGGTTTGGTTTAGACCCCAACGCAACAGAGATTCAGATGGCAAAGTTGGTGCAAGTTGCTCGATGGGCACATAAAAATGGCTGGAAAATACATTTAATGTACCATGCTTTTGAAGATGCCGCATTCGCCAATTACGTAAAGAGAGCTGGCGTCCCGTTTAAACATCACTGGCTGCCCCGCATGTCGCCAGAAGACGTTTTTGATCTCTACACGAGAATTCCGATTGTACTAGGCATGCGGGGCCACGCCCAAATGATTCCATATGGATTAGGGAATATGATCTTCCCTGTTGTTACTCATGATAAACTTGTTTATTTTCTAAAGGAGATAGGCAAGCCACATTGGGGAACTGAATTAAAGGCCGCTAGCGCAGCAGATGATTTGATCGAAAAAATTAGACAATTCGACCGTAATAGAGATTCTTATTTTTCAGAGATTGAGAAATCCAAAGATCGACTTTGGGCTGTATGTAAAAAAAATATTGACGAACTTGATAAGCTATTTCAACTAAGATGATTTATATCACTTATTCTTACGGAATATCCATAGCGGCCCTTGGGGGATTATCAATATTTCTTTTTTTTAGAGAATGCTTAAAGTTTCCAGAATATACATTTATGTCGGTTTTGCTGTACTCCGCATTATCTAAAGCGCTGTCAGCCACTTATCTTGATTTTGTTTCTGTTTATGTTACAGAAGGAGGAGTTACTAGTTTTAAATCGAATTCATGGCTAATATTTTGGCTATCCATTGGATTGACATTTTCCGCATCAAGCTTGGTTGTTCGAAAGCTTAGTCGAATAAAAGTTAAAGCTCTGAGCTATCCAAGAATATCTATGGAAATGGGGCTTGCAAAAATCTTTATTATTTTAGCCCTCTTGCTCCATGCACTAAATATCTTGCTCACAAGAAGAATTGCACTGCCTGCCACAGGCATTGACAGGTTTAACTTTTGGGATATTTATGCAATTCCTGTACAGAAGATTTTTGGCGACCTTATGCTTTTTGTTCCACTAAGTTGTGGAATTTTGTTTACTCACGGAGCTGTTTATAATTCAAGATCTGCTAAGCGGTATGGGTCTATTGGATTTCTTTCATATATATGCATACTCGTCTTGGAGGGGCAAAGATTTCATGGTTTGCTATTAGGGCTGTCATTAGCACTTGGCTCATACGTAATTGCTATGAAAGCTAGCAATCAACCACTTCTAAATGTTAAAAAATACACCTATCTTGCGATAGGGATCGCAGCCCTTCTTGCTTTACTCGTAAGTGAATTTCAGCATCGTGGCTTAGCTAGTTACGCTGGAGGCACTGGCGGTGCGATATTGTATCGAGTTTTAGTGCTACAAGGTCATACATTTTGGAGCGCCTATCAGCATTATGCAACAGAAGGTCCTTCGGGTGCATTCTTAGAGCTGTTTGATGGCCTCAATTATACGATGAAACAAACAGCTACTGAGCAAGTACTGGAAGGTTATGAGGAGAAGGGAATAAATTTCGCGACGGCATTACCGGCGACGTTAATTATGATAGCAGGGATAACGGGTGTTATAGTTGGCTCGTACTTTTATGGCGCTATATATGGGCTTATAGTCGTTCAGTTAAAAAGAGTAGTGCAGAGAGGTGAAGCGTTTAGTGCAATTTTTCTAACATATGCGTGGCAGAATATCCACACAGTTTATGCACAGGCTTCTCTCCAACCTTTTATAAATCCAACACTATGGATTGCAATAGTATTATACTTTCTAAGCAGAATTTCAATAAATTCAATAACTAAAAATAGCATGCCCCTCAAAGCTCAAGCGAAATATTAAGGGGCTGTAGTAGATAAGGCCGGGTTTAAGCTCTGGATATGAGACTAAGCCACTGTAAATTG
Source organism: Solimonas sp. (assembly GCA_047605265.1). Taxonomy (GTDB): domain Bacteria; phylum Pseudomonadota; class Gammaproteobacteria; order Nevskiales; family Nevskiaceae; genus Solimonas. The sequence continues at coordinate 39,160 of JASGFY010000027.1, forward strand.
AGGGCGGATTCAAATCTGAAGTACAACACCTGCTCGCCGATAAGGTCAGCAGATGCCAGGCACTTCGAAGACATACAGCCATCTCCAGCCGGAAGACCGGGTGAGCATCGCCAGCCTTCGTCAGCAGGGGCTGAGCACGCGAGTCATGGCTCGCACGCTGGGGCGTTCGCCAGCCACCATCAGCCGCGAGTTGCGACGCAAACGGCATCGCCCAGCCGATGCGAAAGACGCTGACCTACGACCAGTGGTAATCCCCCCGCTTTTAGCGGTCGTCAAAAGTGGAGCTAAGCGGCGAGCGCCA
>JASGFY010000028.1:0-38231 GCA_047605265.1 Solimonas sp.
GCGGCCGCGCGCAGGCGCAGCGTCTCGTGCGCGCGGCCGCGGCGCGCGCGCGGCTCGAGCGCGCCGACGCGATGCTCGCCAGCCTGAGCCCGCGCGCCGTGCTCGAACGCGGCTACGCGATCGCGCTCGCCGCGGACGGCCGCGCGATCACGGATGCGGCGGCGGTCGGCGCCGACGACGACCTGCGCCTCGTGCTCGCCCGCGGCGAACTCGCCGCCCGCGTGATTCGTGATCCGTGATGGGTGATGAGTGATTGGTTATTCATCACACCGCACCTCAAACTCATCACCCATCACGAATCACCCATCACGAAAACATGGCCTGGCTCCAGCTGCGCGTGCACACGCGCCATCCCGAATTCGCCGACGAGATCTTGCAGGCGCACGACGCCGCGGCCGTCAGCTTCATCGACGCGGTCGACGATCCGGTGCTCGAACCGGCGCCCGGTGAAACGCCCTTGTGGGCGAACACCGTCACGCTCGGCCTGTTCGTCGAAGGCACCGATCTCGCACCCGTGCAGACCAGCCTGCGCGAGCTGCTGCCGGACGGCGGCGAAGCGCGCTTCGCGACCGAGCTGATCGAAGATCAGGACTGGGTGCGCGTGTGGCTGAAGGACTGCCCGCCGCTGCGCTTCGGCGAGCGCCTGTGGGTGGTGCCGCGCGAGAAGGTCGCCGAGGTCGCGCAGCCCGACGCGGTGATCCTGTGCCTCGATCCCGGCCTGGCGTTCGGCACCGGCACGCATCCGACGACGGCGCTGTGCCTGCAATGGCTCGCCGAACTCGCCGCGAACGGCGAACTGCAGGGCAAGACCGTGCTCGACTACGGTTGCGGCTCCGGCGTGCTGGCGATCGCCGCATTGCTGCTCGGCGCCGGACGCGCGGTCTGCATCGACATCGATCCGCAGGCGCTGCTGGCGACGCGCGACAACGCCGCCGAGAACGGCGTCGCCGACCGCATCGACACCCTGCCCGCCGAAGATTTCGTGCCGCTGCCGGCCGATGTCGTCGTCGCCAACATCCTCGCCAATCCGCTGATCGGGCTGGCGCCGCGCCTCGCCAGTTCGATCCGCGCCGGCGGCCGCATCGTGCTCGCCGGCCTGCTCGACCGCCAGGCCGAGGACGTGCGCGCGGCCTACGATCCGTGGTTCGACTTCGACGCGGACGCGAGCCGCGACGGCTGGACGCGCCTCGCCGCGCGCTGCCGCGGGCCGGCGCTGATCAACCTGCGCCGCATCGACGCGCAGTTGCTGACGGCCGGCCAGCCATGGCCCGAACAGTTCGCCGTGCTCGCGCAGGCCGGCGTCCGCTTCGTCATCAATCTCGCCGCGGCGACGTCCTCGAACCATCTGCCGGACGAAGCCGCACGCTGGCAGGCCGTCGGCGTGCGCTACGCGGCGCTGCCGATTCCCTGGGAGGCGCCGGCCGCCGGGCATGTCGAACAGTTCTTCGCGCTGATGGACGGCGCCGGCGGCGCGCGCACGCTGGTCCACTGCGCGCTGAACCTGCGCGCGTCGACCCTCGTCTATCTGTATCGCGTGCTGCGCCGCGACGACGACCGCGCCGCGGCGCTGGCCGACTTGCAGGCGGTGTGGACGCCGGACGCGGTCTGGCAGAAGCTGATCGACGACACGCTCGCCGCCGCCGGCGTCTGAGCGGCGCGAAGGCTGTCACATTTCGGCTTTTGCGCGCGACACGACGAGAGTATTATTGCCGCCCCCTTTTTGGTCAGACTCGCGCCATCCTCCTGCTCGCGCGTCTTGGAGTATCAACGTATGTCATCGCTCCGGTCCTCGGACATCAAGCCGCTCGGTCACTCGGTCTCCGACAGCCTGGACGATTTCTTCCGCACGCTGAACGGCCACGCGCCGAAGAACCTTTATGACCTGTTCCTCGATCAGGTCGAGCCGCCGCTGCTGAAGGCGACGCTGCGCTACTGCCACGGCAACCAGTCGCGCGCCGCCGAGATGCTCGGCCTCAACCGCGCGACGCTGCGCAAGAAGCTCAAGCAGCACAAGATCAAGCCCGACGCGCAGAACTGATTCACGCGTCCGATCATCCTCTCCCGCTTCCCGCTAGCCGCCGCCCGATGACCACCACCGACCGCGCGCCCGTGCGCCGCGCCCTGCTTTCCGTTTCCGACAAGGCCGGCATCGTCGCGTTCGCGCGCGAACTCGCCCGGCGCGGCGTCGAGCTGCTGTCGACCGGCGGTACCTACAAGCTGCTGCGTGACGCCGGTCTCGCCGCCGTCGAAGTCTCGGCGCACACCGGCTTTCCGGAAATCATGGACGGCCGCGTCAAGACGCTGCATCCGAAGATCCACGGCGGCCTGCTCGGCCGTCGCGACGTCGACGGCGGCGTGATGCAGCAGCACGGCATCGCGGCGATCGATCTGCTCGTCGTCAATCTCTATCCGTTCGAGGCGACTGTCGCCCGATCTGACTGCACGCGCGAGGACGCGATCGAGAACATCGACATCGGCGGCCCGGCGATGCTGCGCGCGGCAGCGAAGAACCACGCCTGGGTCGCGGTGCTGACCGATCCGGCCGACTACGCCGCGGTGCTCGCCGAGATCGACACCGGCGGCACGACGCTGGCGACGCGATTCCGCCTCGCCACCAAGACCTACGCGCTGACCGCGCGCTACGACGCCGCCGTGTCGGCGTATCTGTCGAGCGTGCGCGACGACGGCACGCGCGATGCGTTTGCGCCGCCCGCCTTTCCGGGAATCCTCGGGCTGCAGTTCGACAAGCTGCAGGACATGCGCTATGGCGAGAACCCGCATCAGCGCGCCGCGTTCTACCGCGAGCGCGATGCCGAACCCGGCACGGTCGCCGCGGCGACGCAGTTGCAGGGCAAGGAGCTGAGCTACAACAACATCGCCGACGCCGATGCCGCGCTCGAATGTGTCAAGAGCTTCACCAAGCCGGCCTGCGTGATCGTCAAGCACGCCAATCCCTGCGGCGTCGCCGTCAACGAATCGGGCATCCAGGACGCCTACGAGCGCGCGTTCCGCACCGATCCGACCTCGGCGTTCGGCGGCATCATCGCCTTCAACCGCGAGCTCGACGGCGAAACCGCGAAGCTGATCGTCGAGCGCCAGTTCGTCGAAGTCATCATCGCACCGCGCATCAGCGAGGCCGCAAAGCACGCCGTCGCCGCCAAGCAGAACGTGCGCCTGCTGGAATGCGGCGACTTCCCGGCCGGGCGCCGCGCCACGCTCGACTACAAGCGCGTCGCCGGCGGCCTGCTCGTGCAGGACGTCGACGCGAAGATCGTCACGCTCGACCAGCTCCGGGTCGTCAGCCGGCGCGAGCCGACCGAGGCCGAGCTGCACGATCTGATCTTCGCGTACAAGGTCGCCAAGTTCGTGAAGTCGAACGCCATCGTCTATGCGAAGGAACGGATGACGATCGGCGTCGGCGCCGGCCAGATGAGCCGCGTCTATTCGGCGAAGATCGCCGGCATCAAGGCCGGTGACGAGAAGCTCGAAGTGCCGGGTTCGGTGATGGCGAGCGACGCGTTCTTCCCGTTCCGCGACGGCATCGACGCCGCCGCCGCCGCCGGCATCACCGCGGTGATCCAGCCGGGCGGTTCGATGCGCGACGCCGAAGTGATCGCCGCCGCCGACGAGGCCGGCATGGCGATGGTGTTCACCGGCATCCGCCACTTCCGGCACTGACACCGGCGCCACTTTCCGACGAACGAAGGCGTCGTGCGCGCGCTCCTATCGCACCACGAACCTGTGCGCGGCCGCGCGAGTCTGTGCTAGCGTAGATCGACAAGCCGAGGCGAGGTCAAGGTGAAGCGGCGGTTTCTCGTTCATGTCCTGAGTGTGCTGGCGATCGTCGCGACGCAGTTCGTCGCGATCGTCCATGCCTCGCAGCACGAGCTGAGCACGCCCGACGACGCGCACTGCGAGCTCTGCGCGATCGCGCACGCGGCGCCGCTGCCGCCCGCCGCCGCCGCCCTGCCCGCGCCGACCCGCTACGCCGTTACGCGTAGCGTCGCGCGCATCCGTTCGCTGGCCGACCGGCGCCCGTTCGCCCGCCCGAACAGCCGCGCCCCACCCGCTTTCTCCGCCTGATGTGAGCTGACCAGCCCGCGCCGAATGACGGTGCCGGGCCGTCGTTCGTCCGCGCCTCGCGCCGGACGGAATTGCCTTGCGTTTCCGGAGAACCTTTTCATGCCCCAGATTTTCAGACCGCGCCCGCTCGGCGCGCTCTCCTGCCTCGTCCTCTCTTTGGCCGGCACCGCGGCGCGCGCCGACGATCAGGCCGCCGAATCCACCGACAAGACACCGACCGTCACCGTGACCGGCTCGCCGCTCACGCAGGACGCCGATGCGCTCGCCAACATCGTCGACAGCGTCAGCCGCGACGACATCCTGCGCCACGGCGGCGCCAACCTCGCCGACGCGCTCGCCGACGTGCCCGGCGTCAGCGCCACGAGCTTCGCCGCGGGCGCGAGCCGGCCGGTGATCCGCGGCTTCGACGCCGACCGCGTGCGCGTGCTCGAGGACGGCATCGGCAGCTTCGACGTCTCGGACATCGGCCCCGACCACGGCGTGCCGATCGATCCGCTGTCCTCGCAGCGCATCGAAGTCGTGCGCGGCGCCGGCACGCTTCGCTACGGCAGCCAGGCGATCGGCGGCGTCGTCAACTCGGTCGACAACCGCGTGCCGTTCGCGTTGCCCGACCAGCCGCTCAGCGGCGAGCTGAACGCCAGCTACGGCAGCAACGCCGACGCGCGGCAAGGCGCCGGCGAAATCGACGCGCGCCTCGGCCAGTTCGCGCTGCACGCCGACGGCTACGGCCGCCACACGGACGATTACGACATCCCCGGCGGCACGCAGGGCAATTCGTTCTTCCACGGCGACGGCTACGCGGGCGGCGGCTCGTACTTCTTCGGCGCCGACAACGCCAACCACATCGGCATCGCCAGCATTCACACCGACCAGCGCTACGGCATCCCGAGCGACACGACCTACATCGACATGCAGCAAACCAAGGAGCTGCTGCGCTCCTCGTTCGCGGTCAATGCCGGCGCCCTGCAGACGATCACCGTCGACGGCGGCTATGCCAACTATCAGCACACCGAGAACGAGCCGGACGGCAGCGTCGACTCGACTTTCCGCAACAAGGAATGGGAGGCGCGCAGCGAGGCGCTGTTCGGCGCCGTCGGGCCGCTGTCGCGCTCGGCGCTCGGCGTGCAGCTGCAGGGCCGCAACTACTCGGCGCTCGGCGAAGACGCCTCGTACCTGCTCCCGACGCTCTCGCACAACTACGCCGGCTTCGCGTTCACCGAAGCGCCGCTGAGCGAGGCGCTGCGCCTGCAGGCCGGCGCGCGCGTCGAAAGCGCGAGCATCGACGGCACGGCGCCGCACACGAACGTGTCGGTCTCGCGCAACTTCACGCCGGTCAGCGGCTCGCTCGGTCTCGTGTTCGACGCTTCGCAGGCCGTGCGCCTCGGCCTCACGCTGTCGAGCGCCGGCCGCACGCCGGCGGTCACGGAGTTGTACGCGCAGGGCGGTCACGACGGCCCGGACACCTATGAAACCGGCGATCCTTCGCTGCGCATCGAGCGCGCCAACTCGCTCGAAGGCACGCTGCGCGTGCGCACGGAGCGCGCGCGCTTCGAGGGCTCGCTCTGGGGCGCGAAATTCCAGAACTACGTCTACGGCGCGCTCACCGGCGAGTACTGCGACGACGACGGCGATTGCCAGACCGCGTCCGACGACGACCACGATCTCAAGCAGCTCGACTACACGCAGGCCGGCGCAACCTTCTACGGCGCCGAGGGTAAATCGAACATCGCGCTGTGGAACGGCGCGGCCGGCAGCTTCTCGGCCAAGCTGCTCGCGGACTGGGTGCACGCCACGCTGTCCGACGGCGGCGGTCCCGTGCCGCGCGTCGAGCCCTGGCACGTCGGCGGCGGCATCGACTGGGACAAGAGCAGCTTCGACGGCGGCTTCCTGCTCAAGTACACCGGCGCGCGCCACGACACCGCCGCGTTCGAGACGCCGACCTCGGGCTACGCCTCGCTCGATGCGCAGCTCGGCTGGCGGCCGCTCGACGGCACGCCGGGGCTCGAAGTGATGCTCGTCGGCCACAACCTCACGAACCGCGTCGAGCGCAACGCCGTCGCGCTCAACAAGGACGACGTCGTGCTGCCGGGCCGCGACGTGCGCTTGACGCTGCGCGCGACGTTCTGAAGCGGCGCGCGGGCGCGGCGGACATCGATCCCCGCGCCCGCGCGTCTTCAGCGCCTGACCGGCGCGATGCGGATGTCGCCGCTGAACGTATGCAAGTCGATGTCGCCGCGACCGGCGCCGAGCGTCGTCGACATCTTGCGACGATCGCCGTCATTGCCGCCGGACGCAAAGCCGTTCTGCAGATCGCCGCTGAAGGTCTTCATCGTCAGCCGTGCGTCCGGGGCCTTCGGCAGCTGCAGATCGATATCGCCGGACAGCGTTTCGGCGGTGAGTCTGGCGCTGCCCTCGAGCGCCAGATCGAGATGCAGGTCGCCCGACACGCTCTGCACCGACACGTCGCGGAACGCGCCGCCCTGCACGGCCAACTCGCCGGAGATCGTCTCGGCTTTCAGCGTGCCGCGCACGCCGATCGCCGACAGATCGCCGCTGACCGAGTTCAGCGCGGTCTTGAACGACGGCGCCTTGACGGTCAGATCGCCGCTGACGGTGCTCGCATTGATTTCGCCGCTGCCGACGTCGAGCCGCACGTCGCCGCTGACGCTCTTGGCGGTGATCGCGCCGCTGGTGCCGGCGACGGCGACATCGGCGCTGACCGCGTCGAGCTGCAGCCGCGCACGGGCCGGCACGCGCAGCTCGAGATAGGTATCGTCGACGCCGCCGCGCCGGTGGCTCGGATAATGGACATTGACGTTGAGCGCCTTGCCGTCGCCGCTGATCTCGAGCCGCTCGGCATCGGCGCCGAGCGTGCCGCTGATTGCGACCTCGTTGCGATCCCAGCCTTTCACCACGATCGAACCGGCCATGTTGTTGACGCTGACCGCGCCATCGGCGGCCAGCGCGCGCGTTTCGTTGATCGGCGAGCCGTCGCGCGCCCCGGCCGGTGCCGCCAGCAGCACACCGAGCAGCAGGGCGGCGATCGCCTTCGCGGGGATCTCGTGCATTTTCATGAAGGGCTCCGGGTCATCGTCCGACCGTCGAAAATGAATCAGGTGGCCTGGGCGGCGAGCAGGCGGCGCAGTTCGTCGCTGCGCGCCTCGGTCGTCGTCAGCAGGCGGCGCAGCGACGCCGAATCCGGGTCCTGCTGCAGCGCCTTGCGGATCTGCGCCTCGGAGTTGCGCGACAGCTGCAGATTGGCCTTGACCAGCGCGCGGCTGCCGGGGACGGCCTGCAGGTCCGGCATCGGCCATTCGACGTCCGCGGCCTGCGGCGATCGCGGCGCCGACGGCGCATCGGGCGGCGGCAGCGGCCGCAGCACGGCGAGACCGGCGACGACCGCGACGCAGGCCGCGGCGGCAAGGCCCATCCAGGCGTTCGCGCCGCCGCGGCGGCGCGGCGCGATGCGCGCTTCGATGCCCGGCCACAGATCGCGCCCGGGCTCGACGCCGACGCCGTAGCCGCGCAATGCTGCCAGCGGCGCGTCGTCGCCTTCGCGGTCCTGCGTCCCGGATTCGTGCTGCGCGTTCATGACAACCATTCCCTCATCAGTTTGCGGGCGCGATGCAGCTGCGCCTTCGACGTGCCGACGGCGATGCCGGTCAGCTCGGCGATCTCTTCGTGAGCATAGCCCTCGACGTCGTACAGCATCAGGACCGCGCGCGCGCCTTTCGGCAGGCGCGCCAGCGCGCGCTCCAGGTCGAGCCGGTCGCCGAGCCGCTGCTGCGGATGCTCGCCGATCGCCGCACCGGAGGCTGCGCCGCCTTCGGCCCCGCCGGCCGCGTCCTCGAACGTCACCCAGCGCTTCAGCAGGCGATGCTCGCCGAGCACGAGATTGACCGTCAGGCGATGCAGCCAGGTGGAGAACTGCGCGTCGCCGCGGAAGCTGCCGAGCTTCTCCCAGGCGCGCACGAAGGCATCCTGCGTGCATTGCTCGGCCCTGGCGCGGTCGCCGTCGACCAGGCGCAGGCACAGGCCGTGGATGCGTGCCACGTGGCGGCGGTACAGATGCTCGAACGCGCGCGCGTCGCCCTTCGCGGCGCGGCTCACCCATTCGGCATCGTCCCGCTGCATCGCGTTCTGCTGCACCGTCGCCACCCCCGGCGCGACCGGCCGGCCGCCGTGACCGCGCAGCCTAGCATCGACGGTCGCCGCCGGAGACCAGAGGGTCGTACACGCTTCGCCGCGGGTTGCGCTGATCGCCGTCATCGTTCTCGTCCTCGTCGGCACATAGATGCGGCAGCGCGCGAAACCGTTTAAAAATGCCGCCCGCCGCCCCCGACGTCCGGACCCCGCGATGCATGTACTGGCTGTGACCCGTTCCGTGCTGGTCAGCACGTTTGCCGCCTGGCGCGGCGCCATGGCCCTGCGCCCGGCCTACCGCCAGCCGGTCGAGCCGCTGCGGCTCTATGACATCGAGGCCTGCCCGTACTGCCGCCTGGTCCGCGACGCGCTGACCGAGCTCGATCTCGACGTGCTGATCCAGCCCTGCCCGAAAGGCGGCCAGCGCTTCCGCCCGCAGGCCATCGCCGCCGCCGGCAAGGCGCAGTTCCCGCTGCTCGTCGATCCGAACACCGGCCGCACGCTGTACGAGTCGGCCGACATCGTCGAATACCTCGCCGAGACCTACGACGGCCGCGCCGGCGGCACGCGCGGGCTGGCGCGCGCCGCGCATCTGGCCGGCTCGATGCTGGCGAGCGCGGCCCAGTTCGGCCGCGGCCTGCGCGTGCGCGCGTCGCGAGCGCCGGCGCAGCCACTGGAGCTGTACAGCTTCGAGGCCAGCCCGTACTCGCGCCTGGTCCGCGAGCGGCTCTGCGAGCTCGAGCTGCCGTATCTGCTGCGCAGCACCGGCAAGGCGCGCCTGAGCGACATCGGCCCGCCGTCGTGGCGCGATCGCCTGTTCAAGGGCCCGAAGGGCACAAGCCGCAACCGTCGACGGCTGCTCGCCCGCACGCGGCATGTCCAGGTGCCGTACCTGATTGATCCCAACGCCGGCCAGGGGGCTGGCCGCGAGATATACGAATCGGCCGCGATCCTCGCCTACCTCGACGCGACCTATGCCGCCTGAGACGACGCCGACGCTGCGCGACGAAGTCACCACCTGGTATCTGCAGATGCTGGGCCCCGACGCGCTGCGCCGCGCGCCGGTGCCACGGCCCGCGCCGCTGGTCATGCGCGCCGAAGCACCGCTGCCGATGCTGAACCGCTTTCTCTACAGCGCCGTCGGCGGCCACTGGCACTGGCGCGACCGCCTCGGCTGGTCGTACGCGCGCTGGATGCGCTGGCTCGATCGGCCGCAAGTGCAGACCTGGGTGCTGTACGTGCAGGGCACGCCGGCCGGCTACGTCGAGCTGGAAAAGCAAGCCGGCGATGACGTCGAGATCGCCTACTTCGGGCTGATGCGCGAGTTCAGCGGCCGCGGCCTCGGCGGCCATCTGCTCGGCGTCGGCATCGAGCGCGCCTGGCAGATGGGCGCGCGGCGCGTCTGGGTCCATACCTGCTCGCTCGACGGCCCGCACGCGCTCGCCAACTACGAGGCGCGCGGCCTCGTGCGCTATCACCAGGAGACGAAGCCTGTCGAACGGCTCGCCGCACCGGACGGGCCGTGGCCGGGCTGGGACCGCGAGGAAGCCGACCTTGGCAACCGCTAGCGGCCTCGCGATGTTCGGCGCCGTCGCCGCCGCGCACGCGCTCGGCGTGGTCAGCCCTGGACCGGACTTCGCGATCGTCGTGCGCCAGTCGCTGGCCCACGGCCGTCGCGCCGGCGTGTGGACGGCGGCCGGTATCGGCAGCGGCATCGTCTTCCACGTCGCCTGCGGCCTGTTCGGCCTCGGTTGGCTGATCCGCACCGTGCCGTCGGCGCTGAACGGAATCGCGCTCGCCGGCGCCGCGTTCCTGATCTGGATCGGTGGCCGGGCGCTGGGCGCGCAGCCGCTGCCCGGCGACGATGCGCCGCGCGCCGCGCCCGACGGCCACCGCGGCCACTTCGCCGCCGGCCTCGCCACCAATCTGCTGAACCCGAAGGCGACGCTGTTCTTCGTCGCCCTGTTCAGCGCCATCGTCAGCGGCCCGGTGTCGACGCCCCTGATGATCGCCCTGGCGCTGTGGCTGCCGCTGACGACCTTCGCCTGGTTCGCCAGCCTCGCCTTGCTGCTGTCGCACGCCGGCCTGCGCGGCGCGCTGCACCGCCACGCACACCGCATCGATCGCGCGATGGGCGTCGTGCTGATCGGGCTCGGCCTCTTCGTCTGCGCGCGCACGGTCGGTGCGTGGAGCGGCCAATAAGCGTCGCTGCGGCCAACGCGCGGTTTTCTTCGGCGCCGCCACGCGCTAACGTGTCGCGCTATTCATCGTCAGGACAGTGGGGAGGCTGCTATGACGAAGACGCAGATGCGTCGGCCCGCGATCGGCGACACGAGGAGCGATCGCTCATGAACCCGTTCCAGGCCCCATCCGGCGGCACCGTGGCGCGCGCGCCTGCTGCGCGCCGTTCGGCCGAACAGTTCATCACCACCACACTGATCGGCGTCTGCGCCGTCGCCGGCGCCGGCATCTGGCTGGCGAGCCGCGGCGATCGCGGCAACGATTCGGACGCCGCGCGCGCCGCACCGGCCACCAGCGCGGCCATCCATGCGGCCGCACCGGCGAACGACTGGCAAGGGCAGCTCGACGGCGAGGTCGGCAAACTCGAGCACGCGCGCGAGCAGGAGCAACGCAACGTCGAAGCGGCATCGGCCGCCGCGCAGCAGCGCGAGCGCGAGCGTCAGGATCTCGACCGCCGCCAGCGCGAGCTCGCGGCACAGGCGGCGGCGCTCGCGGCGGCGTCGGCGAAATCGGCGCGCGCCAGCAGCGAATCAGCGGTGGCCGTGACCGCCATGAAGAGCAGCGCGGTGGCCGCAGTATCCGCGCCGGAACTCGTCCCGGCGCGCATCATCAACGACAGCTGCGCCCCGCCGGAATATCCGGCGTCGGCGGAACGCCTGCAGCAGGAGGGTCAGGTCATCCTCGGCTTCCAGATCGACGCGCAGGGCCGCGTGCTCGATCAGCGCGTCGACAAGAGCAGCGGCTACGCCCAGCTCGACAACGCCGCCGCCAAGGCGCTCGGCCGCTGCCGCTTCGCGCCGGCCACGCTCGGCGGCGTCGCGCAGACCGCCTGGACGCAGGTGCGTTTCACCTGGAAGCTCAACCGCTAGCGCGTCCCCGCAAGCGCGCAGGCCAGCCTCTCAGGCCGAGGCGACGTCGTCGCGCCGCCACAGCCGACGCAGGCGCGCGAGGATGCCGGTCTTTTCGAGCGCGGCCGTGATCGCCGGCGGCGGCGCGGCAGGTGCCACGCGACGCACCTGCTCCGGACGGCTGCCGAGCATCTCGAAACGCCGCATCGCCACCGCCACCGTGCCGCGCACCAGGCTCGGCTTCACCGGCTTCTGCAGCAAGCGGTAGATCTGCCCGTAGTTGATCAGGTCCATCGCGTGGCCGGCGCCGGCCTGGCCGGTCACCACCACGGCGACCAACGCGGGTTGCTGGCGGCGCAGTTCGGCGAGCAGCGCCGTCACCGTCGTGCTGCCGACAACGATCTCGGTCATCAGCACGCCGATGCGATGCTGTTCGAGCGCGGCGACGCATTCTTCGAACGAGCCGGCTTCGTGCACCCGCCAGTCGCCGCCGAGCGCGTCCTTGAGCGCCGTGCGCCCGGCCGGATCGTGATCGAGGATCAGCACGCCCGGCCCCGCCGACGCCGACGGCCCGCCATCGGCCACCGCGTGCCCGGCCGGCTCGGCGTGCTCGACGCCGGCGGCGTCGACCGCCGCCGCGACCGTCCCGCGCAGGCTGTCGTTCGCCCACGGCTTGCTGACGAAACGGAAGATCTCGCCTTCGTTGATCGAACCGATGATGGCGTTCAGATCGGAGTAGCCGGTCAGCAGCAGGCGGATCGTGCCCGGCTGAATCTCGCGTGCCTGGCGCAGCACTTCGACGCCGGTCATCGCCGGCATGCGCTGATCGCTGATCAGCACGTCGACGCGCCGGCTGCGCAGGATCGCCAGCGCGGCGGCGCCGTTGTCGGCCGTCAGCACGTCGTACTGCGCGCGCAACAGCGCCTTCAGGGCGATCAGGATGCGCGGCTCGTCGTCGACGCATAGCACGCAGGGCCGCGACGTCGCGTCCGCTTCGATGTTCATGCGATCGCCTCCTCCTCGGCCGCGACTTCGACGGGCGCGGGCCGACGCCGCGGCAGGATGACGCGGAACTCGGTACCGGCGCCCGGCGCCGAGTCGATCTCGATGCTGCCGCCGTGGTCCTCGACGATGCGGAACACGATCGACAGGCCGAGCCCGGTGCCCTGTCCGACCGGCTTGGTCGTGAAGAACGGCTCGAAGATGTGCCGCTGGGTTTCCTCGTCCATGCCGATGCCGCTGTCGCGGATCGCGACCACCACGCGGTCGCCCAGATCGCGGCTGCGCACGGTGATTGTGCCCGGTCCGTCGATCGCCTGCGCGGCGTTGTTGAGGATGTTGATGAAGACCTGGTTGAGCTGCGACGGCGCGCAGAGAACCGGCTCGACGATCTGCAGATCGCGCTCGACGCCGATGCGGCCCTTCATCTGGTTGTGGCACAGCTTCAGCGCGGTTTCCAGGCCCTCGTTGACATCGAACAGCTCGGTCTTCGAACGATCGACGCGGCTGAAGTCCTTGAGGCTCATGACCAGCTCGGAAATCTGCTCGAAGCCGTGCTCGGCATCGTCGAGCAGCGCCGCGAATTCGGCGATGCCTTCGCGCGGATCCCAGCTGGCGCGACACTGCGCGAGCAGGCGCAGCGACGGTTCGCGCGCCTCCGGCGGCGCCTGCACGCAGCCTTCATAGGCCTTGAACAGGTCGTCGACCATCACCAGCGATTCGCGCACGACGCCGACGTTGCTGCGCGCGTAGCCGAGCGGCGTGTTGATCTCGTGCGCGACGCCCGCGACCATCTGGCCGAGCGAGGCCATCTTCTCCGACTGGATCAGCTGCGCCTGCTGCAGGCGCAGGTCGTCGAGCGCCTTGCGCAGATCGACCGTGCGCGCTTCGACGTCGCGCTCGAGGCCTTCGTTGGCCTTCTGCAGCGCGCCGTTGAGCTGGTCGAGCTCGTTGAAGCTCAGACGCAGGCGCAGACCGATGACGCCGAAGGCGATCAGCAGCGCCACGGCATAGGCGACCAGCACCAGACGGTAGCGCTCGCCGCGCTGCGCGAGGCCACGGTATGCGTTTTCGTAGCGCTCCTGCAGCTGCTGCAGGGCGACGCGCGAATCGGCCGCCGTCAGCGGCGCGGCCAGCGCGACGCCCTGATCGCGCGCGGTCAGCACGGCGATCACCGCCGGACTCAAGGCCACATAGGGCGCGCGCAGCTTGTTCGAAGCCGGCAGGCTGCGCGCTTCGCTGTCGATGCGCGCCAGCTGCCGCATCAGCTGCGCCGCGTTCTCGGCGGTCGGCGCCCTGCAGTATTCGCGCAACAGCGGCAGCAGATCGGTCGCGTATTTCGCCAGCGGCGCCGCTGGATCGGCGGCGATCGCGGCCGACGTCGCGAGATCGAACTGGCGGTAGCCGGCCGTGAAGCCGGTCTGCCATTTCCGATACGCGGCCATGCGCGCCAGCTGCGCGTCGGATACGTCGAGATAATGCTTGAGGCTCGCGTCGATCGACGCCGACAAGCCGGTGAAGCCCGGCGCCGCGCTGTTCAGCGTATTGCGCGCCGCGATCAGCTTGGCGTAGCGCTGCTGCAGAATCGCAGGATCGGTGCCGGGCTCGCTGAGCACCGCCGCGACGTCGCCTTCGAGCTCTTCGTGCAGGGTCGACAGCGTTGAAAGCTGTTGCAGTCGGGCACGATGCCGGTCGACGCCGGCATCGGCGTTGAGCGTCGTGCGCAGCAGCAGTCCCAGCATCACTACAGCCGCGCCCACCGCGAGCAAGGCGGCGAATCCCCGTAGCGTCATGTCTCCCTCCTCCCGATAGCGCCGGCCCGTTGGGGTACCGTTTTCTTTTACTGGGTCCGGGCTCTATTTTTTGAACTTATCACGCCTGCGGCGGCGCGCCCATTCAAATAATTGTTCGATCGTTCATTCCGGCGGAAAGCGTTGCGCCGCGCACCGCCTGCGCTTTCAACTCGTAGAATCGACGCGGCCGTCTCACATGCCGCCACGGACCAAAGCGGTGGATCAAGCGCGGGGCTTGGCGATCGCGCGCCAGAGCATCTCAAACAACGGATTGGCCTGCGCCACCAGCGGTTCGCGCATGCCGCGATGCACGTGCATCTGGATCACGCGCGCGAGCGTGCCCATGATGAAGTCGAGCACGTACTTCTCGTCGACCTCGTCGGTGATCACGCCTTTCTCCCGGCCTTCGCGCAGCACCTTCATGAACGTGCCGAGCAGCTGCGGATTGTCGAACTGCTCGTGCTTGCGCCAGGTGTTGACGTAGACCGAGCTCATCTGCATTTGCATCAGCTTCGGATGGCGCTCGTAGAAATCGAGGCAGACCCAGAACACCTTGCGCAGCCGTTCCTTGTCGTCCTCGATGCCTTGCAGATGATCGATCATCCGCGTCGCCAGCTTGCCGAGCCAGACGTCGAGGCTGGCGAACAGCAGCGCTTCCTTGCCGCCGTAATACTTGTAGAGAGTCTGCAGCGAAACGTTCGCGGCGCGCGCGATCTCGATCAAGCCGACGCGATGGAATTCGCGTTCGGCAAACACCTCGAGCACGGCCTGCTCGATTCGCGCCTTGGTCCCGACGTCGAGTTGCCGGCGATCGGCCACCACGGCATCGCTGCGTCGCATCTTTCGTCTTCCCACGCTATTCAAGTAATTTTTCTTACGCACCGGGCGCCGCAAGCGCAACAGCGTTGACCCCCTGCACACCACTGCATAAAGTCGCTGCCATCGAGTCGCGGGATGGCCCGTCCCGCGGACCCTGCACCGGACCTCGGATGGCGCTGATGGTAATTTCAATTACCTTCATCCGGAAAGGCCGCCCGGCCTTCCGACGCGCGATCGCGCGTCGGCTCGGTCGCGGCAAGCGTGC
The DNA here is from genome assembly GCA_047605265.1 of Solimonas sp. Taxonomy (GTDB): domain Bacteria; phylum Pseudomonadota; class Gammaproteobacteria; order Nevskiales; family Nevskiaceae; genus Solimonas. The sequence continues at coordinate 15,192 of JASGFY010000028.1, forward strand.
ACTTGGGATGGCGGTCGACCCTCGACGGCGACAGCCGACTGGCAGTCGCGACGTGCCGCCACGCGCAGCACAGCCATACCCATGCAATGTCGTTGGCGCAACAGTTTCGCTTTCTTCCAGGAGAGGCTGATGTTCAAGACACTGATGTCATGGATGCAGGCCAAGCGGATCCTGCCGCAGATCTCGGACACCGAGCGCCAGGCGCTCGAAGCCGGCTCGGTCTGGATCGACGGCCAGTTCTTCGGCGGCAAGGCCGATTTCGGGAAAATTCTCGCGCAGCCGTACGGCCGGCTGACAGCCGAGGAGCAGGCCTTCCTCGACGGCCCGGTCAACGAGCTGTTGGCGATGTTCGACCGTTACGAAGTGCAGCGCACCAAGCGCATTCCTGACGAGGTGATCGAATTCATCAAGAAGAAGGGCTTCATGTCCTTCCTCATTCCGAAGCGGTACGGCGGCCTCGAGTTCTCGACGCTGGCGATCTCGACGATCATGGCCAAGCTCGGCGGCTACAACGCGACGATCGGCACGTTCGTCGTCATTCCGAACTCGCTCGGCGCCGCCGAGCTGCTGAAGCACTACGGCACGGAAGCGCAGAAGCTGGCCTACCTGCCGAAGCTGGCGAGCGGCGAGTACGTGCCGTGCTTCGGGCTCACCGAGCCGACCGCCGGCTCGGACGCGGCGAGCATCAAGGCGGAAGGGCTGGTGTTCCGCGACAGCGACGGCGCGCTGAAGATCCGCCTGAACTTCCGCAAGCGCTACATCACGCTGGCGCCGATCGCCAATCTGGTGACGCTGGCCTGCCGCCTGAAGGACCCGGAGCATCTGCTCGGCAAAGGCGCGGCCCATCCCGATGGTGACATCGGCATCACCTGCGTAATGATCCACAAAGGCACGCCGGGCTTCACGAGCGGCGATCACCACGATCCGATCGGCGATCCGTTCTACAACGGCCCGCTGTTCGGCCAGGACGTGGTGGTGCCGGTCGACAACATCATCGGCGGCGTCGACTACGCCGGCCAGGGCTGGCGCATGCTGATGGAGCAGCTCGCCGGCGGCCGCATGGTGTCGCTGCCGGCCGGCGCAGTCGGCGCGGCGCGCGTCGCGGCGATCACGGCCGGCGCGTACTCGATCGTGCGCCAGCAGTTCGGCATTCCGATCGGCCACATGGAAGGCGTCGAGGACAAGATCGGCAAGATCGCCGCACTGTCGTACATGATGGAAGGCGCGCGCGTGTTCGGCTGCACGGCGGTCGATCACGGTATCCAGCCACCGGTCGTGTCATCGGTGATGAAGGCCTACACGACCGACATCAGCCGCCAGCTGGTGACGGATGCGATGGACGTGTTCTCCGGCGCCGGCGTCATGCAGGGCCCGAACAACATCCTTGGCATGGCCTACAAATCGGCGCCGGTGTCGATCACCGTCGAAGGCGCCAACATCATGACGCGCACGCTGATGATCTTCGGCCAGGGCGCCACGCGCTGCCATCCGTATGCGCTGAACGTCGTGCGCGCCGTCGAGAACAGCGACGTGGCGGCGTTCCGCAAGAACCTGCTCGGCTGGATCGGCCACTGCATCGGCGGCATCTTCCGCGCCGAGTGGCACTGGCTGACGCGCGGCGCCTTCGTCAAGGTGCCGGACGTCGCGCCCGAAACGCGCCCGTACTACAAGCGCATCGGCTGGTCGGCGGCGCGCTTCGGCGTGCTGACCGATCTGGCGATGTTCGCGATCGGCGGCAAGCTCAAGGCGCGCGGCAAGCTGACCGGCCGCTTCGCCGACGCGCTCGCCTGGCAAATCCTCGCGCTCGGCGCGCTGCGCCGCTTCGAAGCCGAAGGCCGCCGCGCCGAAGACCTGCCGCTCGTGCAGTACGCCTGCGAATACGCGCTGGCACAGGTGCAGGACGCATTCGTCGGCATCTACAGCAATTTCGACGGCCCGCTCGGCGCGGTCATGAAGACCCTCATCGCCTTCGAGGTGCGCGCCAATCCGGTCGGCACGCCGCCGAAGGACGCGCTGTCGGCGCGCGCCGCGCGCACGATCCAGCAGTACGGCGCGCAGTACGAGCGCCTCGCCGAGAACGTCTTCTTGCCGACCGACGCGAAACTCGGCATCGGCCGCCTGCTGCGCGCCTTCAGGCTGATCGGCCAGACGCAGGATCTGCACGAGCGCGTCGCACAAGCGCAGCGCGCCAGACAGTTGCCGCGCGGCCACGCGCCGGGCGAGATCGCCGACCAGGCGGTGCAGGCCGGCATCATCAATGCCCGCGAGGCGCAGCAGCTCAAGGAGGCGCTTGCCGCGCGCCTCGAAGCGATCGAGGTCGATGCGTTCGCGCCGGAGGAGTATTTCGGCGTGATCAACGACAAGGGCGGCGTCAAGTACCACATGGCGGCGAACGGCTGACGCGCACGGCCGGCGCCGCCCGACGAAGGCGCGCGACCCACTGCTTCGAAAATCAGTTTCGAGGCCGGCGCGCGCTGCGGCGAGGCAGCGCGCCCCAGTTTTGCGCTCCTCAGTACGCGCGAGAGGCATGAAAACCACCAAAAGAAGCTTCTTTTACGCCGCTGCGCCGGCCTTGCGGCCCTGACGACACCGCCACCGTTCAGACAGCCGTGCGAAAATCAGCGCCGACACCCGTGAACTTCGCGTACGACGCCCTATCCAAAGCAAACCTGCCCGAGGCTCGAATTCCGACATGGTTTTCCGCTGCTGTGTCCTGATTGCCGGCCTGCTGCTGAGCACGGCCGCTGCCGCCACGCCGGCGGCTTTCGATCTCACCGGCCCCTCGCTCGACGTCGTCGTCAAGCGCGGCGGCAAGATCCTGCCGGTCTCCGAAGTGCCGAATCTAGCCGTCGGCGATCAGCTGTGGATCAAGCCCGAGCTGCCGGCGACGCAGTCGGCGCACTACCTGACGGTCGCCGTGTTCCTGCGCGGCGCGACCAACCCGCCGCCGGAAAGCTGGTTCTTCGAGTGCAAGACCTGGATGGATCCCTGCGCGCACAGCGGGCTGGACATCACGGTGCCGGAGGGCGCGCAGCAGGTCCTGGTCTTCATGGCGCCGGAGACCGGCGGCGATCTGCAGACGCTGATCAGCGCCGTGCGCGGCCGGCCCGGCGCGTTCGTGCGCGCCTCGCAGGATCTCAACCAGGCCGCGCTCGATCGTTCGCGTCTCGATCGCTATATCGACGCGGTGCGCTATCTCAGCACGCACGACCCGTACAAGATCAAGGACACCGCGCCGCTCCTGGCGCGCAGCCTGGCGATCAAGGTCGACGACAAATGCCTCGACAAGATTCCCGAGCTGCAGGCGCCGTGCCTGATGCAGGGCCAGGAGGCGCTGATCCTCAACGACGGCCACAGCACGTCGATCGTCGAGGCGCTCGCCAACGGACCGGGCGCCGATCTGGTGCTCGCCGCCAGCGCCACGCCGGAAGCCGGCTACGGATACTACAGCCCGTACATTTCGTCGATCGTCGACATCGCGCGCATCTTCGACTCGTTCCATACCGCGAGCTATCAGTACATTCCGGCGCTGTCGTCGCACGATGGCAGCCGGCTCAAGCTGACGCTGAACGCGGCGCCGTCATTCCACAATCCGAAATCGGTGCTGGTGATCGCGCTGCCGGCCGTCGAGCAGGCGCAGCTGCCGCCGCTGCACGCCGTCGACCCCAACGAAATCTACTGTGCGAACCGTACGTCGCTGATACTGCCGGTCGAGGGCGCGCCGCTGGCGTTCTCGACCGACTACGCACACAACATCACGCTCGCCGTGACCGGCGACGACGGCCAGACGATCTATCTGCCGGCCAAGGCCGACGGCACGCAGGGCGGCTACGTCGTCGACACGTCGAACCTGCGCGGCGCGGCGCTCGGCGATACCGTGCGCGCCTCGCTGCAGGGCTACTGGGGCTTCGAGCCTTACCAGGGGCCGGGCTTCCAGCTGCGCAACGCGCACACCAAGAGCCTGTCGCTGGCCGACAGCGACGACAACACACTCTACGTCGGCCGCCAGGAAGTGATTCACCTGCAGGCCGACAGCGTCAACTGCGTCGACACCATCATGCTCAAGGACCCGGCCGGCAAGGAGCTGCAGGCCGAGTGGAAAGTCGTCGCACCACATACGGTCGAGGTGAAGCTGCCGCTGCAGGACGCATCGCCCGGCGCGATGACGCTGCTGGTTTCGCAATACGGCGTCAACCAGCCACAGCCGATCGCCCTGCAGGCTTATCTGAACGCCGGCCGCTTTGACGGCTTCACGATCCATGCCGGCGACGCGCACGGCGTGCTCAGCGGCAACCGCCTCGATCTCGTCACCGGCCTGACGCTGGGCTCGGTGAGCTTCAGTCCGGGCGAGCTGAGCACCGACAAGGGCATGGATCGTCTCGTGATGACGACGACCGACACGCAGGGCGCGGCGACGTTCGCGGCCGGCAGCACGGTGCCCGCCCGGCTCGCGCTCAAGGACGGCCGCGTCGTGCGCCTCGACGTGACCGTCGACGCCGCGCGCCCGCAGCTGACGCTGATCGGCAAGAGCGTGCAGGCGTCGCGCACCAGCAGCGACAGCCACATCGAACTGGTCGGCACCAAGCAGCTGCCGCAGGACGCCCGACTGACGTTTTCGGTGCGCGCGAAGATTCCGACCGCGTTCACGCGCGACCAGACCATCGAAATCGCGGCAGCCGACCAGTCGTTCTCGACGACGCTGAGCGTCGCCGGCGGCGGCATCCGGCTCGAAAACGCCAAGGTCGCCGTCGCCACGCTGGATCCGGCCCAGACGTTCGGTGCATCGGCGTTCGGGCCGCTGCAGTTCCGCACCGTCGTCAACGGCACCGCGAGCGACTGGCAGTCGCTGGCCACGCTGGTGCGCCTGCCGGCGCTGAAGGAGCTCACGTGCCCGGCGACGCCGGAACTCGCGTGCAAGCTCGACGGCAGCGACCTGTTCCTGATCGATTCGGTCGCCGGCGACGCGTCGTTCTCGCACCCCGCGCAGGTGCCGGATGGCTTCACCGAAACGACCATGCTGGTGCCGCGTCCCGTCGACGGCCACCTCTACGTCAGGCTGCGCGACGATCCCTCGGCCATCAGTGCGGTGACGCTGCCGGTGCAAGAACTGCCGCCGACGCCGGAGGAACAGGCGCGCGCCGCGGCAGCGAAGGCAGCCGCGGAGAAGGCGAGCAGCCCGTCGTCGAGCGATCCGCCGGCGGCGACAACCACTCCGACGTCGCCGCAGCCCACGCAGCCAGTAAGGTAAGGCGCGGGGCGCGCTCAGCGCGCACCCGGCCCGGCGAGCGCCGTCCAGGACCGCGCAGCGTCCCCGAGCAGTTGCGTCAGGGCCGCCCGCTCGGCGTCGAGCCGTTTGCCGTCCAGCGCCTGCGGCGTGGCCCAGCTCGCGGCGAGATCGGCGAGCGTCGTGCTGCCGGCGGCAACGCCGTCGAGCTGACCGGTGCGCACGTCGATGAACTGCGCCTGCGCGTCGGCATGGACGATCGCGCCGTCCGGGGCCTTGCCCGGCTGCAGCGGCGACTGTGGCGGCAAGACGGTACCGCCGATGTCGAAGCGGGTTTCGACCGAATAGACGAACAGCACATCGGCGCCCTGCTTGGCGGCGGCGAAGCGCAGATCGTCGAGCGATCCCAGCGACGCCGGCAGAAGCGCCGAATCGATCAGCGCGACGCCGGCGACGCCGGGCCAGCGACCGATCGCCGCCAGCGCACCGTCGCCGTCCGCGGACGGAATCGCCAGCACGCTGTACGCGCCCACACCATAGGCCTGCGCCGAATACGAGCGATAGCCCGATGCCTGTACGCGCGCGACGGCGATGCTCACCGGAGCATTGAGCCGGGCCGCGCCCGTGTTCGGGGCGCCGACCGGCGCCTCGTCGAAGCGGAACGCCGCGCCCGGCGTCCGATAGCTGGCGCAGCCCGCGACGATCGCCAGCGCGGCGAGCGGCAGCAGGCGGACGAAACGGGGAGCGACCGCGGGCGAGCGCGGTTCGCGGCGGCGCGACGCAGATTTCGGAGCTGGCATGCCGGCAGTGTAGCGCGCACGTCGCCGTCGCCAAACTGAACGGCCGACGCCTTGGCAGCAGCTTGCGTCGCACCGCCCTCTCATGCCGCACGCCGAGCGCACTGCTCCTTACTCTTGGCCCGCACATTGCCGATGAAGCGGAGGCCGCAGGATGCGGCCGGACCGCCGCGCCGCGAAGCGCCGGCGGTCTTCCGGGACGACATGGAGGTCTGCCGTGCCCCGCCCGATGTCCCTGCTCCGCCCGCTCGCCGCCGCGCTGCTGGCCGCCGCTTTCGATTCGAGCGCCTTGCTCGAAGACCAGAATCACTTCGTCATCGACATGCGCGGCGGTGCCTGCGTGCTGCGCCTGGACCCGCAGCGCGACACGCTCAACGTCACGTTCACCTCGCCAGACACGCTGGTGCTCGATTCGAGCTACGAATTCATCGCCGGCTCCGGCATCCGGCTGTCGTTCGACGACGGCACCGAGGTGAGCCTGCCCGGCGCGTCGGGCAGCAGCCGCAAGATCATCGCCACCGTTCCGGTCGACAAGATGGCCGGCTTCTCGGGCAACAAGCGCGTCAAGATCGGTGGCGAATCAATCCGCGGACCGCTGTTCCGCCGCATCCGCCTGCAGGATTTCACGGCCGGTTACGCCGAACTGAAAGCTTGCGCGGCGAAGTAGCCCGCGAACCCCGGCGCGGCGCGCGCCCTTGGAGCGCGCGGCACGCTTCGCTATCGTCGGCACCGGAATCATGATGGATACGACGATGCATCCCTGCGCACACGAGAGGACCTGCGTCAACCGGCGGCGGCGCCTGGGCATCGCCCTGCTCGTCGCGGCCGTCGCCGGCTGCGCCGCACCGCCGCTGCGCCTGCCGCCGCCGCCGAGCCGCCTCAGCACGGCCGAGCCGCTCGGCTTCGACGCGCCGGTACGCTACGTGTTCGAGAGCCCGGAAGCGTTCCGCCTCCATTCGGCGCAGACGCTGGCGCGCATGAAGCAGGCGGCCGGCGACGGGCCGGTCAACATCCTCGCCCTGTCCGGCGGCGGGGCCGGCGGCGCGTTCGGCGCCGGCGCGCTGGTCGGCTGGACCCGGAGCGGCAAGCGCCCGGAATTCCAGCTCGTCACCGGCGTCAGCGTCGGCGCGCTGATCGCGCCGCTCGCCTATCTCGGCTCGGGCTGGGATCAGGTGCTGGCGCGGGCGCTGTCCGGTGACAGCAGCGGGCACCTGTTGCAGCGCAATCTGACCGGCATGTTGTTCGGCGCGCCTTCCGTCTATCGCGGCCAGCCCCTGGTCGAGCTGGTCGATCGCTTCGTCACCGACGAACTGCTGGACGCCGTCGCCCGCGAGTACGCGCGCGGCCGCCAGCTGCTGGTTGAGACTACCGATCTGGACAAGGGTGAGCCGGTGATCTGGGACATGGGCGCGATCGCCGCGCGCGGCGGCTCCGCGGCGCGCGTGCTGTTCCGCGACGTGCTCGTGGCGTCGGCGAGCATCCCCGTGGTCTTCCCGCCGGTGATGATCCGCGTCCGCGAGAACGGCCGGATCTACGACGAGATGCACGTCGACGGCGGCGACACCGTCGCCCTGTTCATCGGCCCGGAAGTCGCGGCGCTGGTCACCGACCAGGCGCCGCCAGCCGGCGACGTCAACGTCTATGCGCTGGTCAACAGCCAGCTCGGCCGCTTCCCGTCGGAGACCAAGGTCAGCGCGCGGAGCATCCTCGTGCGCGGCTTCGACACCACCCTCACGCACGGCATCCGCGCCGCGCTCGGTCTCGCCTTCGCCACCGCGCAGCGTAACGGCATGAAGTTCCAGCTGACGGCGATCCCTAACGGGCTGAGCGCTTACACGGGTCCGCTCGATTTCGAACCGGAACACATGCGGCGCGTCTTCGACTTCGCTGCCAACTGCGGCGAGCATGACCAGCTCTGGAAAGGCGCCGGACAGAGCTATAGCGATGCGGTGCGGGCGCGCGAACCCGGGCCGGACGACATCGCCGGCTGTCCGGCGGTCTCGAGCACGGCCCCGGCGATAGCGGCCGAAGGCTCCGCGCGCGAACGCTGACGGCGGCGACGCCGTCGCGTTCGCCACCGGGGCCCGCCATTGCACATCCAGACCGCCATGAACCCGCAAGATCCGCCGCCACGTTCGACCCGCCGCCGGCATCGCACGGCATTCGTCCTCCTGCTCCTCGTCGGCGCCTGCACGATCCATCAGGGCCGGCCCGACACGCCGTCGCCGCCGCTGCAGCAGACCGCATACACCATCACGCGCGACGTGATCTTCTCGCCGCCGGACTGGCCGCAGCCGCTCGCCGCGGATCTGTATCGTCCGCGCGGCAGCGGACCGCACCCGGCGGTGCTGCTGCTGTACGGCGGCGGCTGGCGCAGCGGCGATCGCACGCAGCTCGCCGGCATCGGCCGGACGCTGGCCGCGCACGGTTACGTCGCCGTCGCCGGCACCTACCGCCTGGCGCCGCAGTCCATCTTCCCGGCGCAGCTGCGGGACGTGCAGCTCGCCGTGCGCTGGATGCGCGAGCACGCCGCCGAATACGCGATCGACGCGCAGCGCATCCGCGCCTAGGGCTATTCGGCCGGCGCGCACCTGGCCGCGCTGCTCGGCGGCCTCGGCCCCGCCGACGTGCTCTACGAACCGGGCACGCGCATCGCCGCCGTCGTCGCCGGCGGCACGCCGACCGACCTCACGACCTTCGAGGCCGGCGGGCTGATTCCGCAGTTCATTGGCGGCACGCGCGACGAAAAACCCGAGCAGTTCCGCGCCGCTTCGCCGGCCACTTACGTCAGCGCCGACGATCCGCCGGTATTCCTCTATCACGGCGGCGCCGATCGCCTCGTGCCGCTCGCGCAGGCGACCGGCTATCGCGCGCGGCTCGATGCCGCGCACGTGCCGAACGAACTGCTGATCCTGCGTGGCCGCGGCCACATCACGGCGTTCCTGACCGACGGCAGCGCCGTCGACGCCGCGCTCGATTTCCTCGACCGGCATCTGCGCGACGGCACGGTCACGATCCAGCCATGAGGCCCCGCCGTCGCGTCGCCGAAGCACGGGGCAGCATCTGATGCGGCACGATAAAATCTGCCACATGAATCTCCTCGTTCTGATCGCCGGCCTCATCGGCTACGCCCTGGGCCGCTGGCCCGGTGCGCTCATCGGCGCGCTGCTCGCGTGGTTCGCGACGCGCAAGGTACGCGTGTCGGTCTTCGGCGCCGCGCAGCAGGTCCAGCAGCGCTTCCTCGAATCCACGTTCGCCGTGATGGGCGCGCTGTGCAAGGCCGACGGCCGCGTCAGCGAGGATGAGATCCGCGTCGCCGAGCAGCTGTTCGACCGGCTGCACGTGCACGGCGCGGCACGCGCGGCGGCCCAGCAGGCCTTCAACCGCGGCAAGTCGCCCGGCTTCGACGTCGATGCCGAAGTCCGCGCGTTCGCGCAGGCCACGCACGGTCATCGTGTGCTGCATCAGCTATTCCTGCAGATCCAGCTGTCGGCGGTCGCGGCGGACGGCGAGGCGCATCCAGCCGAGCGCGAGATGCTCAGGCGCGTCGCGCGCGGCCTGGGCCTTTCCGACGCCGAGGTCGAGCAGCTCGAAGCGCTGCTGCGCGGCGGCGCGGGCGCCGGTAGCGGCGGAACGCGGGCATCGTCGCGCGAGCAGATCGCCGACGCCTATCGCGTGCTGGGCGTGGCGCCGGACGCATCAGACGCCGATCTGAAAAAAGCCTACCGGCGCCTGATGAGCCAGAACCATCCGGACAAGCTTGCCGCCAAGGGCCTGCCGGAGAGCATGCGCGAGCTCGCCGAGCAGAAGACGCGCGAGATCACCGCCGCCTACGAGCGGATCGAGCGCGCGCGCCGCGCCGCCGCCTGATCCGCGCGCCCTCTTCAGCGCAGGGCGGTCTGCGCCGGCGTCGCCGCCGTCACGCGCCAGATCGTGTTGCCGACGTCGTCGGCGACCAGCAGCCCCCCCCTGCCGGTCGATCGCGACGCCGGCCGGGCGTCCATACGCCTTGCCGTCGCCGCTGAGAAAGCCGGCGAGCACGTCGCGCGGCAGTGCGCTGGGTCTGCCGTTGGCGAACGGCACGAAGACCACCTTGTAGCCACTGTGCGGCCTGCGATTCCACGAGCCGTGCTGGCCGACGAACATGCCGTCCGCGTACTCGGGCGACAGCGCATTGCCGGCGGCGCTGGCGAGGCCCAGCGAGGCCGTGTGCGGCCCGAGCGCGTAGTCGGGCACGATGGCCTGCGCGACCAGCGCCGGCTGCTGGTGGCGCACGCGTTCGTCGACATGCGATCCGTAGTAGCTGTACGGCCAGCCGTAGAAGCCGCCGTCGCGCACCGACGTCAGATAGTCGGGAACCAGATCGCTGCCGAGCTCGTCGCGCTCGTTGACGACGACCCACAGCATGCGCGTCTGCGGTTCCCAGGCCAGGCCGTTCGGATTGCGCAGGCCCGTCGCGTAGAGACGATGCGCACCGCTGGTCGTGTCGACTTCCCAGATGGCCCGCGGCCCTGCTCTGCCTCGAGACCGTTCTCGGCCGCATTGCTGTTCGAGCCGACGGTGACGTAGAGCTTGCGGCCATCTGCGCTGGCGATCAGGTTCTTGGTCCAGTGATGGTTGCGCGGACCGGCCGGCAGATCGACGAGCCTGGCGCCGGGCGTCGTGATCCGCGTCTGTCCGTCCTCGTACGGAAAGCGCAGCACGGCGTCGGTATCGGCGACGACCAGCCAGCGCGTGCCGCGGCGATAGGCGCGGAACGGCGCCTGGCGCACGACCGCCTCGGCGCCGTAGCGCTGCGTCCACCATTCGCGCGCGAGCGCGATCGCCGCACGGCCGTCGGCGACGGCGCCGCGCGGCGGCAGATCGGCGACGCGCTCGTCGGCACCGACGCCGCCGAGATAGCGTTCGGCCCAGGGCTTCCACTCGGCATCGCCGGCGGCGTCCGCCGCCAGTTGCGAGGACTGCGATCCCTCGCCGCGCAAGTGCAGATCGTACGGCGGCGGATACGCCGCCGGCAGCGGCACGGCGCGCTCGCCGATCAGGCCGTTGAGCGTCTCGCGCACGGCCTTGGCGACGTCGATCGGCGACGGCGACGATGCCGGCCGCGTGTAGACGATGCGTTGCGCGCCGTCGATCACCACCAGCCATGGCGTGCGTTCGATGCCGTAGCGCTCGATCAGCGGATCGCCGTCGACGAGCAGCGGAAACGACAGGCCGCGCTCGCGCATCGTCCGCACCGGATCGCCGGTCTCCTTAGATGTTGATCGTCCAGACTATGGACACCGCGCTCGCGGTAGTCCCGCCAGATGTCCTGCACGTATGGCTGCAGCGCGCGGCTGTACGGACACCACGACGGCCAGAACAGCAGGATCGTCGGCTCGCCGTGCGCGTCGTCCGGGTAGCGGATCGTCTGGCCGTCCGGCGTCTGCAGCTGCCAGGCGGGCGCGAGTGCCGGGGCGGCCGGCGCCGGTGGCGAGGCCAGTCCCGCACACAGGACGAGCGCCGCCACGCCGCGGCGCACGAACGACGACGGCGCCATCGTTCAGCCCGCTGCTTCGGCGAGCATGCGCGCGGCGCGCGAGAACAGATCGTCGGCCGCTTCGCCCAGCATGCCGCCGAGACCGAGCATCGCATCGTCGCCACCGTCCTTGCCACGCACCGCGTCGGCAAGATACGCGACCATGCCTTCATGCAGGCGAGACAGGGGAACGCCGGCGCTGACGCTGTGATCGGCGAGCAACAGCGCGACCGCGTCGGTCAGCACGGCCAGCTGTGCGGACGTCTGCAGACGGAAGAGACCTTCGTTCATGGCAATCGATCAGGACCGGTGGGGGAAGGACTAGCCTACCACCGGCTGGCGACGCGGCCGGCCGCGTTCAGAGGCCTTCGTCGTCGGGATCGTCGACCGGCAACGCCAGCTGCTGGTCCGGCCGCGCCCAGCCGATGCGGCCGGTGCTCAGCGACAGGATCTGCTGGCGCCACGAATAGCATCCTGCCTTGTTCGGGCCGAGCAGCTGCATCCGCGACAGGATCAGCACCGGCCTGCCGCGCAGCGATTCGAATTGCGGATTGAGCTTCGCGTCGGGGTGAAAGCGCAGGCGCATGCCGACCGGCCACTGGCTGCCCGGTCGGCCGGACGTTTCGACGGTGTTCGGTTGGCTCATGTCTCGGACGATTGGCGGGAATGCGAAACCATTCTTGCAAGGGCCGACCGCGCTGCCATCGCCGACCGCCCCGACGCTCGTGTCAGTTTTCTCGGACGAGGCCTGTGGCAGTGCCGACGTCTGCCCGCCACCTCGCCGGAACGTTCCCGCGCTATGCTCGGGCCTTCATTGCGAGAGGCGAACGGCGATGGCCGACATCATCAACTTCAACAAGGCACGCAAGGCCAGGGCGCGCGCCGACGCCGAGCGGCAGGCCGCGGAGAACCGTGTGCGCCACGGACTCGGCAAGGCGCAGAAGGAACAGGACCGCCGCGAGAGCGAGCTGGCCGAGAGCCGGCTCGATCAGTTGCGCCGCGAAAGACGCGACGAAGAGACCGAGTAGCCGCGCGCCGCTCCCGGCGCAGGCGATGGTTGGCGATCATCCGGATTCCGGCGGCGGATGGAATTCGGAACAGCCAACAAAAAACCGCGGCAAAAGCCGCGGTTCTTTTTGCAGCCGGGATCGGTTCAGATCGGGCGGATCTGCGTGGCCTGCATGCCCTTCGGGCCGCGCGCGGCCTTGTACTCGACGCGCTGACCTTCGGCGAGGGTCTTGAAACCCGAACCCTGGATTTCCTTGAAGTGGGCGAAGAGGTCTTCACCGCCTTCGCTCGGCGTGATGAAGCCGAAGCCCTTGGCGTCGTTGAACCACTTCACGGTGCCGGTGGAAACATTGCTCATGGATACATTCCTTTCAACAGTTCAAAAAACGGACAGGCCCGCCCGCAGGGTGCATACGGTCAAGAGGAACGGATCGGGTATTTCGGGCCATCGACGATGGCGGATACGACCAACGATTGACACTGCTTGAGGCGACTGCGCTACGCACACTACGCGATCACCGTTCGTTTGTCGAATCGCCGGCACTCTTCTTCCGTGCGCCAGAGGCATCTGACTGCCCTCCGACGCCATCCTTCCTGATGCTGAAAAGCCGCGCCAGCCGTCACGGCGCGGCCCCAAAAGGACCGGCCATGCGGCCGGCCCTTGGCAGATTGACGACGCCCCAGGTCAAGGCGAGCCGGCGGACGCGCCCGAACCCTCGGCCGGCGCATGGTCGATGACCAGTGCAACGCGGCGGTTGGCCTCGCCGTCCGCACCAGTCGCGCCCGGCACGACCTGACGATTCTTGGCCTTGCCGTAGCTGACCGCGCGGACCTTGCCCGCATCCAGACCGCCGTTCTGCACGAGATAGTCGCGCACGGCTTCGGCGCGCTTCTGGCCCAGCTTCTGGTTGTAGGCGACGCCGCCGGCCGGATCGGTGAAGCCTTCGACCGTGACGAGCACGTCCGGATGGTGTTCCTTGATCACCGAGGCGAATTCGTCGAGCGCCGGCTTGTCCTGATCGCGCAGCGCCGACTGAGCACTATCGAAATGCGCGGCGAGATCGACGCGGACGCGGCCCTGCAGCTGCGAAATCTTGGCATCGTACGCGCTGAAGCGGCTGTCGAGTTCGCTCTTCAGGCTGTTCAGATCGTTGCGCAGCGCCGCGTCGTTGGCGCGCAGCTCCGCGATCGTCGCGTCGTAATCTTCCTGCTTCACGTAGTGATGGCAGCCGGCCAGCGCCACCACCGTCATGCCTGCCGCGAGCTTTGCCGCCCATGCATACGTTTTCATCATCGTTCTCCGTATCGACTCTTGGATGCCCATCCGCACGCAACGCGGACGCATGAACGGTACGGAGCTCAAGATGAAGTTGAACTGAATTGGAAATGAACTGCCGTTCAGGAAGGGAATCGCAATCCGAGCAGGGCCTGCGACGATCGGCGTTCGACGCCGGCGGCCCTTAGATCGCACCACGCCTGCGCGAGCGAGCCGTCGAGATCGATCGCCCGACAGGCATCTTCGATCACGACGGCAGCGAAGCCCGCGGCGCGTGCATCGAGCGCCGACCATGCGACACAGAAGTCCAGCGCGAGCCCGGCCAGATAGACCGTATCGATGCCGCGTTCGCGCAGATAGCCCGCGAGTCCCGTCGCCGTGCGGCGGTCCGCTTCGAGAAACGCCGAGTAGCTGTCGACGCCGCGATTGCAGCCCTTGCGGATGATCAGCTGCGCTTGCGGCAGCTGCAGACCGGCGTGCAGCGCAGCACCATCGCTGCCCTGCACGCAATGGTCCGGCCACAGCGTCTGGGCGCCGTAATGCAGCTCGATGCTGTCGAAAGGCTGCCGGCCGGCATGCTGGCTGGCAAAGGAAACATGATCGGCCGGATGCCAGTCCTGCGTCAGCACGACATTGACGAAACGCGCGCCGAGGCGATTGATCAGCGGCACGACGGCAGCGCCGTCGGCGACCGGCAGACGACCGCCCGGCATGAAGTCGGGCTGCACGTCGATCACCAGCAGCGCGGCGCGCGAATCGGCAGGTTCGGCAATGGAAGCAGGCATCGCTGGCATTTCCGGCATGGCGGGAGCGCAGCGTACAAAGCAACGGACGCGGCGTCACGAAAACGCGGCGCAAAAATAAAGCCCCGGCCGAGGCCGGGGCTTCAGAAATAAATGGCTCCGCGAGCTGGACTCGAACCAGCGACCCAGTGATTAACAGTCACTTGCTCTACCGACTGAGCTATCGCGGAACGGCAGGGGTGCGCATTCTAGTGACGCGGCTGCGGCGATGCAATGGCTGACGACAAAGCGGCCGCACCGCGTGAACGAAAAAACCTCCGGCACGCAGGCCGGAGGCTGTGCGTTCACCGCAAACGGTTCAAGCGACGAGCGCCTTGATGCGCTCGACGCTGCCCTGCAGCACCTTGTCGCTGGTGGCGAACGAGAGGCGGATGTGGCCCGGCGAGCCGAAGGCCGAGCCCGGCACGACGGCGACCAGCGCCTTCTGCAGCAGCACGTCCGACAGTTCGAGGTCGTCCTTGAGGCCGAGTCTGGCGATCAGGCCGTCGACGTTCGGGAATGCGTAGAACGTGCCGTCGACCGGCAGCGCCTTGACGCCCGGAATCGTGTTGAGATCGGCGATCAGGCGGTCGTGGCGCTTCTTGAACGCCTCGACCATCGTCGCCACGCAGCCCTGGTCGCCGAGCAGCGCCGCTTCGGCGGCGACCTGCGCGATCGAATTCGGGTTGGAGGTCTGCTGCGACTGGATGTCGGCCATCGCCGTGATGATCTTCGCCGGACCGCAGGCCCAGCCGATGCGCCAGCCGGTCATCGAATACGTCTTCGACACCGCATGGATCACCACCGTGCGATCGTAGAGGTCGGGGCAGGCGTTGACGATGTTGCTGTACGGCTCGCCCGTCCACAGGATCTTTTCGTACATGTCGTCGGTGGCGATGACGATCTGTGGATGCTTGCGCAGCACCTCGCCGAGCGCGGCCAACTCCGTCTTCGTGTACGCCATGCCCGACGGGTTCGACGGCGAATTCAGCCACAGCATGCGCGTGCGCGGCGTAATCGCGCGCTCGAGCTGTTCCGGCGTGATCTTGAAGCGGTCTTCGGCGGTGGTGTAGATAAACACCGGCGTCGCGTCGGCAAGCAGCACCATGTCCGGGTACGAGACCCAGTACGGCGCCGGGATCAGCACTTCGTCGGTGGCGTTGAGCACGGCCTGGCAGAGGTTGAAACAGGCCTGCTTGCCGCCGTTGGCGACGACGATCTGGTTGGGCTTGTAGTCCAGCGCGTTGTCGCGCTGCATCTTGGTAATGATGGCCTTCTTCAGCGCCGGCGTGCCGCCGACGGCCGTGTACTTCGTGACGCCCTCGCGGATCGCCTCGATCGCCGCATCCTTGATGTGCTGCGGCGTATCGAAGTCCGGTTCCCCGGCACTGAGCGAGTAGACGTCCTTGCCCTGCGCCTTGAGTTCGGCGGCCTTGGCGGTGACGGCAAGCGTGGGCGACGGCTTGATGCGGCCGACGCGCTGCGCTAGGGAAAGTTCCACGATGATTGCTCCGGTTTTGATGCCGCGGGACGGCTGAAAACGCGGCGCGGGATGATACTGGAAACCACCCGTCGCGCCCACCGTCACGACGGCTTCCAACGGAAAATCGCTAGAATCCGCACCCCTTCCGGAAACCCGCCCCGTGACGCTCCTCGCGCTCAAGAACATCACCCTGCGTTTCGGCGGACCGCCCCTGCTCGACAGCGTCGATTTCGCGATCGAACGCGGCGAGCGCGTCTGCCTGCTCGGGCGCAACGGCGAAGGCAAGTCGACGCTGATGCGCGTGATCACCGGCCAGCAGCAGGCCGACGACGGCGATGTGATCCGCACACAGGGCCTGCGCATCGCCGAGATGCCGCAGGACGTGCCGAACGGCCTGAGCGGCAGCGTGCGCGAGATCGTTGCCGGCGGGGCGGGCGTGGTCGGCGAAGCACTTGCCGAATATCACCATCTGCTGATCCACGACCCCGATCAGTTGGACCGTCTCGGCAAGCTGCAGCACGTGCTCGACACACAGAACGGCTGGGCGCTCGATGCGCGCATCGATGCCGTCGTCTCGCGGCTCGAACTGCCGCCGGACGCGTCGTTCGAATCGCTGTCCGGCGGCCTCAAGCGCCGCGTGCTGCTCGGCCGCGCACTTGCCGCCGAACCCGACCTGCTGCTGCTCGACGAGCCGACCAACCATCTCGATGTGGATGCCATCGCGTGGATCGAGAACTTCCTCGCGAACTGGGAAGGCGCGCTGCTGTTCATCACGCACGACCGCGCCTTCCTGCGCCGGCTGGCGACGCGCATCGTCGAGCTCGATCGCGGCCGGCTGACGAGCTGGCCCGGCGACTACGACAACTACCTGCGCCGCCGCGAGGAACGCCTGCACGCCGAAGCGCAGGAAGTCGCGCTGTTCGACAAGCGGCTCGCGCAGGAAGAAGCGTGGATCCGCAGGGGCATCGAGGCGCGCCGCACGCGCGACATGGGCCGCGTCAAGCGGCTTTACGAAATGCGCGAGCAGTACGCCAAGCGTCGCACGCTGCAAGGCACCGCGCAGTTCACGGTGCAGGAGGCCGAGCGCTCGGGCAAACTCGTCGCCGAGGCGAAAAACCTTACCTACAAGTGGGGCGACAGGCTCATCTGCCGCAACTTTTCGACGACGATCCTGCGCGGCGACAAGATCGGCGTGATCGGCCCGAACGGCGCCGGCAAGACCACGCTGCTGCGCCTCCTGCTCGGCCAGCTGCAGCCGGACGGCGGCGAAGTACGCACCGGCAGCAATCTCGAAATCGCCTGGTTCGACCAACTGCGCTCGACGCTCGACGAAACCAAGCCGGTCTGGGAGAACATCGCGGGCGGCAAGGAGTTCATCGAGGTCGGCGGCGCGCGCAAGCACGTGATGAGCTATCTGCAGGATTTCCTGTTCACGCCCGACCGCGCGCGCAGCCCGACGCACGTGCTGAGCGGCGGCGAGCGCTCGCGCCTCTTGCTGGCCCAGTTGTTCTCGCAACCTGCGAACCTGTTGGTGCTCGACGAACCGACCAACGACCTCGACGTCGAAACGCTGGACCTGCTCGAAGAACTGATCACCAATTTCGACGGCACCGTGCTCGTCGTCTCGCACGACCGCGCCTTCGTCGACAACGTGGTGATGCGGACGCTTGCGTTCGAGGGCGATGGGCGCATCGGCGAGTACGTCGGCGGCTATGCTGAGTGGCTGCGACAACGGCCGGTGCCGGCGCCGAAGGCGGCAGCGAAGACCGCAACGCCCGCGCCGGCGCCCGCTGCGCCGATCGTCGCCAGACCCGCGCTCGACGGCAAGCAGATGCGCGAACTCTCGCAACTGCCCGGAAAAATCGAAAAGCTAGAAACCGAACAGCTGTCGCTCAGCGAACAGCTCGCCGCGCTGTACGCGAGCGATCCGGCGAAAGCCGTCGCCGTGCAGAAGAAGCTGTCGGAAATCGAAGCGCAGCTTGCCGCCGCCTACGCGCGCTGGGAAGAACTCGAAAGCCGCTGAGCGGCGCGCTCAGCCCACGCTGCGCACACCGACGCGGCGACGTTCGGCCTCCATACACGCGGCCATCGACCCGTTGCGCCAGCGCGAGCTGCACGCGCGCAAGCACGAGGAACTGGCACGCGAACTGGAAGAAGCGTCCGTGCATGAAGCGCGGGCGCGGGTATGCCGCGCCTGAACCGCAGACCCGCAAGGATGTAAGCTTGCGCGGTTATGCGAGAAGCCCCGCGCGATGAGCTGAAGGACCGCCGCCTCAAGGAGCGCGACGCAAACCTGTTCCGCCTCAAGGCGAACTGGCAGCCGTCCGGCGACCAGCCGACGGCGATCGCCACGCTGGCCGAAAACCTGCGCGACGGCCTCGCGCATCAGACCCTGCTCGGCGTCACCGGCTCGGGCAAGACCTTCACCATCGCCAACGTCATCCACGAGCTGCAGCGCCCGGCACTGATCATGGCGCCGAACAAGACGCTGGCGGCGCAACTGTACGGCGAGTTCCGCGAGTTTTTCCCGGACAACGCGGTCGAGTACTTCGTCTCGTACTACGACTACTACCAGCCGGAAGCCTACGTGCCGAGCAGCGACACGTATATCGAGAAGGACAGCTCGGTGAACGATCACATCGAGCAGATGCGCCTGTCGGCGACCAAGGCGCTGATGACGCGGCGCGACACCATCATCGTCGCCTCGGTGTCGGCGATCTACGGCCTCGGCGATCCGGAACAATATTTCCAGATGGTGCTGCACCTCGTGAAAGGCGAGCGCCTGGCGCAGCGCGAGCTGATCCGCCAGCTGACGTCGATGCAATACGTGCGCAACGAAGTCGCGCTCGAACGCGGCACTTACCGCGTGCGCGGCGAGGTCATCGACATCCATCCGGCCGAAAGCGAGGCGGCGGCGATCCGTGTCGAACTGTTCGACGACGAGATCGAATCGATCTCCGCGTTCGATCCGCTGACCGGCGAGGTCCAGCGCAAGCTGCCGCGCGTCACGGTCTTCCCGAAGACGCACTATGTCACGCCGCGCGAGAAGATCCTCAGCATGTTCGACCAGATCAAGGACGAACTCGCCGACCGCCTGAAACTGCTGAAGGCGCAGGACAAGCTGGTCGAGGCGCAGCGTCTCGAACAGCGCACGAATTTCGATCTCGAAATGATCCGCGAGATCGGCTACTGCAACGGCATCGAGAACTACTCGCGCTACCTCTCCGGCCGCAACGCCGGCGAACCGCCGCCCTGCCTGCTCGACTACCTGCCGCCGGACGCCATCGTCGTGCTCGACGAATCGCACGTCACCGTCCCGCAGATCGGCGCAATGTTCAAGGGCGACCGCTCGCGCAAGGAAACGCTGGTCGAATACGGATTCCGCCTGCCAAGCGCGCTCGACAACCGCCCGCTGCGTTTCGATGAATTCGAGCGCATCTGCCCGCAGACCATCTACGTCTCGGCGACACCCGGACCATACGAACTGGAGCACTCGAACGGCGCCATCGCCGAACAGGTCGTGCGCCCGACCGGCCTCGTCGATCCGCCGACCGAAATCCGTCCGGCGTCGAGCCAGGTCGACGACCTGCTCGGCGAGATCCGCGAGCGCAGCGAGAAGAAGGAGCGCGTACTCGTCACCGTGCTGACCAAGCGCATGGCCGAGGATCTCACCGACTATCTGCACGAGAACGGCGTCAAGGTCCGCTACATGCATTCCGACGTCGATACCGTCGAGCGTGCCGAGATCATCCGCGACCTACGCCTCGGCCTGTTCGACGTGCTGGTCGGCATCAACCTGCTGCGCGAGGGCCTCGACATCCCGGAAGTCTCGCTGGTCGCCATTCTCGACGCCGACAAGGAAGGCTTCCTGCGCTCCGAGCGCTCGCTGATCCAGACCATCGGCCGCGCCGCGCGCAATCTGCACGGCAAGGCCATTCTCTATGCCGACCGCGAGACCGACTCGATGAAGCGCGCGCTTGGCGAGACCGACCGCCGCCGCGCCAAACAGCTCGCCTACAACAAGGCCAACGGCATCACGCCCAAGGGCGTCGAGAAGCGCATCGCCGACGTCATGCGCTACGGCTACGAGGACTACCAGGTGGGCGCCACCGCCGCCGCCGCGCTGAAGGCCGCCGAGGTCAAGGCGCGCTACGAGGCGGTCTCGCCGGCCGAGATGGCGAAGAAGATCGCCAAGCTCGAAAAGGAAATGAAGGCGCACGCGATGAACCTCGAATTCGAGGCCGCCGCCAGGAAACGCGACGAGATCCGCAAGCTGCGCGAACTGGCGCTCGTCAACGCCACCTGAGCCCCGCCACTGCGGTCCGGCTTGCGCCGGGCCCGGCGACAGGGTATCTTTCGCGCCCTTCGCAAGACCCACAGGCGCGTAGCTCAGCTGGTTAGAGCACTACCTTGACATGGTAGGGGTCGTTGGTTCGAGTCCAATCGCGCCTACCAACTTTGTTGGTACGAACAGCCCGCTTAACAGCGGGTTTTTTCGTTTCTGCGATTGCTTTTTCCGCTGCAGCCTTCTGCGCCGCCGCTTTCGGTCCCGAAATCTCTAGAACAGCTCCGGTTGCCTGTTCAAAGCGGCTCGCATATTGAAACCATACCGCACGTTCGTCGTCGTCCTTTGCGGTGACTAGCTTGTTTTCTAGTAGCGCGGCGATTGCGTTCTCGCCTACTAACTCAGCGAGACTTACCGCTACCCAATCTGGCATTGGTGTTCCCTTCCGTAGAAGGTGAATAAAGCCGCGTGTCTTGCCGATGTGTCGGGCGATTTCGCTGTCGCTGCCAAGCTTTTCTTTTGCTTTTTCCAGAAGTTCGATGCTCATTTTTCGCCCGTCCTGTCTAACGAAACTCGACATAGTATTGCATAAACTTTTGTCTATCAAGTCTAGACGAAAAGTCTAGTTTAATTAGACAATCCTCCCCATCTTCACGGGGAGGGGCGGACATGGGGTCATCTGATTTTTCGGCGCCAAAGGCGGCGCAAGTACGCCAGCAGATCAAGCTGCTGGCGCTGATCTACGAAGGCGCGGTGACGGGTCCGAAACCGCCGCCGACGCGCCGCATACGCGAAATGTTCGGTACGTACAAGTCGGAGATTTATTCGCTCTACCGCAGCCACACGCAGAGCAGGGTCGTCACGGCCGGCGAAGAGTCCAAAGCCGATACACGTGGCAATCTCCTGAAGGGCTGGCGCTTTCGTTTGGCTGTAGGCGCTTTATGCTTGACGCCATTCCTGCTTTCCGGCGCTGCTTGTTCGATATTCAAGTTCAAAGAAAAAGTCACGGGTGCGGGGGACGGACGGGGTGAGCGTAGCGAATCCCCGGCCGTCCCCGCACAGCCACAGCCATCTGCACCGCCGCTGAAACCTCAGCCTAAGGAAAGTAGCCTATGGCGTTTTGCTGGTCAGCTGGTGATCGACGGTCAGGCATGGTTCCTGATCGACGGCTCACGTGGTACGAAGCTGTTGCCGCCGGAACTCTGCAAGCGTGATCCGGTCGGCGATTGGGTCTGCACGTTGGGCGATCAGATCATTACGCGCTTTACCGGCCCGCCGCCTGAAATGGCGTCGACGCCGGCTTCGGTTTTGCCGCACTTGTAATCTAGTCAATGATCTTGTACTGATTCTCGGCCGAGCACCATTCTTCGGCCGTCGCTTTTAATGCTTGATAGTGTTCACCTGTGGCCATTTTCAGCTGTTCATGACGATGAATGCAGCCATCGCGAAGCCGTCTCCATTGGTTCGCTCGGCACTTTCTATATTCGATTGTGCCCTTGGCTAGAACGGCCTTGCAGGCACCGTCTGCAATACGTAGTACGTCGTTGCCGGACGATGAGTAACTGCGAATGTTCTTGTTCTGCGAGCCGTTTTCCATGATCTGGATTGCGCGACGGTAATGTTCTTCCGCTGTCAGCTCATTCGAGTTTTCTGCTCGTGGTGCACTTGACTGAACGTAGTATTTCTTTCCGCTTTCGGTGACAACCGTAGGCGGTGGGCTACCGGGTGCATACTGGTTCCGACCACCGTCAATGTCTGCGCGGATACGCCTTCGTATTTCCGCGTCCAGAGCCCTTTTCTTTGCTTCCTGTGCGGCGAGGCTGTTGTTTTCTATCTCGTTTTGATCTTGGCGAATCTTCTCTTTCCGCGCGTAATTTTTCAGCGTCATGAAGCCGATAAACAGGACGATGACCGTGATAGTAAGAACGTGCGGCCAGTTGTCGCGTTCTTTCTTGTACACACGCCGTTGTGGACGCAGCTCGATATTTGACATGGCTCCCCCCTTCCCTGCGCGAACCATACCAAAAAGAAACCCGCCTCGAGGGCGGGTTCTTTCGGCTTCGGAAGCCGGCGATCAGCTGCGCATGATGAAAGCGGTTGCCAAAGCAGCAATCACGGTCGTTTGCAGGATTCCGACAGCGACGACCCAGCGCACGAGCTCGGATTTTGCATTAGCGATTGCAGCGTCGAATTTCGTTTCCAGCACCTGCAAATCGCGCTTTGTCACCAGATCCCCGATTTCCTGCTTCACGACTTCGGCGAGCGCTTCGGTCTGCGCCTTGGCCTGTTCATACGTGAAGCCGACCGCCTCGAAGCGCTCGACGAGTCTCAGTGTGTCAATGGTTAGCACGGCCATATGTCCCTCCTGTGGCGGATCATATCGAAAAACCCGCCCCCGAACCGGCGGGCGGGCTACCTACCACGGTCTGCTTATCCTTCGAAAGTCGATCGCGCCGCGTACTCGGTCGAGAACAGCAGTTCGACTTTGTAACCCTTCTTTCCGGCCGGCACGATTTTGACATTGTCGTCGGGCATCTTGAGTTTCTGCGCAATCATTGTCCGAAGCTCAGCCAAGGTTTCCAGCTCGCCGCGATCGGTATTGTCGCTTCCCTCGGTAATCCCCCCGCTTTTATCGGTCGTCAAAAGTGGAGCTAAGCGGCGAGCGCC
>JASGFY010000029.1:0-37390 GCA_047605265.1 Solimonas sp.
GGCGCGAAGATCTTCAACTGGCTGTTCACGATGTACCGCGGCCGCATCCGCTTCGAGGTGCCGATGCTGTGGACGGTCGGTTTCATCGTGACCTTCGTGGTCGGCGGCATGACCGGCGTGCTGCTCGCGGTGCCGCCGGCCGACTTCGTGCTGCACAACTCGCTGTTCCTGATCGCGCACTTCCACAACGTGATCATCGGCGGCGTGGTGTTCGGCCTGTTCGCCGGCATCAACTACTGGTTCCCGAAGGCGATGGGCTTCAAGCTCGATCCGTTCTGGGGCAAGGTTTCGTTCTGGTTCTGGCTGATCGGCTACTGGATCGCCTTCACGCCGCTGTACATCCTCGGCCTGATGGGCGTCACGCGCCGCCTGAACCATTTCGACGATCCGTCGCTGCAGATCTGGTTCCAGATCGCCGCCGTCGGCGCCTTCCTGATCCTGTTCGGCATCCTCGCCTTCCTCGTGCAGCTCTACGTCAGCGTCCGCGACCGCGAGAAGCTGCGCGACGTCAGCGGCGATCCGTGGCACGGCCGCACGCTGGAATGGTCGACCGCGTCGCCGGCGCCGGCGTACAACTTCGCCTTCACGCCGCACGTCCACGAGCAGGACGCCTGGGCCGACATGAAGGCGCGCGGTCACGAGCGTCCGCTGTCCGGCTTCCTGCCGATCCACATGCCGAAGAACACGCCGGCGGGTGTGCTGCTGGCGGGTCTGGCGCTGGTCTGCGGCTTCGCGCTGATCTGGCACATCTGGTGGATGGCGATCGCCTCGTTCGTCGCGCTGGTCGCGTCGACGATCGCGCACACCTTCAATTCCCACCGCGACTTCTACATCCCGGCCGACGAGGTCGAGCGCGTCGAAGCCGAGCGCACCCGTCTGCTCGCGCAGGCCTGAACCATGTCGACTCACGCCAATACCGCGGTCCCCGCGACCGACGCCTCGGGTTTCTACCTGACCGGGGACCACCATCCGGAGAACGGCACCCTGCTGGGCTTCTGGCTCTACCTGATGAGCGACTGCCTGATCTTCGCGTGCCTGTTCGCGATGTACGGCGTGCTCGGTGGCAGCTATGCCGCGGGTCCCGGCCCGAAGGAACTGTTCGATCTGCCGCTGGTGGCCGTCAACACGTCGATGCTGCTGCTGTCGTCGATCACCTACGGCTTCGCGATGCTGGAAATGCAGCGCAACAACAAGATCGCGGTGCTGATCTGGCTGTTCGTCACCGGCTGCTTCGGCGCGGCCTTCATCGGCATCGAGCTGACCGAGTTCCATCACATGATCCTGGAAGGCGCCGGGCCGCAGCGCAGCGCCTTCCTGTCGTCGTTCTTCACGCTGGTCGGCACGCACGGCCTGCACGTGAGCTTCGGCATCATCTGGCTGATCGTGCTGATGGTGCAGGTCGGGCAGCGCGGCCTGACGGCCGTCAACCAGCGCCGCCTGAGCTGCCTGTCGCTGTTCTGGCATTTCCTCGACGTCGTCTGGATCGGCGTCTTCACCTTCGTCTACCTGATGGGAGTGCTGCGGTGAGCACGACGCACCACGACGTCAACGGCGCGCACGGCGGCGTCGACGAGCCGCACGTCCACAGCCACGACCACGGCCACGGTCCGTCCGTGCCGCATTCGACGCTCAAGGGTTACATGACGGGCTTCTTCCTGTCGGTGATCCTTACCGCGATCCCGTTCTGGATCGTCATGGGCGACGTGTTCCGCTCGAACCACACGGCGACCGTCGTCGTGCTTGCGTTCGCGTTCGTGCAGATCTTCGTGCACATGGTGTACTTCCTGCACATGAACACCTCGTCGGAAGGCGGCTGGAACATGCTGGCGCTGATCTTCACCGGCGTGCTCGTGATCATCACCTTGAGCGGCTCGCTGTGGGTCATGTACCACATGAACGCCAACATGATGCCGCCGAGCGTGCATGACATGCGCAACATGCCCTGACGGCGGCTCCGCGCGCGGCGGCGAGCGCGCCGCGCCGCGCTCGTGGGCGACGCTGCTGGCGCTGGGCCTCGCCGCGCTGCTGCTGTTCTCCGCGTTCGTCGCGCTCGGCAGCTGGCAGGTCGAGCGTCGCGCCTGGAAGCTCGATCTGATCGCCCGCGTCGAACGACGCCTGCAGGCAGCGCCGGTCGCGGCGCCGGCGCGCGACACCTGGGCGACGCTCGACATCGCCGCCGACGAATATCTGAAGGTCCGCGTCGACGGCGTCTTCGATCACGCGCACGAGACGCTCGTGCAGGCCGTGACCGCGCAGGGCCCCGGCTTCTGGCTGCTGACGCCGCTGCGCCTCGCCGACGGCAGCGCCGTGTTCGTCAACCGCGGTTTCGTCGACGCCGGGCATCGCGAGCCGGCGAGCCGCGCGGCGGCGCAGACGGACGGAGCGGTCCACGTCGTCGGCCTGCTGCGCCGCAGCGAGCCGCGCGGCGCCTTCCTGCGCCGCAACGATCCGGCGCAAGGCCGCTGGTTCTCGCGCGACGTCGCCGCGATCGCCGCGGCGGACGGCCTGGACGCCGCCGGAGTCGCTCCGTATTTCATCGATGCCGACGCGACCCCGAACCCGGGCGGCTGGCCGCTCGGCGGACTCACCGTCGTGCAGTTTCACAACAGTCATCTGGTCTATCTGCTCACCTGGTACACGCTGGCGGCGATGGTGGCGGGCGCGGGCTTCTGCGTCGGCCGCCACGAGTGGCGGCTGCGCCGCGCGACGGCCGGCTAAACTGTCGTTCCTCCCACACCGGATCGCGGACCGTGCCCCTGCGCGCTGTCGTCGCCGGCCGCTCGTTGATCGCCTCGTCGGGCGAGACCGTCGGCCAGCAGAACATGCTGCAGCTCATCGAGCTGCGCTGGATCGCCGTGGTCGGCCAGATCCTCACCATCGCTTTCGTGACGCTGGTGTTCCGCGTCGAGCTGCCGCTGCTCGCGATGCTGACGGTCGTCTCCGGCCTGGTCGTGCTGAACCTGTTCAGCCTGCTGCGGCCGCGTCGCGCCGACGATGTCAGCAACGGCGCCCTGTTCGCGGGCCTGCTCGTCGACGTCGCGGCGCTGACGGCGCTGCTGTATTTCTCGGGCGGCGCCACCAACCCGTTCGTCTTCCTGTTCCCCTTGCAGGTCACGCTGGCGGCCGTGCTGCTCGAGGCGTGGTCGACGTGGACGCTGGTGGCGATCACCAGCCTGTGTTTCGCCGGGCTGACGCAGTTCTACGTGCCGCTGCATCTGCCGTCCGGCGATCGCGACGAGCTGTTCCAGCTGCACGTCATCGGCATGCTGATCTGCTTCGTCATGGACGTCGCGCTGCTGGTCGTGTTCATGACGCGCATCAGCCGCAATCTGCGCGCCCGCGACGCGCGCCTCGCCGCGCTGCGCCAGCGCGCCGCCGAGGAAGACCACATCGTGCGCATGGGCCTGCTGGCGTCCGGCGCCGCGCACGAGCTCGGCACGCCGCTGGCGACGCTGTCGGTCATCCTCGGCGACTGGAAGCGCATGCCGGTGTTCCGCGAGTCGCCCGAGCTGCTGGCCGAGATCGAAGACATGCAGGCCGAGGTCAAGCGCTGCAAGACCATCGTCACCGGCATCCTGCTGTCGGCCGGTGAGGCGCGCGGCGAGGCGCCGGTGGTGACGACGATGGCGGGCTTTTTCGACGGGCTCGTCGACGAGTGGTCGGCGACGCGCCCGGTACGGATGCTCGACTACGATCTGCAGCGCGACGATGACGAGCGGCCGATCGTCTCCGATCCGGCGCTCAAGCAGATCATCTGCAACGTGCTCGACAACGCGCTCGAAGCGTCGCCGGCCTGGGTCGCGTTCACGGTCTCGGGCGACGACGATGCGCTGACGCTGAGCGTGCGCGACCGCGGGCCGGGTTTCGCCGCGGAGATGCTGTCGCAGTTCGGCAAGCCCTACCGCTCGAGCAAGGGCCGGCCGGGCGGCGGCCTCGGCCTGTTCCTCGTCGTCAACGTCGTGCGCAAGCTCGGCGGCCGCGTCGAGGCGCAGAATCCCGACGACGGCGGCGCTCTGGTGCGCCTGCACCTGCCGCTCGCCGCGCTGGCGATCGGTGAGAGCGATGAGTGACGGCGGCGCACGCCTGCTGCTGATCGTCGAGGACGACGGGGCCTTTGCGCGCACGTTGAAGCGCTCGTTCGAGCGGCGCGGCTATCGCGTGCTGCTCGCCGGCAGCGTCGACGAGGCGCGGGCCGTCGTGCGGCAGGCGTCGCCCGGCTATGCCGTCGTCGATCTCAAGCTCGGCCCGGCGTCGGGCCTGAGCGTGGTGCTGGCGCTGCACGAGCACGATGCGGCGATGCGCATCGTCGTGCTGACCGGCTTCGCCAGCATTGCCACCGCCGTCGAGGCCATCAAGCTCGGCGCCTGCAACTACCTCGTCAAGCCGTCGAACACCGACGACATCGAAGCCGCCTTCGCGCAGCAGCCGGGCAACGTCGACGTGCCGGTCGCGGCGCGGCCGACCTCGATCAAGACGCTGGAGATGGAACGCATCCACGAGGTGCTGGCCGAGACCGGCTTCAACATCTCGGAGACGGCGCGCCGCCTCGGCATGCATCGCCGCACGCTGGCGCGCAAGCTCGGCAAGCGCTTCGTGCCGCGGGAGTGAAGGCTCAGGCGCCGGCGCGGCGCCGAAGATCGGCCGCAGCGCCGCCGGCCAGTCGAAAGCGGCGAGCCGCGCGAAGAAGCGTTCGCCGTTGCCCAGCCGGACGAGGGCTTTCAGGCGTGTCAGCAGGCCAGGGTCGAGTCCCGCCAGTACCGCGTGCAGGTTCCGCAAGGCCTGCGCGTCCTCGATGCAGTCGACGACCGGCAGCAGGACCGGCCACAGCTGCTGTTCCCCAGCGATGGCGATGATGCGCGCGATGCCCGCCGGCTCCTGCGTCAGCGCCAGCTCGCCGAACGCGCGCCGCCAGCGCGGCTCGAGCGCGGCGATCAGCGACAGGGCCTCCGGCCACAGCGCGCCGTCGTCGGCGATCGCCGCGGCGATGATGCCGCCGAAGCGCGTCGCCGCAGGCCCTTGATGACGCGGTTGAGGCGCGCGCGATCCTCGGCGTAGAACGCGACCTTGAGCAGCATGGCGTCGTCCCGGCGGCACATGTTGCAGCGCGCTCGCGGTCGCCGCGTCGACTTGGGTGCGCTGCCGGCGACGCGCGTCGCGCAGCGCCGCAGCGAGCTGCCGGAGCCGCGCGTCGTCGAGCCCGGTCAGCGCCTCGGGTGCCGGCGCGCCCAGCTCGCGCGTGACCGGCTGCAATCGGCTCGATGTCATGAAGCCCCCGCGTCTTCCCTGGATGGTTTCCGGACCAAAAGAAGGCAGCCTTGCGGCCGCCGAAGAACACACACATCCCCAGCCTTCCGAACTGCATGTTCTCAATCGGTGCAAGTTAAGAGCCCCCGCCGCGAACGTCCTTGTTTGCAGCGGATACCGCACATGGCGGAAAAGCCAGTCCGGCGCGGGGCATCGTCGGGCCTTCGCGCGAAAACGTCGGCGGCCGGTGCGGGCGTTCTGTGGGACAATGCACACATTCCCGGCGGCGAATCGCGCAGGCTCAGGTTATGAGCCCGTGCCGGCCGACACTACGCCCACTCCTAATAAACAACTGATTGAGACGCCATGGACGAAAACCGCAAGAAGGCCCTCGAGGCCGCGCTTTCCCAGATCGAAAAGCAGTTTGGCAAGGGCGCGATCATGAAGATGGCGCCGGGCGAGCAGGCGCGCGACGTCGAGGTGGTGTCGACCGGCTCGCTGACGCTGGATACCGCGCTTGGCATCGGCGGCCTGCCGCGCGGCCGCGTCGTCGAGATCTACGGTCCGGAATCGTCGGGCAAGACGACGCTGACGCTGCACGCGGTCGCCGAATGTCAGAAGAACGGCGGCGTCGCCGCGTTCATCGACGCCGAGCACGCGCTCGACGTGACGTACGCGCAGAAGCTCGGCGTGAAGATCGAGGACCTCGTCATCTCGCAGCCGGACACCGGCGAGCAGGCGCTCGAAATCTGCGACATGCTCGTGCGCAGCAACAGCGTCGACATCATCGTCATCGACTCCGTCGCCGCCCTCGTGCCGAAAGCGGAAATCGAAGGCGAGATGGGCGATTCCGTGGTCGGCGTGCAGGCGCGTCTGATGTCGCAGGCGCTGCGCAAGCTCACCGGCAACATCTCGCGCTCGAAGTGCCTGGTGATCTTCATCAACCAGATCCGCATGAAGATCGGCGTCATGTACGGCTCGCCGGAGACCACGACCGGCGGCAACGCGCTGAAGTTCTACGCGTCCGTGCGCCTCGACATCCGCCGCATCGGCGCGATCAAGAAGGGCGACGAGGTCATCGGCAACGAAACGCGCGTCAAGATCGTCAAGAACAAGATGGCGCCGCCGTTCAAGGAAGCGCACTTCGAGATTCTCTACAACGAGGGCATCTCCAAGCTCGGTGAGCTGATCGACCTCGGCGTCGACAACGGCATCGTCGACAAGTCGGGCGCCTGGTTCGCGTACAAGGGCGACAAGATCGGCCAGGGCAAGGACAACGCCCGCACCTATCTGAGGGAGCATCCGGACGTCGCCGCCGAGATCGAGCAGTCGATCCGCGCCAAGCTCAATCCGGAGCGCGCCGCGCGTGCGGAAAGCCAGGTCGCCAAGTAAACGCGCCGGCCGCCAGGCCGAACCCGACGACCGCGCGCTGCTGGATGCCGATGCCGCGCGCGGCCGCGCGCTGAAGCTGCTGTCGCGCCGCGAGCATTCGGCGGCCGAGCTGTCGCTGAAGCTGCAGCGGCGCGGTGCGGAGACCGACGTCGCGCAGCAAGCCGTCGCAGCGATGCAGGATGCCGGCTGGCAATCCGACGCGCGCTACGCCGAAATGCTGGTGCGCAACCGCATCGCGCAGGGCTACGGGCCGCTGCGCATCCGTGCCGATCTCGCTGCGGCCCGCATACCCGAAACGGCGACGAAAGCTGCGCTCGCCGCCGCCGAAGCCGACTGGCCGGCGCTATGCGCGGCGCTGCGCCGCCGGCGCTTCCGCGCCGCGCCCGGCAACGCGGCCGAATGGCAGAAGCAGTACCGCTACCTCGCCAGTCACGGCTTCCCGGGCGACGCCGTGCGGGCCGCGTTGAAAGCCGCCGGCGCGCGTGGCGGCGACGATGAGGACTTCAGTTCAGGGCCGGAGGAGGAAGGCTGGGACTGAGCCGCGGATTCGCCGTGCCCGGAGTCGCGCCCGGGCCGGGGGCGGGCGCCGGCGCGACCATCGGCGACGGCAGCGGCTGTATCGGCAGGGTCGGCGACATGCGCTCGTTGAGCTTGGCGCGGATCGCCGGCATCGCCGCCAGCGCGGCGCGTTCGCCCTGCAGGATGGCCTGCGACTTCGTCTCGAAATTGCTCGAGCTGATGCCGGTCAGATCCGGCGTGATGATGACGTCAGCCTGCGGCAGCTCGGCGTCGCGCAGCGACTGGCCCATGATCTCGAAGGTGCGCATCACGGTGTCGAGCTTGCCGGTCGTCGCCGTGCCGGCCGGCGGCGTGGCGACGTCGACAGCGATGATGAAGGTCGCGCCGAGCTGCTTGGCGTAGCGCACGGGGACGGGACTCACGAGGCCGCCGTCGACGTATTCGAGCGCGCCGATCGGCGTCGGCTGGAACACACCCGGCACCGATGACGACGCGCGCACCGCCTGGCCGACGTTGCCGCGCTGGAACAGCACCGGCTGGCCGTTGTCGACGCGCGTCGCCACGCAGGCGAACGGAATCGCCAATTGCTCGATCGGCATGTTGTGCACCGCCTGATTGACGAAGGCCTGCAGCGCCTCGCCGCGGATCAGGCCTTTGCCGAAGACCGACCAGTCGGCGATCGTCGCGCGGTCGAGGTCGAAGGCCATCTGTTGCAGGTCGAAGCCGTTGTAGCCGGCGGCGTAGAGCGCGCCGGCCACGCTGCCGGCGCTGGTGCCGACGATCAGATCCGGCTTGAGGCCCTGCGCGTCGAGCATCTTCAGCACGCCGATGTGCGCGAAGCCGCGCGCGCCGCCGCCGCCGAGCACGAGCGCGACCTTCGGCGGCGGCAGCGGCGCGGGAGCCGGCGGTTCCGGCGGGGGCGGCATCGCTTGCGGCCCGGCACAGGCGGCGCAGACGGCGAGCAGGAGGACGGCGAGGCAGCGGCGCGGCGCGGGATTCATGGCGCGTCGATTCTACGCGCGGGCCGGCTGCGCGGACATGAACGCTTGACCGTGCGGGCAGGGTCGGCGGCGGCCGATCGTGCTATGGCGGGGGGATGGCGACTTGTTTACCATATCGCCCCTTTTGCATCCCCTTTACCGCCGCGATCCGCACCGATGACGAGCAACGAGCTGCGCGCCAAATTTCTGGAATTCTTCCAGAGCAAGGGCCATACCATCGTGCCCTCGTCGTCGCTCGTGCCGGGCAATGATCCGACACTGTTGTTCACCAATGCCGGCATGGTGCAGTTCAAGGACGTCTTCACCGGCCAGGACAAGCGCCCGTACACGCGCGCGGCGAGCAGCCAGAAATGCGTGCGCGCCGGCGGCAAGCACAACGACCTCGAGAACGTCGGCTACACGGCCCGGCATCACACGTTCTTCGAGATGCTCGGCAACTTCAGCTTCGGCGACTACTTCAAGCAAGACGCGATCGCCTACGCCTGGGAGTTCATCACCTCGAAGGACTGGCTCGGCATCGACAGCCGGCGCCTGCTGGTGACGGTCTACCATGAGGATGCCGAGGCCTACGCGATCTGGCGCGAGCAGATCGGCGTGCCGGCCGAGCGCATCGTGCGCATCGGCGACAACAAGGGCGCGCGCTACGCGTCCGACAACTTCTGGGCGATGGGCGACACCGGCCCCTGCGGCCCGTGCACCGAGATTTTCTACGACCACGATCCGGAGGGCTCCAAAGGCATCTGGGGCGGTCCGCCGGGATCGGCCGAGGAAGACGGCGACCGCTGGATCGAAATCTGGAACGTCGTCTTCATGCAGTTCGAGCGCGGCGCCGACGGCGCGATGGCGAGGCTGCCGGCGCCGAGCGTCGACACCGGCATGGGTCTCGAGCGCATCAGCGCGCTGATGCAGGGCTTTCACGACAACTACCGCACCGACACCTTCCGGCACCTGATCGGCGCGGTCGCCGCGCTGGCGAAGCAGGAGCCGTACGCGAACGCCTCGCAGAAGGTCATCGCCGACCACATTCGCGCGACCGCGTTCCTGATCACCGACGGCGTGCTGCCGTCGAACGAAGGCCGCGGCTACGTCCTGCGCCGCATCATGCGCCGGGCGATCCGCCACGGGTACAAGCTGGGTCTTGCAGAGCCGTTCTTCTACAAGCTTGTCGCGCCGCTGGCCGAGATCATGGGCGGCGCATATCCGGAGCTGAACGGGAAACGCGCGCTGATCGAGAAGGCGATCCGCGCCGAGGAAGACAGCTTCGCGATCACGCTCGACAAGGGCATGAAGCTGCTCGACGACGCGATCGCCAGGCTCAGCGGCGATACGATTCCGGGCGATGTCGTCTTCAGGCTCTACGACACCTACGGCTTCCCGCTCGATCTCACCGCCGACATCGCGCGCGAAAAGAATCTCAAGCTCGACGAGGCCGGCTACGAGCGCGAGATGGAAGCGCAGCGCAACCGCGCGCGCGCCGCGAGCAGCTTCAAGTCGGCCGGCACGCTGGCCTACGAAGGCGCCGACACCTGCTTCATCGGTTACGACGGACTCGCGGGCGAGGGCACGGTGCTCGCGCTCTATCGCGATGGCCAGCCGGTCGCCGAATTGAATGCGGGTGATGCCGGCGTCGTCGTGCTCGACTCGACGCCGTTCTACGCGGAATCCGGCGGCCAGGTCGGCGACCGCGGCGCGCTGACGATTGGCGCCACCCGCTTCGACGTGCGCGATACGCAGAAGCTGAAGGGCAGCGTGTTCGGCCATCACGGCGTGTTGGAGAGCGGCGCGCTGAAAGTCGGCGATACGGTGAAGGCCGAAGTCAGCGACAGCGTGCGCCGCGCGACCATGCGCAACCACTCGGCGACGCACCTGCTGCACCGCGTGCTGCGCGAGGTGCTCGGCACGCACGTCGCGCAGAAAGGTTCGCTGGTCGACGAACAGCGCACGCGTTTCGACTTCTCGCACAACGCGCCGCTGACGGCCGCCGAGATCGCCGAGATCGAGAACCGCGTCAACCGCGCCGTGCTCGCCAACGTGCCGGTGACGGCGGAAGTGATGAAGTACGACGATGCCATCAAGGCCGGCGCGATGGCGCTGTTCGGCGAGAAGTACGGCGACGAGGTGCGCGTGCTGGCGATGGGCCAGGGCGACAACAATTTCTCGACCGAGCTGTGCGGCGGCACGCACGTCGCGCGCACCGGCGACATCGGCCTGTTCAAGATCGTCAGCGAAAGCGGCGTCGCCGCCGGCGTGCGCCGCATCGAGGCGATCACCGGCGAGAACTCGCTGGCCTGGCTGCGAGGTCTCGATGGCAAGCTGAAGAAGATCGGCGAGCTCGTGCGCGGCAGCAGCGACGACGCGATTGCCAAGGTCGAGCAGCTCATCGAGCGCGGCAAGCAGCAGGACAAGGAAATCACCGCGCTCAAGGGCAAGCTCGCTTCGAGCGCCGGTTCCGATCTCGCCTCGCAGGCGCGGGACGTCAAGGGCGTCAAGCTGCTCGCGGCGAAGCTCGACGGCGTCGAGGGCAACGATCTGCGCACCTTGCTCGACCAGCTCAAGAACAAGCTCGGCTCCGGCATCGTCGTGCTCGGCAGCGCGAGCGGCGACAAGGTCAGCCTGATCGCCGGCGTCACCGCGGACCTCACGGGCAAGGTGAAGGCGGGCGAACTCGTCAACTTCGTCGCGCAGCAGGTCGGCGGCAAGGGCGGCGGGCGTCCGGACATGGCGCAGGCCGGCGGCACGCAGCCGGCGGCGCTACCGGCGGCGATCGCCTCGGTGCCCGGCTGGCTCGAAGCGAAGTTGTAGGGCGGATAGAGCACCGCGAAATCCGCCGCGTCGCGATCCGCGACGACGCGACAGGCGGGTCGAGACCCGCCCTACCCAAGCAAGACAGAAAACATGGCACTCATCGTTCAGAAGTACGGCGGCACCTCGATGGGCTCGGTCGAGCGCATCGAGCACGTCGCCAGCAAGGTCGCGAGCTGGCGCGTGAAGGGACATCAGGTCGTGATCGTGGTGTCGGCGATGTCCGGCGAGACGGACCGCCTGCTCAAGCTCGCCAGGTCGATCGCGCCGCGCGGCAACCAGCGCGAGTTCGACCAGATCGCCGCGACCGGCGAGCAGGTGACGATCGGCCTGCTGGCGCTCGCGCTCGGGAAGGCCGGCGTGCCGAGCCGCTCGTACACCGGCTGGCAGGTGCCGATCCGCACCGACAGCGCCTACATGAAGGCGCGCATCCAGGACATCGACGCGAAGCGCCTGCGCGCCGACTGCGAGGCCGGCATCGTGCCGGTCGTCGCCGGTTTCCAGGGCATCGATGACTCCGGCAGCGTGACGACGCTCGGCCGCGGCGGCTCGGACACCACGGGCGTCGCGCTCGCCGCGGCGCTGAAGGCCGACGAGTGCCAGATCTACACCGACGTCGACGGCGTCTACACCACCGATCCGCGCGTCGAGCCCAAGGCGCGCCGCCTGGACAAGATCACCTTCGAGGAAATGTTGGAACTCGCGAGCCTCGGCTCCAAGGTCCTGCAGATCCGCTCCGTTGAATTCGCGGGCAAGTACAAGGTCCCGCTGCGCGTGGTGTCGACCTTCGTCGATGGCCCCGGCACCCTGATCACGCTTGAGGACAGCACGATGGAAGAACCGCTCATCTCCGGCATCGCGTTCAACCGCGACGAGGCCCAGCTCACGGTGGCCGGCGTGCCGGACCGCCCGGGCATCGCCGCGGCGATCCTCGGTCCGGTCGGCGACGCGAACATCGAGATCGACATGATCGTGCAGAACATCGGCGCCGACGGCACGACGGACTTCACCTTCACCGTGCACCGCAACGACTACGAGCGCACGCAGGAGATCGCGCGCAAGCTGGCCGGCGAACTGGGCGCCAAGGGCGTCAAGGGCGCGACCGACATCGTCAAGGTCTCGCTGGTCGGCGTCGGCATGCGCAGCCACGCCGGCATCGCTTCGAAGATGTTCAAGGCGCTGGCGGCGGCCGGCATCAACATCCGCATGATCTCCACCTCGGAGATCAAGATCTCAGTCGTCATCGACGAGATATACCTCGAACTCGCGGTCCGTACGCTGCACAAGGCGTTCGGGCTCGAGGAAGCCGGGCAGGCGGCCTAGAAGCTTATCCACAGGCGGCGGTGCGCCCTGGGGGTAGCTTTCTGGCTGGGAAACTCCGAAACTGACAGGGTCCGCTCAAGGAGGGACTCATGCTTATTCTCACCAGGCGTGTCGGTGAAACCGTCGTGATCGGCGACGACATCATCGTCACGGTGCTCGGTGTCAAGGGAAATCAGGTCCGCATCGGCGTGAAGGCGCCACGCAACGTCGCGGTGCATCGCGAAGAAATCTTCGAGCGCATCAAGCGCGAAGACGAAGACGGCAACAAATCGGTCTCGGAAGCGGCCTGAAAGCGGCCCGTTCCTCGTCCGAAGCCCTTTCTTCTGGAGCGGCAAAGTTTTTCTTTTCTTTCGCAAACTACATCGTTAGAATTGCGCCCCTCGCCGGACCTGCTGGGATCCGCGAGACGAGTGAGCCGGGCTTTGCTCGGCCTTGCAGTCCCGGAGTGATGGCCGAGTGGACGAAGGCGCACCCCTGCTAAGGGTGTATACGGCTAAAACCGTATCGAGGGTTCGAATCCCTCTCACTCCGCCAGTTGCAAAGCTGTACCGAACATAAGGTTAGCGCGCGCCCGTAGCTCAGCTGGATAGAGCACTTGGCTACGAACTAAGGGGTCGGAGGTTCGAATCCTTCCGGGCGCGCCATTTTTACGGCCAGAGATGGCCGAAGAGGTCCGGAAAACCGCGCTCGTGCGCGGTTTTTTGCTGGGTACGTCTTTTTTCGTCGGCTGGCGTCCGAGGCAATCCGGCGCTTGAATCGGGTAACTTGATCCGCGAACGTGGCTTCCGGATGGAGTTGCCCGACATGCTCACTCACACGGCGATTCTCAAGGCCAGGGCGGCCGACAGCCCTACAAGCTGGAACGGGAACGGGGTCTGTTCGTTCTCGTGCACCCCAATGGCGGCAAGTGGCGGCGTTTCGC
This sequence comes from Solimonas sp., assembly GCA_047605265.1. Taxonomy (GTDB): domain Bacteria; phylum Pseudomonadota; class Gammaproteobacteria; order Nevskiales; family Nevskiaceae; genus Solimonas. The sequence continues at coordinate 13,204 of JASGFY010000029.1, forward strand.
CTACAGCTTCAAGGGCAAGGAAAAGCGGCCGTCGCTCGGCACGTTTCCACTGGTTTCCCTGCCGGAAGCCCGTTCGCTCCGCGATGAGGCGCGTCGTCTAGTGACCGCTGGCATTGATCCCAGCGAACAGACGACCGGATGGTTCATCCACGGGAGGGGACTGGCCAGTGCTGCCATTTCCATTTTTGCGCAGGGCTTCGAGGAGTCCTATCGTCGGGAGTGGTGCTGACGCGGCGAATAGCCGCACGACGGTATAGCTCGAGAGTTTTTGCCGAGCGGCGGGAAAATCTGCCGGCGGGCAACATGTTTTCGCGGTTGCCGCGAGAAGATGGTGCAGTAGCGGCGAATGCCATTTCCATTTCAGGGCGACAATATGGGAAGCCCCAAGCCTTTCCGGGTTGGGCCTTTCCCGTTCCAACCCTTGCGATTACTGCCCTTAGCCTTTTCCTGGCCGCAAGCCCTTTCGGGCCTTTGCGCCGTGCTATGGATTGAGCGCATCACCTGCGACGGGGTCGACGATCCGGTCGATGCTGGCGATGCAGCGGCAGCCTCGATCATCGATGAAGGAAAAACGGATCATCAGCCTATGGCGAGCTGGGTCATCTAGAGGTTCGTCCGGGTGGCTTGGCCGACAGCTGCCCTGGTGGCACAGGCTTGCAGGAGTCGACCTCCTGCATCGGTATGAGATTTCAATCCGCGAGGGGTTGCAGACATTCAGCTAAAAACTGATGCGGATCGCGATCGCCATGGAGGTCGGGGAACTGATCCCGCCGGTTCGAGAACTCGAAGATACCGAGCGGCGATGTTCTGAGGAGGGCGAGCTTGCGGCTGTATTCGTTCTTGATTATTTTGAATACAGGTGAGTGTAAGAGGAAGCCACCATGACCCGATCGACGACCACGACGCTGACCGTCCGCGTAAGCGGTGCGCTGAGTGATTTCGTAGCCGCCAACGTAAGTGAGCATGGAGCATACGAAAACGTCAGCGAGTACATACGGGATTTGATCCGTCGCGACAAGGATCGCGCTGAGAAGGAAGCATTCGGTCGGCTCAAAGCGGAGTTGGCGCATGCCTACGCAGCACCGGAATCCGCGTACAAGCCGTTGACGGCCGCCGAAGTGATCGCGCGCAACCGGACCTGATCGCGTGGCGAAGGTTCGTGTCCGCGTTCAGGAGGCGGCTTCCTATCGCCTGGACGAAATTTATCGCTACACACGGGAGCGATGGGGCAAGCAACGGGCTGATCGGTACATCACTGGCTTGTTCAAGGCATTCGATGGCATCGAAGGGCGCGCAATACCGTCGAAACCCATTCCGGCTGAATTCGGGATCGAGGGCTACTTTGTGCGGTATGAGCAGCACTTCGTCTATTGGCGCAGGCTTTCGAAGGGTGACATCGGCATCGTGACGATCTTGCATGAGCGGATGCATCAGATCGAGCGGTTTCGGGAGGATTTTGGCCTGTAAGGGGCGGTCCATCTCCGCGGTTCGTGAGGAAACCTCTGCTGCGTAGCCCTCCCGGAAAAGAAAATCTCATGTTGATTATGCCGGCGTCCCATGTGCCCAAGCCCTCGAGTTTCTATCGGACTTCCGTGCGTATTTCTGGTGCCGGGCCTCAGACCAGCGGTCTGCCGCCGTCGACGGTGAAGACGGTACCGGTGGAGAAGGTGAAAGTGGAAGCGGCGGCGAGGACGGCGGCGGCGACTTCGGTGGGCTCGGCGAGGCGGCCGAGCGGCGTTCTGGCCGCCTGCTCGTCGCGCCACGTCACGTCCAGCGACTGAACGAAATCGGTGTCGACGAGCCCCGGGGCGACCGCGACGACGCGCACGCGCGGCGCCAGCGCGCGGGCCATCGACATCGTCAGGTTGTCGAGCGCGGCCTTGGAGGCGCAGTAGGCGAGGTTGCTGCCCATCGCCGTGCGCGCGGCGATCGACGAGATGTTGACGATCACGCCGCCGCCGCGGCGCGGGCTGGCCTTGAGCAGCGGCAGCAGCGCGCGCGCTGCCGCGACCGGCCCGCGCACGTTGGTCGCCAGGATGTCGTCGATCAGCGCATCGTCGAGCGCGTCGAGATCGGCATGCGGCACGAAGCGCGTCGTGCCGGCGCAGTTCACCAGCACGTCGCAGCGGCCGCAGTGGCGTACGATCTCGTCGGCCGTCTGGCGCAGCGCGGCGCTGTCCGTGACCGGCGCGCGGATCGCGAGGTGCCCGCTGCCCGGCAGCGTGGCCGCCAATTGCTCCGCTTGGGCCTTCGAGCCGCGATAGCCGACGGCGACGGCGAAGCCGGCCGCCGCCAGCCCCCGGCAGATCGCCGTGCCGAGGCCGCCGGCGCCGCCGGTGACGAGCGCGACCTCAGGCATGGGAGACCTGCCGGCCGTAGCGGCGCACGCGCAGGTCGGCCTGCTCCTGGTGGCCGGCGAAGCCTTCGAGCGCGCACAGGCGCGAGCAGTACTCGCCGATCTGGGCGCTCGCCGCGTCGGTCAGCACGCGCTGATAGGTGCAGGTCTTGATGAACTTGCCGACCCACAGGCCGCCCGTATAGCGCGCCGCCTTCATCGTCGGCAGCGTGTGATTGGTGCCGATCACCTTGTCGCCGTACGACACGTTGGTGCGCGGCCCGAGGAACAGCGCGCCGAAGTTCGTCAGCCGGCGCAGGAACAGGTCCGGGTCCCGGGTCAGCACCTGCACGTGCTCGGAGGCGATGCGGTCGGCCTCCTCGATCAGTTCCTCGTCGGTGTCGCAGAGGATGATCTCGCCGTTGACGTCCCAGGCTTTGCGCGCCACCTCGGCGGTCGGCAGCCAGGACAGGAGCCGGTCGATCGCCGCCGGCACCTCGGCGGCCAGCTTCGCCGAGGTGGTCAGCAGCACGGCCGGGCTGCCCAGGCCGTGCTCGGCCTGGCCGATCAGGTCGACCGCCGCCATCTCGGCGTCGCAGGTCTGTTCGTCGGCGATGATCAGCGTCTCGGTCGGGCCGGCCAGCAGATCGATGCCGACGCGCCCGAACAGCTGGCGCTTGGCCTCGGCGACGAAGGCGTTGCCGGGACCGACGATCATGTCGACCGGCGCCACTTCCTGCGTGCCCAGGCCCATCGCCCCCACCGCCTGCACGCCGCCGAAGGCGTAAATCTCGTCGGCGCCGCCCAGGTGCATCGCCGCGACGATCGCCGGATGTGGCGCGCCGTTGAACGGCGGTGCGCAGGCGATCACGCGCGGCACGCCGGCCGCCTTGGCCGTCACCACGCTCATGTGCGCCGAGGCCACCAGCGGATAACGTCCGCCTGGCACGTAGCAGCCGACGCTGTTGACCGGAATGTTCTTGTGGCCGAGCACCACGCCCGGCAGCGTCTCGACTTCCAGATCTCGCAGGCACTCGCGCTGCTTGAGCGCGAAGTGGCGCACCTGCGCCTGCGCGAACCGGATGTCGTCGAGCACGCCCGCCGACAACTGGCCCAGGCACTGCCGGATCTCGTCCTCGCTCAGCCGGAAGCGCGCCGGCGACCACTTGTCGAACTTTTCCGAACACGCGCGCACCGCCTCGTCCCCGCGCACCCCGATGTCGGCCAGGATGCCCTCCACCGTCGCGCGCACCTGCGCGCTGTTCTCGGCTTTCACTTCGGCCGCAAGGCCGCTCTTGATGCGACGGATCATGGGATTCCTCTCTGTCTAGTGGTGTCTGCAGAAAGCCGGAACGTCAGGCGGCACAGAGTGACCTGCAGTAATTATCTAGAAAGGGAATTTATAGGTTTGCGTCGCCGGCGGCAAGTTGCCGCGGTGGGCCTCGGCCGCATGGCGCCGCCGGCGATCGGGACGACGCGAGCTGTTCTGGTCTTGAGCGGAGAGGCCGTGCTATGCCGCTATTCGCCGCCGGCGAGCTGAGCCCGGACGCCGTTGATAACGAGATCGCAGATGAAGTTGCGGTATTGCCGGGCGGCTGCGGCCGCGTTGATCGGCGCGCCCTTGGCCGCCTCGAGAATCGGCAGGCCGGCGACGAAGAATTCGCACATGCCGATGATCGACAGGAACAGCATCGACGCGTTGATCTTGCGCATGGAGCCTTCCTTGACGCCGCGCTTGAGGATGGTCTCGTAGGCGCCGATGCCACGCTGCGTCAGGCTCTCCAGCAGTTCCTTTGCGGCCGGTGCGTCGGAGGTGACCACTTCCTCGATGATGAGACGGTGGAAGAACGGATAGGTCACCTGCATGTCGAGAAACGCGCCGACGCGGGCTTGGAGTTGCTGTTCCGGCGTCGTTTCGCCGCTGCGCTTGAGGCTTTCTTCCAGGGTGATGGCGAATTGCCGCGTCAGCTTCTGCGCGGCCGCGAGCAGCAGGCTCGAGCGGTCGCGGAAGTAATAGCGGATCAGTGAGGGATCGACGCCCATGTAACGTGCGACTTCGGCGCGCGAGACCTGTTCGGGCGGCATGGTCCTCAAGAGTTCGCAGGTCTTCTCGATCAAGGCATCCTGGCCCACGCCCTGATCGCCGCGAGCGGGGCGGCCGACCGAGCGTTTGCGTGGAGTGGTGTCACGTTCGCTGCGCGGCCTGACCTTGGTCTTGCTCACGAAAAAATCCTCTATCTGGTGAATTCTCCTATGTTAGCGCAGCGTGCCGACGCTCTTGAACCGTCGCATGACTGCCGCGGGCCCCGGCGGCGGGCGAGCGCTGTTTTTTATTTCCCTGTATAGATAATTTATGTTTAAATGCTCCGCAAGGCGGAGAGCTCCCGAGTGGCGCGCTGGATACTGGCCTGGCGTCAGTGCCCTAGCCACGGTGGAAACGACATAAAGCAGACGATGAGCAAGCAAAGAAAAACACTGGTTGTGGGCGGCGGTATCGGCGGGCTTTCGGCAGCGATCGCGATGCGGCAGGCGGGCCTCGACGTGGATCTGGTCGAGATCAATTCGGATTGGAAGGTCTACCACATCGGCATCGTGGTGCAGGCCAATTTCATCCGTGCGCTGAAGGCGCTGGGCATCGCCGAGCAGGCGATCGCTGCGGGCTTTCCATACAGCGGCCTGTCATTCCGCGACATCGAGGGCCGCGAAGTGCGGGCGCTCGAGGGACACAGGACCGCTGGCGACGGCTACCCCTCGCATCTGGGCATGTCGCGGCCGGCGCTGCACCAGGTGTTGTCGCAGGCGGCGCTGGCGGCAGGGGCCAGGGTCCGTCTCGGCGTGACCTATCGGGACTTCACGGACCATGCCGACGGCATCGACGTGCGGTTCACCGACGGCACGAGCGGCTCCTACGATGTGCTGATCGCGGCCGACGGCGTTTATTCGGCCACGCGCCGGAGACTCTTCGGCCCCGAGTTCAAGCCGAAATTCACGGGGCAGGGAGTCTGGCGCTACAACGTCCGCCGTCCGCCCGAGCTGCGCAGCTCGTTCTATTACACCGGCTTGCCGAGCGGCAAGGCTGGCTTCATCCCGCTCAACGAGAGCACCGGCTACGTGTGGCTGGTGCAGTCCGAGCCCGGTAATCCGCGCCATCCGGACGATCGTCTGGCCGACATCCTGCGGGAGCGCCTGGCGCCCTGCGGCGGCGTGATGGCCGAACTGCGCGAGCAGATCGTCGATTCGTCGCAGGTCGTTTATCGGCCGCTCGAAGCCTTGCTGCTGCCGCCGCCGTGGCATCGTGGCCATGCCCTGCTGATCGGCGACGCGGCGCACGCGACGACGCCGCATCTGGGCCAGGGTGCCGCGCAGGCCGTCGAGGATGGCGTCGTCATCGGCGAACTGCTCGCTACCGGACTGCCGTTCGAGGAGGTGTTCGGCCGCTTCATGGAGCGCCGCTACGAGCGCTGCAAGTTCGTGGTCGAGAGTTCCCTGCAGATCGGTGAGTGGGAGCAGCAGGACCACGCCGCTGACGGCGCTGTGCGCCTGACCGAGGAAATGTTGAGGCAGATGGCCTTGCCCATCTGAGCCATGCCGGCGTCGACACCAACGTCGACGCAGCCGACGGCAGACCGGATAACAAGCCAGCGGACGAGCCTGGCGGATCGGAGGAGAATGATGGCCGTGGTGGAAAGTGGGAGCAAAGGCGTTGCCGCGCCGGCGGATGCCGGCAGGCAGTCCGGCTTTTTCTATGGCTGGATCGTGGTCGCGATGTGCGGCTTCGGCATCGCCTGCGGCATGTCGGTCTTCGTGTCGTCGACCATCGGCCTGCTGGCGGGTCCGCTGAGCGCCGACCTGGGCTGGGAACCCGGCAAGATTTTCCTCGCGCCGATGGTGGCGGTGATCTGCACGATCCTGGTCGGGCCCTTCATGGGGGCCATCGTCGACCGCTTCGGCGCGCGGCGCATCATCGCGTTCTCGTTCGTGACCGAGGCGCTGACCATCGCCTCGTTCCACTATCTGAGCGACTCGCTGTTCGGCTTTTATGCGCGCTACGCCTCGCTGGCCATCCTGTCGACCGGCACGACCGCCATTGCCTTCGCCGCGGTCATTTCGCACTGGTTCGACCGCCGTCGCGGCGTCGCGCTGGGTGTCGCGCTGGCAGGCTACGGCATCGGCGGCGTGATCTGGTCGCTGAACACGCAGTGGCTCTTCGACCACGTCGGCTGGCGCAACGCCCTGCCGATCGAGGGCGCGTTCATCGCTTTCGTGGCGCTGCCGCTGCTGTTGCTGACGCTGCGCGACAGGCCGCAGGACCTGGGGCTGCTGCCGGACGGCGCGGCCGCGGCGGGCGACGCGGCGGGGAAGGTTCCGGCCATCGACGGCCTGACGCTGCGCGAGGCCGCGCGGACCGGGCGCTACTGGCTGCTGATCAGCGTGGCATTCCTCATCGGCTTCGCGATCCAGGCCTTGATGCTGCATCTGGTCCCGATCCTCAAGGAGAGCGGCCAGTCGGCGCAGGTCGCGGCGGCGGCGCAGGCATCGCTGTGGATGGCCCTGGTCGTCGGGCGTGTCAGCACCGGCTGGTTGATGGACCGCTTCTTCGCGCCGCGCGTCGCCGTCGCGTTCCTGGTCTTTCCGCTGATCGCGATCCTGCTGCTCGGCAGCGCCATCGGCGCAGGACCTCTCGGCTTCGTCGCCGCGCTGCTGGTGGGTCTGGCTGCCGGCTCCGAGGTCGACGTCATTGCCTATCTGGTCAGCCGCAATTTCGGCCTGAAGCATTACGGACGCATCTACGCGACGTTTTTCTCGGCGTTCTCGCTGGGCGGCGGCACCGGCCCGGCGCTGACGGCGAACCTGCACGACGCGGCCGGTCACTACGGCTCGCTGTTGTATCTGCACGCGGCCATCCTGGTGGTCGCCGCCATTCTGCTCTGGTGCTTCCCCCGCTTTCGTTACAACGCGCCGGACCTGAATGCCGCGCTGGCTTGATGGCCGACCGTGAAACGCTGTCGCACGATGAAAACCTCGATCGTCGCCGGATCGCGTGGGATCGGAGAAGCCGCCGTTGGCAATGACGGTGATCGGCTATCGCCATGCCTGAAGCGCGCATCCGCGGCGGAGCCACGGATGCGGCTACGGTGCTTGCGGAACGGCGAACGGCGTGGCGCCGTCCGGCAAGGGGCGGCCGGCGACATTGAGCAGCATGGCGAGCATGGCGTAGTAGCCGCACAGGCCGCAAAGATCGACGATTCCGGCATGGCCGAAGCGTGCCTGCGCCGCGGCATAGCCCGCGTCGCTGACGTTCTGGCGCCGATGCAGTTCCGTGCAGAAGTCGTAGACGGCCTGCTCGTCGGCAGTCAGGGATGAGGGCGTTTCGCCGTTCGCGAGCGCCGTCAGCGTGGCGGGCGTGACGCCGGCGCGCGCCGCGAGCGGCGCGTGCACGTGCCACTCGTAGGCCTGCGACCAGTGGCGCGCGGCGATCAGGATGGCGAGCTCGCGTGGCCGCTGCGGAATCAGGCAGCCGAATCGCAGGTATTCGCCGAGTTGCTGCGCGCGATCGAGGAAGGCCGGGCTGTGCAGCATCGGCACGAAGGGGCCGCGCAGTTCGCCGCGCGGACCGCTGGCCAGGCGATCGGCCGCGTCGCGCTGCGCCACGCTGTAGTGCTTCGGCTCTATCGCGGGCAGCCGGGTGGGCGGGGAAGAGGCTGGCGTGTCGTGCATGGTCGAGGCCGGAAGTGTCGTGGATCGTTGTATTCTCTTATTCGAGAATATAAGCTAACATGCATATCGCCGCCATCCGCAGCGGCATCAACGGCATCGAGGAGGAGTCCGTGCTGATTTCGTTCAAACCCTGTCGCGACGGCTGCTCCCCGATGCAGGGAGCCTAGGATCGTGAAGCTCCTGCTGACGCAGTATGAAGATGCCGCCGGCATCCCGCCGGCGCCGGCGGTGCCCACGCTGGAACCGGCGCTGCTCTACGCCGCGACCGCCAGCACCGCCGGCGGCCATGCCTGGCTGCAGCGCGTGCCGGACGACTGGCGCTTCGCCGATGCGCCGGCGATCCGGCGCGACGATGGAGCGCGCGTCTCGCAGCATCTCTGCGAGACCTTCGCCGACGAAGGGCCGGTTCGCGTGCCCGGTGAGATCCTCATGTTGGTCGCCTTCGAGGTGCCGGCGCCGCGACGGCGGGAAGTGGACGACTGGTACCTGCAGGAGCATGTGCCGCTGCTGCTCAAGGCGGACGGCTGGTATCGGGCGCGGCCCTGCCATGCGCATGGCGCGGCGGGCAGCACCGAGCAGTGGTCGCATATCGCGTTCCACGACATGCGCGACGAGCGGGTGCTGGATTCGCGTGAACGCGCGGCGGCGCGCTCCACCGCCTGGCGCGCGCGCCTCGCCGACGAGGCGTGGTTCGCGGCGGCCGGCCGCTGGGTCTACCGCCGGGTAACGCCGATCGAGCGCGCGGCGTGAACGACATCGGCCTTTGGCCCCGCTTCCAGCTGCCGCCGCGCAGCTGCGATGCGCATTGCCACGTCTTCGGCCCCGCCGATCGCTTTGCCTACGCGGCGCAGCGCCGCTATACCCCGGAAGACGCGCCGAAGGAAGCGCTGGCGGCGCTGCATGCGCGGCTCGGCATCGATCGCTGCGTGATCGTGCAGGGCGCGTGCTACGGCACCGACCATGCGGCGTTGCTGGATGCCGTGGCGGCCGCGCCGTCGCGGCGCCGCGGCGTTGCATTGATCAACGACAGTGTTGATGACGTTGAGCTGCAGCGCTTGCATGACGGCGGCGTGCGGGCGGCACGCTTCAATTTCGTGCGCCGCTTCGGCGAACTGCCGGACGCCGATCTGTTGGCGCGCACGACGGCGCGCATCGCCGGCTTCGGCTGGCACCTGGTGCTGCATTTCGATCCGGGCGAACTGCTGGCGCAGGCCGACTGGCTGCGCAGCCTCGAAACGACCTTCGTCATCGATCACTTCGGCCGTGTGGCGCCTGAGCACGATGGCGAGGATGCGCGGCTGTTGCTTGAACTGGCCCGGCGCCGCCATTGCTGGATCAAGATCTCGGGCGTCGACCGTGTCTGCCCGCCGCCGTTTCGCAGCGCGGTGCCGCTGGCGCGCGCCTTGCTGGACGCCGCGCCCGACCGCGTGCTGTGGGGCAGCGATTTTCCGCATCCGAACGCGCGCCATCCGGCCAATGACGACGAACTCGTCGAGCTGATTCCCGAGTTTGCGCCGGCCGCGGAACTGCGCCAGCGCGTGCTCGTCGACAATCCGGCCCGTCTCTACGGCTTCACGAACTAGAAAAACGGCGTTGCGGCATCGCGACGCCGACTTGCAGGAGAAGAAAAATGGGGGCTCAACGTCTCGCCGGTAAAGTCGCTCTGGTGACCGGCATCGGCGCCGGCATCGGCCGCGGCTGCGCGCTGATGTTCGCGCGTCATGGCGCGACGGTCATCGGCTGCGACATCAATGCGGAGACGGCGGAGGCGACGGTCGTCGACGCCCGCGCCGAGGGTCTGGACATCGACAGCGTGCATCCGGTCGACCTGACGAAGCCGGCGGACGTCAAGCGCTACGTCGAGTACGCCGGCCAGAAGCACGGCCGCATCGACGTGCTGCTGAACGCCGCCGCCATTCCGCCGCACATGGCGAAGATCGCCGACATCGACTACGAGCGCGAGTGGACGCCGACCATCGTCGGCGAGGTCGACGTCGTGCTGCTGGCCAGCCGCGCCGCCTGGCCGTATCTCAAGGCCAGCGGCAAGGCGTCGATCATCAATTTCGCGTCGGTCTCGGCGTTCCGCGCCAGCACCAACTTCGGCATGGGGCCGCACTGCGCCGGCAAGGCGGCGGTGCTCGCGCTGACGCGGCAGCTCGCGGTCGAGGGCGGCCCGTTGATCCGCGCCAACACGATCTCGCCCGGCATGGTCGTGACGCCGGCGACGCAGAGTGCCGGCGCCAGCGTCGACGGCGAGATCCGCGAGCGCATCCTGCAGCGCGTGCCGATGAAGCGCCTCGGCCAGCCGGAGGACATCGCCTGGTGCGCGGTCTTCCTGGCGTCCGACGAATCGAGCTGGGTGACGGGCGCGAACTTCCCCGTCGATGGCGGCGTGATGTCCAGCTGAGCGAACGAACCAGCAGCAGAGCGCCGCCCGCGGGCGGCCATGAACGAGGAGCCTTCATGCATGTACCCAAGCCCCTGCGGCGCGTGGTGACCGGCCACGACGCGAACGGCAAATCGATCGTGCTGTCCGACGGCATGCCGCCGAACGTGCGCGACCGCGGCACCGACGTCGATTTCATCGAGATCTGGAACACCGGGACCACGCCGGCCAGGATTGATGCGACCGAGCCGGAGCCGACCGACGGTCCGCTGAAGACGCCGCCGGAGCCGACCGGAAGCAAGATCCGCGTCAACGATTTCTATCCGGGCCACATAAGGAAGCTGCCGCCGCGCGCCGACGGCCGGCACCCGATGATGCACCGCACGCGCTCGATCGATTACGGCATCGTCCTCGAAGGCGAGATCGTCATGGTGCTCGACGACAGCGAGGTGCTGCTGAAGGCCGGCGACGTCGTCGTGCAGCGCGGGACCGATCACGCCTGGGAGAACCGCAGCGATCGGGTCTGCCGCATGGCATTCATTCTCGTCGGCGGCGAGTTCAGCGAAGCGCTGCTGGCGACGCTGCCGCGCAACCTCGAACTGCGCCTCTGAGGCGCCGCTCCTTTCACACGGAATCCCACCATGCCTTTCGACCCCAAGCGCGGCTCGTATTACCGCATGCCCATCTTCTTCGGCCCGATGCCGGGCCCGCGGCAGTGGCCGCCCGGCCTGGAGTGCGACTTCAGCAAGACGCCGAAGCGCAAGGCCATCGCGGTCCGCTACCTCACCGACAAAGACAAGCTGCAGGCGCATCTGCCGGATGGCTTCGAGATCTGGGGCGAGCCGGTGCTGACGGTCGAGGTCACGTACATGTGGGAACTGGGCTGGCTCGCCGGCCGCGGCTACAACATGTGCGACGTGAAGTTCCCGGCCGTGTTCAAGGGCAAGGACGGGCCGATCCACGGCACGCTGCTGCTGGTGCGCTTCGAGGATCTGACCGATCCCATCCTCAGCGGCCGCGAAGAGCTTGGCCACAACAAGCTGTACTGCGAGATTCCGCCGCTGCGCCAGCACAAGGGCAAGGAAGCGACGCAGATGAGCTGGCTGCACCATCCGTTCCTCAAGATCGCCGCCTGGGATCTGCGGGACGATCCCAGGCTGCCGCCGCCGGACCCGCTCAACAAGGGCCTGCTGTCGTACAAGTACCTGCCGCGCACCGGCGTTTGGGGCACCGCCGACGTCGAGTACGCGACGCTGACGCCGCCGGCCTGGAACGGCCGGACGACCAGCCGCCGCGTCGGCCAGGGCAGCGTCGAATTCATCAAGGCCAGGTGGGAGGATCTGCCGACGCTGCACCATCTGGTCAACGCCTTCGAGGCGCTGCCGATCCTCGAGTACCGCGGCGCGGTGGTCTACGAGATGGAAGGCGGCGCCAGCGGCGCCGAGACGCACATCGTCGAATGAGCCCGTCCTGCCCGCGAGAACGGCGATGAGCGCAGCGCATGGCCAGCATCCGGCGCATCGCTTCCGCACCGATCCGGCGACGTGGATCCGCGATCGCGACGGCCGCCGCCTGCGCACCATCGACCTGCACTGCCACACGATCACGCCGGCGGTCGAGAAGCTCGTCGCCGGCCGCCCGCAGAAGCTGGCCGAGCCGGCCGTCCGCCTGCGCACCATGGGCGCCGCGTCGGTCGAGTACAACGCCAAGGTCATGCTGCCGGAATCGATCGCCGCGCTCAGCGATCTCGATACGCGGCTCGCCGACATGGACCGCATGGGCGTCGACATCCAGGTCGTCAGCCCGCTGCCGACGCAGTACTATTACTGGGCCGACCACGATCTCGCGCGCGACATCGTGCGCCTGCAGAACGTGCACATCGCCGAGCTCTGCGCGCGCCGGCCGGACCGCCTCGCCGGGCTCGGCACGCTGGCCCTGCAGCATCCGCAGCTGGCCGTCGAGCAGCTCGAGCACGCGGTGAACGTCCTCGGGCTCAAGGGTTTCGAGCTGTCGACGGCGGTCAACGAGCGCGAGCTCAGCGATCCGTTGCTGAACCCGGTCTGGGCGAAGGCAGAAGAACTCGGCGCGCTGGCGTTTATCCACCCGATGGGCTGTTCGCTCGGCGAGCGCCTGCAGGCTTCGTATCTGTCGAACAGCATCGGCCAGCCGGTCGAATCGGCCGTCGCGCTGTCGCAGCTGATCTTCGGCGGCGTGCTCGACCGCCATCCCGGCCTCAAGGTCTGCGCGGCGCACGGCGGCGGCTATCTGCCCACCTGCATCGGTCGCGCCGAGCACGCGTATCACGCGCGCCCCGACGCGCAGACGATGGCGCAGGCGCCGAGCGCGTACCTGAAGCAAATCTTTTTTGACAGCCTCGTTTATTCGTCCGACGCGCTGCGCCAGCTGATCGACCATGTCGGTGTCGGCCAGATCGTCGTCGGCACCGACTATCCCTTTGACATGGGCCACTACGACATCCATGCCATCGTCGGCGCGACGCCCGATCTGAGCGACGCCGAGCGCGCCGCGATCCTCGGCGACACGGCGGCGTCGCTGCTCGGCATCGGCCCGGAAGCCACCTGACATGACGTCACTTGCAGAACACAAGCTGCTGCGCCGCGGCCGCCAGGCCTACGAGGCGGCGCGGCGCGCCGCCGTCTGGCGCGCCAACAAGCCGCCGCGCTTTCCCGAGGCGATCGTGCTGGCCGAGAACCAGGACGACGTCGTGGCCGCCGTGCGGCTGGCGCGCCGGGAGGGCCTCAAGGTCACCGTGCGCTCCGGCGGCCACAGCTGGAACTCGCCGCACGTCCGCGACGGCGCGCTGCTGATCGACGTCTCGCGCCTGGATCACTTCAGCATCGACGCGCGCGCACGCACGGCCTGGGCCGGACCGGGCACCAAGGGCCGCCGGCTGAACCAGACGCTGGCGCCGGCCGGCCTGCTGTTCCCGGGCGGCCACCACAACACCGTCGGCCTCGGTGGCTTCGTGATGTGCGGCGGCTTCGGCTGGAATGCGCGCGAGTGGGGCAACGGCTGCACGAACGTGCTGGCGATCGAGGCGGTCACCGCGGACGGCGAGCGGATCTACGCCGACGCCACGCAGAACAGCGACTGGTACTGGGCGGCGCGTGGCTCGGGCGCCGGTTTCTTCGGCGTCGTCACGCGCTTCCTGCTGCAGTTGCATCCGCTGCCGAAGTACCTGCGCCACAACGCCCTGGTCTTCGGCCTCGACGAACTCGAGCCGGCGCTGACCTGGGCGCGCGAGATCATCGACGTCACGCCGCGCAACGTCGAAGTGGTGGCGACCGCCTCGTCGTTCGACGACGCCGGCAACCGGGCGCCGACCCGGCTGACGATCGGCGGCCTGACGTTCGCCAACGACGAGGCCGAGGTGAAGGCGGCCGAGGCGCTGTTCGACAGCTGCCCGGTCGCCGGCCGCGCCCTGCTGCGGCGGCGCTCGGCGGAGACGACGCTGATGGAGCGCTACGACGGCGCGACGCGCGCCGACCCTGAGGGTTTCCGCTTCGCCTGCGACAACCTCTACACCAATGCCGGCGCCGCCGAGGTCGTACCGCTGATGCGCGGCCTGTTCGGCGAGCTGCCGACGCCGCGCTCGCACGTCTTCTGGCAGAACTGGGGACCGGTCCGCGAACTGCCGGACATGGCGCTGTCGGTGCAGGCCGATCTGTATCTCGCCGTCTACACGGTCTGGGACCGGCCCGAGGACGACGAGCGCCTGGAGCGCTGGCCGGTCGAGCAGATGCGCCGGCTCGAGCATCTGTCGGTCGGCGGCCAGATGAACGACGAAAACATGCTGCGGCGTCCGGCGCGCTATCTTTCCGAGGCCGCCGAGGCTCGCCTCGAAAGCCTGAGAGCGCGCCATGATCCGCACGGGCTTTTCCTGTCCTACCTGGTTTGAGGAAAACGGCGTCCATGAGTGAAGAACCTGCTCCCCTGCAATTCTGGCACCACCACGGCGGCGTCAGCGTGCCGGACCTCGACGCGTCGATCGCCTGGTACCGTGACGTGCTCGGCTTCGAGGTCGCGCGCCGTTTCCCGATCCCGACGATTCCGGCCGACGTCGCCGTGCTGCAGAACGGGCCGCTGCACATTGAGCTGTTCCAGGTCGATGGCGCCAGGCCGCTGCCCGACGAGCGCCGCCAGCCGGACACTGACGTCTACACGCACGGCAACAAGCACGTGTCGTTCGCGGTCGCCAACGTGCGGCCGTTCGCCGAGGAGCTGAAGAAGCGTGGCGCCGACATCGTCTGGGTCCGCGAGTTCGCGCAGGGCGCCAACATCTTCATCCGCGACAACGCCGGCAACCTGATCGAATTCGTGCAGACGGCGTTTCCGGAGGCGCGCTTCGCCTCGCTCTGAGCGCCGCCGGAAGAGGCGCGCCGCGCTGATCCGGCCGGCGTCAGCGGCCTTGCGGGGCGGCGAGGAAATCCAGCAGCAGCGGCGTCAGCAGTTCCGGCGATTCCGTGGCGATGAAGTGGCCGGTCTGCAGCACGGCGAAGCGGCCGCGCGGCAGTGCATCGGCGACCGCGCGCACGCTGTCGAGCGGACGCTGCGCGTAAAGCGCGGCCGCGACGATCAGCGACGGGCACTGCACGGATTTGAGCACCGGCGCGAAATCGGTGCCGGCGATCATGCGCAGCGTCGCCGCCATGCTGGCGCGGTCCGTCGACAATTGCTGCCCGCGGAATGCCGCGACGCGCTCGGGATGGCCACGACGCAGCGCGACCGGATAAATATCGTCGAAAGAGGCGTCGAGATAGTCCCGCATCGGCGTGCGCTCGACGTGGTCGGCGCTGGCCAGCAACAGCGTGCGCTGGGCGTCATTGGCCGCGCCGGTCGCCGGCGACAGGCCGACCAGCGCGCGCACGCGTTCCGGATAGGCCGCCGCGAACTGCAGGGCGACGGCGCCGCCGACCGCGCCGCCCACCAGCGCCACGGGGCCGTCGATCCGCAGCGTGTCGAGCAGGGCTTTGAGGTCGGCGACTTCGTCGGCGAAGGTGACGGTGCCGGCGATCTTCTGCGACAGGCCGAAGCCGCGCAGGTCGTAGCGCAGCACTCGGTAGTGCGCTTCCAGCGCCGGCATGATCGGATCCCAGCTCTCCAGCGTCATGCCCATCTCGTGCAGCAGCACGACGGTCTGGCGGCCCTCGCCGCTGAGGTTGTAGCGCAGGCTCTGCTGATTGACGTCGGCGAACGCCGCCGCCCGCGCCGGCGCAGCCGCCAGCAGCGGCAGCGCCAGCAGCAGGGCGCACGGCAGGTGCGGGAACCTGCCGCGCGTCGCCCGCCGGACCGGCCGGCATGCGCGTGCTTCTCCGGTCTCCGGGATAGACATGACGAATCCTCCTCGCTGGCGCTCTCGCGTTCAATCATGCGGGCCGGCGGCACGCGCCGTCCGGCCGCCGCCGTCAGTCGGCGCGGTAGTTGCGGAAGGCCTCGAGCGAGGCGCCGTCGGGGTCGAGCGCGACGTCCCAGCTCAGGCCTGCGCCGGTGTAGAAGCCCGGCGGCTCGCTGGACCACAGCGTGGCCCCGAACTTGATCTCCCAGACGCGGGGGATCCAGTTGTCGTCGAGGTAATCGGTGTCGACGTGGTACTCGGCATCGCCGCCACAGGGGCAGGGGAAGTAGTAGTAGATCGCCGACGAGATGCGGTGCCGGTTGAGGCGCGACGCGAACGGACGGCTTGGCGACCAGCCGTGATCCTCCATGTAGTTGGCACCGAGCATCAACTCGTCGATGTCCTCGAGCCCGAAGGCGATGTGCGCGTAGCCGCGCTTGCCGCGCAGGCCCTTGTGCTGCGTCGTCACCCAGAACGTCGTGTGGTGCTCGTGCGTGCCGTCGGCGCGCGCGAAGATGCCGTTCGCCTTCGAGTGATCGCTGAGGCGGAAACCGAGGCGGTCGCGGAAGAATTCGAACGAGGCGACGTAGTCGTCCGCCAAGTAGACGATGTGGTTGATCGTCTTGGGCCGTGCGCGCAGGCGCCATTTGCGCTGCTGGTTCAGGCGCCGGATCAGGCCGGGAGCGTTGACCGGATCGGGCTGCGAGACGACGGGGCGCTTGGCCCAGACGCGCAGGCCGAGCGGCGTGCCGTCATCGGTGAAGAAATGCGCCGTGCCGTCGGCGTCGCGCCGCACCTCGCGGTCCGTCTTCAGTCCGGCGACCAGCGTTTCCAGCGACTCGGCCGTGTCGACGCCGAAGATCGTCTCGCGCACGCCGGGACCATCGAAATAGGCGGGCGGCAGGCGCGGATCGTCGGCGAGGCGCACGACGATGCGAGAGCCCGACGCCACCTCGAACACGCTTTCGCGTCCGTCGGCCGCGAGCCTGGTCAGGCCATAGTCGTCCCAGAAGCGGGTGCACAAAGGCAGATCGTCGACGCCGTAGATGACGGATTCAATTCCCAGTATGGACATCTGCTGCTTCTCCCCGCCGGTATCCGTGCGCCGCGAATGCGGCTCTCATTAATTACCTTTATGGGGAATATAACGATGCATGGTGCTCGCCGCAATGTTTTTTCTCATGCGCGGCGCCGCACCGCCGATTTGCCGGCACGATGAAGCGCGCCGTGCGCGGCCATCGGCCAACGCTGCGCGCCGCTTCGGCGAGGATGCGTTGAGTTGAGCGTCACGATCATATATTCTCGTTTATAAGAAATATTAAGGGCGCATCGCCTGCATCGCCATCGGAGGATGTCGTGAAGCTCGTATTGTTTGATTCCGGCCGTGGGGAGGTCCGCCCAGGGCTGCTGACGCCGCGCGGCGTCGTCGATGCATCGTCGGTCGCGCGCGAGAGTCATGCGCCGCAGCAGACCATGGAAAATCTCATCGACGAATTCGATGCGCTGCGCCCGCATCTTGAGCGCCTGGCGCGTGACGGCGAGGCCATCGAGGAAGCGTCTGTGCGCCTGCTGCCGCCGCTGCCGCGCCCAGGCAAGATCTGCAACTGCATCGCCAACTACTGGGAGCACGCGCAGCGCGAGGCGCGGCCGCTGAACATGTTCCTGAAGAATCCGGACGCGGTGATCGGCCCCGGCGACACGATCCGCCTGCCCGAATTCACCGAGCCCTGGGCCTTCATGCACGAAGCCGAGTTGGCGCTGGTCGTCAAGGGGCCGGCCAAGGCCGTCAGGCAGTCCGACTGGCGCAAGGCGGTGTTCGGCTACACCTGCCTGATCGACGTGACGGCGCGCGGCGAGGGCCGCGCGACGTGGAAGAAGGGCAGCTGGATGGGCAAGTCGTTCGATACCTTCGCGCCGCTCGGTCCCTGCATCGTCACCGCCGACGAGATCGACGATCCGAACGATCTGCACGTGCAGCTCTGGAACAACGGCGAGCTGCGCCACAACTACCACACCGACGACATGGAGCACCGCGTGCCGGAGATCGTCGAGTTCGCCTCGACGATCATGACGCTGAAGACCGGCGACGTGCTGTCGTGCGGGACCAACCATGAAGGGCTGGGCTTCCTGCAGGATGGCGAAGTCGTCGAGATCGCGATCCACGGCATCGGCCGCATGACGCTGAACGTCGTCGATCCGCTGAAGCGCCACTGGGAACGCGGCGTCTACATGGGCGCCGACTCGACCCATCACGAGGCGGTGCGCCGCCACCGTCCGCAAGAGGCTGTGAATCTGAAATGAGCAAGGTCAACCGTTCCTATCCGAAGGTCGAACTCTTCATCGACGGCGGCTGGTCGCCGGCCGTGGCCGGCGAGACGCTGGCGGTGCCGAACCCGGCGACCGGCGAGGTCATTGGCACCGTGGCGCATGCGCGGCCGACCGATCTCGATCGCGCGATCGCCGCCGCCGAGCGCGGCTTCGCGACGTGGAAGGCGACGCCGGCGCTCGAGCGCGCGCGCATCCTGCGCAAGGCCGGCAGCCTATTGCGCGAGCGCGCCGACGAGATCGCGCGGCTGATGACACTGGAGCAGGGCAAGATCGTCGCCGAGGCCAAGGGCGAGGTCGAGCGCGGCGCCGATACCTGCGAGTGGATGGCTGGCGAGGCCTCGCGCATCTATGGCCGCACGATTCCGGCGCGCTCCGCCAATGTCACGCAGCTGGTGGTCAAGGATCCGGTCGGCATCGTCGCCGCGTTCACGCCGTGGAACTTCCCGATCAACCAGCTCGTGCGCAAGGTGCTCGGCGCTCTGGCGGCGGGTTGCGCGATCGTCGTCAAAGGCCCGGAGGAGACGCCGGCTTGCTGCGCCGCGATGGTGCAGGCCTTCGCCGATGCCGGCGTGCCGGCAGGAGCGCTGAACCTGGTATTCGGCACGCCGGCGCAGATTTCCGAGTACCTGGTTCCGCATCCGTCGATCCGCAAGATCTCGTTCACCGGCTCCACCGTGGTCGGCAAGCACCTGGGTTCGCTCGCTGCGCAGCACATGAAGTTGACGACGATGGAACTCGGCGGCCATGCGCCGGTGCTGGTCTTCGCCGACAGCGACGTCGAGGCCGCCGCCCGCGCCCTGGTCGGCAACAAGTTCCGCAACGCCGGCCAGAGCTGCATCAACCCGACGCGTCTGCTCGTCGAACGGCCCGCCTACGAACGCTTCGTCAAGGCCTTCGTCGAGGCCAGCCGAGCGATCAAGGTCGGCGAAGGCTTCGATCCGGCGACGACGATGGGCCCGCTCGCCAACCCGCGACGCGTGCAGGCAATGGAAGCGCTGACCGCCGACGCGCTGGCGCAGGGTGCCGTGCTCAAGCTCGGCGGCCAGCGCATCGGCGAGCGCGGCAACTTCTTCGCGCCGACGGTACTGGTCGACGTGCCGCTGACGGCGCGCATCATGAATGAGGAGCCGTTCGGTCCGCTCGTGCCGATCCGTCCGTTTGAAAGCTTCGACGAGGCGATTGCCGAAGCCAATCGCCTGCCGTTCGGCCTGTCCGCGTACGCGTTCACCGCGTCGCACGCGACGGCGATGCAGGTGGCGGCGCGCGTTGAGAGCGGCATGGTGTCGATCAACCACTTCGGTCTCGGCAATCCGGAGGCACCGTTCGGCGGCCTCAAGGATTCTGGCTATGGCTTCGAGGGCGGCGCCGAGGCGATCGAGGCCTATCTGCAGCCGCGCTTCATCAGTTTCGCCGATCTCTGAGCGCGCGATGACGAAACTCACCACAACGCTGTGCCGGCGCGGGCCGCCGAGCCGCCGCCGGAATAGCTCTCCATCGATTATCTGAGCAATACGCGGCAGGATTCGTTCGTGAGCGGCGACTTCGATCTGCGCTACGATCCGCCGCGCGGTGCTGACCGTCTCTCCGCGTACGGGCACAACATCAAGGACGAGGCGATCGCCACCGATGCCTGTCTGCAGCCGCTCACGACGGGCTTGGTCTGCAGCGTGCGTGCTGCGCCCGCCTCGCATCTATGGACTGCGCCGAGCCTCTTCTGCCTGGCCGGGCGGATCACGTTGGGGTGACGGCCAAGGACAACCGACGGTTTGTTGAGGCGGTGCTTTACGGCATCGGCGGCCGCGGCAGGCCGGGCGATGCTGCCGGGCCGCCGCCAGCGCAACCTCTGGCGGCGGCCGGCGCGCGTGCGCTCAGAACCTGAAGCCTCCCCGCACGCCGTAGGTGCGCGGCGCCGACAGTGCGGCGGTGATGGCGCCGGAGTTCTCGGGCTTGTAGAGGATGCCTTGCGACACGCTGAGGCTGGTGCCGGGATACATGACGGCTTCGTTCTCGATGTTGTCGACGTAGGCGCCGATCTGCCAGCGCGCGTCGGCGGATTCGTAGCGCAGATTGAAGCTGCTCATGTGGTAGGCATCGCGATACGAGCCGGCGATGTGATTGACGTTGAGCCAGGTGCTGCTTTCATAGTGAACGCTCGGCGCCGCGACGATACGGCCACCGCTGGCCAGCGCAAAGCTGCGCTCGTAGCCCAGTGTGCCGGACCAGTGCGGCATGTTGATGCGCGGCCAGTCGACGTGCGCCGGATTGATGCCGGACTGCGTCGAGCCGGTGCCGGGATAGACCTTGTACTCGCCGCGTTCGGTCAGGATGTCGGCGTTGATGCGGTCGCGATCGGTGACGAGCCAGTCGACCGTCAGCTCGGCGCCTTCCGCCCAGCCGGGCACGTTGAACGGAATGCCGGTCTGGCCCGCCGGATTGATCGCGCTGACCGCCGTGATCTGCTGATCCTTGTAGTCCCAGTAGAACAGTTCGAGATTGGTCTGCAGCCGGTTGGCCAGGAAGCGGTTCTTCGAGCCGATCTCGTAGGCGGTGAGCCGCTCCTGCTTGTACGTGTTCGGCGGCAGGCCGATGTACGAGCCGCCGGCCTTGAAGCCGGTGCGCACGTTGGCGTACAGCAGCGACCTGGGGCGCCAGTCGTATTCGATGCCGCCCTTGTAGCTGAGGTTGCTGAAGGTCAGGCTGCCGGCGTTCGGCACCTGGCAGGCGCCCAGCGGCTGATCGTCGGTTGCGTCGGTGATGACGGCGGGAGAGGGGCAAGTATCGGTCGTGAAGCTGCCGTCCAGCGAGGCATAGCCGTCCTGGCTCTTGCGCTCGTGCGTATAACGCAGGCCGCCGGTCAGGTGCAGCGCATCGCTCACGGCATAGGTGGTTTCGCCGAAGGCTGCCAGACTGGTGTCATCAAGGTTCGGCGTGTGCACGATCTGCCAGCCGCTGGCCTCCAGCGTGCGGTTCTCGGCGTCTTGGCTCTCGCGGAATGCGTAGAGGCCGCCAAGCCAGCGCCAGGGCCCGGCGCTATCCGAAGCGAGCCGGATCTCGAGGCTTTCCTGCTCTGACGTCTCGTCGAGCGACTGGATGAACCCGGAGCTGTAGTTCTTGTAGTTGATGTCGGTACCGACGTAGGCGGGGATGACGGTCAGCGTCGCGAAGTCCAGGTTCCAGTCCAGCTGCACCTTGGCGATCCATTGGCTGTTGTCGACGTAGCCGTCGTTGCCGACCACGGACAGCGAGGCGAGCGAGTCGGTGACCGCGGTGCCCGTACTGTCGGCGAACGTCGGGCAGCGCGACGAATCGCCGCATCCGGAGGGCGCGTAGGCGGCCCAGTGATTGTGCGGATCCAGCCACTTGCTGCTGCTGCTGTTGGGATAGAGGAACACCACGCTCGGACCCTTGGAGCCGTCGTGGTAATAGTCGAGGCTGCTCAGCACCGTGAGGTCGCCGTTCGGCTTGTACAGCAGGCTGGCGCGGCCGCCCTGATTGTCGGCGTCGTTATAGCCGTTGCTGAGATAGCCGTCATGCCGATTGGTCTGGAACGCGAAGCGCGCGGCCAGCGTGTCGCTCAATGGCGTGTTGGCCATGCCGCCGGCGCGCAGCGTGCCGAAGTTGCCGACGTCGAAGTTCACCGCGCCGGTGTACTGGAATTCCGGGAGGGCGGGAATCAGGTTGATGGCGCCGACCGTGGCGTTGCGGCCGTACAGCGTGCCCTGCGGCCCTTTGAGGATCTCGACGCGTTGCAGATCGTAGAACGCCGAAGTCGTCGAGAACTGGCGGGCGATCGCCACGCCGCCGACGTTGTAGGACACCGTCGGATCGGTATAGGCGGGTGACGAGCCGCCGCCGCCGATGCCGCGCAGCGCGACGTTCGCCGACGGTGCGGCCGAAGCGATCGACAGGCCCGGAACCGACTGGACCAGATCCTTGCTGCTGGCCACGCCATCGGCCTGCAATTGGTCGCCGCCGATCACCGTCAGCGACAGGGCCAGACGCTGGGCATCGGCTTCGCGGCGCTCGGCCGTGACGATCACTTCGGCGATGCCGCCGGCATCGTCGCTCGCCGCGGGCGCGGTGTTCTCCTGGGCGTGCGCGGCCGGCGCCAATGCCAGCAGCGGCGGGATGACACACGACAGTTTTCTTAATGGATACATGAGACCTCTCCTCCTCTTGGATACGACTGGAACGGCTGTTCTGCGTTGTGAAAATCACATTGCGGCGGCGTGTGCCGGCGCTTCGGTGCGGCGATGCAGGGACGCATGAGGGGATTGGCGCTGTCGGGAACGACGAGCGGCCGGAAAAGCACTCCGGGCGAACATCCGATATCACCATGTGCAATGGCGCACATTGGCGTCTCCTCCGTTTTTTAAATTCCTTATTATCGGAATAATTTTTTCGAACATTATTCTTGATGTCGGGAATAGTCAATCCCCGGCCCGCCCGGGCCTGCTGGCTCCGGCGCTGCGCCGAAGCCGGACAGGCTGTCGCAGCTTGCCCGGCTTCGAGCCGGTATCGATGCTTGGGCGGGCACACTCATCGTCGAAAAGGCGCCGTCGCCGGACGCGAAAAGACCGGCGATTTCGCTTGCGAATTCTGGACTCGGGCTATTACCGGCAGCCGCCCTTGAAGACCGCCAGCGTGCCGGTGCTGAGCGCGGAAACGAAGTCCTGCGTGCCGTCGCCATCGAAGTCAGCGACCGCGGCGTCGTAGGTTCCGCTGCCGGTCGCGACGGTCAGCGGCGGCTGGAAGCTGCCGTCGCCGTTGCCGAACAGGATGTCGGTGTGCCCGCCTTCCGTCTCGGCGCGGATGTTGGAGACCGACGACAGCACATCGAGCCGGCCGTTCTTGCGCAGATCCGCCACGGTGACCGACAGCGCGCCGCCCTGCTTGCCCGAGGCGGGGTAGTCGACCGGCCTGGCGAACGTGCCCTTGCCCGTGTTGAGCAGCACGCTCACGGACCGGGCGCGTTCGTTGGAGGTGACGAGATCGGGATAGCCGTCGCCATTGAAGTCACCCGTGTCGATCGAGAACGTGCCGGCGCCGGCCGCGTACTCGATCGTCCCGGCCAGCGTGCCGTCGCCCTTGCCGAGCAGCACATTGACGGCGCCGCCCGGCACGTTGTTGGCGATCGCCACGTCCAGCCGGCCGTCCTTGTCGAAATCGGCGACGACCACGCCGTGCGGGTTGCGGCCGGCCGGAAAATCGGTGCGCGGGCCGAAGGTGCCGTCGCCCTTGCCGAGCAGGACGCCGACGCTGTCGTCGTTCGAGTCGGCGACGATCAGATCCTGCTTGCCGTCGCCGTTCAGGTCGGCGGCGACGACGGCGCGCGGTTTTTTGCCGGTCGCGTAGCGCACGAAAGGCTTGAACGTGCCGTCGCCGTTGTTGATGAAGACATCGATCTCGGCGCCGACGATGGTCTGGTCGGACGTGCCGAACAGTTCGACCGCGAGATCCGGATAGCCGTCGCCGTTGAAATCCGCGGCGAAGGTTTCGTAGGGGCCGGCGTCGCCGAGCGTGTAGCGAACCGGCGCCGCGAAACGGCCCTTGCCCTGGTTGAGCAGGACCGTGATCGTGCCCCTGGCCGTGCTCATGCCGCCCTGATTGGAGCCGACGATGTCCGGCAAGCCATCGCGATTGAGGTCCGCCGTCAGCACATGGGCGGTACGGCTTCCGGAGGGGATGCTGAGTAGCGGCTGATAGCTGCATGTCACTGCCTGCGACGGCGCGGCCTGCGCGATCGATGCGGACATGAGGCTTAGCGTGAAGCACCAGGAACGATATTGACGACGCTGCTTCTTGATGGTCTCGTTCATCGGCGACTCCTCGATTTCTGATAAGGATGATAAAGCTGCGTTCGACGGTGGTGCGGGCCTGCCCGCGCAGCGCAGTAAATATTTATTCCCTTTAAAAGTAAATAAAGCGGGAGGGTCCGGGGTACCCCGGCGAGCGCGCGGCGCGTGGCGTTGCGACCGAGCGACGTTACCCCGAGATTGAGTAGCACAGTGCTTTAGAGTCCGACCCAGACCGAAGGAGGTCGGACGTGAAGAAGCGGTACAGC
>JASGFY010000030.1:0-34479 GCA_047605265.1 Solimonas sp.
AGGAAACCGGGCTTGCCTACGACGAAGTCATCGTCGATTACGGCGCGGCGATGAAATCGCCCGAATACCTGGCGATCAATCCGATGGGCAAGGTGCCGACGCTGAAGCATGGCGATGTCGTCGTCACCGAAAACGCGGCGATCTGCACGTACCTGGCCGATCTGGTGCCGGAAAAGCGTCTCGCGCCGCCGCCGGATTCGCCGCAGCGCGGCGCGTATTACCGCTGGCTGTTCTTCCTCGCCGGCCCGGTCGAAGCGCTGCTCACGGCAAAACAGGCCGGCGCGCTGGCGCCGGCGATCAACGCCGGTTACGGCAACGAGACGGACATACTGCGCACGCTGGAGCAGGCGGTTGCCGGCAAGACGCATCTGGCCGGCGACGGGTTCACCGCCGCCGACCTGTACATGGCCGCGTTTCTCGGCTACTACCTGCGCATCGGCATGATCGAAGCGCGCCCGGCCTTCGTCGAATTCGCGCAACGCCACGCCTCGCGCCCCGCCGCGCTGGCGGCCAGCGCGCGCGACGACGCGCTGGTGCCGGCGCATCCGCATCCGGCCATGCCGGGCGCCACGCACGCGGAGCGCGTGCCATGAGCGCACTGGAACTGTCATGCCGCTGCGGCGAAGTCGGCCTGAAGGTTTCCGGCAATCCGCTGGTCCAGCTTTACTGCCATTGCGACGACTGCCGCGCCGCCCACGCGGCGGCTTACGTGGCCGCGGCGATCCATCCGGCCGCCGCGGTCGAAGTCGTCAGGGGCGACCCCGTGCCGATCATGGTCAAGACCACGCCAAGGATGCGCTGCGCCGCTTGCGGCACCCATCTGTTCGCCGAACTCGCCGGCGTCGGCATGCGCAGCGTCAACGCCTTCCTGCTGCCGCCGGGCGCGTTCAAGCCGCAATTCCACGTGCAGTGCCGGCACGCCGTGCTGCCGGTCGTGGACGAGCTGCCACACTACAAGGGCTTTCCTGCGGCGTTCGGCGGCACCGAGGCATTCGTCGGTTGGTGAGAGCGCCTGAAAGCAGCGCTTTGAGCCGGTGACTCAGCCGCGGAACGCCGCGGCGATCCATTCATAGGAACGCAGGCGCGCGGCGTGGTCGTGAATATTGCCGACGATCATCACCTCGTCGGCCTGCGTTTCGGCGGCAACCGCCTCGATGCGGCGGCGGACTGTCTCCGGCGTGCCGACGATGGTGCGTTCGCGCACTTCGCGCAACGCCGCCTGTTCGTACTCGCTGTACGGATACGCGAGCGCTTCCTCGGGGCTCGGCAGCGGCAGGAAGCGGCCGCTGTGGATGCGCAGCCAGGCCAGCTCCATCGTCGAGGCGAGACGGCGCGCCTCCTCCGCGGTTTCGGCGCAGACCACGGCCAGTCCGAGCAGCGCGTGCGGCCGCGGGAAGCGCGCGGACGGCCGGAAGCTTTGCCGATAGGCGAGCATCGCCGGGGCCGGCGGCGCCGGCGAGAAATGCGCGGCGAAGCTGTAACCCATGCCCCGCTCGCCGGCCAGGCGCGCGCTGGCGCCGCTGGAGCCGAGCAGCCAGATCGGCGGCAGCCCGGCGTCGCCGGGTTCGGCGTGCACCGAATCGAAGCGCGCGTCATCGCCGGGGCCGCGCGAGCAGGCAATCAATTCATTGAGCTGCTGATCGAACTGATCGCCGCGGCCGGCGCGCAGCGCGCGCGTCACGCCGGGCACGCCGCCCGGCGCGCGGCCGAGGCCCAGGTCGATGCGGCCCGGATGCAGCGCTTCGAGCGTATGGAACATTTCGGCGACGCGCAGCGGCGCGTGGTTCGGCAGCATGATGCCGCCGGCGCCGAGGCGCAGGGTTTTCGTCGCCGCCGCGCTGTTGGCGATCAGCAGTTCCGGCGCCGAGCTGGCGACGCTGGGCATCGCGTGATGCTCGGCATACCAGAGGCGGACGTAGCCGAGGCGTTCGGCGAGCCGCGCGAGCTCGACGGTGCGGCGCACCGACACCGAGGCCGGCGTGCCGGCGACG
Organism: Solimonas sp.; assembly: GCA_047605265.1. GTDB lineage: Bacteria > Pseudomonadota > Gammaproteobacteria > Nevskiales > Nevskiaceae > Solimonas. The sequence continues at coordinate 1,992 of JASGFY010000030.1, forward strand.
ACGGGCGCCAGATCGAGGATCGAAAGAGGCAGCGGCATGCGCGCATTCTCTGCCTTCGCCGCCGCGCTTTCACGTCTTGAATCGCACGGCGGCGGTCCCCATGACGCGAGCTCGACCTTCACGCGTAGAGCCGCCGATGCCGGATTCGTCCGTTCCCCATACCGACGCGCTGGCCGCGATCAACCGGCGGCTGGTGGCCGACGGCGAGACGCTGCCGGCGGTGACGCTGCGCGACGGCACGCGCGTGCAGACCGGCACCGTCGCGGCGATGCTGCACAACATTGCCCGCTACAACGCCGGCGAACGCGGCGCCGTCGAGCGCGAGCTGGAGCTGGCGGTGCCGACGCTGCTGAAGGTCGGGCTGTTCGAGCTGTTCCCGGCCGACGACTGGATCGCCGGCGACAATCCGGGCCGCCGCTTCGTCGGCGAGCGCGCCCGCGCACTGCTCGCCGCGGCATCGCCGGCCGGCTGACCGTCCCCGCCGCGGAGTGCCGCGCCGGCCCGCGGTGACGCTGATTCAATTTTGTTCAGCGGAAGAGTATCCTTTGCGCCCTTTTGCCAGCCCGCCCCATCGAACGATGGCTGCCCGCACCGCCAGCATCGAACGCAATACGCGTGAAACGCAGATCCGCGTCGAGATCAATCTCGACGGCACGGGTGCCTCGCGTTTCGCGACCGGCGTGCCGTTCCTCGACCACATGCTCGATCAGGTCGCGCGGCACGGCCTGATCGACCTCGTGGTCGAAGCCAGGGGCGATCGCGAGATCGACGATCATCACACGGTCGAGGACATCGGCATCTCGCTCGGCATGGCTTTCGACCAGGCGGTCGGTGACAAGAAAGGCCTGGTCCGTTACGGACACAGCTACGTGCCGCTCGACGAGGCGCTGTCGCGCGTCGTCGTCGACCTGTCCGGCAGACCCGGCCTCGAATGGTTCGTCGACTTTCCGCGCGCGCGCATCGGCAGCTTCGACGTCGACCTGTTCCGCGAGTTCTTCCAGGGCTTCGTCAACCACGCCAAGGTGACGCTGCACGTCGACAGCCTGCGCGGCCGCAATGCGCACCACATCATCGAGACCGTGTTCAAGGCTTTCGGCCGCGCGCTGCGCATGGCAGCCAGCCGCGATGCGCGCCTCGGTGACGTCATGCCGTCGACGAAGGGCTCGCTTTAAACCTTCCGATATGACTGTCTGCGTTCTCCCTCACCCCACCGCCTGCTCCGCGGGCGCCCCCCCCCTCTCCCGCTCCGCGGGCGAGGGACAGTAGCGTCGCTGCGCGACCATGGCGGCTATTGGCGTCATCGATTACGGCATGGGCAACCTGCACTCGCTCGGCAAGGCGCTCGAGCGCGTCGCCGGCGCCGGCCGCGTGGTCATCAGCTACGACCCCGAGGAACTGCTGAAATGCGACCGGCTCGTGCTGCCCGGCGTCGGCGGCGTGCGCGAATGCACGAAAGAGCTGCAGCGCCTCGAGCTGAATCAGATGGTCGTCGAGGCGGCGCGCAGCAAGCCGATGCTCGGCATCTGCCTCGGCATGCAGGTCATGCTCGAATGGAGCGACGAGAACGGCGGCGTGCCGGCGCTCGGCTTGTTCCCCGGCCGCGTCACGCGCTTTCCGGATCCGCCGGAAGACGGCTCCGCGAATCGGCTCAAGGTGCCGCACATGGGCTGGAACCGCGTGCGCCAGACGCGCGCGCACCCGATGTGGACCGGCGTGCCGGACGACGCCTGGTTCTATTTCGTGCACAGCTACCACGCCTCGCCGGCCAATCCCGAGCACGAGCTCGGCCGCACCGAGTACGGTTATCCGTTCGCCTCGGCGATCGCCCGCGACAATATCGCCGCATTCCAGTTCCACCCCGAGAAATCGCAGAACCACGGCATGACGCTGCTCGCGAATTTCACGCAGTGGGACCCGGCGTAAGCGAGCGGGAGCGTTCGGGAAAGCCTTCGCTTGCCGCGCTTGCCAGCCCTGCGCCAGTTGAGGCAGAGTGTGGAAAACGTCAGGGTTTTTCCTCGATTCCTTCTGCCCATACTCGCAACCGCCGGACTCAGAGGTCCGCCCGTTCCGAACGCGATCCAGCACTTTCGTCCTCCACCTGACCTTTCCCCCACCACGTTCCACAGCGCATATGCTGTTGATTCCCGCGATTGACTTGAAGGGCGGCCAGTGCGTGCGTTTGCGCCAGGGCCGGATGAATGACGCCACCGTGTTCTCGAGTGAACCGGCGGAAGTGGCGAAGCGCTGGGCCGATGAAGGCGCCGAACGCATCCACGTCGTCGACCTGGACGGCGCCTTCAAGGGCGAGCCGGTCAATCTGAAGGTGGTCGAGCAGATCGTCCGCGCGGTCGATGTGCCGGTGCAGATCGGCGGCGGCATCCGCGACGAGGAAACCGTGCAGCGCTACCTGAACATCGGCGTGCAGTACGTGATCATCGGCACCAAGGCCGTCAACGCGCCGCACTTCCTGCACGATCTCTGCCTCGAGTTTCCGCGCCACATCATCGTCAGCCTCGACGCCAAGGACGGCCGCGTCGCGCTCAACGGCTGGGCCAAGGTCACCGGCCACGACGTCGTCGAGACCGCGATCCACTGCGAGCGCGACGGCGTCGAGGCCATCATCTACACCGACATCGCGCGCGACGGCATGATGCAGGGTTTCAATGCCGAATCGACGAGCAAGCTGGCGCGCGCGCTGAAGACGCCGGTGCTGGCGTCGGGCGGCGTCTCCAGCCTCGACGACATCCGCCGGCTCAAGGACATCGAGGCCGACGGTGTCGCCGGCGCGGTGATCGGCCGCGCCTTGTACGAAGGCGGCCTCGACTTCAGGGAAGCGGTGAAACTCGCCAAGGCGTGATGGGTGACGGGTGATTCGTGATTCGTAGAAGCATGAAGCTCCGCCATCCGCCGTTCCCGATCACGAATCACGAATCACGAATCACGAATCACGCCGTGTTAGCCAAACGTATCATTCCCTGCCTCGACATCGACCGCGGCCGCGTCGTCAAGGGCGTCAAGTTCGAGGACGTGCAGGACGCCGGCGATCCGGTCGAGGTCGCGCGCAAGTACGACGCGCAGGGCGCCGACGAACTCGTCTTCCTCGACATCACCGCCTCGGTCGACGACCGGCCGACGCTGTTCCAGACCGTCGAGGCCGTCGCCCGCGAGATCTACATCCCGCTGACGGTCGGCGGCGGCGTGCGCAACTGCGCCGACGTGCGCGCGCTGCTCTCGGCCGGCGCCGACAAGGTGAGCATCAACACCGCGGCGGTCGACAATCCGGATTTCGTCACCGAGGCCGGCGCGCGCTACGGCGTGCAGTGCATCGTGGTGGCGATCGACGCCAAGCGCGTCGGCAAGAAAGGCCAGCCGCTGCGCTGGGAAGTGTTCACGCACGGCGGCCGCAAGTCGGCCGGCCTCGACGCCATCGAATGGGCGCGCACCATCGTCCAGAAAGGCGCCGGCGAGCTGCTCGTCACCAGCATCGACCGCGACGGCACCAAGGGCGGCTACGACGTCGAACTGCTGCACGCGATCTCCGCCGCGGTCAGCGTGCCGGTCGTCGCGTCCGGCGGCGTCGGCAATCTCGATCATCTCTACGACGGGCTGACGCAGGGCGGCGCCGACGCGGTGCTCGCCGCGAGCATCTTCCACCAAGGCACCTACACCGTCGGCGAGGCGAAGAAGTTTCTGGCCGGAAAAGGCGTGCTCGTCCGTTCTTGATCGGACGACGGCGCGGCGGCGTACACTGACGGCCCGAATCACGACCGGAATCACCGTGCCCTCTGCCGCCGATGTGCTGTCCCAGCTGTACGCGACGATCGAAGCGCGCAAGGGCGCCGATCCGGGCGCGTCGTATATCGCCAGCCTCTACGCCAAGGGTGTCGACGGCATCGCCAGGAAAGTCGGCGAGGAAGCGGCGGAGACGATCATCGCCGCTAAGAACCCGGACGACGGCGCGCTGGTCCACGAGCTCGCCGACCTGTGGTTCCACACGCTGGTGCTGATGGCGCAGCGCGGCCTGCCGCTCGAACGGCTCACCGACGAACTGGCACGGCGCTTCGGTACTTCCGGGCACGCCGAGAAAGCGGCGCGCGCCGTCAATTGAACAACAGGAGACGCACATGGGTTCACTGAGCATCTGGCACTGGCTGATCGTCCTGGCGATCGTCGTGGTGGTTTTCGGCACCAGGAAGCTGCGCAATGCCGGCGGCGATCTCGGCGCCGCGGTCAAGAACTTCAAGCAGGCGATGAAGGAAGGCGAGGCCGACGCGCCGAAGACGCCGGAGCAGCTCGCGCAGAGCGATGGCAAGTCCGGCGTCGAAAGCCGCGAGCACGAAGAGCACCGCAGCTGAGGCGGTCCGCCTTCCGTTCGCCCCCATGTTCGAAGTCGGATTCTCCGAGCTGGTCGTCTGCTTCCTGGTCGCGCTCGTCGTGCTCGGCCCGGAGAAGCTGCCCAAGCTCGCGCGTACGCTCGGCCGCTGGACCGGCCAGGCCAAGGGCTATCTGCGCAATCTGACGAACGAGCTGGAGCGCGAATCGCAGCTCGCCGAGCTACGCCAGCAGCTCGACGATGCCAGGCGCGCGATGCAGGAAGGCGCCGCCTCGTTCAAGGACACCGTGCAGAAGCACGCCGACGACCTGCACGGCACGGTGAAGAAGGAAGCCGACGCGGCGCGCGAGGCCGCCGACAATATCGGCAAGGACAAGCCGTGAGCGGCGAAGAGCCGCACACGGGCGGCGCCGAACAGCCGCTGATGGCGCACCTGCTCGAGCTGCGCTCGCGCCTGCTGAAGATCGTCGTCGGCGTGCTGCTGATCTTCCTGCCGCTCTCCTTCTTCGCCAAGCATCTCTACACGCTGCTCGCACATCCGCTGCTGGCGCTGATGCCGGCGGGCAGCTCGATGATCGCCACCGAAGTGGCGTCGCCGTTCTTCACGCCGATCAAGCTCGCCGCCGTCGTCTCGTTCGTCGCGGCGATGCCGTGGGTCCTGTGGCAGGTCTGGGCCTTCGTCGCGCCCGGTCTGTACAAGAGCGAGAAGCGGCTCGTCGCGCCGCTGATGACGTCGAGCACGCTGCTGTTCTATGGAGGCATCGCCTTCGCCTACTTCTTCGTGCTGCCGACCGTATTCCGCTTCATGGTCGGCGCCGCGCCGACCGGCGTCGCAGTGATGACCGACATCAGCAAGTACCTCGACTTCGTGCTGACGATCTTCGTCGCCTTCGGCTTCGCCTTCGAGACGCCGGTGGCGCTCGTGCTGCTGGTGAAGACCGGCTTCGTCACGCCCAGGCAGCTTTCCGCCAACCGCTCGTACGTGGTCGTCGGCGCCTTCGTGCTCGGCGCCGTGTTCACGCCGCCGGACGTCGTCTCGCAGATCATGCTCGCCGTGCCGGTCTACCTGCTCTACGAGATCGGCATCATCGCCGCGCGCGTCCTCGTGCCGGGCAGCGCCGAAGTCGACGCCCAGCGCGAACAGCAGCCGAAGACCTGAAGACGCGACGGTGCTTCCGGCCATGCGCGTGCTGCTCGTCGAGGACAACGCCGATCTGGCCGCCAACGTCGGCGAATATCTCGAAGCGCACCGGCACACTATCGATTTCGCCTACGACGGGCCGGCCGCGCTGGCGGCCGCCACGCAGGGTGAATTCGACATCATCATTCTCGATCGCCTGCTGCCCGGCCTCGACGGCGCGAGCGTCTGCCGCCGCCTGCGAGAAGAGCGCGGCGTGCCGACGCCGGTCCTGATGCTGACGGCGATGGACGCCGTCGTCGACCGCGTCGACGGTCTCGGCGCCGGTGCCGACGACTACCTCGTCAAGCCTTTCGCGATGGCCGAGCTCGAAGCGCGCCTGCACGCGCTGCATCGCCGCGCCAGCGGCACGATCGCGAGCGGCGTGCTGCGCGTCGCCGATCTCGAATACGAGCCGCGCACGCGCCAGGCGCGCCGCGGCGGGCGGCTGCTGGGCCTCAATCCGTCGACGCGGCGCATCCTCGAATTCCTGATGCGGCACAACGAGCGCATCGTCACGCGCCAGGAGCTCGAATACCTGCTGTGGGCCGACGAAGTGCCGGACGGCGACGTGCTGCGCGCGCACATGCACGCCTTGCGCAGCGCCGTCGACAAGCCGTTTGCGCGCAAGCTGCTGCACACGCTGCGCGGCACCGGCTACCGGCTCGCCGATTTCGGCGAGGCGCCCGACGATGGCGAATAGGCGGCGCAAGCCGAGTTCGCTGCACCGGCGCATGGTCGTCGGACTCGTGGCGCTGTCGCTGCTGATCGCGTCGCTGGCCAGTGCCGGCGTGTGGGTCAGCGACACCTACATCGAGGACGCGGCGGTGCGCGACCTGATGGAGCGCGAGCTGTCGTACATGATCGGTCCGCACGCGCCCGTCACGTCGAGCCAGGCGCACGACGCCCTGCGTTTCTTCGACGGCAACGACGTGCCGGCGAGCCTGCGCGTCTACAAGCCTGGCTATCACGAGGACCTGCAGGTCGACGGCCGCACGTTCAACCTGCTGGTGCGCGAAACCGAGAGCGGCAACGTCTACCTGCTCTACGACATCTCGTTCGTCGAGGAACGCGAGGAAGCGCTCGCCTGGTCCGGTATGGGCGCGCTGCTGCTAATCGGCGTGCTGAGCTATTTCGTCTCGCGCTGGCTCGCGCACCGCGCGCTGGCGCCGCTCGACCGCCTGGTCGACCAGCTCGTCGCGCTCGATCCGGAGCGGCGCGGCGAGCGCATCGCGCTCGACATCGACGACAGCGAGCTGGCGGTGATCGTCGCCGCAATCAACCGCTACATGGGCGAACTCGATGCGTTCGTCGAGCGCGAGCGCGCGTTCGCGTCGGCGGCGAGCCACGAACTGCGTACGCCGATCGCCGTCATCCAGGGCGCCGCGGAGACGCTGGCCCTGCAGGGCGAGAAGCCGGCGCTGCAGCGCATCGAGCGTGCCGTGAAGATGATGCGCCACGAGCTCGAAGCCCTGCTCGCGCTGTCGCGCGTGCGCGACACGCCGCGCTTCGAGGACATCGATCTCGAACGCTGGCTGCATGATCTCGCCGAGTCGTATCTCGAAACCGCGCCACAGGCGAGCCTGGCCTGGGACGCGCAGCCGGCGCGCCTGTCGGCGCCGCCGGGCGCGATCGCCGCGATCTTCACCAATCTGCTGCGCAACGCCCTGCGCGCCGTGCCGCACGGCACGGTGACGGTCCATCTGCGCCACGACCACTTCGCCGTCGAGGATCAGGGGCCCGGCATCGCCGCCGCGGCGCTGCCGCGCATTTTCGAGCCCGGCTTCAGCGGCCGTGACGGCGGCACCGGCATGGGCCTGTACATCGCCCAGATCCTGGCGACGCGTTTCGGCTGGCGGCTGACGATTGAGAACCGCCGCGAAGGCGGCGTGCGCGGCGCCCTGCATTTCGCGCCGCAAGGCCCCGTCGCGGCCTGACGGCACGCCGCCTCAGCCGGCGTAGCGGCCGGCCTGCTCGAGCAGGCCGGTGCGGGCCCACTGCTGTTCGAGATTGCCCGGCGTGTAAGGCTGCGCGCCGCCGATCTGCTCGGCGATCGCCTGGAAGCGCGCCGCCTCCTCGATCAGCAGGATCAGCTCGGCGGTCTTGACGATGCCCGTACCCCAGAAGTTGGCGCCGCCGTTCGATTCGAGCAGCGCCGGCGGCGGCGCGAGCTCGGGATGCCGGTCGAGGCGCTCGCGGATCACGTCGAGCACGCTGCGCCGGCGTTCGAGATGGTTCGGGATCTCGCGCGCCAGCAGGTGGCGCTGCGCGGCGACGTAGAGGATCGGAAACGGCTTGTGCGACAGCGACCACGCGGCGAGATGCGGCGTGTGCGCGTGGATGACGGTGTCGGCGGCGATGCGCGGCTCGTGCAGGACCGAGCCCTTCTCGTCGGCCAGATTCGCGAAGCGCAGCTGCGGATCGCGCCGGCGCGACCACGGCTCCGGAAAACGGATCGTCACCAGCGTGTCGGTGCCCTCGATGCGGTGCGTGACGTGGAAGATCCAGCTCGCCGACAGCGTGCCGGTCTCGCGCAGGAAGTCGAAGGCGTGCTGCGCGTCGCTGCGCGCGGCGTCGACGAGCGTCGCGAACGCGACGGGAGACAGCGGATTTTCGAGAGCGGCGGACATGGCGGATTCCTGTGAAGCCTGGGAGGAACTTTGCCGGAGCAGCCGCCATGCCAGCGCGCATGTCCCGCGATATCAGGCATTTGCCGCGATCGCGCAACCGCGGCTGTGGACGGCGCAGCAGCGCGGCCGCGCAGCCTGCTGCTAGCTGCGCAGCGCCTGCAGCACCGGCGCCGTCGACGGCCGCACGCCGCGCCACAGCGCGAACGAGGTCGCCGCCTGTTCGACGAGCATGCCGAGGCCGTCGGCGATGCGCGTGGCCTTCTGCTTTTCGGCCCACTGTCGAAACGGTTCGAAGGCCGCGCCGTACGACAGGTCGTAGCAGGCGCCGCCGTCGGCGAGCAGCTGGCCGGGCAGGCGCGGCAGGGTGCCGGACAGGCCGGCGGACGTCGCGTTGACGATCAGGTCGTAGCGGTCGCCTTTCAGCGCGAGATGGGTGCGCGGCACGACGGTGCCGAGTTCCTTGAACGCCTCGGCGAGCGCTTCCGGCTTCCACGGATTGCGGTTCGACACGACGAGCAGCGCCGGCCTGGCCGCGAGCAGCGGGCCGAGGATGCCGCGCACCGCGCCGCCGGCGCCGAGCACGAGCACGCGCTTGCCTGCGACGTTGTAGCCAAGCCGCGAGAGATCGCGGATAAAGCCGTCGCCGTCGCTGTTGTCGCCCTGCCAGCCGCCGTCGACCCGCAGCAGCGTGTTGACGGCGCCGGCGAGCTGTGCGCGTTCGCTGACGCTGACGCAGAGCTTCGCCACTTCGAGCTTGTGCGGCACCGTGACGTTGAGGCCGCGATAACCTTCGTCGTGCAGCTGGCGCAGCGCGAACGGCAGCGTTTCGGCATCGACGTCGACGGCGTCGTAGCTCAGCGACTGCCCGGTCTGCCGGGCGAACTGCGCGTGGATCTGCGGCGACCGGCTGTGCGCGATGGGGTGGCCGATGACGGCGTAACGGTCCTGCTGGCGGTCAGTCATGCTGGGGAATCTGGCTCTATGGCTGGAGGCGGAACGCTTCAGGCGTTCAGCCACTGCGCGGCGCGCTTGGCGAAATAGCTGAGGATCATGTCGGCGCCGGCGCGGCGGAAGCACAGCAGCGCTTCGAGCACGGCCTTCTTCTCGTCGAGCCAGCCATGGTCGATCGCGCCCTGCAGCATCGCGTACTCGCCGCTGACCTGGTAGGCCGCGGTCGGCACCGCGAACTCATCTTTTACGCGGCGGATGATGTCGAGATACGGCAGGCCCGGCTTGACCATCACCATGTCGGCGCCTTCGGCCAGATCGAGCGCGACTTCGCGCAGGGCCTCGTCGCTGTTGGCCGGGTCCATCTGGTAGGTTTCCTTGCCGCCCTTGCCCAGATTGCCGCTCGAGCCCACGGCGTCGCGGAACGGACCGTAGAAGGCCGACGCGTATTTGGCGGCGTACGACATGATCATCGTGTTCTTCTGCTTGTCGCGCTCGAGCACGTCGCGGATGTGGCCGATGCGGCCGTCCATCATGTCGCTGGGCGCGACGATGTCGACGCCGGCGCGCGCATAGAGCAATGCCTGACGGCGGAGAATCTCGCAGCTGGCGTCGTTGTCGACGTCGCCCGCTTCGTTCAGTACGCCGTCCTGGCCGTGGCTGGTGTACGGATCGAGCGCCACGTCGGCGAGCACGCCGATGCCGGACACGCTCTGCTTGATCGCCTTGATCGAGCGCACCATCAGGCTGTCCGGATTCAGCGCTTCGTCGCCGCCCGGCGTCTTGCGCTCCGGCGGCGTGACCGGGAACAGCGCGACGCAGCCGATGCCGAGCGCCTTCAGCGCCTCGCATTCCCGGACCAGCTCGTCGAGGTCGAGACGCGTGACGCCCGGCATCGCCTTGACCGGCCCCTTGAGCGCGCCTTCGGCGACGAACAGCGGCTGGATCAGCTGCCCCGGCACCAGCCGCGTCTCGCGGACCATGTCGCGGACGAAGGGAGCCTGGCGCGTGCGGCGCAGGCGCGTGCGGGGGTAGGAACCGAGGGTCACGGGCGCTTCCGACAACGGTAGGGAGCGCGGATTATAGCCGTCGCATCCTCTGCGCCGGCGACGCCGGGCGTCAGGCGCGGATCGCGAACGAGGCCGCGTACGCGAGCGGATCGCGGCCGTCCCAGACGCTGCCGTCGAACAGCCGCGAGGTGCGCAGCGTCGCCGCCGGCGCGGCGAGGCCGACCATCGCGCAGGCATCGCGATAGAGGTCGAGCCGCTGCACGCGCGCGACGATCGCGGCGTCGTCCGCCTCGCCGCGGCGCATGCCCCAGCGACGCAGCTGCGTGAGGAACCACAGTCCGTCAGACAGCCACGGGTAGGTCACCGCTCCGTCGTCGAAGAAGCGCAGCGGGTACGCGTCGCGCCAGCGCCGGCCGAGGCCGTCGTCGTAGACGCCGGCGAGACGATCCTCGATGACCGCAACCTCGCAGTCGATGCAGTCCGGCGCCGCCAGCAGCCGCGCCAGCTCGGCGCGGTGCTCGCGCGCGTCGCACCAGCGCGCCGCGTCGATCAGCGCCGCCGTCAGCGCGCGCGCCGCGCGCGGATGCGCGTCGGCGAACGCCGCCGTCAGGCCGAGCGCCTTGCCGGGATGATCGGGCCAGATGTCCTGCGAGGTGGCGGCGGTGAAGCCGATGCCCTCGCGCACGGCCCGCGCGTTCCACGGTTCGCCGGCGCAATAGCCTTCCACGATGCCGGCGCGCAGCTGCGCGACCATCTGCGGCGGCGGCACCGTCGTCGTGCGCACGTCGCGCAACGGATGCACGCCGTGCGCGGCGAGCCAGTAGTACAGCCACATCGCGTGGTTGCCGGTCGGAAAGGTGTGCGCGAACGTGCAGCCGCGCTCGCGCCGGATCAGCGCGGCGAGCGATGCGCCGTCGCGCACGCCGCGCCCGAGCAGCGCGCGCGACAGCGTGATGCCCTGGCCGTTGCGCGACAGACCCATGGCGATCGCCAGCTCATGCGCCGCGCCGCCGACCCCGGTCTGCAGGCCGTAGGCCATGCCGTACAGCAGCTGCGAGGCGTCGTTGTCGCCGCGCAGCAGCTTGTCGCGCACCGCGGCCCACGAGGTTTCGCGCACCGGCACGACGCGGAGGCCGTGGCGGCGATCGAAGCCCTTGGCCGCGGCGACGATGATCGGCGCGCAGTCGGTCAGCGGCATGAAACCGACGCGCAGCTCGGACTTCTCTGGGGCGGCACGCGGCGCGGCGCCGGCGGACGGAACGATCACGAAGCGGAGGAAACGAGAATGGAGCGCGCCACCTTAGCAGGCCGCGCGTCCGGCGGATGCCGGCAAGACGGGATCAGCGCGTGAAGGCGCTGCGCGCCATTTCGGCGGCGAACTCGTCGATCAACGCTTCGTTCTGCAGCAGCATGCGCGCGAAGTCCGGCAGCTTCTGCGCGCGGCGCATCGCTGCGCGGCGCAGATGGTGATAGGCCTGCGATTCCTTCATGCCGTAGCGGTCCATCAGCAGGCATTTGGCGCGGTCGACGTCGCGGCGGTCGCCGAGTTCGGCCTGGGCGGCGGCCAGCGAGTCGCGCAGCGTTTTCTCGCGCTGGAATTGCGCCAGCGACACCTGCACGAGCGATTGCAGCAGCGCCGGCGACAGGTCGTCGACGGCATAGAAGCTGAAGCCGGCGTGGCCGATCTGCTCGCTGAGGGCGGAGCCGGCTTTCGCGCACAGCGTGATGACCGGCTTCGGCGCATGCTCGTGGAAGACCGCGAGGTTCTCCAGCGTGTCGCGGTCCGGCGATTCGGCGTGGATGAGGATCAGGTCCGGGGCGAGATCCTGGACCAGCGCCTCGAGATCGACGATCGGCTCGGCGACCGACAGCACGACGCAGCCGGCCTGTTCGAGCGCCGCCTGCAGTTGCGGGCGGTAATCCTCGGCGGCGCCGGCAATCAATACACGGGTGTTCATCGCGGTATCCGGGGGCGGTTCGCGCTGGCGCGTGCCCAGTTCTGTCCTTGCGTCCATCAAGCAAGAAAAATGCCGCGCGAGCGCCGCTATCGGGCATTCAGCGAAAATCGCGATAGGACAGAGGGATACGGCGATTCGCCGGACAGGTTCGGCGGCAGTGGGACTTCCCGAATGTGGGGCCGACGCCCCATTGCGGCGCAGCGCGGCCAGACACTCAGGGCATGGCGGCGTAGCCGCTGACGGCGCTGCCGGCGTTCGGCGCGAGGCGGCGGAACATCAGCGCCGAGACCGCGCCGAGGGCGGCGACGGCGAAGAAGGCGTGGCGGAAATCGATCGCCGCCGGCGCCGATGCGCCGCGCAGCGCGACGCTTGCGCTGAGCAGCTGCGAGCCGACGCCGACGCCGAGGCTGAGCGCGACCTGCTGCGCCGTGCTGGCGAAGCTGGTCGCCTGGCTCATGCGATGTTCGGGCACGTCGGCGTAGGCCAGCGCGTTGATGCAGGTGAACTGTAGCGAGCGCAGGTAGCCGTAGGCCAGCAGCCAGCCGAGCATCAGCGCGCGCGGCGTCGCGCTGCTGAACGTGGCGACGCCGACGAGGAAGGCGGCGCCGACGAGGGCGTTGCCGATAAGCAGGTGGCGGAAGCCGAAGCGGCGCACGATGCGCGCCGCCGTGGTCTTCATCGCCACCGCGCCGATCGCGACGACGAAGGTCGTCGTGCCCGACGCCGCCGGACTGAAGCCGAAACCGAGCTGCAGCATCAGCGGCATCATCAGCGTGAACGCGCCGATGCCGATGCGGTAGATGCCGCCGCCGCCGACCGAGGCGCGGAACGTGGGAATCCGCAGCAGGCCCAGATCGACGATCGCGCCCGGCCGTTCGCGGCCATAGGCGACGTAAGCCGCCAGCAGGCCGGCGCCGGCGATGATCAGCGCGGCGACGGCCGTGCCACCGATTACGTGCTTGCCGGCCTGCTCGAAGCCCGACATCAGCAGCGCGAGGCCGCCGCCGAGCAGCAACCAGCCGCGCCAGTCGAGCGGCCGTGTCGCCTCGGGCGCCGTTTCGTCGATGTAGCGCGTCACCAGCCAGAAGCCGAGCAGGCCGATCGGCGCGTTGATGAAAAAGATCCAGCGCCACGACACATAGGTGACGATGAAGCCGCCGAGCGGCGGCCCGAGCACCGGGCCGAGCAGCGCCGGCACCGTCAGCCACGACATCGCCGCGACCAGCTCGGACTTCGGCGTCTTGCGCAGCAGCAGCAGGCGGCCGACCGGCGTCATCATCGCGCCGCCCAAGCCTTGCAGGGTGCGCGCCAACACCAGGCCGGGCATCGAGTGCGACAGGCCGCAGAGGATCGAGCCGCCCGTGAACACCAGGATCGCGCAGCGGAACACGCGCTTGGCGCCGTAGCGGTCGGCGACCCAGCCCGACACCGGGATGAACACGGCGAGACTCAGCAGATAGGCGGTGATCGCCAGGCTCAGATGCAGCGGCGCCTCGTTCAGCGACTGCGCGATCTTCGGCAGCGCGGTGGCGATGATCGTCGAGTCGAGATTCTCCATGAACAGCGCGCAGGCGATGATCAGCGGCACGAGGCGGACGCGGAATTTCGGGCGGGGCAGCGACATGGAGGCGGCGGGTCGGTAGTCTTGCGGAAGCGCACGGCACGATGCGGCGAGGAGAAGCATGAAGGCTTTGCTGGCCATAGACCAAGGCACGACGAGCACGCGGGCGATCGTTTTCGATGCCGGTGGCGCCAAACTGGGCGTCGCGCAGCGCGAGCTGCCGCAGTCGTACCCGCGTTCAGGCTGGGTCGAACACGACGCGGCGCGCATCTGGGACGACACGCAAGCCTGCGTGCGCGAGGCGCTCGCCGACGCCCGGCTGGGCGCGCGGGACGTCGCCGCGCTCGGCATCACCAACCAGCGCGAGACGACGGTGATCTGGGACCGCCAGTCCGGCGCCCCGATCCATCCGGCCATCGTCTGGCAGGACCGTCGCACCAGCGCGTTCTGCCAGCGGCATCAGGATCGCAACGAGTGGATCGGCGAAAAGACCGGCCTGATCGTCGATCCGTATTTCTCGGCGACCAAGATCGCGTGGCTGCTCGAGCACGTCGACGGCGCGCGCGCCCGCGCCCAGCGTGGCGAGCTGGCCTTCGGCACCGTCGACAGCTGGCTGCTGTGGAAGCTGACGAACGGCCGCGTGCATGCCACCGACGCCACCAACGCCTCGCGCACGGCGCTGTTCAACATCGCCAGGCAGGACTGGGACGACGAACTGCTGCGGTTCTTCGGCGTGCCGCGCGCGCTGCTGCCGGAAGTGCGCGACAGCGCCGCCGACTATGGCGAGACCGACGCGGCCCTGTTCGGATCGCCGATCCGCATCGGCGGCATCGCCGGCGACCAGCAGGCGGCAACCGTCGGTCAGGCCTGCTTCGAGTCGGGCATGAGCAAATCGACGTACGGCACCGGCTGCTTTCTCGTGCTCAACACCGGCCGCGAATTCAGACGTTCAAAGAACCGCCTGCTGTCGACCGTCGCCTACCGCCTGAATGGCGAGACGACCTACGCGCTCGAAGGCAGCATCTTCGTCGCCGGCGCCGCCGTGCAGTGGCTGCGCGACGCGATCCATCTCATCCGCGCCGCCGGCGAGACCGAGCCCCTCGCGCGCTCGATCCCCGACACCAACGGCGTCTATCTCGTGCCGGCCTTCACCGGCCTCGGCGCGCCGTACTGGGATCCGGAAGCGCGCGGCGCGATCTTCGGCCTGACGCGCGACTCCGGCATCGCGCACATCGTGCGTGCCGCGCTCGAATCGGTCGGCTACCAGACGCGCGATCTTTTGCAGGCGATGGCCGCCGATGCGATTTCACCCGACGCCACCGCCCTCACCCCACCGTCCGCGTCCGCGGACGGTCCCGCCCTCTCCCCTTTGCGGGAACCGAGGTCCCGCGGTGCGGCAGAGGGACGGGAGCGTCGCGCCGCGACATTCGCGTTACGCGAATTGCGCGTCGACGGCGGCATGGTCGTCAACGACTGGCTGACGCAATGCCTTGCCGATCTGCTGCAGCTGCCGGTGGTGCGTCCGCAGACCGTCGAGACCACGGCGCTCGGCGCCGCCTTCCTCGCCGGCCTGACGGCCGGCGTCTACCGCTCGCTCGACGACATCGCCGCGCGCTGGAAGGCGCAGGCGCGCTTCACGCCGCAGATGCCGGCCGCGCGCGCCGACGCGCTGCATCACGGCTGGCGCGATGCGGTGGCGCGCGTGCGCAAAGCCTGAAAAACGGATTCCCTCGTGCGAGCGCGGAGCTCGGACCGGCGGGCGGAGTGGCGGGTGGCGGCGCGTAAACCGGGGCCGGATAGAGCGGTGCCGCCAGCACGGCGATAGACGGTGTTTCGGCCGGCGCATAGGGCTGGGCCGTCGGCCGCGTCGGCAGTGCGAGGACGATGCCGACGCTGAACAGGTTGTCAGAGCCGATCGCCGCGGCTTTCCGCATCTGCATCATTTGAAAATCTCGGCGCTGGTCAGCGGCGCCGTGCCCGTATATGAGACGGTGCCGCCGGCGATCAGCACGCTGCCGTCGTTGAGCTTCACGGCCGTATGGTAGTAGCGCGGCTCCACCAGGCCAGTCCCCGCCTTGGTGGCGCGGGTCCATTGTTTGCTGCCGGGGTTGAACAGCTCGGCGTTGGTCTGATTGAGCGTGCCCTGCGGCGGGATGTCGAGAATCGGCGTGCTGTAGCCGATGGCACTGCCGCCGGCCACGAGCACCTTGCCGCTGTCGAGCAGCGTCGAGGTCGCCCCCGTCGTGGCCGGGCCGTCCTTGATGACGTCGCCGGCCGCGCTCCACTGGCCGGTATCCGGATCGTAGACCTCGGCGCTGCCGGCAGTGGTGGTCGACTCGATCGACCCGTGGCTGACCAGCACACGACCGTCGTCGAGCAGGGTGCTGAAGTGCTCCTTGCGGGCCGTCAGCATGTTGCCGGTCGACGTCCAGCTCAGCGCATCCGGGTCGAAGATCAGCGCCGTCGACAGCTTGCTGTTCCCGCCGGAGGCGGAATAGTAGCCGCCGCTGATGAGCACGCGGCCGTCGGCCAGCAACGATGCGGCGTGGTCCCTGCGGCCGTCGAAGCCGGAAACCGTCGTCCAGCTTTCGTCCTCGGGATCGAAGATCAATGCCGACGAGCCGCCGCCCAGCAGAACCAGCACGCGGCCGTCGGCGAGCAAGGTCAGCGTCTGCAGACTGATGCTGGATGGCGGGCTGGTCGTCGCGGTCCACACGCCGCTGTCCGGGTCGTAGATCTCCGCTGTCGTGTTGCTGGCCGCCAGGACGCGGCCATCGGCCAGCCCGATCAGGAAATTGCCATTATTCGTCGAGACCCGGCGGACGACGTTGAGGCTGCCGGTCGTCGACCACTGGCCGGTTTCGGGATCGTAGATTTCAGTCGAGGTCAGGGCGCCGCTGGAGCTGCCGCTGAGGCCCCCGGCGACCAGCGCGCGGCCGTCCGGCAGCAACACCGCGTCGGCGCGCATGCGCGCCTGGGACATCGACGCCGTGGACTTGAACGCGCCGCTCCCGCCATCGCCGCCCCCGCCGCCGCCCCCGCCGCCGCAGGCGGCGAAGGTCGCGGCGAGCAAGGACAAGAAAACGACCATGATGTTTCGGTTCATGAAACTGCCTCCCTGATTGATAGTGGAATGCCACTGCGGCGTCCGCTTTACTGAAATGGACGCTGCGGGGAGAGTTGATCCAGAATCGTCCGGCCGATCCTTCCCGAATCCCGAACAATTCCTCCGGATGCGGATCGCGGGCTCAGGGGCCTGAAGAACGGCGCAGGGAGACGACGCCAGTGACGGAATCACCCGCCGACAGCGGGCTGCTGTGGTCCTTCGGGCGCTGCACGCTCGACGGGCGCCGGCTGGAACTGACCGTCGACGGCGAGGTCGTCGCCGCCGAGGCCCGGCCGCTCGAACTGCTGGCCTTCCTGCTGTACCACGCCGGCGAACTGGTGACCAAGGACGAGCTGCTCGAAGCCGTCTGGCCGGGTCGCATCCCCAGCGAGTCGGTGCTGACCAAGACCGTCGCCAAGCTGCGCCAGCTGCTGCGCGACGAGGACCAGTCGCTGATCCGCACCGTCTACGGGCAGGGCTACCGGCTGGTCGCCGCGGTTTCCGCCCGGCCGCTGCCGCCGCAGGTCGAAACCGCGGCGCCCGGCCTGTCCGCCGGCGGCAGTCCGCCGCTGCGCCCGAACTGGCGGCTCGAGGAAAAGCTCGGCAACGGCCACCGCCACGAGGTCTGGCGCGCGCACCACGACAAGACCGGCCAGGTCCGTGTCTTCAAGCTCGCGCGCGACGCCGAGGGCCTGCGCGCGCTCAAGCGCGAAATCACCGTGTTCCGCCTGCTGCAGGGCACGCCCGCCGCGCGGCGGCACGTGCTGGACCTCCTCGACTGGAACCTCGACGAGGCGCCGTACTTCCTGGAATCCCCGCTCGTCGCCGGCGGCGATCTCGCACGCTGGTTCGAATGCGAGGCGGCGGCGGGGCGCGAGCCCGCGCCGGCCACCCGGCTCGAACTCATCGCGCAGACAGCGGAGACGCTCGCGGCGGCGCACGACGCCGGCGTGCTGCACAAGGACGTCAAGCCCGGCAACGTGCTGGTCGACACGGACGAGCGAGGCGAGCCGTTCGTCCGGCTCTGTGATTTCGGCAGCGGCTGGCTCACCGATCTGGCGCGGCTCGCGCAGCTGGAAATCACGCGGCTCGGCTTCACGCAGACGATCGCGCAGCCGGAGGACAGCAGCGGCACGCCGCTGTATCTGGCGCCGGAGCTGCTCGCCGGCCAGTCGCCGAGCCTGCGCTCGGACATCTACGCGCTCGGCGTGATGCTGTACCAGACCGTGGTCGGCGACTTCCGCCGGCCGCTGGCACCCGGCTGGGAGCGCGACGTCGCCGATCCGCTGCTCTGCGAGGACATCGCCGCCTGCGCCGACACCGATCCGGCGCGCCGGATCGCCGACGCGCGCGTGCTGGCGCAGCGCCTGCGCCAGCTCGATGCGCGACGCGACGAGCGGCGCCGACGCGACGCCGAGCGCGCACAGACCGAACGCCTGCGCGCCCGGCTCGAACGCGTGCGTGCGCGGCGACCCTGGCTGGCGGCGAGCGTGGCGCTGCTGGTGCTCGGCCTGTGCGCGTCGCTCGTGCTCTGGCGCCGCGCCGAGCGCGCCAGCGCGCACGCCGTGCGCGAGGCGGCGCTGGCGCGCGCCGTCAACCAGTTCCTGACCGACGATCTGCTCGCCAACGCCGATCCGCTGCGCTCGGGCCGTCGCGACGTGCCGGTCTCGGAGGTGCTGGAGCATGCGGCGGCGCACGTCGGCGCGCGCTTCAGCGGCGCGCCGGACGCGGAGGCCGCCGTGCGCGAGGCGATCGGCAAGGCGTACGGCGGGCTCAGCGACTACGCCTCCGGCGAGCAGCAGCTGCGCCGCGCCATCGCCCTGCTCGACGGCCGCAGCGGCGAGGGCGAACACCAGACGGCGCTGCGCATCGAGCTGATCTGGCTGCTGCTCTATGCCGACCGCCTCGATGCGGCGCGCGCCGAGATCGCGCCGCTGTCCGGGCATGCGCCTTCGGACATCGATTCGCGACTGCGCCTGCAAACCGCGGAAGCCTGGCTGCGTTTCCGCGGCGGCGACTACGACGCGGCGATTACCGCGCTCGAAGCGCTGCAGCCGCAGTACGAATCCGCCGCCGTGGCACCCCAGCGCACCATCGAATTCATGGAGCGCCTCGGCGATGTGTACCAGACTTCCGGCCGCCTCGAGCATGCCCTGGCGCTGTACCGGGATCTGCTGAAACGCGAAACCGCGCTTTACGGTCAGCGCGATGCGCGGTCGATCAACGCCATGCTGGGGCTCGGCACGGCGCTGGAATTCGCCGACCGCAACGCGGAAGCACTGCCGGTCCTTCTGGATGCCGACCGCCTCGCCCGTGAAACGCTGGGCGAGGCGCACGACATCACCCTGAACGTCGGCGGAGAACTGGCCGGCGTGTACAGCCTGCTGGAGCGCTACGACGACGCCGAGACGCTGTATCTCAAGCTCATTGCGCTGTGCGAGCGCCGCCACGGCGAGGAGCACGTCCTGACGCGCACGATGTCAGGCAATCTGGCGACGCTGTACGCGCGGACCGGGCATCAAGAACAAGCCCTGTCCCTGTATCTGCGGCTTTACCCGATCGAAGCCCGCATCAACGGGGAAGCGCATCCCGACACCCTGCTGACGGCGGACAACATCGCCTCGAGCCTGTCGTCCCTCGAACGCTGGGACGAGGCGGAACGCTGGCAGAGCCGCACGGTGCAGCTCGCGCGCAAGGCGTATTCGCCGGACGATTTCCACTTCGCGGTGATGCAGTACAAGCTGGCCAACATCCTCGCCCACCTCGGGCACAAGGCCGAGGCACGATCGAACTTCGATGAAGCCATCACGCTGCTGCAGCGTTCGCTCGGACCGCAGCACGCCACGACCCGCAAGGCGATCCGCTTGCGCGACGTTGCCCTCGGAGAAGAATCGCCGGAGCGGAAAGTCCCTGCGTCGGCACACTGATGAGCGTCATGGCCTCGCCGCAACGGGCGATGCCGCAGCGTCGAAGTCAACGCGGCATCGCGCAAGACCGACGCCACGCGAACCGGCGCGCATAGCACAGCCGGCCAACACGTCACCCGACGTGTCCCGCGGAACTGAAAAGGCGATCCGGCGTCTGCCGGACCGCCCCGTCGGCTTGCTTACTGCGAAGCCGGCTCGGTTTTCTCCGCGCTCTTCTTGGGCGAGGTCTTTTTCGCCGAAGCGCTGTTGGTCTTCTTTTTGTGCGCGTTTTTGTGCGCGGTCTTGTGCGTCGCGGTCTTCTGCGGCTGCGTGGCCGGGGTGGCGTCGTCTGCGATGGCGGCAAACGGGGTGGCGGCGGCGAACGCCAGCAGCGCGGCGCCGATCAGGAGCGGTTTTTTCATCGTCAATCTCGTCTGGATGCCCACAATGGAAGATGACAGAGTACTGACTGATTTCTGTCATTTCAATCAGCCCATGCCACCCTGACAGCCATCAAGCGAATGAAACCAGCAAGGCGACGGCGCCCGCCGCGATCGCCAGGACCAGCACGGCCCGGCCGGGGCCGGCGAAACGCAGCGCGGCGGCCGCGGCCGGCGGCAGGCGGCGACGGCCGCCGATCATTGCCGTGATCAGGTTGTCGCGGTGCCAGACGAGATAGAACAGCACGGCGGCGACATGCAGGCCGACCAGCGCCAGCAGCGCGTCGAACGACAGCGCGTGGATGCGGGCGAAGCTGCGGCCAGCCGAGAACGACACGTGTCGCGCCAGCGGTCCGGACTCGATGCCGTCGGTATCGACCGCGAACAGGCCGCTGCCGACCTGCAACAGCAGCAGCGCCAGCAGCGCCAGCACGCTCCAGCCACCCATCGGGTTGTGGCCCGGCGACGGCGCGGCCGGCCGCGCGAACAGCCGGCGCGCGTACGCGCCGACCGCGCGCGGACCCCGCACGAACGAGGCGAAACGCGCCGTGCTGCTGCCGACGAAGCCCCAGGCGATACGGAACAGCAGCAGCACGAGCACGGCATAACCGGACCAGCGGTGCCAGGCCAGTTCGCCGTTCTTGCCACTCCACCACGAGAAGGCGAACAGCGCGACGAGCAAGCCGTGCGTCAGCCGCGTCGGCAGATCCCACAGCCGCTGCGGGGCAGGCGCCAGCCCCTCGCTGTCACGCACGCCGTTCAGTGCTTCTTCTCGCGGAAGGTCTCGTGGCAACCCTTGCAGGTCTGGCCGAGCTCACCGACCTGCGCCGCGAAGCCGGCGGCGTCGTTGGCATCGGCGAGCGCGGCGAGCTTGCCGGCGGCGGCGATGAAGGCATCGCGCTTCTCGGCGAACAGCTCCGGCTGCGCCCAGATCTCGGCCTTGGCGCCGGTCCTGCGGCCTGTTTCCGGGCCGGAACCGGCCGGGAACCAGGTCTTGGTCTGCGGCGCGAGTTCGTTGATCTTCTTGGCCGCCGCGGCGAGCTCGGGGTTCAGCTGGCCGCCGCCCTTGAGCGTGTCGCCGATCTTCTTCATCGCATCGCCGATCGCCTCGAAGCCCTCGTGGCGTGCCTCCATCGCCTGCTTGATCTCGGGAGCCAGATCCGACTGGCTGCTGCAGGCGGAAGCGAACAGCAGCGAGGCGGCGGTGGCGGCGAACAGCAGGGGCGCGGATTTCATGGCTTGCTCCGTGAATGAGGGACTGGCGTCGCCAAGCTTAACGCGACAATCCGGCAGTTTCGCAACAACGCGACCATCGAAGCAGGGTTAAATCGGTCACGCCTCGAGCCAGAACGTCACCGGCCCGTCGTTGACCAGCGCCACTTTCATGTCGGCGCCGAAACGGCCGGTCGCGACCGTGCCGTGCGCCGCGCGGGCGCGGTCGGCCAGATGGACGAACAGCGCGTGCGCCAGCGCCGGCGCCGCCGCCGTCGAGAAGCCGGCGCGCGTGCCGCTGCGCGTGTCGGCGGCGAGCGTGAACTGCGGCACCAGCAGCAAACCGCCGCCGGTGTCGCGCAGCGCGCGGTTCATCCGCCCGGCTCCGTCGGCGAACACGCGGTAGCCGAGCAGCCGTTCCAGCAGGCGCTCGGCATTGGCCTCGCGGTCGGCCGGCTGCACGCCGACGAGGACCAGCAGGCCGGCGCCGATCGCGCCGACGCGTTCGCCGTCGACGTGCACCGACGCCTCGCTGACCCGCTGCAACAATCCGATCATCATCCCCCCGATGCTGGTTCTGCGATTTTCCTACAGCGCGCGGTCCGTCGGCTGATGGTGCCGCCTCGGCACGGGTCTATGCTGAATCCGTCCGCCGCGACAGCCGCAAGCCGCGGCGGATCTCTTGGATTTCCAAAGACCTCGGCCCGGCCTGCAAAGTCCGGGTCTTTTTTTGCGCACGGCCCGCGCCGGTTCCACGCGGCCCCCTTACAATCGCGCGCCATGAAATCGTGGCTATCAACCCTGGCGCGCGCGTTCGGCGCCGCGCCGCTGTGGCTGCTGCACGGCCTCGGCGGCTTCGTCGGCACCGTGCTGTGGCTGGTCCCGAATAAGCCGCGGCGCCTGACGCAATGGCACGTCGGGCACTGCCTGCCCGAACTCGACGCGGGCGAGCGCCGGCGTCTCGTGCGCCTCAGCCTGCAGCACATGTTCAAGGCCGTGCTCGAGGCGCCGGCGTTCTGGTTCGGCGGCCGGCGCCGGCTCGAGCGCTGGCTGGCCGACGCCGATGCCGTACGCCAGCTGCGGGCGCTGCGCGACGAGGGCCGCGGGGTGATCTGGCTGTGCCCGCATCTCGGCGCCTGGGAACTGTCCGGGCTGTTCTGCTCGGCCGGCGGGCCGATGACGTCGCTGTACAAGCCGCAGAAGGACGCGGTGTTCGACCGCATCATGCACGACGGCCGCACGCGGCTCGGCGCGCATCTGGTACCGACCGACGGCGGCGGCGTGAAGGCGCTGCTGACGGCGCTGAAGCGCAAGGAGATGATCGGCATCCTGCCCGACCACGATCCGCCGCCGGGCTCCGGCGTGTTCGCGCCGCTGTTCGGCATGTCGGCGCACACGACCGAACTGGTCAGCAAGCTGGCCGCGCGCAGCGGCGCGCCGGTATGGTTCTGCGTCGCCGAGCGGTTGCCGTGGGGACGCGGCTACCGCTTTCATCTGTCGCCGGCGCCGGACGACGTCGCCGATCCGGTCGGCGGCGCGACGGCGCTGAACCGCGGCGTCGAGGCCGTCGTGCGCCGCATGCCGGAACAGTACTGGTGGGCGTACGAGCGTTACCGCCACCAGCCGGACGGCGAGCCGAATCCGTACCGTGTCCCGCGCCGGCAGCGTCGCTAACCGCCGCCCGGGCCAAAGGCTGACAATTTCGTCAGCAACGGGAACTCGGCGCCGGACGGCATGGTCAGTGGCAGCGGCTTTTGAGGTCCCTTTCCCCGAACAAGATCCGATCCCGAACCAGGACACGCAACGAGAAGGCATGGACACCGAACACCATGAAGTGTTGATCGAGGCCAAGGGCCTGACCCGGCGCTACGGGCCGAACATCGCCGTCAGGCAGCTCGACCTGACGCTGCGCAAGGGCGAGATCCTCGGTCTGCTCGGCCCGAACGGCGCCGGCAAGTCGACAACGATGAAGATGCTGACCGGCAACCTCGCGCCGAGCGACGGCGACGTGCGCATCAAGGGCGTTTCGCTGCGCGAGCAGCCGAAGCTCGCCAAGAGCCACCTCGGCTACCTGCCCGAGCAGCCGCCGGTCTACCCGGAGCTGACGGTCGACGAATACCTCGGCTACTGCGCCGGCCTGCACGGCGTCGCCAGGAAGGACCTCGCGACGGCGCTGGCCTCGGCCAAACGCGACTGCGGCCTGACCGACGTCGGCGGCCGTCTCGTCGGCAATCTGTCGAAGGGCTACCAGCAGCGCGTCGGCATCGCGCAGGCCATCATCCACCGCCCGCCGGTGGTGATCCTCGACGAGCCGACCGTCGGCCTCGATCCGATCCAGATCCGCGAGATTCGCACGCTGATCGCCGATCTCGGCAAGAGCCACAGCGTGATCCTGTCGAGCCACATCCTGCCGGAGATCCAGGCGGTCTGCGGCCGCGTGATGATCATCGCGCGCGGTCTGGTGGTCTACAACGAACCGATGGCGGCGACCCAGGGCGAGGCTTCGGTGATCGCCGGCTTCCGGCGCGCCCCGGAGGCCGTCTATCTCGCCGACATCGAAGGCGTGGACGGTGCCAACCCCTTGGGCGACGGCCGTTTCCTCATCAGCCCGCGCCAGGGCGCCGATCCGCGCGAGGCGATCGCCAGGGCCGCCGCGACGTACGACTGGGGTCTCGTCGAGCTGCACGCGCAGCAGCGCACGCTGGAAGAAGTCTTCGTCGAGCTGACGTCGGGTGACCTGAGGGCCGCGGCATGAACGTCTTGAACATCGCGCGCACCGAGTGGCGCCGCATCTTCCTGTCGCCGCTCGCCTGGGCGGTGCTCGCCGTCGTGCAGTTCATCGTCGGCTTCGTCTTCATCAACCTGCTGCTGCAGTACGCCGCCATGACCGGCGACAGCAGCGATCTCGGCGTCTCCGACGTCGTCGCCGGCTCGCTGTACGGCTTCTCGACG
Source organism: Solimonas sp. (assembly GCA_047605265.1). Classification (GTDB taxonomy): domain Bacteria; phylum Pseudomonadota; class Gammaproteobacteria; order Nevskiales; family Nevskiaceae; genus Solimonas. The sequence goes on from JASGFY010000030.1 coordinate 26,225, forward strand.
GTGCTGCTGCTGCTGATCATGCCGCTGATGACCATGCGCCTGTTCGCCGAGGAGCGGAAGACCGGCAGCATCACGCTGCTGTTCTCGGCGCCGGTGTCGCTGACCGAGATCGTGCTCGGCAAGTTCGTCGGCGTGCTCGGCTTCGTCGCCGCCGTCATCGTGCTGATGGCGCTGATGCCGCTGTCGCTGGCCTGGTCGACGCATCTCGACTGGGGCCGCATCGCCGCCGGCCTGCTCGGGCTGTTCCTGCTGATGACGGCGTTCACCGCCGCCGGCCTGTTCGTGTCGTCGCTGACGCGCGAGCCGACGATCGCCGCGGTCGCCAGCTTCGGCCTGCTGCTGGTGATCTGGCTCGCCAACGTCCTCGCCTACAACGACAGCGTGCCGTTCCACGAAGCGTTCAGCTATCTGTCGCTGATCGATCACTTCGAGAGCCTGCGGCGCGGCGTGTTCGCGACCGCTGACGTCATCTACTACCTGCTGTTCTCGGCCCTGTTCCTGTGGCTGACGGTCCTGCGCCTCGATATCGAGCGCAACTGATCCGCCACCGCAGCCAAGGAAAAGAGCCATGAAGCAGAAGAAGCAAATCCTCGCGCAGCAGCTGTTCAACGGCCTGCTGATCATCGCCGTCATCGTTTTGCTCGGCGTGCTGTCGGTGCGTTTCAAGACCGATCTCGACTGGACCGCCGGCAAGCGCAACACGCTGAGCGCGGCGAGCGTCAAGCAGCTCGAGTCGATGAAGGACCCGATCGTCTTCCACGTCTTCGCGCCAAGCGGCGCCGACACGCGCCACGCGATCGAAGCCGACCTGCAGCGCTATCTCCGCGTCAAGAAGGACATCACGCTCGACTTCATCGATCCGAGCGCGCAGCCGCAGAAGGTCCGCGACTACAACGTCACCTACGTCGGCCAGATCGTCGCCGAATACCAGGGCCGCCGCGAGACGCTGAACGCCACGACCGAGACGGCGGTCACCGGCGCGCTGCAGCGTCTCGCCTACGGCGGCGAGCAGTGGGTCGTCTTCCTCGAAGGCCACGGCGAGCGCTCGACGAGCGAAGCCGGCCAGGGCGCGTTCACGCACTTCGCACAGGTGCTGAAGGACAAGGGCCTCAAGGTCCAGGGCCTCAACCTGGTACAGACGCCGAAGGTGCCGGACAACACCAGCGTGCTGGTCATCGCCTCGCCGGCGTCGAAGCTGCTCGACGGCGAGGCGAAGATCGTCGCCGACTTCGTCGCGCACGGCGGCAACCTGCTGTGGCTGGCCGATCCGGACCATCCGCCGGGCATCGCCGCGCTGGCGGACGAGCTCGGCGTGACCTGGCAGAACGGCTACGCGGTGTTCCCGGATTACCAGGCGCTCGGCGTCAGCAACCCGCTGTTCTTCGTCGCCACCGGCTACCCGCCGAACCCGGTTACGCAGGGCCTCGACATGGTCACGGCGTTCCCGCTCGCGCGCTCGCTGAGCATCGCCGCGCCGCCGGGCTGGCTGATGCAGCCGATGCTGCAGACCAGCGACAACGCCTGGCTGGAAACCGGCGACATCAGCGGCGGCTCGATCGAATTCGACGCCAAGGACATCAAGGGTCCGCTGACCATCGGCGCGACGCTGACGCGCGACTACAAGCCCGAGGCCGCGCCCGGTGCCGCATCCGATGCCAAGGAGCCTCCAAAGACGCATCCGCAGCGCATCGCGCTGATCGGCGACGCCGACTTCCTCTCGGACGGCTATCTCGACCAGCTCGGCAACCAGCAGCTCGGCGTCAACCTGATCCAGTGGCTGGCGAGCCGCGACGCGCAGCTCAACATCGACGTGCCGAAGGCACCGGACCTTTCGCTGTACCTGCCGGGCTGGGCGACGATCGCGATCGCCGGCGGCTTCGTCATCGTGCTGCCGCTGGGCCTGCTGGCCTTCGGCGTGCTGCGCTGGGCGCTGCGCCGCCGCCGCTGAACGCCACAGGGAGACGCCGATGAATCGCATGGCAGTCAACGCGGTGCTCGTGCTGGTCGTCGCCGGCCTCGCGGCGACGATGGTCTTCACGCGGAAAAAGGAAGAGAAAGGCGCACCACTGACGACGCTGGCTGCCGACGCGGTCACGTCGATCGCGATCGAGCATCCGGACCAGCCGGCCGTGAAGCTCGAGAAGGACGGCCTGCTGTGGAAGCTCGTCGCGCCGGTGCAGGCGGCGACCGATCCGTTCGAGGTCGCCACGCTGGTCAACCTCGCGACGCAGGAAACCCGGCGCACGCTCAAGGCCGGCGACGTCAAGCTCGGCGAGCTGAAGCTCGATCCGCCGCAGTTCACGATCACGCTGAACGACCAGAAGCTGGCGTTCGGCGATCTCGAACCGCTCGAATACCGCCGCTATGTGAAGAACGGCGACACGGTCGCGCTGATCGACGATCCGTCGGGCACCGCGGTCGACGCCGACTATTCGGACCTCGTCGCCAAGGAGCTGCTGCCGGGCAGCGCCGAGCTGCAGAAGATCGACGTGCCGGGCCTCAGCGTCGCGCGCGCGCCGGGCAGCACCGCGTGGACGGTGACGCCGGCGTCGGCCGCCGCGACCACCGACGCGCTCGCCGCCTTCGTCGACGGCTGGCAGCGCGCCCGGGCGATGTGGAACGCGGCGATGCCGGCCGACGGCGGCAAGGGCGAGCCGATCACGCTGACGCTGAAGGACGGCGTCGTGCACCTCGTGCTCGTCAGCCGCGAGCCGCAGCTGATCATCGACCGCCCGGACCTGAAGATCCGCTACTCGCTGTCGAAGGCCGACGAGGACAAGCTGCTGAAGCTGACCGAGCCGGCGAAGGATGCGGCGAAGCCGGCGGACCCGGCGCCGGCCGCCGCGCCCGCGAAGCCTTGAAGTCTTTCCCTCTCCCTCGTCGAGGGAGAGGGAGAATGCATTCGTGCCCGAGCTCCCCGAAGTCGAAACCGTCCGCCGCGGACTCGAACCGCATCTGCGCGGCCGCCGCCTCCTGCGCGTGACGGTTCGCGACGCGCGGCTGCGCTGGCCGGTGCCGGAGACGCTGCCGCGCGACGCCGCCGACCGCCGCGTCGAAACGCTGGAGCGGCGCGGCAAGTACCTCGTCGTCGGCCTCGACTCCGGCGACCGCATGATCTGGCACCTCGGCATGACCGGCCGCCTGCTCGTGCTCGACGCCGCGCATCCGCTGAAGAAACACGATCACGTCGACTTCGATCTCGACTCCGGCCAGCTGGTCCGTTTCCACGATCCGCGCCGCTTCGGCGCCGTGCTGTGGTGGCCGCGCGCGGAAAACTCGCATCCGCTGCTCGCGAGCATGGGCCCGGAGCCCTTCGATCCGGCCTTCGACGGCGAATACCTCTTCAGGAAATCGCGCGGCCGCGACGTCGCCGTGAAGAACTTCATCATGGACGGCCACATCGTCGTCGGCGCCGGCAACATCTACGCGGCGGAAAGCCTGTTCCGCGCCGGCATCCGCCCGACGCGGCGCGCCGGCAGGCTGACGCGCGCCGAGTGCGCGACGCTGGTCGACAAGGTGCGCGAGGTGCTTGCGGAAGCCGTCGAGCTCGGCGGCACGACGCTGCGCGACTTCGCCGGCGCCGACGGCGCGTCCGGCTATTTCCAGCAGGAACTGTCCGTCTACGGACGCAACGGCGAGCCCTGCCGCACCTGCGGCGGCACGATCAAGGGCCTGGTGCTCGGCGGGCGCGCGTCCTGCTATTGCCCGCGGTGTCAGCGTTGAGGCGTGCGCGAACCCGGGCGTGCCCGAGATGACTTCGCTGCGCTCGCATGCCTTTGCGATGACAACGCGCATACCATAGGCAAGCCCGAACCTCGGGCAAAGCGCATCAGCGGCCCGGCATGACGATCTCCCAGGCACTCCTGCTGTTCACCGCCGCCGCCGGCCTGCTGACGGTGACGCCCGGCCTCGACACCCTGCTCGTGCTGCGCGCGGCGATCGCCGAAGGACCGCGCCGCGCGCTGCTGGCCGGCGCCGGCATCTGCGCCGGCTGCCTGGTCTGGGGCCTCGTCGTCGCGCTCGGGCTGGGCGCGCTGTTCGCCGTTTCGACGCTGGCCTATGACGCGCTGCGCTACGCCGGCGCCGCGTATCTGTTGTGGCTCGGCGTGCAGCTGCTGCGCAAGCCGCGCACGCGCATCGACGTCGCGCCGCTGACCAACGCGCGCCGTTCGCACGCCGCCAGCTTCGCGCGCGGCCTGCTGACGAATCTGCTGAACCCGAAGATGGGCGTGTTCTACGTCAGCTTCCTGCCGCAGTTCGTGCCGGCCGGCGTCGATATCGTCGCGTTCAGCACGCTGCTCGCGGCGATCCACGCCATGCTCGGCCTGCTGTGGTTCCTGCTGCTGGCGCTCGCAACACAGCCGCTGAATCGCTGGCTGGCGCGCCCGGCCGCCGTGCAGGCGCTCGACCGCGCGGCTGGCGGCGCGTTCGTGCTGTTCGGCCTGCGCCTCGCCACTGCGAGCCGTCCGGCGTGAGGCCGTCCATGCTCAAATCTACAGGCCATGCAAACTCATGCCGGCGCCGTCTCGCGGCGCCAGACTCCCCGCGCTTCGCGCCGGGCCCCTCCACACTGCTCGCGACGCTATGAGCACGCCACGCCCCTGGCCGCCGCTGCCGCGCAGCGGCCTCGACCTCGCCGGACGCAACGTTTGCCGCTGGCTCGAAGGGCTGGCGCTGCTGCACATCGCCGGCGGCCTCGCGCTGCCGTTCGCGGTGCTCTACGGCCACACCCTCGACCAATGGCTGCCGCAGCTCGCCGACGGCTCATCGGCCGCACGCTTCTGGAGCGCCGCGTTCGGCCCGACGATCGCCAGCTGGGGCCTGCTCGCCTGGTTTCTCGTGCGCCGCGGCCTGCGCGAGGGCCGCCGCTGGGCCGGCGACGCGCTGATCTACGCCATCCTCACCTGGCTGCCGCTCGATCTCGCGCTGTGCTTCGGCATGGGCTACGCGCCGGGCATCGTCGTCGACCTCGTCGCCGCGCTGGCGATGCTGCTGCCGCTGCTGTGGCTGCGGCCGCGCCTGGGCTGATCAGTTCAGCGCCGTCGGCACCGCCAGCCGGAACGGGCTGATCCTCGCGTCGAAGCGCTGCTGCGAGTCCGTCAGCACCATGCTGAACTCGCCGTGCATGGTGCCGACCGGCGTGCCGAGCGGACAGCCGCTCGTGTACTGGAACTCTTCGCCCGGCGCGAGCACCGGCTGGTAGCCGACGACGCCGGGGCCGCGCACTTCCTCGACGTGGCCTTCGCCGTTGGTGATGACCCAGTGCCGCGACAGGAGCTGCACCGTCTCCGCGCCTTCGTTGCGGATGGTGATGTGGTAGGCGAAGAGATAGTGGCCGGCGTCCGGATCGGACTGCTCGGCGACGAAGCGCGGCTGGACGATGATGCGGATGCTGCGGGTCACGGTGTCCGACATCGTTTCAGTCCTTCGGCTCAATACATGCCGGTGGCGAGCCTGGCGGTTTCCGACATCATCGACTGGTTCCACGGCGGATCGAAGACCAGCTCGACGTCGGTCTCGGCGATCGTCGGAATCTGCGCGATCTTGCTCTTGACGTCGGCGACGAGGATGTCGCCCATGCCGCAGCCCGGCGCGGTCAGCGTCATGCGCACCGTGGCGCGGCGCCGGCCGGGCTCGATCGTCTCGATGCGGCACTCGTAGACGAGGCCCAGCTCGACGATGTCGACCGGGATCTCCGGGTCGTAGCAGGTCTTCAGCTGGTCCCAGACGGCTTTCTCGATGTCCTCGTCGCTGGCGTCGGGCGCGAGCTCGGGGCCCCTGGCGACTTCCTGGCCGATGGCGTCGGCGTCCTTGCCGTCGAGGCGGAACAGATGGCCTTCGACCTGCACCGTGAAGCTGCCGCCGAGCGCCTGCGTGATCTGCGCGTGCGCGCCTTCCGGCAGCTCGACCTTGGTCCCCTGCGGGATCAGGATGCCGATGACGTCACGCGTGAGGGTGACGGGTTCGTGGAAGGCGTTCATGGGTTTCTTGCGACCGCGCCGGCGGCGCGGGTCCGGACTGGATGGGCGATTTTAAACCAGCCTGCCTTTGCGTTGTGGCGGCGCCGGCGTTTTCCAGCATTCCGTTCAGCCTGGCGACCCGGACGCCGCCTATCATCGACGCGCCCGTCGACGCGCCCGCGCCGCGGACCGTGAGCCACCGCCGAGAACGAACGATGAGAAAGATCGCCTGGATGCTGAGCGCCGTCCTGCCCGTCGCCGGTCCGTTCGCCGCGCCGCCCGCGCGCGCGGCCGACGCGCCGACGCCGCGCACCGTCACGGTCGACGGCCAGGGCGAGATCGACGTCAAGCCGGACCGCGCGCGCCTGGACCTCGCCGCCGACGCGCTGAACGCCGACCTGAAAACGGCCGAAGCGCAGGTCAACGCCATCGTCCGCGCCTATCTCGCCGAAGCGAAGTCGCTCGGCGCCAGGGACGAGCAGATCTCGACCGCCGGCGTCAGCCTCAGCCCCGAATACGTCTGGGACGACAAGCTGCGCCAGCAGAAACGGGTCGGCTACCGGGCGCGGCGCGACATCGAGATCGTGATCGGCGATCTCGACAAGCTCGGCGACTACGTGCTGCGCGCCACCCGGGCCGGCGTCAACCACGTCAGCCCGCCGCAGCTCGAATCGAGCCAGAGCGACGCGCTCGAACGCCAGGCGCTCGCCAAGGCCGCGCAGGACGCGCAGACCAAGGCCCGGCTGCTCGCCGACACCCTCGGCGTGAAGCTGGGCCCCGTGCGCAGCGTGCGGGCCAATCAAGCGGTCGCGCCGCCGCGACCGCCGATGGTCAAGGCCCTGGCGATGCGCGCCGACGCCGGCGAGGCCGGCGGCAACGAGCAGCTCGGCTTCTCGGGCGGCGAGATCCGGTACAGCGCGTCGGTGTCCGCCGAATTCGATCTCGTCGAGCGCTGAGCCGGGTCAGCGACCGCCGCGTCCGCGGCCCGCCGTGCGCGGACGCCGCCACCGTGCGCTCGCCATCGCGCAATGCGATAATGCTGCACTTTCCCCCCGCTTTTTCCCAAGGGGCCGAAAGTGGCCAGCAGCAAAAAACCTTCGCAATCCAGCTCCGCCTCGGGCAAGCCCGTCGTCGGCATCATCATGGGCTCCCGCTCCGACTGGGAGACGATGGCGCACGCCGCGCAGACGCTCGAAGACCTCGGCGTCGCCTACGAAGCGCGCGTCGTCTCCGCGCATCGCACGCCCGATCTGCTGTTCGAATACGCCGAGCAGGCGGCCGGCCGCGGCATCAAGGTGATCGTCGCCGGCGCCGGCGGCGCGGCGCATCTGCCGGGCATGTGCGCGGCCAAGACCCGGCTGCCGGTGCTCGGCGTGCCGGTGCAGAGCAAGGCACTCAACGGCCTCGATTCGCTGCTGTCGATCGTGCAGATGCCGGCCGGCATCCCGGTCGGCACGCTGGCGATCGGCAAGGCCGGCGCGACCAATGCGGCGCTGCTGGCGACGGCGATCCTGGCGACCGACGACCCGCGCCTCGCCGCGAAGCTCGACGCCTTCCGCAGTGCGCAGACCGCGAAAGTCCTCAACGACGAACCGCTGAAGCTGCCCGTTTGAAGATCGCCCCATGAAGATCGGCATTCTCGGCGCCGGCCAGCTCGGACGGATGCTGGCGCTGGCGGGTTATCCGCTCGACTTCGATTTCGTTTTCCTCGATCCGGCCACGGAAGCCTGCGCCGCGCCGCTCGGCACGCACCTGCATGCCGACTACGTCGACGAGCGCGCGCTCGCCGAGTTCTGCGCCGCCGTCGATGTGGCGACCTACGAATTCGAGAACGTGCCGGCGAAGACCGCCGAGTTCGTCGCCGCGCGCCTGCCGCTGCTGCCGGCGCCGGTCGCGCTGAGCGTCGGCCAGGATCGCCTGTCCGAGAAATCGCTGTTCGACCGGCTCGGCATCCCGGTGCCGCGCTACATGCCGGTGGCGACGCGCGAGGCGCTCGGCTTCGCGGTCAAGAACATCGGCCTGCCGGCGGTGCTGAAGACGCGCCGCCTCGGCTACGACGGCAAGGGCCAGGCCGTGCTGAAGAAGCCGGAAGACCTCGACGCCGCGTGGGCCAGGCTCGGCGGCCAGCCGCTGATCCTCGAAGCCTTCGTGCCCTTCGAGCGCGAGCTGTCCTGCCTCGCCGTGCGCGGCAAGGACGGCGGGATGCGCTTCTATCCGGTCGTCGAGAACGTGCACCGCGACGGCATCCTGCGCACGGCGACGCCGCGGGCGGACGATCCGCTGCAGAAGGACGCC
>JASGFY010000031.1:0-34089 GCA_047605265.1 Solimonas sp.
CGACCACTGCATCGGCGTGCGCACGCCGTCGCGGTCGCCGAGGTGGATGTTGTCGCCCATGCCGATCTCGTCGCCGTAATAGATCACCGGCGTGCCCGGCATCGACAGCAGCAGCGAGTTCAGCAGCTCGATGCGGCGGCGGTCGCGTTCGAGCAGCGGCGCGAGGCGCCGGCGGATGCCGAGGTTGAGGCGCGCGCGCTTGTCGGACGCGTAGTAGTTCCAGAGATAGTCGCGCTCCTGGTCGGTGACCATCTCCAGCGTCAGCTCGTCGTGGTTGCGCAGGAAGATCGCCCACTGGCAGTTGGCCGGGATGTCCGGCGTCTGGCGCAGGATGTCGGTGATCGGGAAGCGGTCTTCCTGCGCCAGCGCCATGTACATGCGCGGCATCAGCGGGAAGTGGAAGGCCATGTGGCATTCGTCACCGACCAGCGCGCCGTCTTCGGCGATCCGGCCGCCAAAATAGTGCTGCGTGTCCTCCGGCCACTGGTTGGCCTCGGCGAGCAGCATGCGGCCCTCGAAGTGCGCGTCGAGCTCGGCGCGGATCGCCTTGAGGATCGCGTGCGTCTCCGGCAGGTTCTCGTTGTTGGTGCCGTCGCGCTCGATCAGGTACGGCACCGCGTCGAGGCGCAGGCCGTCGACGCCGATCGTCAGCCACCAGCGCATCACGCCGAGCACGGCCTTCATCACCTGCGGGTTGTCGAAATTGAGGTCTGGCTGGTGCGCGTAGAAGCGGTGCCAGTAGTAGGCGCCGGCGACTGGATCCCAGGTCCAGTTCGATTTCTCGGTGTCGAGGAAGATGATGCGCGTGCCCGGATATTTCTGATCGTTGTCCGACCACACGTAGAAGTTGCGCGCCGCCGAGCCGGGCGGGGCATGGCGCGCGCGCTGGAACCAGGGGTGCTGGTCCGAGGTGTGATTGATGACCAGCTCGGTGATGACGCGCAGGCCGCGGCGATGCGCTTCCTGCACGAAGCGCCGGGCGTCGGCGAGGTTGCCGTAGTCCGGGTGCACGCCGCGGTATTCGGCGATGTCGTAGCCGTCGTCGCGGCGCGGCGACGGATAGAACGGCAGCAGCCAGATTGTGTTGACGCCGAGTTCGGCGATGTAGTCCAGCTTGGCGATCAGGCCGGCGAAGTCGCCGATGCCGTCGCCGTTGGCGTCGAAGTAGCTCTTGACGTGCAGCTGGTAGATGACCGCGTCCTTGTACCACAGGGGATCATCGGTGAACGGCGGCTCGCAACGCCGATGGTTCGACCGCGTCTTGCGTCCGGCCATCGTCAACGGCTCCGGCGGCGGGGCCGCCTGTCTGGGCGCGATGCAGTGGCGGGCGGGGCGGCGGGCGTCGGCGTAGCGTGCGGCATGCGTTCGGGAAAGCGGACGTGGAGATGAAGCGGAAGGATGGCGTCGAGTGTCGGCAGTGGCCGATGACTGAACGATGAATCGCGGGCTCAGGCCAGCAGCATCTCGCGCGTCACCAGCGTAACGCCGCCTTCGCTGACGTGGAACAGCCGCGCGTCGCGCTCGAGATCCTCGCCGATCACGGTTCCGTCCGGCAACACGCAGCCCTCGTCGATGATGGCCTTGCGCACGCGGCAGTCGCGGCCGATGCGCACGCCGGGCAGCAAAACGCTTTCCTCGACGCTGCTGCCGCTGTCGATGCGCACCTTCGAGAACAGCACGCTGCGGCTGACCCGCGCGCCGGAGACGATGCAACCGCCGCTGATCAGCGAGTCGAACGCGCAGCCGCGGCGCCCGGCCTCGTTGAACACGAACTTGGCCGGCGGCAGCTGCGGCGTGTGCGTCCAGATCGGCCATTCCTCGTCGTAGAGATTCAGCTCCGGCATGACGTCGGTCAGTTCGACGTTGGCTTTCCAGTACGCATCGACCGTGCCGACGTCGCGCCAGTAGCCCTGGCGCGTGCTGTCGTACAGGTCGGTGAATTCGTAGGCATAGACGACGCCCTCGCTGATCGCCGACGGCACCACGTCCTTGCCGAAGTCGTGGCTGGAGGTGGCGAGGCCGGCGTCGCGCATCAGCCATTTGAGCAGGAAGTGGGCGTCGAACACGTAGATGCCCATGCTCGCCAGCGCGCGGTCCGGCTTGCCGGGGATGCTGGGCGGCTGCCGGGGTTTCTCGTCGAAGCGCACGACGCGGGTATTCTCGTCGACCGCCATCACGCCGAACGACGAGGCCTCCTCGATCGGCACTTCGATGCAGCCGACCGTGAGCATCGCGCCGGTGCGCGCGTGATGGGCGAGCATGCGGCCGTAGTCCATCTTGTAGACGTGGTCGCCGGCGAGGATCAGCACGTGCGCCGGCTGATGTTCCTTGATGAAGTCGAGGTTCTGGTACACCGCGTCGGCGGTGCCGACGTACCACGAGGCGATCTCGCCGCGCTGCTCGGCCGGCAGCAGCTCGACGAACTCGCCGAACTGGCCGCGCAGGAAGTTCCAGCCGAGCTGCAGCGGACGCAGCAGTGAGTTGCTCTTGTACTGCGTCAGCACGCCGATGCGGCGGATGCCGCTGTTGATGCAGTTCGACAGCGTGAAATCGATGATGCGGAACTTGCCGCCGAACGGCACCGCCGGCTTGGCGCGCTGCGTCGTCAGCTGCATCAGCCGCGTGCCGCGGCCGCCGGCCATCACCAGTGCCACGGTCTCGCGCGTCAGGCGGCTGACGAATCGCGTCTCGGAAATGTCGCTCATGCGCCCATCCTCCGCAGGTGCGGTTGTTGTCGGAATGGTAAACGCGCCGCACGGGGCGGAGCGGCAGCTCGACCGCAGCTTTCGGCGCTTATCGTCATCATTTCTCCTGACACAAACATGAACCGTGCAAGAGCCGTTGCCCCGCGCGGCCTCTAAACTATCGGGACTGTCCGCCGGCGACAAACGCCAATGGTCCTAGCACGATCCGAGCCCATCCGCGCATGAACGTCCTGCACGCCGCGTCCGAATGTTTTCCGCTGGTCAAGACCGGCGGCCTCGCCGACGTGGTCGGGGCGTTGCCGCTGGCGCAGCGCACGCTCGACCGCGACGCGCGCGTCGTGCTGCCCGCCTATCGCGGCGTCGCCGACCGGCTCGCCGGCCTGGGGCTGGTCGCCGCGCTGGACGTGCACGGCCAGACCTTGCGTATCGCGCTCGGCACGCTGCCGTCGGGCCTGCCGGTCTATCTGGTGCAGGCGCCGGCGCTGTTCGAGCGCGGCGGCGATCCGTACCGCGACGATGCCGGGCGCGACTTCGCCGACAATGCGCTGCGCTTCGCCTGCATGGCCGCCGCCGTGCGCGCGCTGGCGCTCGGTGCGGATCCCGCGTTCCGGCCGGATCTCGTGCATCTGCACGACTGGCAGGCCGCGCTCGCCGCCGCTTGGCTGCGCGATGAGGCGCACGCGCCGCGTTGCGTCTACACCATTCACAACCTCGCGTACCAGGGCCGCTTCGGCCGCGACAGCTTCGACGCTCTGGGCCTGCCGCCGGCGTGGTGGACGCCGGACCGCCTCGAGTTCTGGGGCGACTGGTCGTGCATGAAAGCCGGCATCGTCGACGCCGATGCCATCACCACGGTCAGCCCGAGTTACGCCGCCGAAATCCGGACGCCGGCGTACGGCTGCGGCCTCGACGGCGTGCTGCGCGGGCGCGCCGGCGCGCTCGCCGGCATCACCAACGGCATCGACGCGGACGTCTGGAACCCGGCGAGCGATCCACTGATCGAGCGCACCTACGGCATCGCCGACGCCGCCGCCGGCAAGGCGGCCAACAAATATCTGCTGCAGGGCGAGCTCGGCCTGGTGCCCGGCGACTGGCCGCTGATCGTCTTCATCGGCCGGCTCGCCGAACAGAAGGGCGCCGACCTGATCGTCGCGGCGGCGCATGAGCTGCTGCAGCTGCCGGCGCAGATCGCCATCCTCGCCAGCGGCGACGCGCGCCTGCAGGACGCGCTGCAGGCGCTGGCCACGGCTGCGCCGCCGGGCCGCGTCGCCGTGCGCACCGCCCACGACGAGCGGCTCGCGCACCGCTTCAACGCGGCGGCCGACATCGTGCTGATGCCGTCGCGCTTCGAGCCCTGCGGCCTCAACCAGATGTACGCGCAGCGCTACGGCGCGATCCCGGTCGTGCGCCGCACCGGCGGCCTGATCGATACCGTCGTCGACGCGAACGAGGCGACGCTCGCCGACGGCAGCGCCAGCGGCGTGCATTTCATCGACGCCGACGCCGGTGGCCTGCTCTACGGCGTGCGCCGCGCGCTGGCGCTGCACGAGCGCGCCGACACGCGCGCGCAGCTGCGCCGCACGGGCATGAGCCGCGATTTCTCCTGGGATGCCTCGGCGCGGGCGTATCTGGCGCTGTACGAGAGGCTGCCCGGGCACTGAGCTTGCAGATCCCGCCACACGACGACACCACCGGACGAGGCCCGAAAAAAATGCGCACCCATGCCATCCGCGTTCACCAGCACGGCGGCCCGGACCAGCTGCGCTGGGACGAGATCGACGTCGCCGATCCGCAGGCCGGCGAAGTGCTGATCCGGCACGAGGCGATCGGCCTCAATTACATCGACACCTATCACCGCAGCGGACTGTACGCCGTGCCGCTGCCGACGGTGCTCGGCTCCGAAGGCGCGGGCACCGTCGTCGCCGTCGGCCCCGGGGTCGGCGGGCTCATCGTCGGCGATCGCGTCGCCTACGGCGGCAGCGGTCCGCTCGGCGCCTATGCCGAATACCGCACGTATCCGGCCGACAAGCTGGTGCGCGTGCCGGCGTCGATCGAACTGCGCACGGCGGCGGCGATGATGTTGCAGGGCATGACCGTCGAATACCTGATCCGCCGCATCCGTCCGGTGCAGGCCGGCGAAACCGTGCTGCTGCACGCGGCGGCCGGCGGCGTCGGCCAGATCGCCGTGCAATGGCTCAAGCATCTCGGTGCGACCGTCATCGGCACGGTCGGCAGCCAGGACAAGGCGATGATCGCCCGGTCGCTCGGCTGCGACCACGTCATCGACTACCGCCGCGAGGACGTCGCCGCCACCGTGCGCGAGCTGACGCAGGGCCGGGGCGTGCCGGTGGTCTACGACGGCGTCGGCCGCGACACCTTCCGCGCGTCGCTCGACAGCCTCGCGCCGCGCGGCCTGTTCGTCAGCTTCGGCAACGCCTCGGGGCCGGTCGAGGCATTCCCGCCGGCGCTGCTCGCCGCCAAAGGTTCGCTGTTCCTGACGCGGCCGCGACTCGCCGACTACATCGCCACGCGCGCCGAACTCGAAGCCTGCGCGAACGCGCTGTTCGAGGTCGTGCGCAGCGGCGCCGTGAAGATCGAGGTCAGCCGCACGTACCCGCTGCGCGAAGCCGCGCAGGCGCACGCCGATCTCGAAGCGCGGCGCACGACCGGTTCGGTGATCCTGCTGCCCTGAGCGCGGCGCGGGGCCGGTCCGTGCGGCATCCCGCTGCCGTCATCGTGCGGCGGGTACCGGCAGGCCGAGGAAATCGCGGACACCCGGCAGCCGGCGCAGCACGAATCGCTCCACGAGCAGCACCGCGATCAGCGACAGGCCGAGCAGCGGCAGCAGGATCGCCAGCAGCACCAGCGGCGCGATCAGCGCGGCCGGCGGGCGCGACTCGACCGCCAGCGGCGCGCCGAGCGTGCCGGGCCGGCGGCCCGATGGACAACGCTTCCGCCATAAGACGAAGCCGCTGATGCTGAGCGCGATCAGGCCGAGCGCGGTGAACAGGCCAAGCAGCTGGTTGAGCCAGCCGAACAGCTGGCCTTCGTGCGCGGCGGTGCCGAAGCCGATGACGCGGTCGAGCAGAGGCAGGTCGCCGAAGGTGCGGCGCACGACGACCGCGCCGCTCGCGCCGTCGAGCGTGACGCTGACGCGCTGCGGGCGGTTCTGCGTGTCGGAGCGGGCGCTCCAGCCCGCCGCGGCTTGCGACGGCGGGGCGATCAGCACCGGTGCCGGCAGACCGAGCGCGGCGACGGCCGGCACGAGGCGGTCGAGCGCGGCGTAGCGGGCCGCGACGTCGGGTACCGGCTCGCCCATCAGATAAGCCATGTCGGCATCGCTCATCGGCATCCCATGCATGCCGCCCTCCATGTGGTGACCGGCGTGCTCGTCCGGCGCCGTGTCCGGCGCCGGCGCATTCTGCGCGCGGATCGTCTTCAGCTCGTCGCTGCGGCCCGTGGTCCAGTCCTGGCGCGCGGGCGCCGCTGCGTAGTGGCGCAGCGCCTTCAGATTGCCACCCCAGAAGTGCGCCCACGGCAGGCCGCTGATCAGCAGAAACAGCGTGAACGCGGCGATCCAGACACCGACGACGGCGTGCAGGTCGCGCCAAAAGACGCGACCGCCGCGACGCAGGCGCGGATAGACGATGCCGGCGAGGCCGGAACGGTCGCGCGGCCACCACAGATACAGGCCGGACAGGATCATGACGATCGCCCACGCCGCCGCGAGCTCGACGAGCATCGAGCCGCGATCGCCGAGCAGCAGCTCGCCGTGCAGTCGGAAGATCAGGCGCGTGAAGCGGCGATCCTCGTCGACGCGACCGAGCACCGCCAGTGTCTGCGGGTGCACGTAGACGCGGGCGACGGTATCGCCATGGCCGACCAGTACGCGCGCCGCCGCCCGCGGCGTGCGCGGCAGCTCGTAGGCGTTGAGCACCGAGCCCGGCACCGCGGCCAGCGCCGCGCGCACCTGTTGCTGCGGCGTCGCGGCCGGGCCGTCGACCGGCAGATCGTCGTACGCGCGCTCACCGAACGCGTCGATCTGCGGCTTGAACAGATAGATCGCGCCGGTCGCCGCCAGCCACAGCACGAACGGAATGCAGAACAGGCCGGCGTAGAAGTGCCAACGCCACACGGTGCGATACAGAGGCCGCCGTGCGGCGGCCGTCGGATCCGGAGTCTTCATCGTCGATCTCCTTTCAGAAGCGCACGCGCAGGCCGCCGTAGTACGCGCGCGGCATGCCGGCGTAGATCGAACCGCTGGTCGCGGCCAGCGTCGCCGGCGTCGAATCGATCTTGTCGGTGAGGTTCGAGGCGGACGCGACGTAGCTGCGATCGAAAAGGTTCTGCACGGCGAAGTAGAAGTCCAGGCGCGAGAACCAGCCCGGCGCCGTCGTCGGCGCGTAGTGCAGGTTCAGGTTGAACACCGCGTAGCCCGGCGTCCGCAGCAGATTGGCGTTGTCCAGCTCGCAGCCGTCGCGCGCGTTCAGTTCGAGGTAGGCGCCGAGCCCTTGCAGGAAGCCGTCCGGCGGCTCGTAGGCGAGGCGGGCATTGACGGATTGCGGCTGCACGCCGGGAATGGCGTTGCCGTCGCGCGCGACGGCGGCGGTCGTGTCGCCGGAGACCAGGATTTCGGTGTAGTCGCGGTAGATCTGCCGGTCGTACAGGTACGCCAGCGAGAATTTCGCGCCCGGCAGCGCGTTCGGCAGCGGCCGCAGACCGAGCGCCACCTCGACGCCGCGGTGCTCGGACTTCGGCGCGTTGAAGGTGTAGCTCTGCTTGTCGGCGCCGGCGACCTGCGAGACGAGCTCGTCGCGGAAGAATTCGTGGAAGCCGCTGACGCTGGCATTCGCGACGTCGCGGTAGCGCCAGTCGGCGCCGACGTCGAAGCCGAGGTTGCGCTGCGGATCGAGCTGCGTGTTGTTGCCGGCGTCGCCGTCGGCGTCGACGAACAGGTTCGTCAGCTGCGGCGTGCCGTAGCCGGCCGCGACGCGCGCGTGCAGCGTCCACGACGCGTCGGGCGCGAACTGCAGGGCCAGATCCGGCGCGACATCGAAGAACTCGCGGTCGGCGCCGACGCGGGTGGCGGTCGGGATGCTCGCCGACGGATACGAGAACGCCGTGCTGAGGCCGTTCATCTGCGTGTATTCGCCGCCGAGGCCGAGCACGGCCGTCCAGCGCGGCGTGAGCTGCAGCTCGTCGCGCAGGCGCAGGCCGGCGTTCTGCGTGCGGCCGGCGCTTTGCGCGGTGACGCCGCCGTGCGCGGCGTGGCCTTCGGGCGTGACGTTGTAGGTCGATGAGTTCAGTTCCTCGACGTTGTAGAACAGGCCGCCGGCGGCCAGCGACGGCAGGCCGAACAGCGTGTCCTGGCGCCGCAGGTCGCTGCGCAGGTTCCATGACGGATAGGTGCCGTCGAAGCCGGAAGCGCCGGTGGGCTGCTTGATGTCACGGTTGTCGAACACCAGCTGCGTCTGCCACTGCGTGGCGCCGTCGAGCTCGTGCTCCCAGCGCGCGCCGACGATCGTGCGGCGGTCGTGGCGGCCGATGCCGGCCTGCGCCGGGCTGACGACGGTCGTGCCATCGTCGCTGTTGAAGCCGTTGTTCTTCAGCGTCAGCGTCGCGCACGAGGGATCGGCGGCGCCGTCCTGCGGATCGCCGCAGCCGCGCTGATATGGATTGGCGCGGAACTGGTTCAGCGACAGGCGCAGCGACAGGTCGGCGTCGAGCTCGTTGTCGATCAGCTTGACGACGAGACGGTCCTGCGCGGTCAGCCGCACGGTCGCCAGCGCGTTCGCGGTCGTCGTCAGGTAATCGGTATGGGCGGTCGCGCTGCCGCCGCGCACGTTGCTGAGAAAGGCGCTGACGTCGTGGCGCTCGCCGGCGCTGCCGGCGGCGACGTAGGCGTTGAGATAGCCGTAGCTGCCGCCGTCGAGGCCGGTCTCGATGCCGTGAATGTCGGCGCCGCGCCGCAGATGGAAATCGACGGCGCCGCCGGTCGCGTAATTGCCGTACCACGCCGACGATGGCCCGCGCACGACGTCGATCGCCTCGTAGGCGTGCGGATCGGTGAGATCGGTGCGCGCGAGGCCGTCCGGCTGCGTGACGTCGAAGCCGTCCTCGAAGACCTTGATGTTGCGCACGCCGTAGGTCTGGCGGTTGTTCGAGCCGCGGATCGAGATCGATGCGTCGCGCGGTCCGTTGCCCTGCGCGAAGGTGACGCCGGGGCTCAGCGCCAGCGCTTCGGCGATCGTCAGTCCGGGCATGTGCTCGAAGTCCTCGCGTTCGAGGCGCGTCGCGCTCTGCGCGGCCGGCAGCGGCGCATCGAATTCGTCGCGGCCGGTGACGACGACCGTCTCGACGCCGTCGCGCAGATCGTCGGCGGCCGCCGACGGCGGCGCATCGTCCGGCGCGTCCGGCGGGCTTGTGGTGGATCGTGCGTGAACCACGGGTACAGCCAGCAGCAGCGCCGACGATGCGACGCAGGCGTAACGCAAGGCAGACATCGGAAGACTCCCAAAAGGCCAGGAACGGGCGCGCGCAGCCGGTGCACGGCTGACGGACGGATCGACGGACTTCAGGAGTGGAGCGGGGGGCCTCGGGCCGGCGGCAACGCCGGCCCCGGTGCTGATGGAGCGGCGGTCGCCGCGACGAGCGTCGGCGCCGCGAACGGGCCTTCGACATCCGGCGGCGCGGCCGGCGAGAGCGGCAGCACCGGCAGCGCGGCCAGCGAATAGAGGCATTCGCCGCCGGCCTGGGCGACCGGCGACGCCGCGTCGGCGATCGTATGGATACGGACCTGGCCGCCCGAGCACAGCGCGACGGTCAGACCGTGAGCGGCCGAACCATCGTGCGCGAGCATGACGCCACCCGGCAGCAGGCCGCGGGCGAAGGCCGCCAGCAGGGCCAGCCACAGCGCGAAACCACGCGGGCGACGCATCAGGGACAAGACGGATCCGATCCGACGAAAGGAAGGCGCGTCATGTTAGAGAGCCTGGCGGTCCGCTGTCATCTGTCGCGCGAACACGCGCATTGCCGAAAGAACGGATGCGTCGGGCGGGCTGCCTCATAGTCCGCCGCAGCCGATCAGGCCGCCGTCGACGACCAGCGTCGTGCCGGTCACGTAGCTCGCGGCGTCCGACGCCAGGTACAGCACGGCCGGCGCGATCTCCTGCGGCTGCGCGACGCGGGCCAGCGGAATCTGCTGCAGCGCCGGCTTCAGGATCGCCTCGTTCTGCGTCAACGCCGACGCGAAGCGCGTTTCGGTGAGACCCGGCAGCACGGCATTGACGCGAACCTTCCACGCCGCGCATTCCTTGGCGAAAGCCTGCGTCATGTTGATGACCGCGGCCTTGGTGATCGAGTAAATGCCCTGGCCCGATCCGGGCTTGAGCCCGTTGACGCTGGCGATGTTGACGATGGCGCCGCCGCCATGGTCCTTCATCTGCCGGGCAGCGAGCGACGACAGCTCGAAATAGCCTCGCAGGTTGACCTGCACGGTCTTGTCGACCATTTCCATCGGCGTCTCGGCGATGTGTCCGAAGTGCGGATTGGTCGCCGCATTGTTGACGAGGACGTCGAGGCGGCCTTGCGTCTTCACCGTTTCGGCGACGAGGCGCCGCAGGTCGTCGCTGTTGCCGGCGTGCGCGACGATCACGCTGGCGCGTCCGCCCGTCGCGGCGATCTCGTCGCGGACCTTTTCCAGATCGGCCGCCTTGCGCGACGCGAGCACCACATGCGCGCCCTGTCCGGCGAGCAGCTGCGCCGCTGCCGCACCGATGCCGCGGGACGCGCCGGTGACGATGGCGACGCGGCCATCGAGATCGAAAAGACGGGTCGCCATGGCGCTGCTCCTCT
Source organism: Solimonas sp. (assembly GCA_047605265.1). Classification (GTDB taxonomy): domain Bacteria; phylum Pseudomonadota; class Gammaproteobacteria; order Nevskiales; family Nevskiaceae; genus Solimonas. The sequence goes on from JASGFY010000031.1 coordinate 10,560, forward strand.
GCGGTCGAGACGAGGGTATTTTAGTGTGCCGTGCTTGCGGGCGGGCGCCGCTTCAGAAGAGCGTGTAGACGATCATGAAGCCGATGATGACGAGACCCGTCATGCCGGTCAGGAAGATGTAGTCGACGGCTTTCGACAACAGATGCGCGCGTCGCGAATGCCGCGTGCGCAGCGCCCAGATCGCCAGATGGCAGCAGACGAGGAAGAACAGCGAATCGACCGCCAGCACATCGTCGACCAGCGTCTGCACCTTGCGCGAGTCGGCGATGATCTGCACGACCGACAGCAGCGCGACGCAGACGCCGGTCATCGAGCCGGACGTCGACAAAAGGCGTTCGAGCACCTGGATTTCGCGAGCCGCCGCGCCGCCTTCGCTTTCGTCGTTCACCGTCATGCTCCGCATCGCCGTCGTGGCGGGTGCCGCTTGGAGCGCGGGCGCGATGCGAAGTTCGTCCGCGTCGGAAACACGACCGGAGACACGGCCGGGAAGACGGCCTGAAACACGGCCTGAAACACGGCCTGAAACACGGCCTGAAATACGGCCTGAAATACGGCGGGGAACATGCGCAGGCGCTTACTGCACCAGCACGCTGCCCTTCAGGGCCCTTGCCGATCTGGCGGTTCTGGGCGTCGCTGAGGTCGCCGTCGATCGCGAGCCGATAACGGCCGTCCCGGCTGACCGGGAAGACCAGCATCGTCTTGTTGTTTGCGTTGACCTCCCAGTTGCCCGATACGCGCTGGCCGCTGCCGTCGGTCACCTTGATGCTCCGGTCCGCCGCCGCGGCATCTGCGAACAGCGCGTTCGCCATCACGACGACCGTCCCCTCAGACCGCGCCTGCCGGCGCCGGCGGTCGTCGCGCCCCACTATCATTGGACTGTGCACAGGCGTCAATGGCGTTTGCGTCGCGGGGCTGTGGTGGCGCTGCGCTGTCATCGGCGGTCCGATGCTTGCCATAATCGACCTTCACACTTTGCTCACATTTCATCATTCGCGGCTCGGGATCACGACGATGAGCGACCGTTACTTCGATTTCACCCATTCCTCCTTCGGCAAGACGCTGGCCGGCATGATCGGCCTGCCGACGCCGCCGCGCCTGAAGCGCGCCAGCGCGCCGTGGGCCTCGCAGCCGCTCGAGGGCCGGTACGTGCTGATCGGCTCGGCGACCGGCGCGACGCTGATCGCGCCGATCCTGCGTTCGTTGAGCGGCGCCGGCGCGACCGTTCGCATCATCCCGGAGCACAGCGGCCTGCCGCCGCTGAAAACAGCCGCCGCCGAGCTGAAGGTTCCGGTGCACGGCAATCCGGCCGACGGCGCCGGCGAGGCGCGCAACCACGCCATCGTGTTCGACGCCTCGGGCCTGGCGTTGCCGGCCCAGCTGCGCGAGCTGTACGACTTCGTGCAGCCGGTGCTGCGCGGCATCGCGGCCAACGGCCGCGTGCTGGTCGTTTCGCGCGCGCCCGAATCGGCGGCCGACATCAACGCCAGGACCGCGTCGACGGCGCTGCGCGGCTTCATTCGCTCGCTTGGCAAGGAAGTCGGCAAGAACGGTACGACGGCGAACCTGATCGAGGTGCCGGCCGGCGCCGACCACGCGATCGACCCGGTGCTGCGCTTCTTTCTGTCCGAACACTCGGCGTTCATCAGCGGCCAGGTGCTGCCGCTGTCGGTGCCGGCGACGCCCAGCGTCGTGCTGCCGGGCAGCCTCGAAGGCAAGATCGCGCTCGTCACCGGTGCCGCGCGCGGCATCGGCGCGTCGATCGCCGAGACGCTGGCGCGCGAGGGCGCCAAGGTCGTCGGCATGGATCATCCGTCGGCCGAGGGCGGCCTCGGCGAGACGATGGCGAAGATCGGCGGCGTCGGCCTCGCCCTCGACGTCACCGCGCCGGACGCCGCCGCGCGCATCGCCGAGGAAGTCGGCAAGAGCTTCGGCGGCCTCGATGTCGTCGTGCACAACGCCGGCATCACGCGCGACAAGATGCTGCGCAACATGCCGCCGCACTTCTGGGACATGGTGCTGAACATCAACCTCAACGCCATCCTCAAGATTAACGAAGGTCTGCTGAGGGATGGTTTCAACGACGGCGCGCGCGTCGTCTGCATCTCGTCGATCGGCGGCATCGGCGGCAACGCCGGCCAGACCAACTACGGCGCCAGCAAGGCCGGCGTGATCGGCTACGTCGACGGCATGGCGGCGACGTTCGCCAAGCGCGGCGGCGCGATCAACGCCGTGGCGCCGGGCTTCATCGAGACGGCGATGACGGCGGCGATGCCGTTCGGCCCGCGCGAAGTCGGCCGTCGCATCAACTCGCTGTCGCAGGGTGGCCTGCCGCAGGACATCGCCGAGGCGGTGACGTTCTTCGCCTCGCCGGCGGCTGGCGCCGTCAACGGCCGCACACTGCGCGTCTGCGGCCAGAACTTCTTCGGCCAGTAAAGGCCGCAAAGCGATAACCGCAGATGGGGCAGCAGGGCTTCGGGCTTTGCCGCTTTCGGAAGTCGGCTATCATTCGCGTCCCTCGCTTTCCGAGTCCGCATTGAAGTCCGCGCATCACGTCCTCGAACGCATCGCCGAGTCGAAGCTGCCGACGCCGTTCGCCGAATTCCGCATCACCGTGTTCCGTGCCGATGACGGCAAGGAGCATGTCGTCGTCTCGCTCGGCGAACTCGCCGGCGAGCCGCCGCTGATCCGCATTCACTCCGAGTGCCTGACGGGCGACGCGCTGTTCTCGTTGCGCTGTGACTGCGGCGCGCAGCTCAACGCAGCGCTGCAGCGCATCGCCGAGGAAGGGCGGGGCGCGGTGCTCTATCTGCGTCAGGAAGGACGCGGCATCGGCCTCGGCAACAAGATCCGCGCGTACGAGCTGCAGGACCGCGGTGCCGACACGGTGGAAGCGAACCATCAGCTTGGCTTTCCGGCCGACGCGCGCGAGTACGGCCTGGCCGTCGAGCTGCTGCGCCAGCTCGGCCTGTGCCACATCCGCCTGATGACGAACAATCCGCGCAAGCTCGATGCGCTGAAGAAAGTCGGCATCGAGATCGTCGAGCGCGTGCCGATCGAAAGCGGGCGCAATCCGCACAACGAAAAATATCTCGACGCCAAGGCGGCCAAGCTCGGCCATCTGTTCACGCCGCATTGACGCCGCCCGACGTCATTCCAGCGAACGCGGCAATCGCGGACATGACGTTGAAGGGTGATTTCCGGAATTCTGAGCCTCGTCCCATGTACGCCGCCGCCCGCTCGCTGCTGTTCAGACTCGACGCCGAACGCGCCCACGAGCTGACGCTCGATCTGTTCAAGCGTTTCCCGAAGCTGACGACGGGGCCGTTCGCGCGTGGCGCGGTCGACGATCCGGTCGAACTGCTCGGCCTGCGTTTCGCGAACCGCGTCGGTCTCGCCGCCGGCCTCGACAAGAACGGCGAGTGCCTCGAAGCCTGGGGGCGGCTCGGCTTCGGTTTCGTCGAGATCGGCACGGTGACGCCGCGCGCGCAGCCAGGCAATCCGCGGCCGCGCATGTTCCGCCTGCCGGAACACACGGCGATCATCAATCGCCTCGGCTTCAACAACAAGGGCGTCGACCATCTGCTCGCGCGCGTCGCCGAGGCCCAGGAGACCGGCGTGTTCCGCGGCGTGCTGGGTATCAACATCGGCAAGAACTTCGACACGCCGATCGAGCGCGCCGCCGACGATTATCTGATCTGCCTGCGCAAGGTCTACCAGCGGGCGAGCTACATCACGCTCAACATCTCGTCGCCGAACACTAGGAATCTGCGCGAGCTGCAGAGCGAGGATCCTCTCCGCGCGCTGTTGGCGCAGCTCAAGGGCGAGGGCGAGGCGCTCGCGCAGGCGCACGGCAAGCGCACGCCGATCCTCGTCAAGATCGCGCCCGACGTCGACGACGGGCAGCTCGACGTGATCGCCCGCGTCGCCCGCGAGTCCGGCATCGACGGCCTGATCGCGACCAACACGACGATCGAGCGCGCCGCCGTCGCCGGTCATCCGCGAGCCGGGGAGGCCGGCGGCCTGTCCGGCGCGCCGCTGAAGCCGCTCGCCGACCGCACGCTCGCCGCGTTGCGCGCGCGCGTCGGCGACGATTTCACGCTGATCGGCGTCGGCGGCATCACCGATGCGCAGGGCGCGCGCGACAAGCGCGCGGCCGGCGCCGACCTCGTACAGATCTACAGCGGCTTCGTCTACCGCGGTCCGGCGCTGGTCCGCGCCTGCGCAGAAGCGCTGCGCGCGCCGCGCTGAAAGCGTGCCGGATGCGCGTCGCATCGGCGCGCGCGATGCGGATGGTTGCCGCTTGCGCTCCAATCGGGGGGTGGTGGGCGGCGCCTGGTTGTTGGCGTCGCTGACGGGCGGCTGGGCCGGTGCGGCCAGGGAGCGCAGTTGCAGTTCGGCTGGCCGCTGACGAGCTACGGCTATCCGAATCTGTCGGCCGAAGCGACGCTGCATCTGCTGAGCCGCGACCGCGACGTCGACGGCAAGAGCACCGACCGCGACTTCCTGATCGACTATCGTGTGACGGTCGGCCTGCAGCTGCCGCTGTCCTTCCTCCATCCGCAGACGACGCACGAGGTGGCGAAGCCGCCCGAATGCGAGCTGGGGTCGTCGATCCCGTCACCGGCCGCAGCGACTGCGCGGTCGACACCGACCGCGACGGCGTCAACGACGACGGCGACCTGTGCCCCGGCACGCCGAACGGCGTGTCGGTGGACGCGCATGGATGCCCGCTCGCTGGCGCCAGCGCCGTGCCGACGCCGGGCGACGAGGATGGCGACGGCGTGCCCGATGCGGACGATCATTGCCCATCCACGCGTCGCGGCCTTGCCGTCGACGCCAGCGGTTGCATGGTCGGCCAGTCGCTGACCCTGAGCGGCGTGCAGTTCGCCCACAATACCGCCGTCCTGACGGCGGATGCGCGCAAGCTGCTCGACGAAGTCGCCTCCACGCTGAAGAACCAGGGCGACGTCAACGTGCAGATCATCGGCAACACCGACAACGTCGGCAGCAGCGCCTACAACCTGATGCTTTCGCAGGAACGCGCCGAATCGGTGCGCCAGTACCTGATCGCGCGCGGCATCGACGGCAGCCGGCTCGTCGCCAGCGGTCACGGGCCGTTCTATCCGGTGACGCCGAACACGACCGAGGAAGGCCGTGCGCAAAACCGTCGCGTCGAGTTCAAGCTGATCGTCCAGTAAGCAGCGTGGCAAGGCGCGGCTGCCGGCCGGCGGCCGTGCCTTTCGTCTGCGCGGCGTGCCTGTGGCCATTACGCTCGCGCGACGCGGATGCTAGCTTTGTCCGATGACGATCCCATCCATCAGCGCCGGCTCCCGCGGTGGTTCAGAGATTGCCTCGCCATGCACGCGCGTCTGCCGGATCGGCGCACGGGGACACTGTGTCGGCTGCGGCCGCGATCTCGACGAGATCGTCGCGTGGCCGCAGGCCAGCGATGCACAGAAGCGGGCCATCCGGGCCCGGGCGGCGGCGCGCCTGCGCGATTTCCGCAGCGATTTGTCCGAAGGAGGTCTGCCGTGAGCATGCGAGGCGAGCGCCCGGACCCGACCGATTTCAGCCATTTCCATGAACTGGCGATGCGCTGGGCCGCGTCAACAATGCGCGCTTCTACACCTTCGACGAATCCGCGCGGCTGGATTATTTCGACGCGCTGATTCGTACGATGCCGGATTTCTGGCGCGGGCAGGGGGTTCATCTGGGGCGGCGCGTTCGGCTGTGTCGCGCTGACGATGCGCCAGCGCTGGAGTCAGTCGCTGCTGTGGCTGTCGCTGCTCAGCGTGATGGTCCAGGATCTGTGGCTGTTCGCGCTGAGCGGCGTGACGCTGTCGATCGGCTCGGCGGTCGTCGCGCTGCTGGGCGGCGTGCTGCTGATCGTGCTCGGCCTGGTCGCATTGGCGCGCTGGGCCGGGCGCAAGGCATGGCTGGGCTGAGCGGTCCGCGGCACGGAGGTGCAAGTAAACCCTGAACAGGCTCGAATTTGAACCCGTGCAGGGGGCTCCCTAAAGAGGATGCGCAGCTCTGAGCGCGGCGAGCGCAGCGCGAAGCTGCGCAACGGCTCGACCACGCCGGCGATGCCATTAACGCTAACAGTCTAGACGGCCTTGGCCTGCTGCAACGCGTTGCCGATGTAGCTGCCCGGCGTCATCTGCAGCAGGCGCTGCTTTTCCGCGTCCGGCAGTTCGAGGCTGGAGACGAAATCGCGGATCGCGTCGCGGCCGATCTTCTGGCCTCGGGTCAGGCGCTTGAGCTGTTCGTACGGCTCGGGTAGGCCGTAGCGGCGCATGACGGTCTGGATCGCCTCGCCGAGCACTTCCCAGTTCTGGTCGAGGTCCTGGCCCATCTTCCAGGCGTCGGCCTCGAGCTTGCCGATGCCCTTGAGCGCCGACTGGTAGGCGATCAGCGCGTGCGCGACGCCGGTGCCGAGGTTGCGCAGCACGGTGGAGTCGGTGAGGTCGCGCTGCCAGCGCGAGACCGGCAGCTTCTCGGCGAGATGCTGCAGGATGGCGTTGGCGATGCCGAGATTGCCTTCGGCATTCTCGAAGTCGATCGGGTTGACCTTGTGCGGCATCGTCGAGCTGCCGACTTCGCCGGCGACCGTGCGCTGCTTGAAGTAGCCGACGCTGACGTAACCCCAGACGTCGCGGCAGAAGTCGATGAGGATGGTGTTGAAGCGCGACAGCGCGTGGAAATACTCGGCGATGTAGTCGTGCGGCTCGATCTGCGTCGTCGCCGGGCTCTGTTCGATACCGAGCTCGGCGATGAAGGCCGCCGCCGCCGCCGGCCAGTCGACGTCCGGATAGGCGGCGAGATGCGCGTTCCAGTTGCCGACCGCGCCGTTCATCTTGCCGAGAATGGCGACGGCCGCGAACTGCTCGCGCTGGCGCCGCAGGCGCTGCGCGAACACCGCCATTTCCTTGCCGAGCGTGGTCGGCGAAGCCGGCTGGCCGTGCGTGCGCGACAGCATCGGCTGCTCGGCGTAGGTGCGGGCGAGGGCGGCGATCGCGGCGATCAGCTTGTCGAGCGTCGGCAACAGGACCTTCTCGCGCGCGTCCTTCAGCATCAAGGCGTGCGAAAGGTTGTTGACGTCTTCGGACGTGCAGGCGAAGTGGATGAACTCCTTGATGCCCGACAGCTCCGGGTGCGAGCTGATCTTTTCTTTGAGGTAGTACTCGATGGCCTTGACGTCGTGGTTGGTGGTGTCCTCGATGGCCTTGACGCGCTGCGCTTCGTCGAGCGTGAAGCTGGTGGCGATCTTCTCGAGTTTCTCGCGCGCCGAGGCCGACAGTGCCGGCACCTCGGGCACGCCGGCGTGCGCGGCCAGCGCTTCGAGCCAGCGGATCTCGGCGAGGATGCGGTAGCGCATCAGGCCGTACTCGCTGAAGATTTCGCGCAGTTTGACGGTCTTCTCGGCGTAGCGCCCGTCGATCGGCGAAATGGCGGACAGGGACGTCAGATTCATGAATGCAAAGGCTCGGCAGGCGGGATGCGCGCGCCGCCGGTCGGCAGACGAGGCAGCCGCGGTGTAGGCTGGGCGCGCATTTTATCCGAGGCCGGGGTGCGCAGGGGTGCGCGGCCCGCCGCGGTCTTTTGAGCCAGGGTCGGTTCGATCCGCGAGGCGGTGCGGACCGGCGTTCAAGCTGAGGAGCAGGGATGTACATCGATCGAATCGATCATCTGGTGCTGACCGTCCGCGACATCGACGCGACGATCACGTTCTATCGCGACGTGCTCGGCATGCGGCCGCAGACCTTCGGCGAAGGCCGGCACGCGCTGGCCTTCGGCCAACAGAAGATCAACCTGCATCGCGCCGACGGACCGTTCGCGCCGCGCGCCGCGCATCCGACGTCCGGTTCGGCCGATCTGTGCTTCGTCAGCACGACGCCGATCAAGGAAATCGTCAGCCAGCTCGACCATGCAGGCGTTGCGGTCGAGATGGGGCCGGTCGAGCGCGTCGGCGCGCTCGGCGTGATGGATTCGGTCTATTTCCGCGATCCGGACGGCAACCTCATCGAAGTCAGCAAGTACCGGGACTGACGGGCCGCGCCACATGCCTGTCGACTGCGATCTGTTCGTCATCGGCGCTGGCTCGGCCGGCGTGCGCGCGGCGCGCTTTGCCGCGCAATACGGCGCGCGCGTGGGGATCGCCGAGGACCGCGATCTCGGCGGCACCTGCGTCAATCTCGGCTGCGTGCCGAAGAAGATGTTCGTCTACGGTGCCTCGTATGCCGACGACTTCGCGCAGGCGCCGGGTTATGGCTGGAGCTTTGGTCACGCGCCCGCCTTCGACTGGCCGACGCTGCGCGGCAACAAGGATCGCGAGATCGCGCGGCTCAACGCAGTCTACGAACAGCTGTTGCGCGATGCCGGCGTGCGCCTGATCCGCGCCCGCGCGCGGCTGCTCGATGCGCATACCGTCGACGCCGGCGGCGAACGCGTGCGCGCCGAACGCATCCTGATCGCCACCGGCGGCCGGCCGCTGCGCCCGCCGCTGCCGGGTATCGAGCACGCGCTCGTCTCCGACGACGTTTTCCATCTGCCGCGCCTGCCGCGGCGCGCCGTCGTCGTCGGGGGCGGCTATATCGCCGTCGAGCTGGCCTCGGTGTTCCACGGTCTCGGTGTCGCGACGACGCAGATCTATCGCGGCGAACGGTTCCTGCGCGGCTTCGACGACGGCATTCGTGCGCATCTGCACGACCAGCTGCGCCTCAAGGGCCTCGACCTGCGCTTCGCTTGCGATCCCGCACGGATCGAGCGCCGCGGCGATGGTGAACTGCTCGTCCACCTGAAAGACGGCGGCACGATCGCGACCGATTGCGTGCTGGTGGCGACCGGCCGCGCTCCCCGCCTCGACGGCCTTGGCCTCGAACGGACGAAGGTGCGCTGCGACGATCGCGGCCACATCGAGGTCGACGCGCGGTATCAGACCGCCGAGCCATCAATCTATGCGATCGGCGACGTCATCGGCCGCGTGCAGCTGACGCCGGTGGCGCTCGCCGAGGGCATGGCGCTGGCGCGCTGGCTATTCCATCGTGGCGACTACGTGCCGGTCGACTACACGCTGATTCCGACGGCGATCTTCAGTCTGCCGAACGTCGGCACGGTCGGCCTGTCGGAGAACAAGGCGATCGAACAGGGGCATCGCGTCCGCATCTTCGAGAGCCGTTTCAAGCCGCTGAAACTGACCCTGACCGGATCGCGCGAGACAACATTCCTCAAGCTCGTCGTCGACGCCGGGAGCGACCGCGTGCTCGGCGCGCACATGGTCGGCCCCGATGCCGGCGAGATCATCCAGGGCCTCGCCGTCGCGCTGAAGGCTGGCGCGACCAAGCGTCTCTTCGACGAGACGATCGGCGTCCATCCGACGACCGCCGAGGAGTTCGTCACGCTGCGTGCGGCGCGCCCGTGAGCGTCGCCCATAGGTGCCGCCCGTGAGTGCCATGATTCTCCGCCACGGATGGCGCGGACCAACGGTACAGCGAAAACGACGAGCGTGCGCCCGCACCTCGCGGGCCTGCGAGCGCCGCCGCCGGTCGGCGGCGCGCCCTGTTCATCGGTGACCGCCGCCATGAGCGGTGGCTGGCGCTTATCGTGTCTGCATCCGCAGCAGGGTTGGGCCCAAGGAGCTTGCGGATCATGTTCGGTATCAGCAATCGCAAGGCGGGCGGTGCGACGCCGACCGTCGAGCGTCAGGCACAACCGTTCCTGCGCATCTACGCGTCGGACTTCCACAGCTGCACAAGCGGGAGGAGGACATGATCGCCGTCATCGCCACGACGCTCGCCAGGTTCGCCGAGAAGTGCACGACGTGGACGCAGCCCAAGGGGCTGTCCGAGGACGCCTGGCAGCGGGTCAGAACCTGCCGCTGGCATGGCAACATCCGCGCGCTGGTGCGCGTACTCGAATCGGCGTTCGTCGACTTCGGCGTGCGTGGCGGGGACACGCTGATCCAGGCCGACGAGATCGAGGCCGGCATCAAGCTCTGGGAGCCGGCGAACCACCACAGCCACCAGATCTACGCCGTCGCCTGAGGCGCGGCGCACCGCGTCGAAAGCGGGCATTGGGGGGGAGAGAGACAGCCGGCGTGAGCCGGCTGTTTTTCGTGCGCGACGCGCTCTCGCGCCGGCCGACCGGCCTGACGGTCCGTTTTCCGCTAGCATTCGCGCCCGGAAATCCCCGTAACGCCGGATTCGGCCCGATCCAGCCGTCCGGCCACAAGTCCCGAGCCCGTACATGACCACGATCCGCCAGGAAGACTTCGTCCAGTCGATTGCCGACGCTTTCCAGTACATCAGCTACTACCATCCGCTCGACTACGTGAAGGCGCTCGGCGAGGCCTGGGAGCGCGAGGAGAATCCGGCGGCGAAGGACGCGATCGCGCAGATCCTGACCAACTCGCGGATGAGCGCCGAAGGCCATCGGCCGATCTGCCAGGACACCGGCATCGCCACGGTGTTTCTCAAGGTCGGCATGAACGTGCGCTGGGAATCGACATTGTCGGTCACGGACATGATCAACGAGGGCGTGCGCCGCGCCTACAACCACCCGGACAACAAGTTGCGTGCCTCGGTGCTCGCCGATCCGGCCGGCAAGCGCACCAACACCAAAGACAACACGCCGGCCGTCATCCATTACGAGATCGTGCCGGGTGATCACCTCGAAGTGATCTGCGCCGCCAAGGGCGGCGGCTCGGAAGCCAAGTCGAAGATGGCGATGCTCAATCCGTCCGACTCGATCGTCGACTGGGTGCTGAAGACGATCCCGACGATGGGCGCCGGCTGGTGCCCGCCGGGCATTCTCGGCATCGGCATCGGTGGCACGCCGGAGAAGGCGATGCTGCTGGCCAAGGAATCGCTGATGGCGCCGGTCGACATCCATGAACTCAAGGCGCGTGGCGCGCAGAACAAGGCCGAAGAGCTGCGCCTGGAGCTGTACGAGAAGGTCAACAATCTCGGCATCGGCGCGCAGGGCCTCGGCGGCCTGACCACGGTGGTCGACGTGAAGGTGCTCGATTACCCGACGCACGCCGCCAATCTGCCGGTCGCGATGATCCCGAATTGCGCGGCGACGCGGCACGTGCATTTCGAACTCGACGGCTCCGGCCCGGCCGTGCTCGAAACGCCGACGCTCGAAGACTGGCCGCAGGTGACGTGGCAGGCCGATACGCGCACCGCGACGCGCGTCGATCTCAACAGGCTGACGAAAGAAGAAGTCGCCAGCTGGAAGCCGGGCCAGATCCTGCTGCTGAACGGCAAGATGCTCACCGGCCGCGATGCCGCCCACAAGCGCATCCAGGACATGCTCGCCAGGGGCGAGAAGCTCCCGGTCGATTTCAGCAACCGCGTCATCTACTACGTCGGCCCGGTCGATCCGGTCGGCGACGAGGTGGTCGGCCCGGCCGGTCCGACGACGGCGACGCGCATGGACAAGTTCACCGAGATGATGCTGGCGCAGACCGGTCTGATCTCGATGATCGGCAAGTCCGAGCGCGGGCCGGTCGCGATCGAGTCGATCAGGAAGCACCGCAGCGCGTATCTGATGGCGGTCGGCGGCGCGGCGTATCTGGTCGCCAAGGCGATCAAGGCGGCCAAGGTCGTCGGCTTCGAAGACCTCGGCATGGAAGCGATCTACGAATTCGACGTCACCGACATGCCGGTGACGGTTGCCGTCGACGCCAGCGGCGAGTCGGTGCACGAGACCGGTCCGAAGCTCTGGCAGAAAAAGATCGCCGCCAGGATCGGCGACATCCCGGTCTCGATCGCCTGAGCATCAAGGCCATGTTGCTGAACTACCGCTTGCTCAATGCGCTGGGTTTTCTCGGCTGCCTGGCCGGCGAGCTGTTCGTGATCGTCTACCTGCAGCAGATGCGCGGCTACGAGCCGTGCCCGATGTGCATCTTCCAGCGCGTCGCGCTGGCCGGCACCGGACTGGCGTTCCTGCTCGCGGCGCTGCACGGCCCGCAGGGCAGGGGCCGCTGGGGTTATGCCGCGCTGACCGTGCTGGCGACGGCGATCGGCGCGTTCATCGCCGGCCGCCACGTCTGGCTGCAGTCGCTGCCGCCCGATCAGGTGCCGGCCTGCGGGCCGACGCTCGACTATCTGCTGAGCTTCATGCCGGTCACCGAGGTCGTGATGACGATCCTCAAGGGCGACGGCAACTGTGCGAAAATCGACGCGCAGTGGCTGGGATTGACACTGCCGGCATGGAGCCTCGTCGGCTTCATCGGCTTTGCACTGTACGCATTGCTGATCCCCGTCATCGCGCCCGTCATCGCGAATTCCACGGAAAGGAGAAACGCATGAGTTTTGCCACGACCGATCTGTCGGATGCCCACCCCGATGCCCAGGTGGCCGATCCGATCTTCGGCGACTTCGGCGGCAAGGCCCAGTTCCACGGCCAGGTGGTCACGCTGAAAGTGTTCGAGGACAACAGCCTGGTGCGCGCGTTGCTCGAGGAGCGCGGCAACGGCCAGGTCCTGGTCGTCGATGGCGGCGGCTCGGCGCGTTGCGCGCTGGTCGGCGGCAACCTCGGCCAGCTCGGCGTCGATAATGGCTGGGCCGGCATCATCGTCAACGGCTTCATCCGCGATTCGGTCGAGCTGTCGGAACAGGACATCGGCATCAAGGCGCTCGGCACGCACCCGCGCAAGTCGGAAAAGGGCCTGCACACCGGACACCGTAACCGCGTCGTCAGCTTTGCCGGCGTGACCTTCAAGAGCGGGCAATGGCTGTACGCCGATGCCGACGGCATCGTCGTGTCCGACGCGGCGATCCACGAGAAGAAATGATGTCTGCTAAGGGCCGCCGCGTCCGGCGGCCCTTGGCTTGCGCTCAGCCTGCGCCGATCCGGCAGATCACCCGGCGCAGCCCCATGAGCAGGGCAGGCCATGGCCGATCCGAGTGATGCTGATTGCGACGCCGACCGTAACGTGTCGCATGCCTGCTCGTCGGCTTTCAACGGTGCCGCAGGAATTCCGAGATCAGGGCTGCGACTTCTCCAGGTGAATCCTCAAGGCAGTAGTGCCCAGTGCCAGCCAGCCTGTGTACATCGGCCTGTGGAAACAGCGCACTGAACAGCGGCAGAAAGTGCTCGGCTTGCAAGGTGCGATCGGCTTGACCCCAGATGGCGAGCGCTGGCCTGGACCGGATGGCCCGCTTTGCAGCTTCGTCGGGCACCTCGAAGCGATGCGCGCCGACGGCGAAGCCCTTGGCCCAGCCGATCGCACCGGCGCAATCGGCGGCGCTGGCGAAGCGTGATCCGTAGGCACGCAACCATGTGTCGGTAATCAACGTGTGATTCTCGAAGCCGTTGAGTTTCAGCGTGCTGAGGATGTTGAAGCCGAGTTCTCCCAGCACCGCTTCCAGGCGCCCCTCGGACTCGGCTTTCAGAATCCACTGAAACCAGGGCGAAACCCGAGCATTTGCCGTCAGCCGCTCAAGGAGGTCGGGCTGGCCGAACGGGGTGGGGCCGTTGGTGGAGACGATTCGGCGGATGCGGTCGGGATGCCGTGCCGCGAGGCCCATGCCCACCGAGCCGCCGAAGTCATGCAGGACCAGCGTGACAGCACGCAGATCCAGTGCCAGAACGAAGCGTTCGAGATTGTCGATGTGATCCTGCAACCAGTAGCTGCGGTCCTGCGGTGTGGCGCTTTTTCCAAAACCCATGTGATCGGGCACGACAACCCGGTGCGTGGGACTGAGCACCGCGATCAGGTGCCTGAATAGATAGCCCCAGGTCGGTTCGCCGTGGAGGCAGAGAACCACGTCGCCATCCGGTGGCCCCTCGTCGGCGTAGTGCATGCGGAAGCCGAAAGACTCGATGAAGTTCGTCTTGTAGGGAAAGGTGCCGTCATAGGTTTCGTCGGACTGGATCATGAGGTTCTCGTTCCTGTGGAAGCTGCACGGGACATAAGGTTGCAAATTAAAACCTTTTGCCTTGTAGCATGGAAGGTTTTATATTGCAACCACTTGATCGGCAGGGCCGCGCGATTTGCGCGGTCAGCACCAAGTTGCCTGCATGCAGCGCCGTCACGCCGACTGGTGCGATGGTTTCAAACGGGAATGCAAGAATGGTCAAACGAACCAGCCACAAGGACTCGCCATGCGGCGTCGCCAGGCCGCTGGACGCCATTGGAGACTGGTGGTCGCTGCTGATCGTGCGTGACGCCTTCGATGGACTGCGCCGGTTCGGGGAGTTCCAGAAGAACCTGGGCCTGGCCAAGAACATCCTGTCGGTTCGGCTGCGCAAGCTCGTCGCCCACGGCATCCTGGACACGGTTCCCGCTGCCGAAGGCGGCGCCTACCGGGAATACGTCCTCACGGAGAAGGGGCGCGGGCTGTTCACGCTTCTCGTTGCGCTTCGACAGTGGGGAGATGCGTTTTTCTTCGAGCCTGACGAGGCGCATGCGCAACTGGTGGACAAGCAGGCAGGCCTTCCCGTCCGCAAGCTGGAATTGCGCGCCCACGACGGGCGTGTCCTGGAACCGGAAGATATGGTCGTGCGGCTGCCTGAAGCCTCCACCTCTCGCAGACGACGCAAACCGGCTTCCAGGGGGAGCTAGCCATTTCGGCGCGACGCTGCAGCACTCCGATCTGCCGGAAGCCGTCGGTCATTGAAAAAGGAAAAAGCGTGGCGCCGTGCGGCGCTTGCCCGCACACTGCGCGACCTTTTTGCGGTGGACGGTCAAGGCGGCGCGCGATCTCACCCATGGGTCGGTCCAGGCTCATCTGCTCAAGACGAGAAGCTTGGCACGGTAGAGCCGCTGCGCATTGCGGCGCCGGAAAGCGTTTGGCTATAGTTGCCACGCAGCCTGTGCTGCAGCTCGCATGCAGGGCATTGCCGATGGCATATCGGCCGGCGATCTGACTACACTGGTTTGTTGCGTGGCAAGGGGCGCATCGCAGGCGCCCCTTGCCGTTTGGGGAGCCCGGCAGGGGGCGGGAAGGGGAATGAAGCGCGTTCTGGTGGTCTATTACTCGCAAACCGGCCAGTTGCAGCGGCTTGCCGGATCGGTCTGTGCGCCGCTGGCTGCGGCCGGCATCGCCGTCGACTGGTGCGCGCTGCAACCCGAGCAGCCATATCCGTTTCCGTGGCCGCTGCTGCGTTTCTTCGACCAGTTTCCGGAAGCCGTGCATCTCGACCCGCCGGCGCTGCGGCCGCTGGCGATTGCGGACGACGCGCGTTATGACCTCGTAATCCTCGCCTACACGGTCTGGTTCCTGTCACCGGCGCCGCCGGTCACGGCCTTCCTGCATTCGGCCGCGGGCCGCCGCGTGCTGCGCGACACGCCGGTCGTGACGCTGATCGCCTGCCGCAACATGTGGCTGCTGGCGCAGGAAATCGTCAAGCAGCAGCTCGCCACCGCCGGTGCGCGGCTGTCCGACAACATCGTGCTGACCGATCGCGGGTCCAGCTTCGCGACCTTCATCACCACGCCGCGCTGGATGCTCAGCGGCCGCCGCGACGCCTTCTGCGGACTGCCGGCGGCGGGTTTGAGCGATGCGCAGATCGCCGCCGCCGCGCGCTTTGGCGTGGCGCTCGCCGCGGCGCTGCGCGACGACCGTCTCGATGGCCGCCAGCCGGTGCTGCGCGGCCTCGGTGCGGCACCGGCCGACATGCGCCTGCTCGCCAGCGAGAAGATCGGCCGCCGCAGCTTCGCGATCTGGGGCCGGCTGGTCCGCGCGCTCGGGCCACAGGGCAGCGTCGCGCGCCAGCCGGTGCTGCTGGTCTACGCGGCGTTCCTGGTGACGATGATCGCCACCGTGGTGCCGCTGAGCATGGTGCTGCGCGCCGCCCTGCGGCCGCTCGCGGCGCGCCGCATGCGCGCAGCAGGATTATTTCGAGCAGCCGTCCGGTTCCGGCACGGAGCGGATGGGGACGCTGGCCCATGACTGATCTGTCCGCGCCGCCGACGCTGCCGGCCGTGTTCATCACGCGCATGGCCTCGGCGCTGCCGAACACGCCGGTCGCCAACGAGCGGATGGAAGCAGTGCTCGGCCAGGTCGGCGACCGGCCGTCGCGGGCCCGCGCTATCGTGCTGCGCAACAACGGCATCACCTCGCGCCACTACGCGCTGACCGAGGATGGCGCGCTGACGCACAGCAATGCGCAGCTGACCGCCGAAGCGGTGCGCGCGCTGACCGGCGAGGGCTTCTCGCTCACGGACATCGACGTACTGGCCTGCGGCACCAGCTCGCCGGATCAGCTGATGCCGAATCACGCGGTGATGGTGCACGGCGAACTCGGTTCGGCGCCGTGCGAGGTCGTCGCCACCGCCGGCATCTGCGGATCCGGCATCACGGCGATGAAGTACGGCTACTTGTCGGTGCTCGCCGGCCAGGCGCGCAATGCCGTCGTCACCGGCTCGGAAATCGCATCGACGTTCATGCGCGCCGGCAATTTCGCCGCCGAGAACGCCGCCGCCGTCGCCGCGCTCGACAAACGTCCGGCGATCGCTTTCGAGAAAGACTTCCTGCGCTGGATGCTGTCCGACGGCGCCGGCGCGCTGCTGCTGCAGGACCGGCCGAACGCGCGCGGCCTGTCGCTGAAGATCGAGTGGATCGATCAGTATTCCTACGCCAGCGAGCTGCCGCCGTGCATGTACGCCGGCGCCGAGAAACGCGACGACGGCCGTCTGCAGGGCTGGCGCGAGTTCGAGTCGGCACTCGAAGTCGCCGAGCGTTCGGTGATGGCGGTCAAGCAGGACGTGCGCCTGCTCGAAGAAGGCATCCGCATCAGCTCGCGCAAGGCTTTCGAGGCGATGATCGCGCGGCGCCAGCTCGCCGTCACCGAAGTCGACTGGTATCTGCCGCATTACTCCTCCCTGCATTTCCGTTCGGTGATGTGGGAGGTGATGCCGGACGACTGGAAGATTCCGCAGGCGCGCTGGTTCAGCAATCTGCAGTCCAAGGGCAACGTCGGTTCGGCCTCGATCTATCTGATGCTCGAAGAGCTGTTCGCCAGCGGTCGCCTCGAAGCCGGGCAGAAGATCCTCTGCTACGTGCCGGAGAGCGGCCGCTTCTCGATCGCCTTCGCGTGCATGACGGTGGTTGGGGCGTGAAGCAGGGCGAAGTGCCGCAGGACGAGGTCGCCTACTACGGCGGCGCGCGCAAGGCGGTCTACGCGCTCGGCCGTGAAGGGCATTACGAGACGGTCGCGTCCAGCGGCTGGACCGTCGAGGCGACGGTCACCGGCGCTGCGATTGCGGAATTCGAGCGTCACGCGCGGCAAGCGCATGCGCGCGTCGCCGGCGGTGCGAGCTCGCCGCTCGAATTCCACATGTACGCACGCCGCATGGACCTGCCGACGCTGGCGCAGAGCACCGGCTTCTGGCGCTGCAGCGTGCGGCGCGCCTTGCAGCCGTCGGTGTTTGCGCGGCTGCGGCCCTGGCGTCTGCAGCGCTACGCCGACGCGCTCGGCATCACCGTCGCCGAGCTCAAGCAGTTGCCGCCCGCCCGACCGGAGCAGCCGGCGTGATCGTCGAGCCCTTCCAGCACCGCCACGCCGGCCACTGCGAGACCGGCGTCACCAGCAGCCTGCTGCGCCACGCCGGCTTCGAGCTCAGCGAGCCGATGGCACTCGGCCTGTCGTCATCGCTGACGTTCTTCCATTTTCCGTTCGTCAAGGTCGGCGGCTTCCCGATCACGGCGTATCGCATGCCGCCGGGCAGCGTCCGCAGCGGCCTGCGCAAGGTGCTGCGGCTGTCGATGCGCAAGCGGCGCTTCGGCAACGCCGATGCAGCGATGGCGGCGCTCGACGCCGAACTCGCCGCCGGCCGTCCCGTCGGACTGCAGACCTCGGTCTACTGGCTGCCGTATTTTCCCGCGCAGATGCGCTTCCACTTCAACGCGCACAACCTGATCGTCTATGGCAAGGACGGCGACGACTACCTGATCAGCGATCCGGTCTTCGACCAGCCGCAGCGCTGCCCGTCGGCCGATCTGCGCAAGGCGCGCTTCGCGCGCGGCACGTTCGCGCCGAAAGGTTTGATGTATCAGCCGCAGGATCTGCCGCGTCATTTCGAGCCGCGCGCGGCCGTGAAAGCGGCGATCACCAGAACCTGGAAGATGATGCTGCACACGCCGCTGCCGTATGTCGGCGTGCGCGCGATCGAGCGGCTCGCACGCGAGTTCGAGACCTTGGACCGGCGCCGGCCCGACGTGCGCTGGCAGCGCCTGTATGCCGGCAACATCGTGCGCATGCAGGAAGAGATCGGCACCGGCGGCGGCGGCTTCCGCTTCATGTACGCCGCGTTCCTGCAGGAAGCCGCCGACAGGCTCAACGACGAGACGCTGCGCGAAATCTCGCAGCGGATGACCGCCTGCGGCGATGCCTGGCGGCAGTTTGCATTGCAGGGCGCGCTGTTCGCACGCCGGAAGCCGGACATCACGCCGGCGTCACTGGCCGCGGGACTGCGCGAGTGCGCGACGCAGGAACGCGCGATCTACGAAGCGCTGAAGCGCTGGACGAAGGCGGGCTGAACGCCGTGCCTCAGACGGGCTTGCGCGCCGCGAGGACATGCCAGACGCCGCTTTCGTCGCGGCTCAGATGCAGCCACGGGGCCTGGCTTTCACTCTCGCAATAGCGGTGCAGCGCCTCGGCCGTCGCGCCCTGGCCGATGGCGTCGACGCGTGTTGCCGTCGTCAGTCCGAGAGCGCCGGCATCGAGCGACGGATGCAGCGCCAGCCAGGTACTTTCCGCCACGTCCGCCAGCATCGCGCGCAGCGCATCGAGGCTGCCATAGCGGCGCGGCGTTTCGATCAGCACGCGCGGTGCGGTGCAATCGACGTCGACATAGAACCAGTGGCTGGTTTCAAACAAGGCCGCGTCGGCGTCGAGGCCGAGACGCTGCCGCTGTTCGGCCAGTGGCCAGACGCCTGCGTCGACACAGCCGAGCAGGGCGCGGCGATGGCTGTGCGATTGCAGATGCAGCAGCTCGAGCGCCGCTTCGAGACCGCTGCCGCGGCGCGCAAGCGCCAGCTGCGGACCGCCGATCGTCAGCTGCTGCGCAATGTAGAAGCCGGCCATGTTGCCGGAGATGTTCATGAACTCGAACGGCGTCGGTGGCCGTTGCTCGGCCAGCGTCGCGTGCAGGGCGTTCACGCAGCCGGCGAGCATCGGCGTATCGGCCGCCATATAGAGCGCGGCGTCGGCGGCGATGGCCGCGCCATGATCATCGCGGCACTGCACCGCGCCGAGCAGCGCCAGCTCGATGAAGCGATTGACGCGCCGCACGCTGATGCCGCGTGCCTGCAGGCGCGCGCGCAGATCGTCCGGGGTTTCGCCCAAGGCGGCGACGTGACGGCCGGCGGCGGCGATCTTCAGCATGGCGGCAGCTCGCGCAGCACGAGCGCGCAGTTGTTGCCGCCGAAGCCGAAGAAGTTCAGCAGCACGACGCCGCCCTGCCACGGCCGGGCTTCCGTCAGCGGCGCGATGCCGAGTTCGGCGTCGGGTTCGGCGAAGCCGGCGGTCGCCGGAATCCAGCCGCGTTCGAGACAGGCGCTGAAGGCGACGGTCTCCAGTGCGCCGCAGGCGCCGAGCGTGTGGCCGAGCGCCGGTTTGATCGAGGTGAACGGCGGCACGGTGTCGCCGAAGACGGCGCGCAGGCCGAGCGCTTCGGACAGATCGTTGGCGCGCGTGCCGGTGCCGTGCGCCTTGACGGCGCGGACCTCGCTCGCCGCGACGCCGGCGTCGTTAAGCGCCATGCGCATGGTGTCGGCGATGCGCTGCACCGACGGATTGGTCGGATGCGCGACATCGCAGAGGCTCGCGCCACCGAGCAGTTGCCAGCGTGCCGCGCCACGCGTAGCCGACAGATGCAGGGCGGCTGCGCACTCGCCGAGCACGATGCCATCGCGTTGCGCGTCGAACGGCCGGCTGCGCGTGCGCGTCGCCAGCATCAGACTGAAGAAGCCCTGCTGCGACAGGCGATTCTCTTCCTCGACGCCGACTACCAGTGCCTCGGCCAGCGTGCCGTCACGCAGCGCAAATGCGGCGTAGAGCAGGGCATTCGCGGCACTCGAACAAGCCGTGTTCAGCGCGTAGTACGGGCCTTGCGCGCCAAGCGCGGCATGCAGCTCGCGCGCGCCGCGACTCTGGTCGGGCGCGTGGATCGGATACACGCTCTCATTGGCCCCGATACCGGCCGCCAGTGCCGCAGCATACGCGCGCTCGTGCTGCGCGATGCCAATCGACGAGCTGCCGACATAGACGCCGAGCCGCTCGCCATCTTGATGGCCGAGCGCCTGCCGCGCCACGTCCGGCGCCGCGCGCTCGATGTCGCCGGCACGAAAATACGGCAGCACGACTTCGCCGCCGAGGCTGTGAAAGCGCACCTCGCCGGGCGCCGTGGCGGCGGTGATGCAGGCGGCGGCGATCGCGTCGAGTTCACTGCCGGCCGCCGACGCGGCCGCCATGCCGTGCAGATAGACCGGCCGCTTCACGGCGCGCGGCTCATTGCGGCTGCACGAAATCGGCGAGCGTGTTGATGTCGGCGAGGATGCGGCGCATCTGCTTGGGGTCTTCGACGCGCAGGCCGAATTCGAGCTGCAGCGCCATTGAGATCTGCAGGCCGTCGACCGAATCAAGTTCGAGGGCCGACTGCGGGCCGAACAGCGCCCGGTCATCCGGCACCGTCGCCGGGTCGACCGGCTTGTCGGTCTCGCGAACGATCAACTGCTTGAGCCGCAACTTCAGCGCGGCGTCCTGCGAACCTTGCATGGCATCAACCAGGGTGGGAAAACGAAGTATGGCGGTAAAGCCCGGCCGCCAGCAGCAGGGCGAGGGTGGCGAAAACGAACAGGGCGGCGCTTTGCGGCAGCACGTCGCGCACGCCGCCGCCGGACACCAGCAATCGCGAATAACCGTCCAGCGCCCAGGCCATCGGCGACAGATTCGTCAGTGTCTGCATCGTCGCTGGCATCAGCAGCTTCGGCACCATGATGCCGCCGAGCGCGGCGAGCAGCAGGCTGATCGCGCCGCCGGCGATCGTCGCCTGCAAGCTCGTGCGCACGCTGACCGCGACGCAGAGCGCGAGCGCAATCGCTGCCAGGCTTGTTGCGCTGCCGATCAGCCATAGTCCAGCGATGCTGTGGCCCGGATCGAGGCGATCGCCGCCAAGCAGCGGCACCAGCCAGATGCCGACGGCCAGCATCGCCAGCATCTGCAGCAGGTTGACGAGGTAGTAAGGCAGGGCCTTGGCCAGCAGCAGCGTCGCTGGCGGCACGCCGAGCACGCGCAGGCGCAGCAGGCTGCCCTGGCTGCGTTCGACGACGAAGCTGGTCGCCAGCGGAATCACCGCGAAGAACATCGCGAAGATCAACCAGCCCGGCACATTCTGCTGGACCGCGGTCGGCGCGCGCAGCGCGGCGCCGGATGCCGAACGGAACGCTTCGACGACCGGCACGCGGCGCGGATCGCCGAGATAGCGCAGCTGCCGTAGTTGCGCGCCCGCTTCGCCGAGCACCTCGCGGAACAGATAGTCGCTCTGCACCTGCAGCAGTGCGCCGCGCACGGTCAGCGCGAGCACGGCGCGCGTCTGCGGCATCACGCTGGCGGCGTAGTCGATGCGCAGCAGCGGTGGCTCGGGCTCGCCGCGCAGATAGTCGTCGGCGAACTCGTGGCGCGTCGCCAGCAGCTCGGAAAAGCCGGCCGGAATCGTCACGCGCGTCGTCGCCGTGGCGCTGATCGTCACGCCCGGCTGCTCGCGCAGCGCGGCCAGCAGATGGCGCGCGAGCGCGCCGTGGTCGTCATCGATGAGCTGCATCTCGACCCTGGTCACGGCCGACGGATCGAAGGCATCGCGCAGCGCCAGCGACAGCAGCAGGATGAACAGGATCGGCACCGCGAACAGCACGGCGAGGCCATGCAGATCGCACGACAGCAGACGCAGTTCCTTGATGCAAAGGGCGAGCAGCCCGGTGAAAGCACGATGCTTCATGGGTCACGCAGCTCGCGATGCGTCAGTTGCAGGAAGGCGTCTTCAAGCCGCGCGTGCGGGCCGCGCAGTTCGGCCAGCGTGCCGCGGCCGACGACGCGACCATGATCGAGCACCAGCGCGTGATCACAGATGCGCTCGATCTCTTCGAAATAATGCGTGCTGTACAACACGGTGACACCGTCGTCGGTCAGCGCGCGCACGCGTTCGAGCAAAAAGTTGCGCGATTGCGGATCGACGCCGGCAGTCGGCTCGTCGAGCAGCAGCAGGCGTGGCCGGCCGAGCAGGGCGATCGCGAAATTGAGGCGACGCTGCAGACCGCCGGACAACGCGTGCGCCGGCTTGCGCAAATGGGTGCCGAGATCGGCGGCCTCGATCGCCCGCGCCTGCAAGGCGGCATCGCTGCCCGGCGTCAGTTGCGCGAACAGCTGCAGATTTTCGGCGACGCTGAGGCCCGGATAGAACGCGAGTTCCTGCGGTGCGTAGCCGAGCTGTGGTCGCAGGGAGCGGATCTGCGCCGGCAGCGTGCAGCCGGCGACACACAGTGTTCCGGCATCGGCCGTGTCGAGGCCGCTGAGCAGCGACATCAGCGTGGTCTTGCCGGCGCCATTCGGGCCGAGCAAGCCGAACACGCTGCCGGAGTCGACATCGAGGTCGATGCCGGCCAGTGCCGCGGACGCGGCACCGCGATGGTGTTTGAGCAGACCCCGGGCGTGAATCAAGGTGGCGGCTTGGCGATGGATGGCGAATCGGCCGGGCGGCGCGGACAATGTGCTCCGTTCTTCTTCATTCGCCGGTCACGGCCATGTTCCGACGTCAGACGTCCATTCTGCCAGTTCTCGTCCTCGGTTTCGTGTCGATCACGGCACATGCGCAGGCGGCGGACGGCGATCCGCAAAGCCCGTCCGCACAGATGCTCGACACGCGCCGTGCGCGGCTCGCGCAGAAGCGCGAGGTGCAATTCCGCGCCGCTGATCGCGACGCTGATCGCGGCCTGACGCGCGAGGAGTTGGCGGCGTCCGATCTTCCTAAAGTGCTGCTGCGTCGTTTCGACGATATCGACAGCAATCACGACGGCAAGCTCTCGCCTGAAGAATTGCAGGCCCTCGAACGTCGTCAGATCCGTGCTGCGACGGCCCCGAATGCATTGGCCGAAGAGACAGCGAACCCCTGAGGTGTGGTTGCTGCGCTGCAAAAAAACCACCGATACAATCCCGGCCCCTAAAGGTCGGCCGCGCTCTTCGACGCAGTGACTGAAACATCCGTCGAGAGTCCCCAGCGGGCTGGCGGATCCGTTTCTTTTCACCCGTGAGGACTGCTTCAGATGACGACGCGCGACGAACAGATCAAGGCCCTTGAGAACGACTGGGCAACCAATCCTCGCTGGAAGGGCGTGAAGCGCGGTTACTCCGCCGCTGACGTCGTCCGCCTGCGCGGCAGCCAGCAGATCGAATACACCCTCGCCAAGCAGGGCGCCGAGAAGCTCTGGGCCAAGATCAACGGCGGCGCCAGGAAGGGTTACGTCAACGCCTTCGGCGCGATCACCGCCGGCCAGGCCATGCAGCAGGCCAAGGCGGGCCTGGA
>JASGFY010000032.1:0-33296 GCA_047605265.1 Solimonas sp.
GATCGACGAGATCGACAAGGCCGACATCGAATTCCCGAACGACCTGCTGCGCGAGCTCGACCAGATGGAGTTCTACGTCCACGAGACGCGCGAGACGGTGAAGGCCAGGAACCGGCCGATCATCATCATCACCTCGAACAACGAGAAGGAACTGCCGGACGCCTTCCTCCGCCGCTGCTTCTTCCACTACATCCGCTTCCCGGACAAGGAGACGATGCAGAAGATCGTCGACGTGCACTTCCCGGGCCTGAAGAAGAACCTGACGAAGGAAGCGATGGAAGCGTTCTTCGGCCTGCGCGAGCTGCCGGGCCTGAAGAAAAAGCCTTCGACCTCCGAGCTGCTCGACTGGCTCAAGCTGCTGATGGCCGAGGACATCGATCCGTCCGTGCTGCACGAGACCAGCAGCAAGAAGACGCTGCCGCCGCTGTACGGCGCGCTGCTGAAGAACGAAGCGGATGTCCATCTGTTCGAGCGCGTGGCCTTCATGGCGCGGCGCTCGAGTTGAGCGCGACGGGTCAGCAGGAGCCGCGGCCATGGCAGGAAGGCCGCACGCGCGCATGCGAGCCGACGAAGCCGAACCGCCCGCGCTGCGTCCGGCGCAGCGCCGCGATGCGCGCGCGCTGCTGCCGTTGGTCTATGCCTCCGGTCCGGCGGCATTCGACTACGTGTTCGCGCACGGCGGCCGCACGGCAGGCGCGTTCCTCGCTTATGCGCTCGATGACGGGCGCGGCCTGATCGGCTGGCCGCATCATCATGTCGCCGTGCTCGACGGCCGTGTCGTCGGCTGCGTCGCGACGTACGGCGCGCACGAGCTTGCGGCCCTGGCGAACGCGACGCTGCGCCAGTATTTCCGCTTCTACGCGCCGTGGACGGCGCTGTCCGTGCTGCGCCGCGCGCTGCACGTCGGCGTGATGCAGCCGCCGCCGGAACATGGCGATTTCTATGTCGCGCATCTGAGCGTCGCGCCGGCCGCGCATCGGCGTGGCATCGCCTCGCGGCTGCTCGCGCACGCGCTGGACGCTGCGCAGGCGCTCGGGTATCGGCATTGCGCGCTCGATGTCGCCAGCGACAATGGCGCGGCGCGGGCGCTGTACGGGAAGCACGGCTTCCGCCTGATCGCGGAACGCGCGCTGCCGCGTCGCGACGCGCGCGTGCCTTCATCGTGCCGCCTGCGTCTTGCCCTGCGCGCGGAAATGAAAATTGGCTGAGTTTGGCCGTCGATTCATGGGATTGTGATCGCCACCCCGATTGGCGACACTGCGCGGACAATGAAAACAATACATGCCCCAGACGCGTTGCCGCCGTTGCTGACGTCGCGCGACGCCTTGTTTATCGATTTCGATGGCACGCTGACCGACATCGTGGCCCGCCCCGAACTCGTGACGATCGATCGTGGTCTGGTGCCGCTGATCGAGCGCACGCAGCGGCTGCTCGGCGGCGCGCTCGCCGTCATCAGCGGCCGTTCCCTGCGCGAGATCGATCATTACCTGTTGCCGCTGCGGTTGCCCGGCGCCGGCCAGCACGGCGCGGAGCTGCGCGTGCACGGCGCCGCCACGCCGCAGCGGCGCATCTGGCCGGACGTCGCTGCCGCGGCGAGGGTGATGCAGGAACGCTACGGTGACGATCCGCAGCTGCTGCTCGAAGTCAAAGGCGCCACGGTCGCGCTGCATTATCGCGCAGCGCCGGAGCGGGCCGACGAATGCCGGCGGGCGGTCGCCGAGATCGCCGGCCGGCACGGGCTTGCGACGCTGGCCGGCAAGATGGTCGTCGAGATGCGGCCGCGCGGCCTGCACAAGGGGCTTGCCGTCGAGGCCTTGCTGGGGCGTCCGCTGTTCAACGGGCGGCGGCCGGTCTTCGTCGGCGACGATACGACCGACGAGGATGGCTTCACGGCGGCGGCGGCGCGCGGCGGGTTCGGCATCAAGGTCGGCGACGGCGAGACGGGCGCGCAATATCGCCTGGACGACGTCGACGCCGTGCACCGCTGGCTCGCCGACAGCGCCGACGCCGCGGCGCGCGCGAAGGAGTCGGCGTGAGCCGTCTCGTCGTCGTCTCCAACCGCGTCGGTCCGCTGCGCGGCGCGGCGCGCGCCGGCGGGCTCGCCGTCGCGCTCGCTGACGCGTTGCAGCGCCGCCGCGGCCTGTGGTTCGGCTGGAGCGGCGAAGTGTCCGATAGCGCGGAGCCGCGCGTGCGGGCGCAGACGATCGGCGGCGTGACGCGCGCGACGCTCGATCTGACGCAGGTCGAGCACGACGACTACTACAACGGCTACGCGAACCGCTGCCTGTGGCCGCTGTTCCATTACCGGCTCGACCTGACGGCATTCGACCGTCGCTTCTTCGACGGTTATCAGCGCGTCAACCGCCGCTTCGTGCACGCGCTCGCGCCGCTGCTGCGCGACGACGACGTGATCTGGGTGCACGATTACCACCTGCTGCCGTTCGGCGAGATGCTGCGCGAGATGGGCGTCAGGCAGAAGCTCGGCTTCTTCCTGCACATCCCGTTTCCGGTGCGCGAGATCTTCACGGCGCTGCCGCGCCACGACCGCCTGGTGCGCGCGCTGATGGCCTACGACCTGATCGGCTTCCAGACCGAGACCGATCTGCAGTGCTTCCGCGATTACGTGCTGCGTGAGGCCGGCGGCACGGCCGACGGCGACACGCTGCGCGCCTACGGCCGCAGCGTCGTCGCCAAGTCGTTTCCGATCGGCATCGATACCGCGCAGTTCGCGAAGATGGCGAGCAGCGACGAGGCACGCAAGGACGCCGAGCAGCTGCGCGCGGCGATCTTCAACCGCGTGCAGATCATCGGCGTCGACCGCCTCGACTACACCAAGGGCATGCCGGAGCGTTTTCTCGCCTATCAGAAACTGCTCGAGGACTATCCGGACGCGCATGGCAACGTCAGCTTCCTGCAGATCGCGCCGACCTCGCGCGGCGACGTGCCGGAGTACGTGCAGATCCGCGAGCAGCTCGAGGCGCTGGCCGGCCACATCAACGGCCGCTTCGCGCAATTCGACTGGACGCCGCTGCGCTACATCAACCGCGCGGTCACACGCCGCCAGCTCGCCGGCCTCTACCGCATGAGCCGCATCGGTTTCGTCACGCCGCTGCGCGACGGCATGAATCTGGTCGCCAAGGAATACGTCGCCGCGCAGGATCCGGCCGATCCCGGCGTGCTCGTGCTGTCGCGTTTCGCCGGCAGCGCGAAGCAGATGGAGGCGGCGCTGATCGTCAATCCGCACGACGTCGTCGGCGTCGCCGAGGCGCTGCAGAAGGCGCGGCACATGTCGCTCGAAGAACGCCGCGAGCGCTACGCCTCTCTGCGTGGCGGCCTCGACGAGTACGACGTGACGTGCTGGTGCGACGATTTTCTGCAGACGCTCGACCGCGCCGGAACCGAGCAGGCCGCCGCAACACATTGAATCTTCTTGCGCCCCGTCTTCCGGCCGGCATCCAGGTCGAGGTAGCATCGCTGTTTCGCGAAACCGGATGAAACCGCCCCGCGGGCGGCACGAATCTTGTTGAGTCTGCGAAGGCCCCGTTCGACAGCGGCGGGCGCCGGCGGTCACGCGCTGCGGCGGCCGTGTCTCTGAGCGAACATACGGGTCCAAAAGAGGGCGGCATGATTCTCGTCGGTGCCATCGGTCATTCACGCACGCGGTGAGCGCTCGCGCATCGCGAAGGGCTGCAATGGCGGCTTGATTCCGTGTGCGTCGAAGCGACGATCGTCGAAAGCGAAATCGCGCTGGCGCATTTTCTCGACGGCGTCGGGCGGCCGCGGCTCGATGGCGCGGCGATCTGCGGCGCCGGCAGTCTGCTCGGCGAGGAGCAACTGCAGTTCAGCCATGACGACCTGCTGATCGATGCGCGGCGGCTCGCCGCCGAAGCCGCATGTCCGGTGCGCTTGCTCAGCGTCTTCGACGCGGTCGCGCGCTCCCTGCCTGCGATTCCGGCCGACGAGTTGCTCAGCCTGCGCGCCGGGCAAGCGGTGTCGGGCGCGCCGCGACTGGTGATCGGTATCGGCGCCGAACTCGACATTGCCGCGGTGACGCAGCAGGGAGACGCCGTGCACGTGCTCGGCGGCGAGTGCGGAGAATTCGATCTGGCGCCCATCGACGACGACGAGCTGACGGTCTGGCTCGCGCTGCGCCAGACTCTCGGTCGCGTCAGCGCCGACACGCTCTTCACGCCGGCCGGACTGCTGGCGCTGCACCGCGCGCGCAGCTGCGCCGCGCGTTCGCCCGAGTTGCTGATTCGTGATGCGCTCGCCGGCGAAGTGCAGCCGAGGCTCAGCATCTCGATCTATTCGCGGTGGTTCGGCCGCATGCTCGGCAAGCTCGCCTTGCTGACCGGTGCGCGTGGCGGCGTCTACGTCTCCGGCAGTGTCGTGCCCGGCGGCCTCGAATGGTTTGACGTCACGGCATTTTGCACGGGGTTCGACGAGCATGCCGCGACACGGCCGTCGCTCGGCGGCATTCCGCTGTACGCGATCACGCACCCGCAGCCGGCGCTGCTGGGCTGTGCCGTCTTTGCGAGCGCCGGCATTCCGACAGCGCCGTCGCCGGCTGCGGCGTCATCGGCACCGCTTGCTTGATTGACGACAGGCCGCGGGCCCGCAATGACGAGCCTTCCCGAGGAAAGGGAAGGCAGGCTGCGCGACGCGATCAGGCCTTGCCGGCGAGCTGCGCGACGATCGCCGGATTCTCCAGCGTCGACACGTCCTGCGTGATTTCCTCGCCCTTGGCGATCGAGCGCAGCAGTCGGCGCATGATCTTGCCGGAGCGCGTCTTCGGCAGGTTGTCGGCGAAGCGGATCTCGTCCGGCTTGGCGAGCGCGCCGATTTCCTTGCCGACGTGTTCACGCAGATCTTTGGCGAGTTTCTCGGCCTCGGCGCCGTGCGGGCGCTCGCCCTTGCAGATCACGAACGCGAACACGCTCTCGCCCTTGACCTCGTGCGGGCGGCCGACGACGGCGGCCTCGGCGACCTGCGGATGGCTGACCAGCGCGCTTTCGATCTCCATCGTGCCGAGACGGTGGCCGGAGACGTTGAGCACGTCGTCGATGCGGCCGAGGATCCAGTAGTAGCCGTCCTCGTCGCGGTGCGTCGAATCGCCTGCAACGTAGTACCGGTTATTGAACTGGCCCCAGTAGGTCTTGATGTAGCGCTCGTTGTCGCCCCAGATCGTGCGCAGCATCGACGGCCACGGTTTCGTCACGACCAGATAGCCGCCTGCCTTGGTGTCCTTGATGATCTCGCCGGCTTCGTCGACGACTTCGACGGCGATGCCCGGCAGCGGCTTCGTGCAGGAGCCCGGCTTGGTCGGCACGGCGCCGGGGATCGGCGAGATCATGATCGCGCCGGTCTCGGTCTGCCACCAAGTGTCGACGATCGGCAGGCGCTCCTTGCCGATCACCGTGTGGTACCACATCCACGCTTCCGGATTGATCGGCTCGCCGACGCTGCCGAGCAGGCGCAGCTTCGACAGGTCGTATTTTTTCGGCCAGTCGTCGCCGAGCTTCATCAGCGCGCGGATCGCGGTCGGCGCGGTGTAGAAGATCGTCACCGCGTGCTCCTGCGCGATCTTCCAGAAGCGCCCGGCGTCCGGCACGGTCGGCGCGCCTTCGTACATCAGGATCGTCGCGCCGTTGGCGAGCGGGCCGTAGCAGACGTAGGAGTGGCCGGTGATCCAGCCGATGTCGGCGGTGCACCAGAACACGTCGTCGTCGCGCAGGTCGAAGACCCACCGGCTCGACGTCATCGCGCCGAGCAGATAGCCGCCGGTCGAATGCTGGATGCCCTTGGGCTTGCCGGTCGAACCCGAGGTGTAGAGCAGGAACAGCGGGTGCTCGGCCTCGACCCATTCCGGATCGCAGCCGGCCTTCTGCTGCGGCACGATGTCGTGCCACCAGACGTCGCGCCTGGCATCGAAGCCGACCTCGTGCTTCGTGCGCTGCAGGACCAGCACTTTCTCGATGGTCTTGCAGCCCTGGCTCAGCGCTTCGTCGGCCGCCTTCTTCAGCTCGACGACGTGCCCGGCGCGGTGGCCGCCGTCGGCGGTGATCAGCACCTTGGCGCCGGCGTCCTCGATGCGGTCCTTCAGCGACGACGACGAGAAGCCGCCGAAGACGATGCTGTGGATCGCGCCGATGCGCGCGCAGGCCTGCATCGCCATCACCGCCTCCGGCACCATCGGCATGTAGATGACGACGCGGTCGCCCTTCTTCACGCCGAAGGACTTCAGCGCGTTGGCGACGCGGCAGACTTCGGCGTGCAGTTCCTTGTACGTATAGTTCTTCTTGTCGCCCGGCTCGCCCTCGAAGCGGATGGCGATTTTGTCGCCCTTCGCGCCGAGATGGCGGTCGAGGCAGTTCGCCGAGGCGTTGAGCTTGCCGTCGGTGAACCATTGGTAGTTCGGCGCCTTGCTGTCGTCGAGGGCCTTGGTGAACGGCGTCTGCCAGGACAGTTCCTTCTTCGCCAGGTCCGCCCAGAAGCCGACGTGGTCCTTCGCCGCCGCGATGTGCAGTGCGGCGAGACTCTCAGCGTCGAGGCGCGCCTTGGCGACAAACTCCGGCTGCGGCGCGAACAGGCGCTTCTCCGTCAGCACCGATTGCAGATTCGTGTTGTCGGCCATGCTTTCTCCTTCGAGCTGCGGCCGCCGGTCAGGGGCGGGCGGGAATGGGGCGGGCGAGGCCGCGTCGTCGTTCTGATCCGTTCGATGATGCCGCAATCCGCCGGCGTCGGCACGCATCGCTTGAAGGCATGCGCGCCGCCATCGCGGCGCAGCCCCGGGGATCGGCCGGGGCTGCGCACGGTGATGCGTGGTTCGGCGCGTTCAGTCGTGTGCGTGCAGCGAGCTGCCGCGGGTCTCGCGCAGGAACAGCGTGCCGATCACCAGCGTGATGACGGCGACGATGATCGGATACCAGAGGCCGTAGTAGATGTCGCCCCTCAGGCTGACCAGCGCGAAGGCGATGGTCGGCACGAAGCCGCCGAACCAGCCGTTGCCGATGTGGTACGGCAGGCTCATCGAGCTGTAGCGGATGCGCGTCGGGAACATCTCCACGAGCCAGGCGGCGATCGGGCCGTAGACCATCGTCACGTAGATCACGAGCAGGGCCAGCAGCAGGATCAGCATCGGCTGGTTGACCTGTGCCGGATCGGCCTGCTTCGGATAGCCGGCGGCCGTCAGCGCTGTGCCGAGCGTCTTGCCGAACGCGCCGCTCTGCTCCTTGAACGCGGCCTTGTCGAGCACCTTGCCGTCGAAGGAGTCGACCGCCGTCCCGCCGATCCTCACCTGTGCGACCGTGCCGGCCGGCGCGGCCTCGTTGCCGTACGGAATGCCGGCCTTGGCGAGCGCGCTCTTGGCGACGTCGCAGGAGCTGTTGAAGATTTTCTTGCCGACCGGGTCGAACTGGAAGCTGCATTCGGCCGGATCGGCGACGACGGTGACGGGGCTCGTCGCCGCGGCCGTTTCGAGCGCCGGGTTCGCGTAGTGCGTGATCGCCTTGAAGATCGGGAAGTAGGTCAGCGCCGCGATCAGGCAGCCGGCCATGACCACCGTCTTGCGGCCGATGCGGTCCGAGAGCCAGCCGAAGAACAGGAAGAACGGCGTGCCGATCAGCAGGCCGGCGGCGACCAGCAGGTTGGCGGTCGTGGCGTCGACCTTCACCGTCTGCGTGAGGAAGTACAGTGCGTAGAACTGGCCCGTGTACCAGACCACCGCCTGACCGGCCGTCGCGCCGAACAGCGCGAGCAGCACCAGCTTGAGGTTCTTCCACTGGCCGAATGCTTCGGTCAGCGGCGCCTTCGAGGTCTTGCCCTCTTCCTTCATCTGCTTGAACAGCGGCGACTCGTTGAGCTGCAGGCGGATGTAGACGGAGATGGCGAGCAGCAGCGCCGAAACGAGGAACGGAATGCGCCAGCCCCAGGCTTCGAACGCCTCGTTGCCGAGCGCGAGGCGGCAGCCGAGGATCACCAGCAGCGACAGGAACAGGCCGCCGGTCGCCGTGGTCTGGATCCAGCTCGTCGCCAGGCCGCGGTTGTCGTCGCGCGCATGCTCGGCGACATACGTGGCCGCGCCGCCGTACTCGCCGCCGAGCGCGAGGCCCTGCAGCAGGCGCAGCGAGATCAGGATCACCGGCGCGGCGACGCCGATCGACGCATAGCTCGGCAGGATGCCGACCAGGAAGGTCGACAAGCCCATGATCAGGATCGTGATCAGGAAGGTGTACTTGCGCCCGACCAGATCGCCGAGCCGTCCGAACACCAGCGCGCCGAACGGCCGCACCGCGAAGCCGGCCGCGAAGGCGAGCAGCGCGAAGATGAAGGCGCTGGTGTCGTTGAGGCCGGAGAAGAACTGCTTGGCGACGATCGCCGCCAGCGAGCCGTAGAGATAGAAGTCGTACCACTCGAAGACGGTGCCGAGCGACGACGCGAAGATCACGCGCCGCGTTTCCGATTTGCCGATGGGGGGCGTCGTGGCGCCGAAAGCGCCGACCGGGCTGCTCATGCTCTATTCTCCTCGATGTCGTTATGGCCGTCGGTGTCTTGCGCACAGACGGTGTTGAGGTTTGCGTTGCAGGACCGATGCCACGATCGAGGGTTAAGGAAAACAGGAGCTTGCGGGTTGCAGCCGGATGACGGCTGTTACGCGAGGTAACACCACGTCACGAAACGAAAGCGGTGCGATGCGATACTCGCCCGCCGTCCGCAAAGGAAATCCATCATGGCCATGCGCAGGCTGGGCCGCTCGTCGCTGCGGGTCGCGCCGCTCGCCTTCGGCGGCAACGTCTTCGGCTGGACCGCCGACGAGAAAACCTCGTTCGCGCTGCTCGACGCCTTCGTCGACGCCGGCGGCCATCTCGTCGATACCGCCGACGTCTATTC
Source organism: Solimonas sp. (assembly GCA_047605265.1). Taxonomy (GTDB): domain Bacteria; phylum Pseudomonadota; class Gammaproteobacteria; order Nevskiales; family Nevskiaceae; genus Solimonas. The sequence continues at coordinate 8,890 of JASGFY010000032.1, forward strand.
GCACTGGGCGCCCGGCAACGCCGGCGGCGAATCGGAGACGATCATCGGCCGATGGCTGAAGCAGGGTGGCGGCCGGCGCGAACGCATTGTGCTCGCCACCAAGCTTGGCAAGCCGATGGGGCCGGACTCGCGCGGCCTGTCGCCGGCCTACATGCAGAAGGCGCTCGATGCCTCGCTGCGCCGCCTGCAAACCGATCGCATCGATCTTTACCAGTCGCACGAAGACGATCCGCACACGCCGCTGGCCGATACGCTCGGTGCGTTCCAACGTTTCATCGGGCAGGGCAAGGTGCGCGCGATCGGCGCCTCGAACTGTAGCGGCGCGCGCTTCGCTGAGGCGCTGCATGTGGCGCGCGAGCATGGCCTGCCGCGCTACGAGACACTGCAGCCCGAATACAGCCTCGTCGCGCGCGAGCCCTACGAGCGCGAGTACGCGGCGCTCGTGCGGCGTGAAGCCATCGGCGTGATTCCGTTCTTCTCGCTGGCCAGCGGCTTTCTCACCGGCAAGTACCGCAGCGCCGCCGATCTCGAAGGCCGCGCGCGCAGCGGCATGGTCAAGCGCTACGCGACGCCGCGCGGCTGGCGCGTCGTCGAGGCCCTGCGCGACGTCGCCGCGCGCCACGGCGCGACGCCGGCGCAGGTCGCGCTGGCCTGGCTGATGGCGCAGCCGGACGTCGTGGCGCCGATCGCGAGCGCGACGACGATCGAGCAGTTCAAGGAGATCGTGGCGGCGTTGACGTTGCGCCTGTCGGCCGATGATCTCGCGCAGCTCGGTGCGGTCAGCGGCTGAAGCGATCCGGCGCCCATCGACGGGTCGGGACCGGCTGGCGTCCGGCTCGCATGAATCTCGCATGAATTATCGTGTAGCATTTTGCTACACCGAAGTCGCAAGCCGGAGCTTGCCATGCCCGCCGCCAACAGCCCCATGCGTCTGGACCCGGAACTTGCCGCTTCGGCGAGATCGACGGCCAGGAGCATGAGTCGCAGCCTTTCGCAGCAGATCGCGCATTGGGCGCGCATCGGCCGGGAACTGGAGCGCAGCCCCGGCGTCACCGTGGCCGCCGTACAGGCGGTTCTCGAAGGCCGGGGTGGCTACGACGACCTCAACACCCAGGAGCAGGCGCTCGTTCGCGCCCACTGGGCCGAGCGTATCGACCGGACCCGTGCGGACTTGCGGCTGGATCGCGTGCTGGCGGAACAGGGCCGGGAGATCGTCGAGCTGGATGCCGACGGCGCCGTGGTCGTCCGCAATCCTGGAGGTGGCGGCAGGCCCCGGCGCGCAGCTCGCTGATGCCGCTGCTGCATCTGCTCGCCGGGCCCAACGGCTCGGGCAAGACGACTTTCCATGAGCAGGTGCTGGGCCCGGTCACCGGCCTGCCCTTCATCAATGCCGACCTCATCGCCCGCGAGCGTTGGCCCGGATCGGGCCGCGATCGCTCATACGAGGCCGCGAAAATCGCCGGGCAGCGTCGCGACGAAATGATCGCGCAGCGGCGATCGTTCATCGCCGAAACGGTTTTCTCCCATCCTTCCAAGGTCGAACTGATCCGCCAGGCCCGGAGCGCGGGCTTCCTCGTGATCGTCCATGTGATCCTGGTTCCGCTGACGCTGTCGATACGCCGTGTCGAGGCGCGTGTCCGCCACGGCGGGCACGACGTCCCGGTCGATAAACAGCAGGCGCGTTTTCCACGGCTGTGGCCGCTGGTCGCGGCTGCCTTGCGGCTGGCCGATGAGGGTTTCGCCTACGACAACAGCTCGGCAAAGCTGCCCTACCGCCTGGTCGCTCACTTTGAAAACGGCAGGCTGGTCGGTGTGGCGGACTGGCCGGCCTGGGCGCAAATCAGCCGGCAGTTCTGAGGCGTTCCGGCCCGCGCCCGTTCCACTGCGTGGCCGTGTCCGCTGCCGGAACAGGAGAGCACCACGCCGCCGACGAATGGCCGTGTCGGTTCCGGGCCATCCTCGACGGCCCATGCCCTGCATGCCAGAACGACGAGGGCGCCAGCGCCAGGGCCGATCGCGCAGCGGTCGAGGCTCATGACCGGCCGCGCGGCAGATGCATCCGGCCGCGCCGCTCCCACAGCGTCTTGCGGCTGATGCCGAGGGCGCGCGCGAGTTCGGATTCGGTCATCGCGTGCTGGTTGGCAAGCACGAAGTTGCGGAAGTAGTCGTCGAGCCTGTGGCCTTCGCTGCCGGCGGCGACGGGCAATGACGGCGCCGGGCGGTCGCCGGGGATCGCGAGGTGCTCGGGCTCGATCGCCGGGCCGTCGCAGAGGATCACCGCGCGTTCGAGCGCGTTGCCGAGTTCGCGCACGTTGCCGGGCCAGTGGTAGTGGCGGATCGCGGCGAGCGCGCGCTCCGAGAGGCGCAGGCCGGCGCGGCTGAGGCGGCGCGCGGCCTTGTCGAAGAAATGCCGCGCGAGCAGTTCGATGTCGTCGCCGCGCGCGCGCAGCGGCGGCAGGGCGATCTCGACGACGCACAGGCGGTAGTAGAGATCGTCGCGGAAGCCGCGCTCCTGCACCATCTGTTCGAGATCGCGGTGCGTGGCCGCGAGCACGCGCACGTCGACGCGCCGCGACTGCGTGCTGCCGACCGGACGGATCTCGCCTTCCTGCAGCACGCGCAGCAGGCGCGCCTGCACGGCCGGCGCGAGTTCGCCGACCTCGTCCATGAACAGCGTGCCGCCGCTGGCCGCGGCGATCAGGCCGTCCTTGCGCTGCACGGCGCCGGTGAACGCGCCCTTCTCGTGGCCGAACAGCTCGGCCTCGATCAGGTTCTCGGGAATCGCCGCGCAGTTGACGGCGATGAACGGGCCGTCGCGGCGCGCGCCCTGGTCGTGGATCGCGCGCGCGACGAGCTCCTTGCCGGTGCCGGACTCGCCGCGAACCAGCACGGTGGCGTCGGTCGCGGCGACGCGGCGCACGCGGTCGAACACCTCGCGCATCGCCGCGCTGCGGCCGACGATGCCGAAGGTCGGCCAATCGCGCTCGACGTCCTGCTTCAGCGCCGCGTGCTGCCGCGCCTGCAGGCCATTCTTGAGGACGCGCGCGATGGTCAGCAGCATCTCGTCGTGATCGAAGGGTTTGGCGATGTAGTCGGCGGCGCCGCGCTGCATCGCCTCGACCGCCGAGCGGATGCTCGCGTGGCTGGTCATCACCAGCACCGGCACCGGCGCGGCGCGCGCGATCAGCTCGGTGCCGGCGACGCCGGGCAGGCGCACGTCGGCGATGATCAGATCGAACGCGGACAGGCCGAGCGCCTCGGCCTCGGCGACGCTGCCGGCCTCGCTGACCTGGTATTCCTTGCGCGTCAGCAGCCGCGCGAGCTGGCGGCGGATGACGTCTTCGTCTTCGACGATGAGGATGCGGTTCATGGGAGCGTCGGCTTCAGGTGAACACGCCTTGCACGGCGTCGGAGACCGCCGGCAGGCGCACGGTGAACGTGGTGCCGTCGCCGGGCGAGCTGGCGACGGCGATGCTGCCGCCGTGATCGGCGACGATGCGGAACACCAGCGGCAGGCCCAGGCCGGTGCCGCGGCCCGGTTCCTTGGTGGTGACGAAGGGCTCGAAGATGCGCTCCCGCAGCGCCGGCTCGATGCCGGCGCCCCAGTCCTGCACCTCGACGGTGACGCTGGCCGCGCCACGCGCGGCGCGAATCTCCACGCGCCCGCCGGGCGGCGAGGCGTCGGCGGCGTTGGCGAGCAGGTTGACCAGCACCTGCGTCAGTCGCGCGCGGTCGCCGTCGATCGCGAGCGCCGCCGGCACGCGGTTGGCGAAGGCGATGTCGCGGCCGCTGCGCGACAGGCGCACGAGGCGGATCGCCTCGTCGGCCAGCGTCGCCAGCTCGAGCCGCGTGCGCGTGTCGGCCGGCGAGGCGCGCGCGAAGCTGAGCAGCGACTGCACGATGTCGCTGATGCGCTTCGACTGCTGCAGGATGTCGTCGAGGCCCTGCGCGCGCTCGTCCGGGTCGTCCTCGTCGCGCAGGTTCTGCGCGATGCAGGAGATGCCGGTCAGTGGATTGCCGATCTCGTGCGCGACGCCGGAGGCCAGCGTGCCGATCGATGCCAGCCGCGCGCTGTGCGCGAGCCCGGCTTCGAGCTGCTGCTGATCGGTGAGGTCTTCGACCAGCAGCACGAGGCCGGTGGTGTCGCCGCCGGCTTCGCGCACTTCTTCCTTGTGCAGGTTCAGCCAGCGCGCGCGGCCGGCGAGCACGGCCTGCTGCTTGTAGAGGTGCGAGGTTTCGGCCTCGATCAGCTGCGCGAACAGCGCCGGCCACGGCGCCGGCAGCTCGGCGACGCGCGCGCCGAGCACCAGATCGGCCGGCAGCCCGGTGATCGCCGCCATGCGCTCGTTCCACAGCAGCACTTCGCGCTGCGCGCCGAGCGAGCAGACGCCGATCGGCAGGTCCTGCAGGATCTGCCGGTGGAAGCGGCGCAAATGGTTGAGTTCGGCGGCGAGGCCGCGCAGGCGGTCCTGCGAGTGTTCGAGCTCTTCCTCGACGAGACGGCGGCGCGGCAGCGCCGCGTCGTCGCTGGCCAGCACCTCGCGCGCCAGCTGCGGGCCGATCAGGCCGGACAGATTGCGCTGCAGCCGTTCGAGCACGAAATGCAGCTGGCGCGGCCGGCGCTCGTCGGCATCGAGCTTGAGATCGCCGAGCGCGCGGGCGATCTCGGCCTGCGCCGCCTCGCCGCCGAGCGCTTCGGCGAGCCGGCCGCGCAGCTCGGCGATGCCCAGCGTGCGCGGCCGCTCGCTGAGCAGCAGCACGGCATCGAGGCGGCACGCCTGGTCGGCGGCCTGCTCCTTGGCGCTCGGCGGCGCGGCGAGCGAGCCGAGCGCGAACAGCAGGCCGTTGACGGCCAGCGACCAGAAGGTGGCGAACAGCCACGGATCCTCGTCGTGCAGCGGCAGTCGCGCGAGTGGCGAGGGCGTGCCGAAGGCGAGCGGCCAGAACAGGATCAGCAGCCACATCGCCATGCCGCCGGACACGCCGGCGAGAAAGCCGACGCGGTTGGCGCGCGGCCACACCAGCATCGCCAGCACCGCCGGCAGGAACTGCGCGACGCCGACGAAGGAGATCAGGCCGAGATGCGCGAGGCCCGAGGTCTGGCGCAGCGTCGCGTAGGCACCGTAGCCGATGAAGATGACGACGGCGATCAGCGCGCGGCGGCTCCACAGCAGGCGGCGGTAGAGATCGTGCGAGGGCTGCGCGCCGCTGCCGATCCACACCGGCAGGATCAGGTGGTTGAGGCACATCGCAGCGAGCGCGAGGCTTTCGACGATGATCATCGCGCTGGCCGCCGAGAGGCCGCCGATGAAGCTCAGGAATACCAGCCAGCGCTGCCCGGCGTGGCGCGCCAGCGCCAGCGCGTAATAGTCCGGCGCCACGTCGAGCCGCGCCGCCTGGCCGGCCCACAGCAGCACCGGCACGGCGAGGTTGAGCAGCAGCAGGAACAGCGGGAAGGCCCAGCTCGCGGTGCGCAGCGCGTCGGGATTGATGTTTTCCGCGAACAGCATGTGGAACTGGCGCGGCAGCAGGAAGGCCGCCGAGAAGGCGAGCAGCAGCAGCGTCGTCCAGCTGCCCTGGCGCAGCGGCGCCTGCAGTGCTTCGATGCTCTGCGGATGCGCGGCCAGCCAGGCGTCGAGCCCCGCCGGGCCGCCGAGTACGCCGAACAGCGCAACCGTGCCGCAGGCGAGGAGCGCGACGAGCTTGATCAGCGACTCGAAGGCGATCGCCACGACCAGCCCTTCGTGCTTCTCGCGCGGCGTGACGTTGCGCGCGCCGAACAGCACGGCGAACAGCGTGACCGTCGCGCAGAACACCAGCGCGAGCACGCCGGTCGAGGCTTCCTGCGTGAGCACCTGCGCCGAGGTGACGACGGCCTGGATCTGCAGGGCGATGTACGGCAGCACGGCGACGAGCATGCAGACGGTGACGAGCATGCCGGTCCACGGGCTCGAATAGCGGAACGCGAACAGATCGGCGAGCGAGGTCAGCTGGTAGTCGCGCACCAGGCGCAGCAAGGGCTGCAGCAGCACCGGCGCGAGCACGAAGGCCAGCGTCACGCCGACGTAGATGGTCAGGAACAGATAGCCCTGCGTGTGCGCGAAGCCGACGCTGCCGTAGAAGCTCCAAGTGGTCGCGTAGACGCCGAGCGACAGCGTGTAGGTCAGCGGATGGCGGATCAGGCGCTGCGGCAGCCAGCCCTGTTCGGTAGCGTAGGCGACGACGAACAGCACGGCGAGATACCCGAGGCCGGCCAGGAACAGCTCGCCGAGCTGGGGTTGCCAGAGTGGCGCTGTCGCGTCGGCGCTCATCACGGCCGGCGCCCCTGCAGCACGGCCGTGACGACGATGACCATGAGCCACGCCGCGTAAAGCCCCCACCACGGGCGATCGCCCGTCGCCCATACCCACAGGCCCGGCGGCAGCAGCACGCCGAGCGCGAACAGGAACAGCACGACGGCGCGGTCATTGCCGCTGCTGCTGTTGCCGCTACCGCCGTTGTTCGGGCCATCGCCGGGGCCGCCCGTATCGCGCTGCATGCGCGCCTCCTCGTGCTCGACCGCTGTTGTCGATCGCCTGTGTCCGGCGTTCGTTACCGAGCGTAACAGTCCCGGTTCCGGAATGTGACAGGCACCGCCGGCCCGGTTCACCGCCGCGATTCCAGGCCCTTGTGCTGCCCTCGTGCCGCATCGAAAAAGTCTATCGGACCGGCGTGGCGCAGGGATCGCCACCCGTGGAGCCCGCAGCCGCGCAGCACGCCGGGGTCGCGCGTCCCCCATCCCGGCGCGACCGCGGGATAATGCGCCGTGCACTACCAACACCGATTCCACGCCGGCAACTTCGCCGACGTCTTCAAGCATGTCCTGCTCTGTGGCCTGCTGCGCGCGCTGAACCGCAAGGACGCGCCGTGGGCCTATGTCGAGACGCACGCCGGTGGCGGCGCCTATGACCTGCGCGGCGGCGCGGCGACGCGTACCGCCGAGTTCGAGGACGGCATCGCCCGCGTCCTCGACGCGCGCGATGCGCCGGAGCCGGTCGCGGCGTATCTCGACATCGTTCGCGCGATGAACGCCGGCGGCGGCGAACTGCGCCGCTATCCCGGCTCGCCGTGGTTCGCGGCGCAGGCTGCGCGCAGCAGCGACCGCATCGTGCTGTGCGAGCGCGAGCCGGCGATCGCCGCCGAGCTGAAGGCCGAACTTGGCGCCGATCCGCGCGTCGCCATCCACCGGCGCGACGGCTACGAAGCGCCGGCGCTGCTGCCGCCGCGCGAGAAGCGCGGCCTGGTGCTCGTCGATCCGCCGTTCGAGCGGCCCGACGAATTCGACGCCGTCGGCGATTTCAGCGCGAAGGCGCTCGCGCGCTTCGGCAACGGCGTTTACGTGATCTGGTACCCGTACAAGAAGCGTTTCGACACCGAGCGTTTCCTGCGCCGCCTGCGTGGCAACTGCGCGCGCGAGGCGATCAACTACACGCTCGAAACCGGCGCCGCCAGCGAGGGGCAGATGCATGCCTGCGGCGTCGTTGTCGTCAATCCGCCGTTCTCGTTCGTCGCCGAGGCCGAGGCCGCGCTGCCGTGGCTGGCGCAGCGGCTCGCGCAGGGCGGCAAGGCCGCGGCGCGCGCCGAGCGCTGGACGCCCGGCAGGAACGGAAAGCCTGGCACTTGAACCCATGAACGACACGCCCATCATCGAAGAACTGCATCGCGGCAGATTCCTGCGCCTGATCCGCGACCGCCACTGGGAATACGTCACGCGCGTCAACAGCAGCGGCGCCGGCTTCATCGTCGCGGTGACGGCGCAGCGCGAGCTGGTGCTGGTCGAGCAATACCGCCTGCCGCTGCACGCGCGGACGATCGAGCTGCCGGCCGGCATGATCGGCGACGAGGCCGGGCTCGAGGACGAGAGCATCGAGGCTTCGACGCTGCGCGAGCTCGAGGAGGAGGCCGGCTTTCGCGGCGTGCGCGCCGAGATTCTCGCGTCCGGTCCGGTCGCCGCCGGCCTGACCAGCGAGATGCTGCACCTCGTGCGCATCCGCGATCTCGAACGTGTCGGCGCCGGCGGCGGCGTCGCCGGCGAGGACATCACCGTGCACCTCGTGCCGCTGGCCGACGTCGACGGCTGGCTGCGCGCACGCGCGGCCGCTGGCCTGCTGATCGAGCCGCGCATCTACGCGGCGCTGTATTTCATCGTGCGCGACGGCGTCTGAAGCCAACCGTCGGCATGGCGCGTGCACGGAAAGTCAAGGCGATGCCGGTGCGACCGGCGCGGCGCGCCGGCGCTGTGGTTTTACCGGACCGGCGGGCACGTTAAACTGGCGCCGTAGCCGGGGGTGCCGCTGCTTCGCGCAGAGGCTGAGATAAGACCCTTGGAACCTGGCCGGTCGACCTTTCCCCCGGAAATTTCCGGATGAGAGCGAATCATTTTCCCAACCGGCGAAGGGAAGGCTCGGCGGCTGTGGCATTCCGCTTCGCGTTCGTTCCTTCGCCCGTATCGTAGGTGTAAGCGATGAGCGCCTTACCGCAAGACATTTTCAGCAAGGCCGACGAACTGTCCGCCGACGTCCGCCAGCCGTTCCCGGCGAGCCGCAAGATTTACGTCGAAGGCGGCAAGGGCATTCGCGTGCCGATGCGCGAGATTTCCCTGACGGCGACCAAGACCGCGAACGGCATCGAGCCGAATCCGCCGGTCACGGTCTACGACACTTCCGGCCCGTATTCGGACCCGAATGTGAAGATCGATCTGCGCGCCGGCCTCGCGCCGCTGCGCGAGGCGTGGATCGAGGCGCGCGGCGATACCGAGCGGCTGCGCGGTCCGAGTTCGATCTTCGGCCGCATCCGCGCCGCCGACGACAAGACCGCCGAGCTGCGCTTCGAGCACATCCGCGCGCCGCGCAAGGCCCGGGTGATCAATGGCGCCGGCGCCAACGTCTCGCAGATGCACTACGCGCGGCGTGGCATCGTCACCCCGGAGATGGAGTTCATCGCGATCCGCGAGAACGCGCGCCTCGAAGAACTGCGCGAGACCTACGAGAAGGCCGGCTACCTGCGCCGCCAGCATCGCGGCAACAGCTTCGGCGCGTCGCTGCAGAAACAGATCACGCCGGAGTTCGTGCGCAGCGAAGTCGCGCGCGGCCGCGCGATCATTCCGGCCAACATCAACCATCCGGAACTGGAGCCGATGATCATCGGCCGCAACTTCCGCGTGAAGATCAACGCCAACATCGGCAACAGCGCCGTGACTTCATCGATCGCCGAGGAAGTCGAGAAGATGGTGTGGTCGACGCGCTGGGGCGGCGACACGGTGATGGATCTGTCGACCGGCAAGAATATCCACGAGACGCGCGAGTGGATTCTGCGCAACAGCCCGGTGCCGATTGGCACGGTGCCGATCTATCAGGCGCTCGAAAAGGTCAACGGCAAGGCCGAGGAACTGACCTGGGAGCTGTACCGCGACACGCTGATCGAGCAGGCCGAGCAGGGCGTCGACTACTTCACGATCCACGCCGGCGTGCTGCTGCGCTACATCCCGTGGACCGCCAACCGCGTCACCGGCATCGTCTCGCGCGGCGGTTCGATTCTCGCGAAGTGGTGCCTCGCGCATCACAAGGAAAATTTCCTCTACACGCACTTCGAGGAAATCTGCGAAATCATGAAGGCGTATGACGTCAGCTTCAGTCTCGGCGACGGCCTGCGCCCGGGCTCCATCGCCGACGCCAACGACGACGCGCAGTTCGGCGAGCTGCACACGCTCGGCGAGCTGACGGCGATCGCCTGGAAGCACGACGTGCAGGTGATGATCGAAGGCCCCGGCCATGTGCCGATGCAGCTGATCAAGGAGAACATGGACGAACAGCTCAAGCATTGCTTCGAGGCGCCGTTCTACACGCTGGGCCCGCTGACCACCGACATCGCGCCGGGCTACGACCACATCACGAGCGGCATCGGCGCCGCCAACATCGGCTGGTACGGCTGCGCGATGCTCTGCTACGTCACGCCCAAGGAGCATCTCGGCCTGCCGGACAAGGACGACGTGCGCGAAGGCATCATCACCTACAAGATCGCCGCGCATGCCGCCGATCTCGCCAAGGGCTTCCCCGGTGCGCAGGTGCGCGACAACGCGCTGAGCAAGGCGCGCTTCGAGTTCCGCTGGGAAGACCAGTTCAACCTCGGCCTCGATCCGGAGAAGGCCCAGGAATTCCACGACGAAACCCTGCCGCAGGAAGGCGCCAAGCTCGCGCACTTCTGCTCGATGTGCGGCCCGCACTTCTGCTCGATGAAGATCACGCAGGACGTGCGCGACTACGCGGCGAAGGTCGGCGCCGACGAGGCCGACGCGCTGGCCAAGGGTATGCAGGAAAAATCCGCCGAATTCCGCGCCGGCGGCGCCGAGGTCTATCACCAGCAGTGAGCGCGCCGTTGCCGGTCTGGATCGCCAGGGCTCGCCGCCATCCGTCGGCGGTGCTGCTGGCGATGCAGGCGCTCGGTATCGTCCTGTATCCGTGGATGGAACGGCTCGCCGCCGGGCGTGCCGTGCTCAATGCCTTCGGGCTGGTCGTGCTCGGCGCGGCGCTGTGGATGGTGCGCCGCAGTCCTTTCGCCAATCGCGTCGCGGCGCTGCTCGCGGTGCTGGTCGTCGCGCTCTACGCGCTGCAGGCGTTCTGGACGCGGCCCCTGTTCCTGCCGTTGGCGTCGTTGCTCGAATCCGCGTTCTATTTCTACGCGGCCGGTGGCCTGATCGCCTACATGATGGCGGACGAGCGCGCGACGCGCGACGAACTGTTCGCCGTCGGCGCGACCTTCACGGTGCTGGCCTGGGCGTTCGCGCATCTGTACGTGGTTTGCCAGGCGCTCAATCCGGCGAGCTTCGGCGCCGGTCCGGTGGCGCGCAGTTGGATGGATCTGCTATTTCTCAGCTTCACGACGCTGTCCGGCGTCGGTCTCGGCGACGTCGTACCGCTCACCGCCGGCGCCAAGGCCATCGTCATGCTCGAAGAATTCACCGGCGTGATGTATCTCGCGCTCGTCGTGTCGCGGCTGATCGCCATGACGCGGCCGCGGCGAAGCGCGCCGTGACATGGCGAGCGTGCACCGGCGGCGTGTTTCAACCCGGGTAACAGTTGCTGCGACTCAGCTTGCGCTTGCGCAGCAGGCCGTCGGCGGCCAGCGCATCCAGGTAACGCGTGGCCGTCAGGCGCGAGACCTTGAGGGCATGCTGAATGAACTCGATTCTGGTGTACGGGAACGAGAACGGGTTGCTGAAAATGTCCGGTACCAGCGCAAGCTGCGCCGCCGGCAGAGGCTGACATGCGCGAGGCGGGCAGGCGGAAGGCCGCAGGAATTTCCGCTTCGCCGGCCGGTTTCGTTATGGTCGAGATTTCCGCACCCGGATTTCGCGATGAAGAATACGATCTTGCGCCAAACGCTTGTTGCGCTAGCCCTGGCCCTGCCGGCTTTCGCCGCGATCGGCGATGGCATTTCCGCTCGCGCCCTCGACGCGACGGCGCCGCCGGCGACGCTCGAACAGCTCGCTGCCGCGCAGCCGGTGCAGGCGAAGCACGCGATGGTCGTGACCTCGCAGCATCTGGCGACCGAGGTGGGCGTGCGGGTGCTGGAGGCCGGCGGCAATGCGATCGATGCGGCGGTCGCGGTCGGCTATGCGCTCGCGGTGGTCGAGCCGTGCTGCGGCAATATCGGCGGCGGCGGCTTCATGCTGGTCCATCTCGCCGATGGCAGAGACCTCTTTCTCGACTTTCGCGAGAAGGCGCCGGCCCGGGCGACGCCGACGATGATGCAGGACGACCACGGCACCGTCGTCAAGGGCCGCAGCACGGATACGTACCTGGCGGTTGGCGTGCCGGGCACGGTGCTGGGCCTCGAAACGGCGCGTGAGCAGTACGGCACGATGAGTCGCGCGCGGCTGATGCAGCCGGCGATCGATCTGGCGCGCGACGGCTACGTGCTGCAGCAGGGCGACGTCAATGTGCTCGCCACGCGCACGGCCGATTTCGCGAAGACGAAGAACGTCGCCGCGATCTTCCTCAACGACGGCAGGCCCTGGCAGGCCGGCGAGACACTCAGGCAGCCACAGCTGGCGCGCACGCTGCAGCGGATCCAGAAAAGCGGACCCGATGCGTTCTACCGCGGGCCGATCGCGCGCACGCTGGTGCTCGACAGCATCGCGCGCGGCGGCATTCTGTCGATGCGGGATTTCGCGGACTACGACGTGAAGTGGGACGAGCCGGTGCGCTGCGCGTATCGCGACTACGCGGTGCTGTCGTCGCCGCCGCCGAGTTCGGGCGGCACGACGGTCTGCCAGATCCTGCAGATCGTCGAGCCGTACCCGCTGCAGCAATGGGGCTACGGCGTGGCGCGGAGCGTACACGTCTTCGCCGAGGCCGCGCGCCGCGCGTACGCGGACCGCAACACGTATCTCGGCGACCCGGCTTTCATCGACAATCCGCTCGCGCAGCTGCTGTCGCCGGCGCACGCGGCCTCGCTGCGCGCCACGATCCGCGACGATCGCGCGACGCCATCGAGCGAGATTCACGGCAATCTCGCGCCGGAAGAAGGCCAGCACACCACGCACTATTCGATCGTCGACGCGCGCGGCAACGCGGTCGGCGTGACGTACACGATCAATTACCTGTTCGGCAACGGCATGATCGCCGGCGACACCGGCTTTTTCCTCAACAACGAGATGGACGACTTCACCGCCAAGCCCGGCGTGCCGAACGCCTTCGGCCTCGTGCAGGGCGAGGCCAACCGGATCGAGCCCGGCAAGCGGCCGCTCAGTTCGATGGCGCCGACCCTCGTGCTCAAGGGCGGCAAGCCGTTCATGGTCACCGGCAGCCCCGGCGGCTCGACGATCATCACCACGGTGGCGCAGAGCATCGTCAACGTCATCGCCTTCGGCATGAACGCGCAGCAGGCCGTCGATGCGCCGCGCCTGCACATGCAGTGGCTGCCGGATCAGATCACGGTCGAGCCGAACATGCTGACCGCTGAAGTCCGCCAGCAGCTCGGCGACCTGGGCCACACGGTCAAGGACGCGAAGTCCTGGGGCGCCAACGCGGCGATCGTCGTCGGCGACGACGGCACGCTGTACGGGGCCAACGATCGCCGACGGCCGGCGGGGCTCGCGGCCGGCTATTGAAGCCGGCGGCCGCGCTGCGCACCGCGGACGCCGCCTGAGCCGGGATGCGGGGCGCGTCGTCGCCATTGTCGACAATCGTGGCGCGGATGGTATGCAATTTGCTGGCTCTTGCGGCTCACTCGACGGCGCGGGAGATCGCATGGACTTCGGATTCGGCAAGGGCAGGCGCGGCGCGGCATCGGCGGTCCTGCCGGCATTGGCGCTGCTCGCGGCGCTCGCCGGCTGCCAGGACCGGGACGCGCCGGTGGCGGCCGAGCCCGGAAAGAAGGCGCACGTCTTCGGCACCGAGGTGCAGACGCGCCAGCATCTGGTGCAGGTCGCGCTGGCGCGCGAGCCGGCCGACCGCATCATCCGCGGCGCGACGGTGCTGAACGTCGTTACGCGCGAGTGGTTGCCGAATCAGGACATCGTGATCGCCGGCGAACGCATCGCCTGGGTCGGCGACGCCGGCGCGTGGCCGGGCGAGGCCGGCGAGATCATCGATGCGTCCGGCGAGTACGCGGTACCCGGCTTCGGCGAATCGCACAAGCACATCGAGAGCACCTACCTGACGCCCGAGTACGAGGCGGCGCTGGTCATCCCGCGCGGCAACACGTGGACGATCGAAGACTCGCACGAAATCTCCAACGTCGTCGGCACGCACAACGTCGACTTCTGGCTGCGCGCCGAGCGGGCCGGCAGTCCGCTGAAGATCTTCGCGTCGATCGGCTCGGCGACGCCGCCGACGATCTATGAATTCGGCGGCGGCTATTACGGCTACCGCGAGATGTCCGACTTCATGGAGCAGAATCCGGAGCGCGTGATTTCGCTCGGCGAGGTCATGGACTGGCCGGCCGTCAACGCGCCGCCGAACGCGAGGGCTGCCGGCGGTCGTCAGCGCATCTGGGAGATGATCGACGCGACGATCGCGCATCGCGGCGTCGTCGAGGGCCACGGCTCGGGCCTCGTGAAGACCGACGAGATCAACGCCTTCGCCGCCGCCGGACTGTCGTCCGATCACGAGGCGCGCCTGCCGCAGGAGGGGCTCGACAAGCTGCGCCGCGGCGTCTTCATCGAGGCGCGCGTCGATCTGATGCGCACGCTGTTCCCGTTCCTGATCGAGAACAAACTACAAGACTGGTCGAACCTCTCGGTGACGACCGACGATCGCGACGTGCACGCGACGCTGCAGCTCGGCTCGATGGACTACAACATCCGCACCGCGATCGAGTCCGGCGTGCCGCCGGAGATCGCCTACCAGCTCGGCAGCTACAACACCGCGCGGCACTACCACCTCGAGGACCGCTTCGGCTCGATCGCGCCCGGCCGCTACGCCGACATCGTGCTGCTGTCCGATCCGAAGACGGTCGCGATCACGCGCGTGTTCGCCAACGGCCGGCTGGCGTCGAAAGGCACGGAATACCTGCTGCCGATTCCGAAGATCGATTATCCCGCGTGGACGCACGACACGATCAACATCGGCCGCGCGCTGCAGGCCAGCGACTTCGTCATCAAGGCGCCCGAAAGCCGCAGGGACGTGCAGGTCGCGCTGCTGGAGCCGTTCTGGTTCGCGCCGGACTTCATCACCGACACGATGCCGGTGCAGGCCGACGGCACGGTCGCCGCCGACCCGGTGCGCGGCATCATCAAGGTCGCCGTCGTCGACCGCTACCATGGCAAGGGGGCGAGCGCGCCGTCCGTCTCGAAGATGTTCTGGCGCAACGTCGGCCCGAGGACGCCGGGCTCGGCGCTCGCCAGTTCGCAGTCGCACGATCTGCACAACATCTGGGTCGCCGGCAACGACGACGCGGCGATGGCGCTGGCGGTCAACACCATCGCCGACATGCACGGCGGCTGGGCGCTGGTCAGCGGCGGCAAGGTCGTCGCCAAGGTGAGGCTCGACATCGCCGGCCTGATGACGTCGCGCCCGGTCGACGAGGTCGCGGCCGAGATGGAAGCGCTGCACGACGCCGCCGACGCGATGGACTGGATCGGCAACCCGGGTCTGCCGGATCGCATGCGCTTCGCCTTCCTCACCGCCTCGCCGTGGAAGTGGCAGCTGGTTGCGCCGTACGAGGGCAATCCGGCCGGCTTCGTCAATGTCACGACCGGCGAGACGCACGCGGTCGTCTGGTGAGCGGCGGGTGACGACGACGTGAGACGTTTCGCGGCCGCGTGTGCCGGGGCGCTGCTGGGCTGCATGGCGTTGCCGGCGTCGGCGCATCTTTTGAACATGACGCGCGTCGATGTCGATCTGCTCGCCAATGGCGACGTCGACGTTGCCGTTTCACTCGATCTCACGCGCGAAGCCGGCGGCCCGGCCGACTACTACCGCCTGAGTCGCGCCGCCGATCCGCTGCACGACGCGACGCTCGCGCCGCTGTTCGCCCGCTTTGCCGATGCGATGCAGCTCGAACTCGACGGTCTGCCGATCGCGCTGGTGCCGACCGCCGCGACGCTGCCGCGGCAGAGCGAAGCGGAGTTCCTCAATCCGGTGAGCTGGCCGATGACGGAGCTTCACCTGCGCGGCCGCCTGCCGGTGCTTGCCGACGGCGCACCGGGCCGTCTGATGACGCGCTTCGCAACGACCTTCGCGTTCGAGGAACCGATTTCGCTGACGCTGCATGCGGCCGACGGCCGCCGGCAGACACGCTGGCTGGTCGCCGGGCAGCTCAGCCCGAAATTCGCCCTGCACGCGCCGCCGCCCGGCGCGGCGACCGTCGACGACGGCGAGCGCGGCGCCGGCTGGGCGTCGGTTCTGCAGTATCTGAAATTCGGCTTCCTGCACATCCTGCCGCAGGGGCTCGATCACGTGCTGTTCGTCGTCGGGCTTTATCTCGGCGCGCGGAATCTGCGCCGGCTGCTGCTGTTCGTCACCAGCTTCACGCTCGCGCATTCGGTGACGCTGATCCTGTCGAGCTTCGGCGCCGTGCGCGTGCCGGCGGCGATCGTCGAGCCGGCGATCGCGCTGTCGATCGCCTGGATCGCGATCGAGAACATCGTGTTCGGACAGGGACGCGCGTGGCGCGCGCTCGTCGTCTTCGCGTTCGGTCTGCTGCACGGCCTCGGCTTCGCCGCCGCGCTGCGCGAACTCGGTCTGCCGCCGCACAACTTCCTCGGCGCGCTGATCAGCTTCAACGTCGGCGTCGAGTTCGGCCAGCTGACGGTGGTCGCGCTCGCGCTGTTGCTGACCGGCTGGTTCCGCCGGCGCGCGTGGTACCGGCGCGCGATCGTCGTGCCGGGCTCGCTCGCCATCGCCGCGATCGCGCTGTTCTGGGCCGCGCAGCGCCTGATGGCCTGAGCCGTTCAGCGATCGGGCGGCGCCAGGGTTCGCAGCCAGTCGACGATCGTGCCATCGCGCCACAGGCGCTCGATGATGAAATGATCGCCCTGCACGAGCTTGAGCACGGCGGGCTTCGCGTAAGGGCGCAAGGCTTCGTGCATGCGCCGCGCCTCGTCGACGGGAACCCGGTCGTCATGCTGTCCGTGACCGATCATGACCGGCAGGCCGGCGAGCCTGCCCGCCAGCGCGACGTCGGCGCGCGCGGCGACGGCCGTCACGCTGCGCACGCGCCGCGTGTCGCGTGCCGCAAGCCGATAGGCGCCGTTGCCCCCGCGGCTGTAGCCGACGACGTCATATCGGCAGCCGACATGCCCGCGCTGCGCCGCAAATGCGTCGAGCAGCAGCGCCAGGCGATCGACATCCCATTCCGGTCCGGTCTCGCCGTACGGCATCAAGATCGGCCGTCCGGTTTCCAGACCTTCCCGCAGCAGGCTCGGCAGATCCGGATATTCGTAGAGGCCGGCGAGACCCGTTCCGAAGCCGCCCGCGCCGTGCAGGTAGAGCAGCGTGTGATCGCTTTCGAGCCGTCCGCGGGGTGCGTGCACGACGGCCTGCATGCCGTTTTCCGGGCAGGTGAAGACGGTCGTTCCGCCGGCAGGATCGGGCTGCGCCATGAAGGCAGGCGACCGGCGCGGCGGCGTCAGCGACGGGGCGCGTGGCGCCGGCGCGGCGGACCGCCGGCCTTGCCCGGCTGCGCGCGCCCTGAGGCCGCGCGGTAGTGGGCGCGTGGCTCCTGCACCTCGCCGGGCGGCGAATCCAGACGCAGGTGCTCGCGCAGCCAGCCGGCGAATTCCGTTTCGCTGATGTGGCCTTCGGCGAGGCCGAGGATTGCTGGGTAGACCTCCGCATCGCTCGCGGTGAGCGATGCGCCATTGAGCTCGATGAACGTTTCGCAGGCGACGATGGCGCTGCGCTTATTGCCATCGACGAAGGCGTGATTCTTGGCGATGCCGAACGCGAGGCTGGCGGCCAGCGCGGCGAGATCAGGCGGCGGGTCACCGTAGGCATAGCGCTGCTGCGGACGCGCCAGTGCGGAGTCGAGCAGATTTTCGTCGCGCAGGCCGGGGCTGCCGCCGTGCTCGGCGATCTGCCGGTCGTGCAGCATCAGCACGAGCGGCTTTTCGATCCAGACGATCATGGCGGACCTCAGCTGTCGGCGAGCTTGCGCAGCAGATTGCGGCGCTTGCGCATGACCTGCTCGGCGACCGCCATCTGCGCCGCCAGCCGTGGATCGTGCGGCATCAGCTTGATGCCGTCCGGCGTCTCGGCGACGTACAGCGTGTCGCCCTTGTCGACGCGCAGGCGCGCGAGCACTTCCTTCGGCAGCAGCAGGCCGGCCGAATTGCCGACGGCGATGATCTTCAGTTCCATGGCAGGCTCCGCTTGACGTATAACGAATGTTATAACGCCGCCGAATGCGCCGGCCAGACCGTCCGTCGGCTGTGCGCCTCGTGGCTCAGGCCGGGACCGGACGCGGCGGCGGTTTTGCTTCACGGATCGGCAGATTGATCAGCGCGGCGGCGAGCGCGAACGCCATGTCGGCGTACCACATCCAGTGGTAATCGCCGAAGCGGGCGAGCGTCACGCCGCCGAGCCAGGCGCCGAAGAAGCCGCCGAGTTGGTGGCTCAGCAAGGTCATGCCGAACAGCGTCGCCAGATAGCGCGTGCCGAACAGCTTGCCGACGAGGCCGGCGGTCGGCGGCACGGTCGCCAGCCAGGTGAAGCCGAGGCCGGCGGCGAAGAGATAGAACGTCAGCGGCGTGCGCGGCGAGATGAGATACCAGGCGATCATCAGCGCGCGGCTGGCGTAGATCGCCGCCAGCGTCCACTTCATGCGATAGCGCTGGCCGAGCCAGCCGGCGAACAGGCTGCCGGCGATGTTGAACAGGCCGATCAATGCCAGCGAGTTCGACGACACGTTCGCCGGCAGGCCGCAGAGCTGCACCTCGCCCGGCAGATGCGTGACGAGAAAGGCGATGTGCAGGCCGCAGGTGAAGAAGCCGGCGTGCAGGAACCAGTAGCTGCGATCGGCGAAGGCGCGGCGCAGTTCGGCTTTGAGTCCGCCGTCCGGCGTCGCCGCTGCGGGCACGGCCTCGTCCTGCGGCGGAGCCCGCAGCACGCGTGCCAGGGGCCAGGTCAGCAGGCTGGTCGCGGCGAGCGTGTACAAGGCCGCTGCCCAGCCGGCCATCGCGATCACCGCCTGGGCGAGCGGCGCGAACAGGAACTGGCCGAACGAGCCGCCGGCATTGATGAAGCCGGCGGCGAAGGCGCGGCGCTCCGGCGGCAGCTGGCGTGACGTCGCGCCGATCAGGATCGAGAAACTGCCGGCACCGGCGCCGGCGGCGGCGAGGAGGCCGAGGCATAGCGTGAGGCCGGACTGGGTCGGCAGGAACGGCGTCAGCGCGAGGCCGGCGGCGAGCAGCAGGCCGCCGGCCTGCACGACGCCGACCGAGCCGCGACGATCGGCGCAGATGCCGAACAAGGGCTGCGCGACGCCCCACATCAGCTGGCCGACGGCGAGCGCGAAGCTGATGCCGACGATGTCGACATGGCTGCTCGCGTGGATCGGCGCGATGAACAGGCCCAGCGACTGGCGCACGCCCATCGTCAGCGTGAGGATGGTCGCGGCGGCGATCATCAGCGGCCAGTGCCGGCGCGCGGCCGCGCTCACGGTGCGCCCCGCTGCGGCGATGCGCCGGTCTGACGCAGGCGTGGCGGCGGGGCGTGAGGCACGCGCTCAGCCTTCGGGAAAGAACACGAGGATCACGCAGCCCTGCTTCGACTGGGGGATGTGCGCCGACCCGGCAGGATTGTGGATGAAAGTCCCCGCCGGATAGTCGTGAGCGCCGTCGCTGAAGACGCCCGAGACCACGAAGACTTCTTCGGGCCCCGGCGCGTGCACGTCCAGCGTCGTGAAGCGGGCACCGGCGTCGATTTCGAGTATCTGGGCCTTGGCGCCGTTCGCCCCTGTCCAGAGGACGCGCTTGCGGATGCCCGGAAAGATTTCCTTCGCGGGCAGCTCCCGCCAGCGGGCCGAGATCACGCCTTCGAGATTGATCGCCATGTCGTCTCCGTCGACCCGCTGTGCTTGCGCCTCGTTCACGTCGTCGCCAGCGCCGGCCGCACACGGCGCGCGCGCCACAGGCCCTCGCCGGCGTAGACGAACAGCGCCGCCCAGATGAAACCGAAACCGACAGCCCGCACCGGCGTGAACGTCTCGTGGAAGAAGAACACGCCGCACAGGAACTGCAGGGTCGGCGCGACGTACTGCATGACGCCGATCGTCGTCAGCGGCACGCGGCGCACGCCATACGCGAACATCACCAGCGGTATCGCGGTGATGACGCCGCTGGCGACCAGCAACACCGCCAGCAGTGTGCCGTGCCGCAGGAATTGCAGGCTGCCGTCGTGCATTTCCCAGCCGAGGTAGGCGAGCATGAACGGCGTGATCAGCAGCGTCTCGATACCGAGTCCGGCGATCGCCTCGACGATCGCCATCTTGCGCACGAGGCCATACAGCGCAAACGTGCCGGCCAGGCTCAGCGCGATCCACGGCGGGCGGCCGACCTGCACGCTCAGCCAGATCACGCCGAGCGCAGCGATGCCGACAGCCAGCCACTGCGCGCGCGTCAGGCGCTCGCGCAGCACGAACACGCCGAGCAGGATGCTGACCAGCGGATTGATGAAGTAGCCCAGACTGGCCTCGATGACCTGGCCATTGCCGATCGCCCAGACATACAGCAGCCAGTTGATGCTGATCATCGCCGCCGAGATCAGCAGCTTGAGCATCACCGCACGGTCGCGCAGCACGGCGCCGATCTTGCCGAGCTCTCCGCGCAGCGCGATCCAGCCGAACAGGAACAGGCAGGCCCAGGCCACGCGGTGCGCCATGATCTCGACCGAGCCGGCCGCCTTGAGCAGGCTGATGTACAGCGGCAGCAGGCCCCAGGTCAGAAACGCGCCGAACGCGGCCATGAAGCCGCGGCGTGAATCGACGGTGTCGGGCGTGCGGCTCATGCCGCGTGCTCCGGCGCAGAAGTGATGGGCGTGGCGATGGCCGGCCGCGCTGGCAGCGGATCGTCGAGCGAGACGCGCTCATCGGCGAACACGCGCTGCACCGATGCGCGCGCCAGCGTGCGCTGCGTCAGCGCCGTCCAGCGCGGATAACGCTCGTGCGGTGCAAAGCCGTAACGCCTGGCCCAGCGGAAAAAGACGATCAGGTACGCATCGACGACGCTGAACGCGCCGAGCGCGTAGCCGTTCTCTTGGCTGGCCGGCGCGAGCACGCTTTGCGGCAGCCGTGCTTCGATCTCGCCCCAGTCGCGCGTTAGCAGCGCGCGGCCGCTCGCTTCGACGGCCGCCTGCGCGGCGCCGTCGGTGGCGTAGCGCGAGGGGTAGAAGACCTGCATGAAGGCGTAGGCTTGCACATCGGTCGCCAGCCACGACAGCCATTCCCAGGCGCGCGCTGCGGCCAGCGTGTCGGCCGGCAGCAGTTTCGCCTGCGGATGCTGCGCGGCGAGAAAACGCAGGATCGCCAGGTTCTCGGTCAGCGTCTGTGCCTCGCCGTCGAGGCGGAAGTTCAGCGCCGGCACGTGGCCGCGCGGATTGACGGCCAGGAATTCGGACTTGCGCTGATCGCCGGCCGGCAGCAGCAGGCGCGTCGTCGCGTAATCGGCGAGTCCGGCGAGCTGGATTTCCTCCAGCGCGATATGCGGCGCAAGCGAGCAGGCGCCCGGTGCGTAGTAGAGGCGGTAGTGCGGCATGGTCGGCGCTCCGACGGCTTTTTCGACGGCGCGCAGTGTGCCGTCGCCGGCGCGACGAGGGAATCGAAGCGTTTTGTCGCCGGATGTGAGCGGAATTCACAGCGCCGTCGGCGGCGGCATACACTGCCGTTCAGCATGCCGACCCGTCTGCCGCCGCTCGCGACCCTGCAGGCCTTCGAGGCCGCCGTCCGCCACCAGTCGTACACGCGCGCCGCGAAGGAACTGGCGCTGACGCACGGCGCGATCAGCCATCACATCGCCACGCTCGAAGCACGTCTCGGCCTGCGCCTGTTCGTGCGCGACCGCAACCGCATGGTGCCGACCGATCACGGCCGCATCCTCGTCATCAAGGTCCGTCAGGCACTCGGCCTGCTCGAACGCGGCTTCGCGCGTGCCGGGCAGGCCGGGCACGTCACGCTGACGCTCAGCGTGCTGTCGTCACTGGCGAGCCGCTGGCTGGTGCCGCGCATGGCGAGCTTCGTCGAGCAGTATCCGGACATCGATCTGTGCATCGACGTGCGCGCCGGCCTCGCCGATCTGATGGCCGGCGAAGCCGACGCGGCGATCCGCTACGGCACCGGCGGCTGGCCCGACGTGCAGCAGATTCGTCTGATGGGTGACGAGCTGTTGCCGGTCTGCGCGCCGCACTACCGCGGCGGGGCGCTGCCGAAGACGCTCGCCGAACTCGCCGGCTGCACGCTGCTGCGCAATCCCTGGGTGCCGTGGGAGCCGTGGCTGCACGCCGCCGGCGCCGAGCTGCGCGAGCCGAAGCGCGGCCCGGTGTTCACCGATTCCGCCGTGCTGCTCGACGCCGCCGCCCACGGCCTCGGCGTCGCCCTCGCACGCCGCGTCTTCGCCGAAGGCGATCTGCAGAGCGGCCGGCTCGTGCGCCTGTTCGACATCATCGTGCCGGACCCGTCGTCGTACTTCTTCGTCTGGCGCGCCGATCACCCGCAGATCGACGCGATCGCAGCCCTGCGGGAGTGGCTGATCGAGCAGGCTGGCGGCGCGCGCGCGGCCTGAATAGGTCCTTCGCGGTCCGCTTCCGGCCGGAACGACCGTTGAAATGACGGAAGTCTTACCGGACCGGGTCGAAGAACTTTCATTTGCATGCAATCTGGCCCGTCTAAATTCCGGCGCGCTGGGCTGCCGGCCATTGCCGGCGGCGCGCGATTCCTCAGGATTCCAAGGGAGATTCATCCATGTACCAACGAGTCGGCATGTCGCTCGCTGTTGCGCTGACGGTGGGGCTCGCCGCCTGCAGCGGCAATGGTAATAAAGGCAGCAGCTACGATCCGGCGCCGGGCATCACGACCGCCACGCCGATCAAGCATCTTGTGGTGATCTTCGGCGAAAACATCTCGTTCGATCACTACTTCGGCACCTATCCGTACAACGTCAACACGGACACGCCGACCGACACCTCCACGTTTACGCTGTTCCGCGACGACGCCACGGTGCCGGACGCGATCAACAACTACCTCGCGGACACGACGCTGCTGACCGCCAACCCCAACTATGTCGACACGGCCAACTACGCGGCCTACAACACGTACGCGACCAATCCGTTCCTGCTGCCGACCTCGCGCGCCAAGACGGCCAGCCAGGATCACAGCTACAACGGCGAGCAGATCGCGTTCGACGGCATCAGCGGCACGGCGCTGCTCGACGCCTACCCGTACCGCGGCAAGGCCGACGACAGCACCTCGTCCGATCCGACGTACAACAAGGGCCTCGTTATGGGCTACTACGACGGCACCACGGTGACGGGATTCTGGAACTACGCGCAGCGGTACGCGCTGAGCGACAGCTCCTACGGCCAGTTCGGTCCGTCCACCGTCGGCGTCATCAACCTGATTGCCGGCCAGACCAACGGCGTCAATACAGCCGAGGCGACGGCGACGGCGGTCAGCGGCAGCGACGTCATCGACGGCGGCAACGACTACTACACGGTGGTGGCGGACCCGTCGCCGCTCGATGACATCTGCTCGGCCGAAACGGATTATAGCGGCGGCCTCGTGCGCCTGAGCGGCCAGAACATCGGCGATCTGCTCAAGGACGCCGGCGTGACCTACGGCGGTTTCTCCGGCGGCTTCGACCTGACACGCAGCAACAGCGACGGCAGCACCGGCTGCCTGCGCACCAGCTCGACCACCTCGACCACCTGGAACGACGCCACGATCAGCCTCGTGCACAGCAGCGTGTACGACTACGTGCCGCACCACGCGTTCTTCAACTACTGGGCGAGCACCGCCAACGCGAGCCACGCGCGCCCGAGCTGCCTGACGGAGAACGCGTCGGACTACTCGTGCATCGGCGTGGACGGCGACACCGCCAACCACAACTATGACATCAACGATTTCTTCGATGCCGTCAATGCCGGCGACTTCCCGGCGGTCAGCTTCCTGAAGGCGATCAAGGTCGAGGACGGCCACGCCAGCAACTCCGACCCGATCAACGAGCAGGCTTTCGTGATCCGCGTCATCAACTTCCTGCAGCAGCGCAGCGACTGGAAGAACACGGCCGTGGTCGTGCTCTACGACGATTCCGACGGCTGGTACGACCACCAGGCCGGCCCGCTGGTCGCGACGTCGGAGAGCTCGCTGGACTACCTCAACAGCACGTCCGGCTACAGCTGCACGACGGCTGGCGACCAGACGGAGGATTTCCCGAACAAGCCGGATGCGTCGAAGCCGGTCGGCATCGACGGCTCGACGGAAGTCGACGGCCGCTGCGGACCCGGTCCGCGTCAGCCGCTGCTGGTGATCTCGCCGTGGGCGCGACAGGGCTACGTCGACCACAACGTCACCAACCAGGCCGCGGTGATCCGCTTCATCGAGGACAACTGGCTGGGCGGCACGCGCATCGGCAACGGCTCGTGGGATTCGATCTCGCTCGACGGCGGAGACATCTCCGACATCACCGAGAACTCGATCTACAACCTGTTCGACTTCAGCACCTCGTCGCCGGGCAACGCGACGAAGCTGCTGCTCGCCTGCGACGGCACGATCACGACGACGGCGCCGACCGATTCGGCCACCGGCGCCAACGACGCCTGCGCGCTCGAATAAGCGCCGCATATCCGGATGTCCCCGCGGACCGGCGCGCGCCGGTCCGTGAAGGGTCCGAACGGTGGGCACGGGAGCGCCGCTTCCGTGTCCACCTTTTCCTT
>JASGFY010000033.1:0-31081 GCA_047605265.1 Solimonas sp.
GTCCAGGATCATCGGCAGGTGGGCGAAGCGCGGCGGCTCCGCGCCCAGCGCGCGATAGATGTTGATCTGGCGCGGCGTATTGTTGACGTGGTCGTCGCCGCGGATCACGTCGGTGATGCCCATGTCGATGTCGTCGACGACGACGGCGAAGTTGTAGGTCGGGAAACCGTCCGAGCGGATCAGCACGAGATCGTCGAGCTCGGCATTGCTCCACTCGATGCGGCCCTTGACCTTGTCGTCGAAGACGACACTGCCCGAGGTCGGATTCTTGAAGCGCAGCACGCGGTTCGGATCGTCGCGGTACGGCAGGTTCGCATCGCGCGCGCGGCCGTCGTAGCGCGGTTTGGTGCCGGCGGTCATCGCCGCGTTGCGCATCGCCTCGATCTCTTCCTTCGATTCGTACGCGTAGTACGCCTTGCCTGCCTTCAGCAACTCATCGGCAACCGCGCGGTAACGGTCCATACGCAGGGTCTGGTAGTAAGGCCCCTCGTCGTGCGACAGGCCGAGCCAGTTCATGCCGTCGAGGATCGCCTGCACGGCGGCGTCGGTCGAACGTTCGCGGTCCGTGTCCTCGATGCGCAGGATGAACTCGCCGCCGCGATGGCGCGCCTCGAGCCAGCAGTACAGCGCGGTGCGTGCGCCGCCGATGTGCAGGTAGCCGGTGGGACTGGGGGCGAAGCGGGTGCGGACGGTCATGGTGCGTCGAAAAAAGGATGGCGCGCAAGTTTACCGGACGCCGAAGTCGCACGGCAGGCCGGTATCGTTCAGCCTCGGCCACCGCTACCATCCCGTGCAGACTTGGAGCGGAAACCGCGATGCCGCTGGACTGGAACGAGATCAGGGGCCGCTCGCCGCGATTTTCGCGCGAGTGGAAGGACGAGTCCTCGGAAGACACGAAGGCGAAGCCGTTCCTGCGCGGCTTCTTCGAGATGCCCGGCGTTGCCCATCGCCGCGTCGCGCTTCGGGCAGCCGGTGATCAAGGCCGATGGCAGGGGCGGCTACATCGACCTGCCCTGGAAGACATCCTGCCGGTCGAGCACAAGCCGCGCGCCAAGGACCTCGACCACGCGTTCAGGCAAGTGCAGGCGCTCACGCCGCCGCTGCCGGCGGCGAAGGCGAAAAACCGACACGCGAAGGCGCCGTCAGGCGGATGAAACCTGAACGCGCGAAGCTCGCCTTTCATCTTTCCCCTCAGAAGACAAAAAACCGGATCCCGGCTTTCGCCGGATGACGAGCAAGATGCTGGTAGGAGGCTGCACCCGTGATATCGATGACGTTTTCGCGACTGTCGCGCGCCTGCTTGCTGGTACTCGCAACGACGCTCGGCGCATGCGCAACCACTGCACAACGCTCCGTGCCCGACGGCACGCGCGCCCGCCTTGCCGTGCTGGAAACGACGGACCTGCACTCCAACGTGCTGGCTACGACTACTACCGCGCGGCGCCGGACCCGACGCTGGGCTTCGAACGCGTCGCCACGCTGATCGGCCAGGCGCGCGCCGCGTATCCGAACACGATGCTGTTCGATGCCGGCGACACCATCCAGGGCACGGCGCTGGCCGACTATCAGGCGCGCGTCGCGCCGGTCGGCTGCGACGAGGAGCTTGCGATCTATCGCGCGATGGATGTGCTTGGCTACGACGGCGGCACCGTCGGCAATCACGAGTTCAACTACGGCCTGCCGTTCCTCGCGCAGGTCACCGGCACGCCGATGCCGGGCGGCGCCGCGCGGCGCTGCGCCGGCCCGCGCTATCCGCTGGTGCTGTCGAACGTCGAGTCGGCGGACGGCGGCCAGCCGCTGTTCAAGCCGTGGGCCATCGTCGAGAAGGCGCTGACGGCGACCCTGCCGGACGGCAGCACGCGCACGGTGACGCTGCGCGTCGGCCTGCTCGGCTTCACGCCGCCGCAGATCGTCAACTGGGATCGCGACAACCTGCAGGGCCGCGTGCGCGTCAGCGGCGTCGTCGAGGCCGCGCGACGCTGGCTGCCGGAACTGCAGGCGCAGCATCCGGACATCGTCGTCGCGCTGATCCACGGCGGCCCGGACGCGTCGCCGTATGGCGCCGATCTCGAGAACGCCGCCTGGCATCTGGCCGGCGTGCCCGGCATCGCCGCGATCCTGATGGGCCACATGCACCAGCCGTTCCCCGGCGCGTTCGCGACGCTGCCCGAGGTCGACGCGCAGCGCGGGCGCATCCGCGGCGTGCCGGCGGTGATGGCCGACTTCTGGGGCAAGTATCTCGGCATCGTCCATCTCGACCTGCGTCGCGTCGCCGGGCGCTGGCAGGTCGACCGCGACACCGCGTACAGCGAAGTGCGGCCGATCTGCCGGGCGGGCAACGATTGCGTCGCGCCCGATCCGCGCATCGCGCCCCTGGTGCAGGCCGTGCACGAGGCCACGGTCGCGCAGCTGCGGCAGCCGATCGGCAGCGTTGCCTTCCGGCTCAGCTCGTACTTCGTCGAGGTCGGCGACAGCTCGATGCTGTCGCTCGTCAACACGGTGCAGCGCGATTACGTGCGCGACTGGATCGCCCGCGAGCGGCCACAGTGGCGCGACGAGCCGCTGCTGACGGCCGCGGCGGCGTTCAAGACCGGCTTCGCCGGCTCCGCCGACTACACGGACATCGCGCCCGGGCCGGTCAGCCTGCGCAGCGCCGCCGATCTCTATCTGTTCGGCAATCAGATGGCGGCCGTGCGCATCGACGGCGCGACGCTGAAACGCTGGATGGAACTCAGCGCGCAGCGCTTCAACCGTATCAATCCGCACAGCGCCGCCGCACAGCCGCTGCTCGACGAACGCTTCGCGGCGTACAACTTCGATCAGTTCGCCGGCGCTGGCCTGCGCTACGTCATCGATCCGAGCCGGCCGGCCGGCGCGCGCATCACATCGCTGACGATCGCCGGCAAGCCGGTGACGCCGACGCAGATGCTGATCGTCGCGACCAACAGCTATCGCGCTGCCGGCAGCGCCGCGCTCCCGGCGCTCGACGGCAGTCAGACCGTGCTGTCGGCCCCCGATGCGGTTCGCGATCTGATCGCCGACTGGCTGCGCCGCCATCCGCAGCTGCAGCGCGCGCAGCTGCTGCCGCGCGCGTGGAGCTTCGCCGCGCCGGCATCGCCGTTGACGCTGACCTTCGTCGCGGCGCGCGGCAAGCAGGCGATCGCCGCGGACGCCGGCCTGACCGGCATCCACGAGACCGACGATCTCGGCGACGGGCGTGCGCGCTACCGGCTGGAGCTGCCGGCGCCGCCGCTCACTCCAGCGCGACGCGGATGATCAGCTTGCCGAAGTTGCGGCCGCGCAGCAGGCCGATGAACGCCGCCGGCGCGCGGTCGAGGCCGTCGACCACGTCCTCGCGATAGCGGATGCGGCCGGCTTTCAGCCACACCGACATCTCGCGCTGGAAATCGCGGTACAGCGCTGCGAAATCGCTCTGGATGAAGCCGCGGATCGTCAGCCGCCGCGACAGCACTTCGCGCATCAGCCGCGCCGTGCCGCCGCCGGCCGCTTCCGTGGTGTCTGCTTCCGTGGCGTTGTAATGCGCGATCAGGCCGCAGACCGGCACGCGCGCGAAGTCGTTGAGCAGCGGCAGCACGGCGTCCCAGACGGCGCCGCCGACGTTCTCGAAGTAGACGTCGATGCCGCGCGGACAGGCCTCCTCGAGCCGTTCGGCGAAGTCCGGCGCGCGGTGGTCGATCGCCTCGTCGAACTGCAGCTCGTCGAGCAGATAGCGGCATTTCTCGGCGCCGCCGGCGATGCCGACGACGCGCGAATGGCGCAGCTTGGCGAGCTGGCCGACCGTCGCCCCGACCGGCCCGGCGGCCGCGGCGACGACGACGGTCTCGCCGGCCAGCGGCTTGCCGATCTCCTTCAGGCCCGCGTACGCGGTGAAGCCCGGCATGCCGAGCACGCCGAGCGCCGTCGACAGCGGCGCGGCGCCGCTGTCGAGCTTGCGCAGCGCGGCGGCGCGCGCGACGGCGTGCGTCTGCCAGCCGCAGAACGACAGCACGTAATCGCCGGGCGCATAGTCCCTGGCGCGCGATTCGACGACCTGCGCGACGGTGCCGCCGAGCATCGTTTCGCCGATCTCCAGCGGCTCGGCGTACGAGCGCGCCGTGCTCATGCGGCCGCGCATGTACGGATCGAGCGAGAGATAGACGACGCGCAGCAGCACTTCGCCGTCGCGCAGCGCCGGCAGCTCGGCGTCCTCGAAGCGGAAATCGGCGGGTTGGGGTTCGCCGGCAGGACGCGCGGCGAGCACGACACGGCGGGTGCGGATGGCGGTCATCGCGAGGCTCCTCTTGGGCGGCAGGTGGGACCGCTGCCGGAGCGCGGCCTTCTGCGCGCAGCTTAGCGCAAGCGAACGGGCCGCACTCACAGCGCGGCGGCGATGTGCTCGCGCAGCCATTGATGCGCCGGATCGCGATGCGCGCGCTCGTGCCACAACATCGACATCTCGAATCCCGGAATATCGACCGGCGGCTCGACGAGCCGCAACGCACCGTTGCCGCGCACCAGCCGCGACGGCAGCATCGCGACGAGATCGCTGGTGGCCAGAGCCGACATGACGAACAGGAAATGCGGCACCGACAGCACGACGCGGCGCACCAGGCCCATCGCGGCGAGCACCGCATCGGTGGCGCCGTTGAAGCCGCCGCCGTCCGGCGAAACGATCACGTGATCGAGCTTGCAGAACTGCGCCAGCGTCGGCCGCCGCTTCAGGCGCGGGTGGTCGGCGCGGCCGACGAGCACATAGCGTTCCTTGAACAAGGCGCGGCGGCGCAGGCCGGGCGGGGCGCCTTCGCTGGTGTGCAAGGCCAGATCGATCTCGCCGCGCTCGGCCTGCCGGGCGATCTGCGCGGGCGCCAGCTGCATGACGGCGAGCCGCGCGTCGGGAGCCGCCGCGCGCAAGCTGCGCAGCGCAGGCAGCACGATCGATGATTCGCCATAGTCGAAGGCCGCGATACGCCAGGTCTGGCGGGCCTTCGCCGGATCGAAAGGGCTGACCGGCGACACCGCTTCTTCGAGCGCCGCGAGCGCCTGCCGCAGTGGCTCGCGCAGGGCATCGGCACGCGCCGTCGGCCGCATGCCGCGCGGCCCGGGCAGCAGCAGCGGGTCTGCGAAGATGCGGCGCAGCTTCGCCAGATGCACGCTGATCGAAGGCTGTGAGAAATTCAGGCGCTGCGCCGCACGGCTGACGTTGTGCTCGGCGAGCAGGATGTCGAGCGTGAGCAGCAGGTTGAGGTCGAGCCGTCTCAGATTATTCACGTTGATACCTGGCATATTGGCAATTCATTTCCAATATATCCGGCGGCGGCCTACCGTGCGTCTCCCCAAGCCCGCCGCGGATCGAACCTTGAAGATTCTCCTCGTTTACGCCCATCCCGAGCCGCAGTCGCTGAACGGCGCGCTGAAAGCCTTCGCCGTGCGCCATCTGGAGGCGGCCGGACATGTCGTGCAGGTCTCGGATTTGTACGCGATGCGCTGGAAAGCCGCGCTCGATGCCGGCGACAGCAGTGGTCGCGTCGATGCCGCGCGTTTTTACCCGGATCTCGATTCGCAGCGGGCGTTCGCGAGCGGCACGCAGAGCGCGGACATCGCGCGCGAACAGGACAAGCTGCGCTGGGCCGACACGGTGATCCTGCAATTTCCGCTGTGGTGGTTCTCGATGCCGGCGATCCTCAAGGGCTGGGTCGAGCGCGTATACGCATACGGGTTCGGCTACGGCGTCGGCGAGCATTCGGACCGGCGCTGGGGCGATCGCTACGGCGAGGGCACGCTGGCGGGCAAGCGCGCGATGCTGATGGTGACGGCCGGCGGCTGGGAATCGCACTACAGCGCGCGCGGCATCAACGGGCCGATCGACGATCTGCTGTTCCCGATCCAGCATGGCGTTCTGTACTACCCGGGCTTCGATGTGCTGCCGCCGTTCGTCGTCTACCGCACCGGCCGCGTCGATGAAACGCGATTCGTGCAGATCTGCGCGGCGCTCGGACAGCGCCTCGATACGCTGGCGCAGGCGGTGCCGATGGCGTTCCGCCGCCAGAACGGCGGCGACTACGAGATTCCGGCGCTGACACTGCGGCCGCAGATCGCGCCGGCGCAGAGCGGCTTCGCCGCGCATCTCGCCTAGCGGGACGGCCGCCGGGCCGTCCGCGTCAGGCAAACAGCCGGTGCACCTTCAGCAGCGCGGCGACGAGCTGGTCGATGTCGTCCTCGCCGTTGTAGACGGCCAGCGACGCACGCGCCGTCGCCGGCACGTGGAAGCGTTCCATCAGCGGCATCGTGCAGTGATGGCCGGTGCGGATCGCGACGCCCTCCATGTCGAGGACGGAGCCGATGTCCTGCGGATGCGCCTTGTCCATCACGAACGACAGGATGCCGGCCTTGTGCGGCGCCGTGCCGATGAGGCGCAGGCCCGGCACTTCAGCCAGACGCCGCGTGCCGTATTCGAGCAGCGCGTGTTCGTGCGCGGCAACGTTTTCGAGACCGAGCGCGTCCAGCCACTCGATCGCCGCGGCGCAGCCGATTGCGCCGGCCATGTCCGGCGTGCCGGCTTCGAACTTGTACGGGATGTCGTTCCAGGTGCTGCCTTCGAAGGCGACGGTGCGGATCATGTCGCCGCCGCCCTGCCAGGGCTGCATCGCTTCGAGATGTTCGCGCCTGGCATACAGCGCGCCGAAGCCGGTCGGGCCGTAGAGCTTGTGTGCGGAGAACGCGTAGAAGTCGACGTCGAGCGCCTTCACGTCGACCGGCAGATGGGCGATGCCCTGCGCGCCGTCGACCAGCACCGGAATGCCGTGCGCGTGCGCCTCGCGGATGAGGTCGGCGATCGGGTTGATCGTGCCGAGCGAGTTCGAGATCTGTGCGACGGCGACCAGCCTGGTGCGCGGGCTCAGCAGTTTCTTCCAGGCGTCGAAGTCGAGCGAGCCATCGTCGAGCACCGGTGCCGCGACGGTTTTCGCGCCGGCGAGCTGCCACGGCACGATGTCCGAGTGATGCTCCATGCCGGTGACGAGCACTTCGTCGCCGGGCTGAATCCGCGGCTGCAGGAAGCTGCGCGCCACGAGGTTGATGCTCTCAGTCGTACCGCGCGTGAAGACGATCTCCTCGCGGCCGGCCTTGATGAACGCGGCGATGCGGTCGCGCGCGCCTTCGTAGGCGGTCGTCGCGCGCTCGGCGAGTTCGTGCACGGCGCGGTGCACGTTGGCGTTCTGATGGCGATAGTAGTGGTCGATCGCGCGCAGCATCGCCTCGGGCTTCTGCGTCGTCGCCGCGTTGTCGAGATAGGCGAGGCGCTTGCCCTGTGAAGCCGGGGACGTCGTGCCGCGCACTTTCTCGCGCAGGATCGGGAACTGCGCGCGGATCGCCGCGAGATCCAGCGATCCGGCCGCTTGGAGACTGAGCGCGCTCATGCCGCCGCTCCGCCGTCTTCCGGCAGGCGCAGCGCGTCGAGATCGAGTTCCGCGCCGAGCGCGGCGGTGATGCGCTGCGCGACGCGCGCGCGCAGGCCGGCGTGGGGAATCCTTTCGATCACGTCGTTGGCGAAGCTCCAGGTCAGCAGTGCGCGCGCCGTCGCTTCCGGCACGCCGCGCGTGCGCAGGTAGAACACCGCCGTGTCGTCGAGCGCGCCGCAGCTGACGCCGTGCGCAGCCTTGACGTCGTCGGCATAGATCTCGAGCTCGGGTTTGGCGTCGATCTCCGCGCCCCTGGCCAGCATCAGGCTGGCGATGCTCTGCTCGGAATCGCTCTTCTGCGCGCCGCGCTGCATGACGACGCGGCCGTTGAGCGCCGAGCGGCTGGGCCCGAGGCCGAGGCCGCGGAAGAACTGGCGGCTCGTGCCGTGCGGCGTCGCGTGGTCGATCTCGTACTGGTTGTCGAGATGGACTTTCCGGTCCGAGGCGAACAGGCCGGCGAGTTCCGCGTACGCGCCCGGCGCGGCGAGCGTGACGCGCCAGTCGTTGCGGATCAGCTGGCCGCCGACATCGATGTTGACGAGCGAAAAGCGCGCATCGCGGCCGACGCTGGCGGCGCAGTGCAGCCACTGCGTCGTCGCGCGGCTCTCGTCCTGCACGCGGATCAGCGTCAGCCGCGCGCCGTCGTCGAGCTCGATCGCGAGGCTCTGCGTGCCGAAGCGTTCGGCGCCGGACAGGCCGACGTTCTGCACGATCAGCGTCGCCTGCGCGCCGCGCTCCAGCTTCACGCGATGCGCGAGGTGCACCATCTCGCCGGCCTCGCGGGCGCTCGATACCGTCAGCAGATGCACCGGCTGTGCGGCCTGCGTACCGCGTGTGATGATGAGCTGCAGGCCCGGTTGCGCGAAGGCGCGATGCAGGCCGGCGAGGCCGGCGTGCGTGTCGGGCAGCGGCAGCGTTTCGTCCGCCGAATCGACGCCGGCGACGCGACGGCCGTTGACGAACACGTGCTCGTCGCAGCCTTCGAGCCGCCAGGCCTGGACATCGGCCGCGACCGATCCGGCCAGCCGCACCGGCCGCGCGGGCAGGGCGGCGAGATTCGTGTAGTGCCAGCGCTCGATCGAATCGTCCGGCAGGCCGAATTCGAGAAAGGCGTCGAAGGCCGTGGCGCGCGCGCCGCGCTCGACGCCGGACAGCGGGGCGGCGAACTGCGCGAAGGCCTCGCCGTACGAGGCGTGGATGCTGTCGCTTGCCTTCGTCATCACGCGGCCTGCAGCCAGCCGTAGCCCTTCTCTTCGAGCTCGCGCGCCAGTTCGGCGCCGCCGCTCCTGACGATGCGCCCCGCCGCGAGCACGTGCACGAAGTCCGGCTGCACGTAGTCGAGCAGGCGCTGGTAGTGCGTGACGAGGATCGTCGCGCGTTCGGGCGAGCGCATCGCGTTGATGCCGTCGGCGACGATCTTCAGCGCGTCGATGTCGAGGCCGGAATCGGTTTCGTCGAGCACCATCAGCCTGGGTTCGAGCACCAGCATCTGCAGGATCTCGTTGCGCTTCTTCTCGCCGCCCGAGAAACCCTGGTTGACGCCGCGCGACAGCATCACCGGGTCCATCCTCATCTGCTTGACGCGAAGGCGCACCCAGGCGAGGAAATCGTTCGGCGCCAGCTCCGGCTCGCCGCGCTCCTTGCGCTGCGCGTTCAGCGCCGCTTTCAGGAAGATCATGTTGCTGACGCCGGGAATCTCGACCGGGTACTGGAAGCCCATGAAGATGCCGTGTGCCGCACGCTGCTCGGCCGACAGCTCGGCGATGTCCTGGCCCCGATAGCGGATGGTGCCGGACGTGACGACATAATCCTCGGCGCCGGCGAGCACCTTCGACAGCGTCGACTTGCCGGCGCCGTTCGGGCCCATGATCGCGTGGATTTCGCCGGCATTGACCGCGAGGTTCAGGCCTTTGAGGATTTCCTTGCCCGCGACTTCGGCGTGCAGGTTTTCGATTTCGAGCAGCTTGGTCATATCACTATCTTTGAATCGAGACTTGAGGCCGGCGTCAGCCGACGGCCCCTTCCAGCGAAACCTGCAGCAGCTTCTGCGCTTCCACCGCGAACTCCATCGGCAGTTCCTTGAAGACGTCCTTGCAGAAACCGTTGACGATCATCGACACCGCTTCTTCCTCGCCGATGCCGCGCGAGCGGCAGTAGAACAGCTGGTCGTCGCTGATCTTCGAGGTCGTCGCTTCGTGTTCGAGCACGGCGCCGGGATTGCGCACTTCGGTGTACGGAAAGGTGTGCGCGCCGCAGCGGTCGCCGATCAGCAGCGAATCGCACTGCGTGTGGTTGCGCGCGCCGTCGGCGCGTTCGTTGATGCGCACGAGGCCGCGATAGGCCTGCTGTGCCTGACCGGCGGAGATGCCCTTGGAGACGATCGTCGAGCGCGTGTTCCGGCCGAGATGGATCATCTTGGTGCCGGTGTCGGCCTGCTGGCGGTGGTGCGTCAGGGCAACGGAATAAAACTCGCCGACCGAATCGTCGCCGCGCAGGATGCAGCTCGGATATTTCCACGTCACCGCCGAGCCGGTTTCGACCTGCGTCCACGAAATCTTGCTCGCCACGCCGCGGCAGTCGCCGCGCTTGGTGACGAAGTTGTAGATGCCGCCGACGCCGTTCTCGTCGCCCGGATACCAGTTCTGCACCGTCGAATACTTGATCTCGGCGCGATCGAGCGCGACCAGCTCGACGACGGCCGCATGTAGCTGGTTCTCGTCGCGCTGCGGCGCGGTGCAGCCTTCGAGGTAGGAGACGTGGGCGTCGTCCTCGACGATGATCAGCGTGCGCTCGAACTGGCCGGTGTTGCGCTCGTTGATGCGGAAGTAGGTCGACAGCTCCATCGGGCAGCGCACGCCCTTGGGCACGAAGACGAAGGAGCCGTCGGTGAAGACCGCCGAGTTCAGCGCGGCGTAGAAGTTGTCGGCGAACGGCACGACGGTGCCGAGGTACTGCTTCACCAATTCCGGGTGCTCGCGCACGGCCTCGGAGATCGAGCAGAAGATCACGCCGGCCTCGGCGAGCTTCTTCTTGAACGTGGTGCCGACCGAGACCGAATCGAAGACCACGTCGACGGCGACCTGCGGCTTGTCGGAAACCACGCCGGCCAGCATTTCCTGTTCACGCAGCGGAATGCCGAGCTTGTTGTAGGTCTCGATCAGCTTCGGGTCGACCTCGGCCAGCGACTTCGGCGCGTCCTTCAGCGACTTCGGCACCGAGTAGTACGAGATCGCCTGGTAGTCGATCTGCGGGTACTGCACATGCGCCCAGCGCGGCTCGCTCATGGTCAGCCAGCGGCGGTAGGCTTTGAGGCGGAATGCGAGCAGCCACTCGGGCTCGTCCTTCTTGGCCGAGATCAGGCGGATGACGTCTTCCGACAGGCCCGGCGGCACACGCTCGGACTCGATGTCGGTGATGAACCCCGCCTCGTACTTGCGGTTCTGGACGAGGGCTTCGATTTCTGTGGGATTGGCTGCCATGCGGTCGCTATCCGGGTTTGCGGGCGGATCCGGTCATGCCCGGACCAGCGGATATTCTCTGGGGTGGGTTTTGGGCGGCACCGGGGTCCGTGCCATCTGCGCGAGCGTCACGGCTTCGAGCGCTTCGCGGATTGCCGTGTTGATCAGCCGCCAGTTGGCGCGCGTCGCACAGTCGGTTTCGATGTTGCAGGGCGCGGCGCCGTGCCCGGCACAGGCGGTGACGGCGATCGGCCCTTCGAGCGCGCCGATGATGTCGGCGACCGAAATCCGGTCCGCCGGGCGGCCGAGGCGATAACCGCCGTGGGCGCCGCGCAGCGATTCGAGCAGGCCGTCCTTGCTCAGCACTTTCAGGAGCTTGGCAACCGTCGGCGCGGGGATGCGGGTGCGCTCGGCGAGTTCCTGGCCGGTCTGCGTGCGGCCGGGCTCGCGCGCGACCGCCGTCATCAGGACGGTGGCGTAGTCGGCGAGTTTGCTCAGCTTCAACACAAGCGGGACCTAAATGGGACCAGATCAGTACGGATTGCGAGTTTACCGGAAGCCGGACGCCGTTTGAATAGCGCAGCGCGCCGATCGGACATCTGGCGTTCTTGGAGTCGACGCGGGGCAAGGGGTATAAGCGGCGCAGCCATCCGAACGAGGAACGCCATGTCCGCTGTCCAACTGCTGCCGTCGCTGCGCCACTGCGCCTTGCTGCTGGCGATCGTCGTGCTGATCGCATCCGCCGCCGCCGCGCAGCTCGGTCATCCGCAATGGTGGATCGTCGCGGCGCTGGCCGGGCTGCTGTGCGGGCTCGGCGTCTACGACAGCGTGCAGACCACGCACGCGATCCGCCGCAATTACCCGATCGTCGGCAACATCCGCTACCTGATCGAGGCGATCCGTCCGGAGATCCGCCAGTACCTGATCGAGTCCGAGACCGAAGCCGCGCCGTTCTCGCGCGCGCAGCGCTCGCTGGTCTACCAGCGCGCCAAGGGTGTCGAGGACAAGCGGCCGTTCGGCACCGAGCAGGACGTCTACCAGAACGGTTACGAGTGGATCAATCACTCGATGCGGCCGACGGCGATCGCCAACACCGATTTTCGCATCGCCATCGGCGGCGAACGCTGCACGCAGCCGTACCAGGCGTCGCTGCTGAACATCTCGGCGATGAGTTTCGGTGCGCTGTCGGCCAACGCCATCCGCGCGCTGAACCGCGGCGCGCAGCTCGGCCGCTTCGCGCACGACACCGGCGAAGGCTCGATCAGCCGCTATCACAGACCAGAAAACGCGGGCCGCGCCGAGGCGGAGCAGGAAGGCGGCGATCTGATCTGGGAAATCGGCAGCGGCTACTTCGGCTGTCGCGACGCGCAGGGCCGCTTCGATGCGGATCGCTTCACGCAACAGGCGCGCGCGCCGCAGGTGAAGATGGTCGAGGTCAAGCTGTCGCAGGGCGCCAAGCCCGGTCACGGCGGCATGCTGCCGGCGCCCAAGGTGTCCGCGGAGATCGCCGAGGCGCGCGGTGTGCCGCAGGGCGTCGACTGCATCTCGCCGGCGCGGCATTCGGCGTTTTCGACGCCGGTCGGACTGCTCGAATTCGTCGCGCGCCTGCGCACGCTCTCCGGCGGCAAGCCGGCCGGCTTCAAGTTCGCGCTCGGCCATCCCTGGGAGTTTCTCGGCCTCTGCAAGGCGATGCTCGAAACCGGCCTGCTGCCGGACTTCATCGTCGTCGACGGCGGCGAAGGCGGCACCGGCGCCGCGCCGCTCGAATTCGCCGACCACATCGGCACGCCGCTGCAGGAAGCGCTGCTGCTCGTGCACAACACCCTGGTCGGCCTGAACCTGCGCGAGAAAATCCGCATCGGCTGTAGCGGCAAGATCATCTCGGCGTTCGACATCGCCCGCGCGCTGGCCTTCGGCGCCGACTGGTGCAACTCGGCGCGCGGCTTCATGTTCGCGCTCGGCTGCGTGCAGTCGCAGCATTGCCACACCGACCGCTGCCCGACCGGCATCGCCACGCAGGACAAGGGCCGGCAGCGCGCGATCGTCGTGCCGGACAAGGCGCAGCGCGTCGCGCACTTCCATCGCAACACCCTGCGCGCGCTCGGCGAGCTGGTCGGCGCCGCCGGTCTGTCGCATCCTAGCGACCTCAGGCCGCATCACATCGTGCGGCGTGTTCACCACAACGAGGTCCGTCTGGTGTCATCGCTCTACAAATTCCTCGAACCCGGCGAGTTGCTGCGCGATCCGTCGGCGCATGCCCTCTACGCGCTGTACTGGCCGATGGCCTCGGCGCACAGCTTCGATCCGCAGGGGCTGGCCAGCGCATGAGCGAGGATGCCAGTGCCGATACGGGCGCCATTGCCGCCGACGCGGTCTGGGATGTCGAGAAGCCCTTCGTCGAGATCGTCACGATGCAGTCCGGCGACATCGATCGCTTCGGCCACACCAACAACGTCGTGTACCTGTCGCTGCTCGAGCGCGTCGCGTGGTCGCACTCGGTCAGCCTCGGCCTCGACTTCGAGGCGTATGAAAAGCTCGGCTCCGGCTGCGTCGCGCGCCGCCACGAGCTCGACTATCTGGCGCCGACCTTCGCCGGCGACACGCTGTGGCTGGCGACCTGGGTGCACGAGAACGACTTGCGCCTCAGCCTGTGGCGCCGCTACCAGATCGTCCGCGCGTCCGATCGCAGGACCGTGCTGCGCGGCCAGACGCAGTGGGTCTGCGTCGACATGAAGAGCGGCAAGCCGAAACGCATGCCGCCGGAGTTCCGGGCCTACCGGCCGTGGTCGCAGCGCGAGGCCAGCCCGGCATGAGTGTCGACACGAGCGCTGATCAGGGGAACGGGCCGCGCGTCGTCATCGAATACTGCCCGCGCTGCCGCTGGCTGCTGCGCGCGGCGTGGACCGCGCAGGAGCTGCTGACCACGTTCGAGAACGAACTCGCCGAAGTCGCGCTGCGCCCGGCGGCGAGCGGCGTGTTCCGCATCCATCTCGATGGCGAACGGCTCGCCGACCGCAAGCGCGACGGCGGCTTTCCCGATCTTCCCGCGCTCAAGCAGGCGATCCGCGACCGCATCGCGCCAGCGCGCGATCTCGGCCACAGCGAGAAAGGCGCAGCGAAACCCTAGCTAGCGCAGCCCGGCCAGCGTAGTCGATGGACATACGTAAGGCTCCGATGGATGACCTTTGCACCGTTTCCCCGGAGCAAGTGGTCCCTTCATCGGAGCAGCCGCTATGCCATTTCCTATCTCTTTGTTTCGACGGGATGAATTGAAATTTCCCGCACCGTCTTGCTGCCTGGGCAGCAGTTTGTTGCTGCCGGCTTGCTGCCACGGGCGCTTGCGTGCGCGCGAATCGCTTCGGTGGCGAGGCGTGCGGGCAGGGTCATGATGATCCGGCGCTGGAGCATCGCCAAGCGTGCGCCGGGACTTCGCCGGGCCGGCAAGCGTTGGGGGCAGCAATGCAGCAGCGGAATTTTGCTGGCGGAGCAGCAGCGGCGGCGGAAGGTTTTACGATTTGTCAATTTAAACAAAGGCGCAGGAGATGGCACGGCGGCTGCTCCCCGGATGGTTTCCATCAATGGAGAACAGCCATGACGATTCAGCACAGCTACACGTACTCCGCGACGCTCGATGCCTCCCTCAAGGTTAACTGGCGCGTCGACGATCTGATCGGCGACGACAAGCCGCTCGACTTCACCAAGCCCTTCCTTCCCGACGCGCTCGTGCACGTGAACGAACTCGACTTCCTTTCCGAAAAGGAGCGGCTGGTGCTCAACCACATCCGTGGCGCGACCTATCTGCACATCCCGCGCGATCCTCACGTTCGCGGAAGAAGAGGCGAAGCACCAGCTCCTATTCCAGCGCTTCTCTGAGGAATTCAAGAAGGGCTTCAGCACACCGATCCAGTTCATCGGGCCGGCTTCCGCCGTCGCCAGGGCGGTACTCGCCAATTCGCAGCTCGCCGTCGCGATCCTGATCCTGCATCTCGAGTGGCTGACGCAGCGCCATTACCTCGAAAGCATCAAGACGGACGAGCAGCTGGACCCGCAGTTCGTCAGTCTGCTCAAGCATCACTGGCAGGAGGAGGCTCAGCACGCGAAGATCGACACGCTCATCGCCGCGGAGCTGGCGAGCAAGGCGAGCCCGGCGGGAATCGAGAAGGCGATCGAGGATTTCTCGGCATCGGCGGCGTGTTCAACGGCGCCTTCGAGCAGCAGGTCAAGTTCGACCTCGAAGCCTTGCAGCGTGCGATCGGGCGGACACTGTCGGTCGGCGAGCAGGAGAAAGTGCTGGCGCAGCAGCACCGCTCGTACCGCCGCTCGCTCCTCGTCGCCGGACTCGAGCAGGAGAACTTCGCGCGGGCCGTGCGCGATCTCAGCGAGGCTGGTCTCAGGCGCGTGAAGGCCGCGGCACAGGCGCTGAACTGAGCACTCCCGGGAAATGGCGGGGGCAGTGATCTCCGCCATTTTCATTACCGCGGTAATGTGCCATGATGAACACATGGGCATCGCACAATCGAAGCTGACCGCGCAGGGGCAAGTCTCCGTTCCTGCGGGCATCCGCCGCAAACTGGGGCTGGGCCCGGGTTCGGTGCTGGAATGGGAGGAAAGCGGCGATACCGTGATCGTCCGCCGCGCCGGACGGCACTGTTCCGAGGACATTCACCGCGCCCTCTTTGCCCGCAAGCCGGCTGCCAGGACGGTTGCCGATCTGAAAGAAGGCATCCGCCAGCGAATGCGCCAGCGGCGTGCACGCGATTGATACCAACGTCCTCGTGCGCCTGCTGGCCCGCGACGACGGGAAACAGGCGGCGGCGGCCGAAGCCTTCATTGCCAGAGGCGCGTGGGTTTCCCATCTGGTGCTGGCGGAAACGGTCTGGGTTCTGCAATCGGTGTACGAGCTTGAACCTGCGCGTCTTGCCGCTGCGGTCGGGATGCTGCTGAACCATGCTTCGCTGACGGTGCAGGACGGCGATGTCGTGGAAGCGGCGCTCGCGCATTTCCGCAAGCGTCCCGCGCTTGGTTTTTCCGATTGCCTCGTTCTGGAAATCGCCCGCAAGGCGGGCCACGTCCCGCTCGGTACGTTCGATCGCAATCTGGCGAAGGTGGACGGTGCGCGAAGGCTGTAGCGCGCACCCCTGAATGAATGACGGACGTGGGGTTACATCCGAATCGTCATTCGTGGAGAAATCATGAGCATTGCCACCCTCACGCGCCTCAACGACGTCGACATCGCTACTGGCGGGTCGCGGTCGTCTTGCCCGCCGTGGTCGCCGCCGGTACTTCGATCAGGCGGCCGCTGCGCACGTCGTATACATAGCCGTAGATCGGAATGTAACCCGGCACCAGCGGATGGCTGCGGATGCGTGCGACGTCTTCGGCGACGCTCTGTTCGAGATTGCCGAAGGTGTGCCATTTGACGAAGCGTCCGTGAACCGAGCCGGGGCCTTTGCCGCTGTCCTGCCAGCCGTCGGCCGGCGAGAACGAGGCGGTTTCCAGGCTTTGCTCGAGCAGGCCGCCGATGATGTCGTCGGTGAACAGCTGCATGCCGCAATCCGAGTGATGGATGACGAACCACTCGTCGGTGCCGAGCAGCTTGTGCGAGATCACGAGCGAGCGGATCGCGTCGTCGCTGGCGCGGCCGCCGGCGTTGCGGATCACGTGCGCGTCGCCTTCGGAGAGCCCGGCATACTTGGCCGGATCGAGCCGGGCGTCCATGCACGTCAGGATTGCGAAATGCCGTGCCGGCGGCAGCGCGAGCTTGGCCTTGTCGCCGAAGCTCGCAGCGTAGCTGTGGTTGGCGGACAGCACTTGCTGGAGAATGGCGCTCATCTGAAAGCTCCTTTTTCGGCGGCGGCAAAACTTTTATCAGCATGCGAATTTTTCCGGAAAGAACATCGGACGCTGAAGAAATTCGATTTTGATCAGCGGGTCCGGCGCAGGCACGGCGAAGACGACCGTGGCGAATGACTTACGGGGCCATCCACACGAGTTGCGGCGCGGCGCCGAGCGTGGCGCGCACGATGGCGTTCTGGCCGAAGGATTCGGCGAGCCTGCGCAGGGCGGTGTCATCGGCGTCGAACACGCCGAAGCCGGGTTCCGGCCATGCGCCGTGCGCGTCGCTCGCCACGGCTTCGACGAAGCGCCAACCCTGTTTCGCGAGGTGCCGGCGCAGCGCCGCGGTGCGCGCGGCGTTGTCCGCCGCGGGCAGGCGCCGCGAATACGGATTGCAGGCGGTGATGAAGAGCCAGTGCGAACGGCAGCCCGCAGCGCGCAGGCGCGCATCGGCGGCGTGATCGACCGCGCCGATGCGGCTCTCGCAGTCGCCGTCGGGCAGATGCAGGCGATAGCGCGCGCGCTCGTAGGCGCGCGCCAGCGCCGCGTGCGCGGGCATTGCCGTCACGCCGCCAGCACCCCGGCGAGCAGGCGGTCGAGCAACAGGTCCAGCGTGTCGAGCTGGTCGTTCAGGGTGTGGCCCGAGTCGAGGATGTGCAGCGCGGCGCTGTGCCGCTGCGCGAAGCGCTGCGCCTGCGCGAGCGGCACGATGTCGTCGTGCCAGCCGTGCACCACGGTGCAGCGCTGCGGAATGCCGGCCGGTTCGCCGTCCCAGCCGGGGAAGGGGAAGTAAAGGGCCGGCGCCATCAGGAACAGCGCCTGCGGCCGCAGCGCCGCGCAGGCCATCGCCGAGACGTAGCCGCCCATGCTGGAGCCGGCGAGCACCAGGCGCCGTGCCTGCGGACGCAGGGCGATCAGTTGGGCGATGCGGGCTTGCGGATCCTGCGTGTGACTATAATCCGGGCTGCTGACGGCGAAGCCGCGCCGTTCGGCGGTCTTGGCCAGATGCACGATCTTCGTGCCCCACGGTCCGCTTTCCTTGCCGTGCGCGAAGACGATCAGATTCTCGGCCATCGTGTTAGCTTTTCCCCCAGGTCTAAGGACGGCTGCGGTACAAGGCAGGTCGGCGCATGATACGCAAACGCAAGAGTGGCACGGAGCGGCAGGACGCCGCGGACGGCGGTCGTCGGGCGCGCCGTCGCGCCCAGGAACCGCTTGACGTGCATCTGACGGTGCGTTTCAAGTTCGGGGCCGAGGCCGGCGACCACGTCACCGTCATCGACGACCGCCGCATGCCGATGGTGGGCAGCGTGCTGAGCAATCGCGACCGCATCGTGAAGGGCTTCGTCAATCTGCTGATCCGCACCGCGCTCAAGCAGCCGCGCGTCGCGCGCGAGCTGTTCCCGCTGCTGACGCTGCCGGTCCGCCGGCGGCGCCGTCCTTCGGCCTGACCGTCTTTTCGGTTGCGATTTTTCCGGAATCCGATGAAAGCGCTCAATCTCTTCAACGGCGTGATGCTGTGCCTGATGGCGACGTTCGCGGTGACCCTGGGCGCCGTCTGCGTGATGTACGCGTTCTATCTCGACGAGCTGCCGCGCCTGCGCGCCGAATGGCAGCTCGTGCTGCACGTGACCGGCCTTTTCATCATGCTGTCCGTCATTGCCGCGCTTGCGTTCTGGGGGCAGTGGCGGCGGCGTCCGTGGCGCTGGCCGGCCGAGGGCGTACTGGTCGTCGCACTCGCGGCCGGCAGCTGGGCTCTGCTGCGCGTGCTGCGTTAAAGGCCCTGAGGGGAACGCATGGAATTTCCGAAGCCCAAGCAGTGGGACGCGCTGAGTTGGGTGCCGATCGTCGCCGGCCTGTACTGGCTGCTGGCGCACGCCGGCGTCGGCTGGCTGGTCTGGGCCCTGCTGCCCGGCGCGCTGCTGCTCAGTTCCGGCGTCGGCCTGCTGATCACGCCGGGCGATCCGCGCACGATCAGCCTGATGGCGATCGGCGGTCTGCTCGGCCTGCTGTTCACGCTGCCGGCATGGTGGGCCGGCGATCTCGGCACGGCGTTCTTCGCCGGTCTGCTGTCGTTCGCCGGTTTCCTGGCCGCAGGCCGTGCCGCGCTGCAACGCGCGCCGCATTACCTCGGCGCGACGCCGCCGGAACTGTCGACGCGGATGGATCTCAAGGTCGCGATCGACGAGGCCGTGCTGGGCTATTTCGTCGGCGCGTCGCGCATTCCGAGCGGCCAGGCGGCGCTGCGCACCTGCGAGGATTCGCTGCGCATGGAAGAGGCGCTGAAGGCGCGCGGCTGGGACGTCGATCCGGAGCTCATGCATCCGGCGCCGCCGGTGCCCGAGGAGACCTATGTCGACCGCGGCCGCGTCTACGGCCATGGCTACGAGACGCTGCGCTTCGACAGCGCCTATGCGCCGCCGGACGAGCTGCCGAACGCGGCGGTGTGGAAGAGCCACATCAACAACGCCGAGTGCCACGTGCGGCTCCTGCGCCATCCGGGCAAGCCGCGGCCGTGGCTGATGTGCGTGCACGGCTACCGCATGGGCACGCCATGGCTGGACTTCAGCCTGTTCTCGCCCGGCTGGCTGCATCACCGGCTCGGCCTCAACGTCATCCAGCCGGTGCTGCCGCTGCACGGTCCACGCAAGGCGGGCCTGCGCTCCGGCGACCATTTTCTCGACGGCGATCTGTCCGACCTCGTCTACGCCGAAGCGCAGGCCCTGTGGGATTTGCGCCGCACGCTGGCCTGGCTGCGCGCCAACGAGCCGGGCGCGCGCGTCGGCGTCTACGGCGTTTCGCTCGGCGGCTACAACGCCGCGCTGCTGGCCGGCTACGACCGGGAGCTCGATTTCGTCGTCGCCGGCATTCCGGTGATCGATCTGGCGCAGGCGCTGTGGAGCGTCGCGCCGCCGGCGCATCGCGCCTACTACGCGCAGCAGGGGCTCGACGAGGCGCGTTACCGCAGCGTCCTCCGGCCGGTGTCGCCGCTGCTGCGGCCGCCGCTGCCGGCGC
This sequence comes from Solimonas sp., assembly GCA_047605265.1. GTDB lineage: Bacteria > Pseudomonadota > Gammaproteobacteria > Nevskiales > Nevskiaceae > Solimonas. Next base: position 19,766 of record JASGFY010000033.1, read on the forward strand.
GCGAGCGCCTGTTCGTGGTCGGCGCGACCGCCGACCGCATCGCCGTGCCGCTGCACGCCCTGGCGCTCGGCCGGCACTGGAACGTGCCGGTGCAGTGGTATCAGGGTTCGCACCTGTCGATCCGCCGCGAGCACGAGGTCCGCGACACGCTGAACCTCGCCATCGCGCGGGCCGGCTGGGCGGCGGACTAGAAGGGTAGAATGGCCGGACAACCTTTCCGGACTTGCACTCCCCATGATCAGAGCCGCGATCACCGGCACCGGCCTCTTCACGCCGCCGCAATCGATCAGCAACGACGAACTCGTCGCCTGCTACAACGCCTACGTCGAAAAACACAACGCCGAGCAGGCCGGGGCGATCGCCGCCGGCAGCGTCGAGCCGCTGTCGCCGTCGAGCAGCGAGTTCATCGTCAAGGCGTCCGGCATCAAGGCGCGCTACGTCGTCGACAAGCGCGGCGTGCTCGACGTCGACATCATGCGGCCGCGCATCGCCACGCGCGGCGACGACGAGCCGTCGCTGCCCGCCGAGATGGGTGCGACCGCGGCGAAGCAGGCGCTGGCGCGCGCCGGCCGCACGGCGGCCGACGTCGATTTCGTGGTCGCCGCCTGCTCGAACATGCCGCGTCCATATCCGGCGCTGTCGGTGGAGATCCAGAGCCTGCTCGGCGTGCGGGGCTTCGCCTACGACATGAACGTGGCCTGCGCGTCGGCGGCGTTCGGCGTTCAGGCGGCGGTCGACGCAGTGCGTCTCGGCAACGCGCGCGCAGCGCTGGTCGTCAGCCCCGAGGTCTGCAGCGGCCATCTGAACTGGCGCAACCGCGACTGTCACTTCATCTTCGGCGACGCGGCGACGGCGATCCTCGTCGAGCCGCTCGACGCGGCGGCGTCGAAGACGAAATTCGAGGTGCTCGGCACCCGGCTGCAGACGCAGTTCTCGAACAACATCCGCAACAACTTCGGCTTCCTCAACGCATGCGAGATCGCGCCGCGTCCGTGGGACGACGTGCTGTTCCGCCAGGAAGGCCGCAAGGTGTTCAAGGAAGTGGTGCCGATGGTGTCCGAGCTGCTGACGTCGCACCTGGGCTCGCTCGGCATCGCGCCGGAGAACGTGCGGCGCTTCTTCCTGCACCAGGCCAATCTCAGCATGAACGAGCTGATCGCGCGCAAGGTGCTCGGCCGCGATCCGTCGCTCGAGGAAGCGCCGGTGATCCTCGACGAGTACGCCAATACCAGCTCGGCCGGTTCGGTGATCGCCTTCCACAAGTACCACGCCGATCTCGTGCCCGGCGACATTGCCGTGCTGTGCGCGTTCGGCGCCGGCTATTCGGCCGGCTCAGTGGTGCTGAAGCGTCTCTAAGCGTCAAGCGTCTCTAAAGCGTCAAGGACTTTTCCCGTCATGGCTGATAAACCCCGTTCCGTGCCCGGCCGCCTCTTCCACTTCTTGTGGATGCTGGTCAGCGGCTTCCTCAAGCTGGTCGCCATCGTCGGCGTGCTCGGCTCGCTGGCCCTCGTCTGGTTCGCGCTGCGCAGCGGCCATGCGACGAAAGTCGAGGACAACATGCCGCTGGTGCTGGCGCCGACCGGCGAGCTGGTCGAGCAGGTCGACGAGGATCCCGGCCAGCGGCTGCTGCAGAACCTCAACGGCGCGCCGCCGACGCAGTCGTCGCTGCGCGACCTGATCGACGCGCTCGAGGCCGCCAGGGACGACAAGCGCATCCCGTTCGCCGTGCTCAAGCTCGACGGCCTGACCGACGCCGGCTTGCCGCAGCTCGAGGAGCTGGTGGCGGCGATGAAGGAATTCCGCGCCGGCGGCAAGAAGATCATCGCCTGGGGGCCGTCGTACGAGCAGGCGCCGTTCTATGCCGCGGCGCAGGCCGACGAGGTCGTGCTCGATCCGATGGGCAGCCTGTCGATCGAAGGCTTCAGCTCGTACAACAACTACTTCAAGGACGGCCTCGACAAGCTCGGCGTCGACGTGCACGTGTTCCGCGTCGGCGAATACAAGTCGGCGGTCGAGCCGTTCACGCGCAACGACATGTCGCCGGACGCGCGCGCCGCCAATGTCGACTGGCTCGGCGATCTGTGGAAGGACTACGGCAAGGGCATCGGCGAGGGCCGCAAGCTGCCGGCGACGATCGCCGACGACTACGTGCGCAAGCTCGCCGCCGGCCTCGACGAGCACGGCGGCGACAGCGCCGCCTACGCCAAGGCCGCCGGGCTCGTCACCAGCGTCGAGACGCTCGGCGACTTCCGCAAGCGCATCGGCGCGAAGGTCGGCATGGACGACGACCTCGGCAGCTTCCGGCAGATCCACTACCTCGACTACCTGTCGGCGATCGACTACGAAGCGTCGAAGAAAAAGCAGGCGTCGGACAAGAACACCATCGCGCTGGTCTTCGTGCAGGGCGAGATCGTCGACGGCAGCGGCCAGATCGGCCAGGCCGGCGGCGACACCGTCTCTGACCTGCTCGACCAGGCGCGCCGCGACGACGACGTCTCGGCCGTGGTGCTGCGCGTCAATTCACCGGGCGGCAGCGTCTGGGCGTCCGAGCAGATCCGCCGCGCCGTCGACGCGCTGAAGGCCGACGGCAAGCCGGTCGTCGTCTCGATGTCGACGGTCGCCGCCAGCGGCGGCTACTGGGTATCGATGGATGCCGACCAGATCTTCGCGCACGACTCGACGGTGACCGGCTCGATCGGCATCTTCGGCCTGATCCCGACGATCGACCGCGGCCTCGCCAGGCTTGGCGTGCACACCGACGGCGTCGGCACCACGCCGCTGGCCGGCACGCTGCGCATGGACCGCCCGCTGACGGCGGAGCTCGGCCACATCATCCAGGCGCAGATCGACAAGGGCTATCGCGATTTCATCGGTGGCGTGTCGAAGGCGCGCAACATCCCGATCGACAAGGTCAACGAGATCGCGCGCGGCCGCGTGTGGAGTGGCGAGAAGGCCAGGCAGCTCGGTCTGGTCGACGCCATCGGCGGTTTCGACGAGGCGGCGGCCGCCGCCGCCAAGCTGGCCGGTATCCAGGATGGCGATTACGAACTGGAGGAAATGACGCCGAAGCGCGATTTCGCCAGCGAATTCCTGTCGCGCTTCTACGGCCAGGCGCATTTCGCCTGGATGCCGGCGCCGGTCTCGGGCCTGCTGCGCACGGCGCTCGCCAAGACCGATCTCGAGCGCGTGCTGTCGTCGTTCAACGATCCGCACGGCATGTACGCGCAGTGCTTCTGCACGCCGCAACAGGGCGGCCGCGGCCGCTGATCGCGCGGCGATGCCCCGGGTTCGCGTCGACGATTTCGACATGCACTACGTGGAGGCGGGCGCCGGCCCGCCTCTGGTGCTGCTGCACGGGCTCGGCGGCAGCCATCTCGACTGGGAACACCAGATCGCGCACTTCGCGCAGCGCTACCGCGTCATCGTCCCCGATCTGCGCGGCTTCGGCGCCAGCGGCGCCGGCCGGCGCGCGTACTCGATCCCCCGTCTTGCGCGCGACGTCGCCGTGCTGCTCGCGCAGCTCGGCGTCGAGCGCTTCGCGCTGGTCGGCCATTCGATGGGCGGCGCGATCGCCCAGGAGCTCGCGCTCGGCGGCGGCAAGCGCGTCGTGCAGAAGCTGGTCGTCGCCAACAGCATGCCGGCGTTCCGCCCGCGCACCCTGCGGCACTGGACCGAATTCTCGTATCGCTGGATCGTGATGGGCCTGCTCGGTCCCGCGCGGCTGTCGCGCATCGGCGCCCGGCGCATGTATCCCGGCCCCGAGCATGCCGCCGAGCGCGAGAAAAGCATCGCGCGCGGCGCGCGAAACACGCGCTACGCCTACCTGTCGGCGCTGGCGGCGCTCGGCCGCTGGTCGGCCATACCGCGCCTGTCGCAGCTGCGGATGCCGGTGCTGGTCGTCGGCTCCGAGCACGACTACTTCACGCGCGAGGAGACGGTGCGCTTCGTTCATGCGCTGCCGCGCGGCCGCCTGCGGATCATCGCCGGCGCGCATCACGGCCTGCCCGCCGAGATGCCCGAGGCCTTCAACGCCCTGGTGTCGCGCTTCCTGCGCGCGCCGCATGCGGTGGCCGATCAGGCGCCGCCGCCTGCCGTCGCGCCGGTGATCGCGCCGGCTGCTGTGCCGGGTGACCGGCGTGGCGAAGCGAGCGGTGGGGCATGAACGATGCGCGCGCGGCACTGGTCGGCGTCTTCGACTCGGGCGTCGGCGGCCTGTCGGTGCTTGCCGAACTGCGCCGCGAATTGCCGCACGAATCGTTCCTCTACTACGCCGACAGCGGCCATTGCCCGTACGGCGGCAAACCGGCGGCGGAGATCGCCGCGCGCGCGTTCGCGATCACCGACGAACTGCTGGCGGCCGGCGCGAAGCTGATCGTCGTTGCCTGCAATACGGCGACGATCGCCGCTGTCGAACCGCTGCGCGAGGCCTATCCGCTGAGCTTCGTCGGCATCGAGCCGGCGATCAAGCCGGCGATCGCGGGGACGAAGTCCGGCGTCGTTGGCGTGCTGGCCACCGGCGCCGCGCTGGCCGGCGACAAGTTCCTGCGGCTGCAGGCGCAGCACGGCGGCGACGTCCGCGTCATCACGCAGCCATGTCCGGGGCTCGTCGAATTCGTCGAACGCGGCGAGCTCGACGGTCCGGCCGTGCGCGCGCTCGTGCAGCGCTACGTCGAACCGCTGCTGCGCGACGGCGCCGACACGCTGGTGCTCGGCTGCACGCACTATCCGTTCGTGCGCGACCTGATCGCCGACGTCGCCGGACCGGGCGTGACGCTGCTGGAGACCGGCGCTGCCGTCGCGCGGCAGACGCGGCGCGTGCTCGAGCGCGAAGGCCTGTTGCGCACCGCCGGCAGCGGCGGCTTCGAGTGGCGGACCAGCGGCGACCGTCGGCAGGTCGGCGCCGTCATCGGCCGCCTGAAGGACCTCGCGCCCGGCCGGAATCCCGCCGAGCCGCTCGAATCGCACGAACGCGGGGAAAATTAAATTTTCGACATCTGGCGTGCAGCCGCCGCCGGAAGGGGGGCGTGGCACGTTACGTGCGGGCCCTAAATGCCCGCCGACCATGCCCAGGCATAATCGGCGGGCTCAAAGCTCAGTTCGCAGGAGAGCGGCGGCCAAGGCATCGGCCGTCCACCGAAGGCGCAATCTCCCATAAACGCTCAGGTTCCCGTACTGCGAAGCTGAATTGCCGTCTGAAGAGCGATCCGCCCGGCGCGGATCCACCGAAGAAGCAAAGCGCATCATCATGGTGCGCCGAATCTTTCAGGTCCCAGGACAGCGGGAGCGGCGCTCGACCCCCAATCGGGGCGGCGTCGCTTTTGTGGTCGGGGACAGCGATGAAGATTCGTGATATCCGTTTCCATGCAAGCGCCTACGCAGCGCAGGCCGACCGGCCTTCGTCGACGCCGGTCTGCGCCACTGCGCGGCCGGCGTTCGTTGACCGCTGCCGCGGGCGGCCCCGCATTCATTGTCCGGCGCCGCGATTCAGCTTCGAACCACACTGAACCGACTTCGGGCGGGATCGTCGCCGCAGCGGCATTCCGCTCTCAAACCTCACGCACACGAAAAGATATCCAAATGTTCAAGCAGACGTTATGGGCCGCAGCCTTGGGCGCCGCCTGCATGGCGGCGCCGGCATTGGCCGGCGCGCAGACGACGCTGAGCGATGCGCAGCGGGAAGCCCTGAAGAAGGAGATGATCGCGGCGATCGACAAAAAGGCGAAGCTGGCGCAGGTGATGAACGACAAGATTTTCAGTTTCGGCGAGCTGGGCTTCCAGGAGTTCGAGACGTCGGCCTATCTGGTCGATCTGTTGAAGAAGAACGGCTTCAAGGTGGAGACGGGCATCTCCGGCATCCCGACGGCCTGGATGGCGAGCTGGACGAGCGGCGAGGGCGGGCCGGTGATCGCGCTGGGCTCGGACCTCGACTGCATCCCGCAGGCGTCGCAGAAGCCGGGTGTGGCGTATCACGATCCGATCGTTCCCGGTGCGCCGGGCCACGGCGAAGGGCACAACTCGGGGCAGGTCGTGAACATCATCGCCGCGCTGACGGTGAAGGACTTCATGGCGAAGAACAAGATCGCCGGCACGATCAAGCTGTGGCCCGGCGTCGCCGAGGAACTGCTGGGGACCAAGGCGTACTACGTGCGCGACGGCTATTTCAAGAACGTCGACGCCGTGCTGTTCTCGCACGTCGGCAGCAATCTCGGTACGTCCTGGGGCGCGATCCCGATGACCGGCCTGATTTCGGTGCAATACAACTTCCACGGTGAAAGCGCGCACAGCGGCATGGCGCCGTGGCGCGGCAAGTCGGCGCTGGACGCGGTCGAGCTGATGGACGTGGGCTGGAACTTCCGCCGCGAGCATCTACGGCTGTCGCAGCGCTCGCACAGCGTGATTCCGAACGGCGGCGACCAGCCGAACGTTGTGCCGCCGAACGCGAGCGTCTGGTACTACTTCCGCGAGACCGACTACGAACACATCAAGGGCCTGTGGGACATCGGCAACAAGATGGCCGACGGCGCCGCGCTGATGACCGACACGAGCTGGGATTCGCAGGTGCTCGGTTCGGCGTGGCCGAATCACTTCAACAAAGCCATCGCGATGGACGTCTACGCCAATGCGCAGATCGTCGGCCTGCCACAGTGGTCCGAAGCGGATCAGACCCTGGCCAAGGCGGTGCAGGCTGAACTGAAAGTGCCGCAGACGGGCCTGGATACGACGCTTAAGCCGATCAATCAGGCACCGATACCGTCCGAGCCGAGTTTCGGCGGTTCCGACGATATCGGCGACGTCACCTGGCAGGTGCCGACCATCACGCTGTCCTATCCGTCCAATATTCCGAATCTGCCGGGCCACAACTGGTCGAACGCGATTTCGATGGCGACGCCGATCGCGCACAAAGGCATCATCGCCGGCGCGAAGGTGCAGGCGATGACGCTGCTCGACCTGATGACGAACGACAAGCTCCGCGCGGACGCCAAGGACTACTTCGTCAACGTGCAGACCAGGGACACGAAGTATCAGCCGCTGCTGCGCGCGCAGGACAAGCCGGCGATCTGGCTAAACAAAGGGATCATGGAGAAGTATCGTCCCGAGATGAAGAAGTACTACTACGACGAAAAGAAATACGGCAGCTATCTCGAACAGCTCGGCATCCATTATCCGACGCTTCGCAGCACCGACAGCCCGCCGGCTGGGGAAGCAGCAGCGAAGGACGGCAGCGGTTGATGGAAGCTCACCGACATCGATGACGGTAAAAGGACAGCCATGGCTGTCCTTTTTTATGGACGGAGAATCTGGTGAATGGCCGTCTTGAAGTATTCGGGAATCGGCGAGATTTCAAAGAAAAATATCGATACAAGATGAAATTTATGTCAGGTATCGCGCCGGACCATCACGGCGTCATGTGATGCCGGCGATGCCGGCGAACCATGAAACGGCGCCTATGTTCCGGGTCAGGGCACGCGGCGTTGACAATGGTGCGTCGGCCATCGGTCAATGGAGCGCCGATGCGTCGTATCTCAGTTTCGAAGGAAAAATGAATTCAAATTTGGCGAATCGCCTTATTTTGAAAATGACGTGAATCATCTTCTTGGCTGTTTTTTCAATGGGCGTACCGCGAAAGCTTTTGAAGATTTCGGCCGAAAAGGCAGCGGGCGACAACCGTGGCATGTTTCGTGCTCCTACAACCTGCGCATCCACGATCTCTTGAAGGGAGCATCCAGTCGCATCCGCATATCTGACTCAAACCACACGGCTCGCAGGAGAGTGAATACCGGTTCGCCGGTGCTCCGCCGAAGGCGCAATCTCCCATAAACGCTCAGGCTCCCGTACTGCAACGCCGTTTTGCCGTCTGAAGAGAGATCCGCGTGCAAGGCGTGGATCCACCGAAGGAGCAACGCACGGGAGCGTGCGGAAACTCTCAGGTTCCAAGACAGCGGGAGCGGCGAAACGAGCCCACTTCCGGGCGCGCCGTTCTTGATCTTGCAAGTTCTCTTGGGGAAGGCAATGAAAGTGTTTTCAAAGACTGCACCGGGTTTCGCGTCGACGGCTGAATCCGTTCCGGCGCTTGCCCTGATTCCGCGCGTCTTGCGCCTCGCGCGCGACAACGCGCGCCATGCGGCATGGCTGGGCGCTTATTCGGTGCTGTGGGCCGGCATGGCGCACGCACAGACGGCGCCCGAAGCGACACTCGAAACGCCGGCATCCGCCGAAGTCGCCGTCGCCCCCGAGGCGGCCGCCGCGACGGACGAAGCGCCGCCGCCGGCGCCGGTCGAGGAGGTCGTCATCACCGGTTCGCGCGTGCAGCGCGCCGGCTTCGAGGCACCGACGCCGCTGACGGTGCTGAGCACGGAAGAAATCCAGGCGACGGCGCCGGCCAGCATCGCCGATTTCGTCAATCAACTGCCGTCGATCAAGGGTAGTTCGACCGCCGCGAACTCGTCCGGTTCGCTCAGCAACGGCGAAGCCGGCATCGCCGCCCTGAATCTTCGCGCGCTGGGTGCGGGCCGCACGCTCGTGCTGTTCGACGGGCAGCGTTCGGTCGTGTCGTCGGCGACGGGCAAGGTCGATACGAATACCTTTCCGCAGGAACTGGTCAAGCGTGTCGAAGTCGTGACCGGCGGCGCATCGTCGCAATACGGCTCGGACGCGGTCGGCGGCGTCGTGAACTTCATTCTCGACAAGGAATACACGGGCGTGAAGGGCTCGGTCGAATACGGCGAGACCGACACGTACGGCGGCCCGAATCGCAAGCTCACGCTGACGGCCGGCACGCCGTTCGCCGACGGCAAGGGTCATGCGCTGTTCAGCGGCTCCCTGTTCGATCAGTCCATCCTCACCAACATCGCGCCGAAGTGGGACCAGAACGGTCATTTCGGCATGCTCAATCCGGATACGTCCACGGGCGCCCCCACCTTTTTCGTCGGCAACCATATTGGTATCCGCACGTACACGCCGGGCGGCCTCATCACGTCCGGCGATCTGGCGGGCACGTATTTCGGCCAGGGCGGTTCGATCAATCAGCTGGACTTCGGCGATTCCCAGGGCACCGGCATGTGGATGCGGGGAGGCGACTGGAAGTACACGACGTCCGGCATCCTAGGGACGAACACGCTGCAGCCTGAAGAGAACCGACAGAGCGTATTCGGACGCACGAGTTATGAAGTGCTGCCGCAGACCGAAGTCTTCGCGCAGGTTTCGTACGCCCGCTACAAAGGGCTCACCTATTACATGCAGGCGCCGACGACGGGTGTGACCGTTTATTCCGACAACGCTTACCTGCCGTCCGAGATCGCCAGCCAGGTGGACAGTTCCTTCACGTTCGCGACCGGCATGGCCGGCTTCGATCCGTCCGGCAGTCACAACACGAGATCGACGCAGCGCTACGTGGTGGGCGGCGACGGCGCTTTTAATGTGTTTGCGAAGAAATTCACCTGGAATGCCTACTACCAGAAAGGCATCACGAATACCGACGAGCAGGAGACGGCGACCTATAACGCGACGCGTCTCTCCTATGCGCTCGATGCCGTCACCGATGATGACGGCAACATCGTCTGCCGCTCGGCGACCGCGCAGGCGGACGGCTGCGTGCCGCTCGATATGTTCGGCATCGGACTCGCCAGCCAGGCGGCGAAGGACTACGTTCTGGGTACGCCGCGACGCACGCAGCAGTTCTCCCAGGATGTCGGATCGGTCAGCTTCAACACGAACGACATCGAAGGCTGGGCCGGGCCGATCTCGGTCGCGTTTGGCGGTGAATGGCGCCTTGAGTCGATGGATGGTGACGTCGCCGAGCAGTACACGAGCGGCTGGCGTTTCGGTAACTACGTCGTTTCCAAGGGCAGCTACAACGTCAAGGAAGCCTTCGTCGAAACCGTCGTGCCGTTGTGGAAGGGGCTGGATTTCGACGGCGCCTACCGCCGCACCGGGTACAGCGTGTCCGGTGGCGTCAACACCTGGAAGACGGGTCTGACGTACGCGCCGATCGATGACGTCAAGTTCCGTGCGTCGCGTTCACGCGACATTCGTGCAGCGAATATGGACGAGTTGTATGCGACCGGAACGGCGAGGACCAATACGGTGTCCTACAACGATACGACCTATTCGTTCGTGCAGCAGTTGAAAGGCAGCAAGGATATCGTGCCGGAGGTGGCCGATGCCTATGGCGCCGGCATCGTGCTGCAACCGCGCTTCCTGCCGGACTTCGCGATGTCGATCGACTATTACCAGGTCAAGATCGATCACGTCATTTCGTATCTGAGCGCTGAGCAGATTTCCGAGTATTGCGAAGCGACCGGCGAATACTGCGATCAGATGGTCTGGGAAGGCACGGCCGGCGCCAGCACGCTCGATTACATCTACCTGTACTACCAGAACCTCAACAAGATGATCTCGCGGGGCGTCGACATCGAAGGCTCCTATCGCGTTCATCTGAGCAACTGGATTCCCGGCGCGGGCAATCTCGACCTGCGCGCGATGGTGACGCACTACATCACCAATACGACCGACGACGGCACGACGGCGATCAACGAGGCGGGCGCCAACGGCAATGGTTACGCGACGCCGGACTGGCTGTATCGGCTGACCGCGGCGTACAAGCAAGGCGGCTGGCTCTATAACGTCGTTGCCCGCGGGGTCAGCAAGGGCGTCATCGACAACGCCTATATCGAATGCGCCAGCAATTGCCCGACCGATCTTGCTACAGGGCGCTATACGATCAACGATAACCACGTGCCGAGCGCCTGGTTCTTCGATGCATCGATCACGCGCAGCTTCCCGCTGATGAAAGGCGAAGGTCAGTTCTTCTTCACGGTCAACAACGTGCTCGGTCGCGATCCGCCGGTTATCGCGTCGGTCAGCGGCTACGGATCGGAAAACACGCCGGCCTATCTGCAGACCAATCGTTATCTGTATGACGTGCTCGGGAGGACGTACCGCATCGGGGTGCGCGTGTCGTTCTAAGCGCATGGGCAGTTAAGTGGCAGAGGCCCGACCGCAGTGTCTCCGCGGGAGGGCTTCTGCCTTTCTGTTCAGGTGCCAATCGATATGAGGAAGAAATGGTGAAATCGAAAATCGGAAAATGGCTGGCGCCGGTCCTCCTGGTCGGGCTCGGTCTGACGGCATGTGAAAAGACGCCGTCTTCGTTGGGACAAAAAAGCTCGTCGCCGGTCGAAGCACCGAAAGCGGTGCCGAAGCTGGGGATCCGACCGTACGGCGACGAAGAAGTGAAGATCGACATGGGCCGGATCCACAACGAGGATCTGAAGAAGGTGTACCAGTACATCGACGATCACATCGACGATCACGTGATCA
>JASGFY010000034.1:0-30845 GCA_047605265.1 Solimonas sp.
CCTCACCGTCCACCAGTACATGGTCCATAGACGACCAAACACGTACAGATAACCGCGCTAAATGCGCGGTTTTTTGTTGGTTTTGTGTTTTTGGCGTCCATCGCTGTCCACCGGCAGCCATTGCTTGACCGCAGTAACTTCCGCAGTAACTTGGGTGTCGGCATCAAATCCGCCCCCGGAGTTACTGCATTGCTGACCGACACCGCCATCAAACGCGCCAGGCCCACGGACAAGCCGTATCGGCTGACCGATGATCGCGGGCTGTTCATGCTGGTCAACCCGAACGGCTCCCGGTGGTGGCGGTACAGCTACACCGTCGCCGGCAAGCGGAACACCATGAGCTTGGGCGTTTACCCGGACACCGGGCTTGCCGATGCCCGCCAGCGTCTCGAAGATGCCCGCCGTCTCATTGCCCGAGGCATCGACCCGGTCGCCCAGAAAAAGGCCGACAAGACCACGACCGCTGAACGTACGGCCAACACCTTCGAGGCAGTGGCCCGGGAATGGCTCGCGGTCAAGCAGCACGAGTGGGCGGCCTCGCACTACGACAAAGAGGCGCTGCGGCTCGAAAAGCATGCGTTCCCATGGATCGGGGACCGGCCGATGGCGGAAATCGAGGTCGACGACTACCTGCCGTGCATCAAGCGCGTGTTCGCCGCCGGGCATCTGGAGCAGGCCCACCGCCTGCGTGAGCAGTTGAGCCGGGTGTCGCGGTACGCGATCGCCACCAACCGCGCGAAACTCGACCCGGCGCACGCGCTGTCCGCTGTGCTGCCGGCCGCGCGTGAGAACGGCTTTCCGTCCGTCGTAAGGCCCGACGAGATCGGGGCACTGCTGCGCGCGATGGACGGCTTCAGGGGTACGTTCGTTGTCGGCTGTGCCATGCGTCTGGCGCCGTACCTGTTTTGCAGGCCGAACGAACTGCGCACGATGGAATGGGCGCACTTGCATGACTTGGACGGCGATGCGCCTGAGTACCGGGTACAGCCGGCCAATCGAAAGATTCGCCGAGCGCTGAAGGAGTCGGGCGACGCCGAACCACACATCGTTCCATTGTCCGCGCAGGCGGTGGCGATCCTGCGCGAGCTGCTTCCACTGACCGGCCGCCGTCGGTACGTGTTCCCCGGTGCGCGTGATCCGAAGCGCTGCATGTCGGAAGCGGCCGTGAACGCGGCGCTTGCCAGCATTGGCTACAAGGGCCAGATGGTCGGCCACGGCTTCAGGCACATGGCGAGCACGCGGCTTGAGGAGATGGGCTGGTCGGACAACGCCATCGAGGCGCAGCTATCGCACAAGGTTGCGGGTGTTCGCGGCAAGTACAAGCGTGACCAGCACCTGCGCTTCTTGCCCGAGCGTCGTCGGATGTTGCAGGCGTGGGCGGATTACCTGGACAGCCTGAAGCACGGTGACAGCAAGGTGACGCCGCTGCGCGCGGCCTGAAGGTTGATTCACCGCGAAGCCCGGCGGCGGATCACGGCCGGGCATGACAGAGGTGGCGAGCATGACAAGGCAGCACATCAGCGAAAGGTCGCGCATTGACGGCCTGACCTACAGGAAGTTTCTTGATCTGAGCGGATCGGATCGGCGCGACGTTCTGGCGTCGTTTCGACGCGACGCACAGGAAGCGATCGACAAAAGCGATGCACATGGCCGGCGTATTGGCCGGGACATGATGAAGCGCATCGAGGCGTGGGAAGCGTCCATCGCCTGAGTTTCAAACCGTCGCCCGTGCGGTCCCACGGGCATCTGAGGCGGGGCAGGCGGAGTGGTACCAGCACTCTGCCGCCCCTGACTCGCAACATGGAATAGAGCCATGAAACAAGCTGGAAGTGATGTTACCCCGGTGCCGGTCACGTCGGCACTATCGTTCCACGAAGCGGCCATGGATGTGCCCCTGTTCACGGTGGCCGCCGGCGTGCCGATCCGCGATGCGCTGCAAGTTGCGAGCGACCTTCTTGATACGGCAGTTGACCTGTGCCGAAGCATTGGTTGCCGCAGCGGGAGCGACATCAAAACGCACACGCCCGACGATCCGCGCACGCTGGCATGGGCGGCGTACCGCCTGACGGAACAGGCAAAGGCGGTGGTGGATGCCTGCGAGAGCTACGAAATGGCAAAGGCCGGCGAGGTGACGCCATGAAGACTCCGACGAAGCCCGCGCCGACCGAACGCGAGGAACTGTTCTCGCTCAATGCCACCTACTACGTCGCCGACGAGGCGGCCCCGGATCAACTGCTGAGCGATGCATTCTGCCTGTCGAGCGCGGCGCGCGGGATGGTCGCCATTCTGGCTCTTGAGCTTGGGCACAAGGGTTCATCTGTTGCTGCCAACCCGCAGGACGCAGGAAAAGCGCTGTACGGCGTGGGGTACTTGCTGGAAATGGCTGATGCGATGGCAACAGTCGCGACGATCCGGTGGGGGGAAAAGGAGGCGCAGTCATGAGCGCCGCCTTCACCGTCGGTTTGGACGCCGAGCCGTTGGCCTTGGTCGATGCCGCATTGCTCGAGATCAGCCGCGCACGCGCCAGTCTCGCTGTCATCTGCGACGACGGCCTCGCCAGCTTTCATGAGGTCGACGACGAAATGCAGAGCGTCTACCTGAATGGCATTGCCGAGCGCATGGACAACCTGAAGGTTCTGTTGGGAGCGCTGTGGGAAGCGTTCCGGGACGTGTCGAAGGACAAGGAGGTGCGGTCATGAGCATGCCCGAGTCTCAGGGTGCATTCATTGGCATCAACGCCAGAGAAACCATCCGCCAGTGCGCGACGGTTGTCGCGTTTCTGGAAGAAGTCGTCGACGAGCGGGCCAACTGCGTCGCCTTCAGCGATGACGCGCAAGCCGGAATGTCTTACGTGCTCGCCGAGCTGCGCCGCTCGCTCATGCTCGCCGAACAACAGGACTCAAAACATGAGTGCCCTTGACGACTACGACGAGCCGGACGACATCGGCTTCTCCGGCTTCGCCGCTTCACGGGAGGCCGTCGAAGCGGGCCTTCTGGTCGAGGTGAACGGCGAAATCCGGGTCACGCAGAAAGGGCTTGCCGTCCTCGCCGAGATGGTCCGGCAGGGGCGGATCGCAAAGGAGGTCGACCGATGACATGGTTACCCAACACGCCAGCGGAATTTGCCCTGCACGTCGCCTGCGAGCGGGAGAGCGTGGCGGAGGACTTCGCCACCTACACGGCGGTGCTTGCCGCGATCTCCGCGCAGGGCTATTGGCATGTGTGGTGGGTGAGCATCGGGGCAGCCGTCGCGGTGTACTGCCTGGGGCTCATGCCGTACCGCATACATCGCGAGGCCGCCGAGCGGGCGCTACGCCAGGAGGGCATGCGTTGACCTGCACCACCGCGCCCGGTCTTCATCGGCCGGGCGCAAGGGAGGGGCCGGAGAGTCCTGCCCTTTTCTTCTCATGTTTCCGTAAATACAATAACTGGCATGGCGATCACCTGCGATCCGGCCAAGCGAGCCAAGACCATCGAGGAACGCGGCTTGGACTTCATGGATGCCGAGCATGTGTTCACGGGCGTGACGCTCGAAATCGAGGACACGCGCAAGGACTACGGCGAGAAGCGGATTATCTGCTACGGCTATCTGGCTGGGCGCATGGTCGTCATCGGGTACACGCCACGCGGCAAGACCCGCCACGTTTTCAGCATGAGGAAAGCCAATGAGCGCGAACAAAGGAAAATCGCCCCGCACCTTGCGGTCTGACATGAAGCGCGTAGATGCGCACCAGATCAAGGCCGACGAGTACAAGGAACTGCCGGAACTGTCAGACGAGATGCTGACGCGCGCCGTGGTGAACAAGGGCGGCCGTCCGCGCGCCGCCGATCCGCGCACGCTGGTTTCGATCCGCCTGCCGGCAAGCGTGCTGACGCGCTGGAAGGCCACCGGCCCCGGCTGGCAAACGCGCATGGCGGACGTGCTGGCGAAGGCGGCGCGCTGAGCATGAGCCGGGTCTTCACCGGCCGGGCGTGAGGGAAGGGCCGGAGCGATCGGCCTCTTTATATGCATGTCATATGTATAATGGTGGTGTATGGACTTCGAGTTTGACCCTGCGAAAGCGGCGGCGAACCTGAGACATCATCGAGGCGTTAGCTTTGCCCATGCGGAACAGGCGCTGCGCGACCCATTCGGCGTGACGATTGACGATCCAGACGCCGAGGGCGAGCGGCGCAGCATCACGCTTGGCATGGATGCGCTTGGTCGCGTGCTCATCGTCATCCATACGCAGCGCGGGGAGCGGACGCGCGTTATTTCCGCTCGCAAGGCCAGTCCCGGCGAGGCAGAGCACTACCATGCGTAAGGAATACGACTTCAGCAAGGGCAAGCGCGGCGCGGTCATCCCGTCGCCCGGCAAGACCCGCATCACAATCATGTTGGACGATGACGTGATAGAGGCGTTCCGCAAGCAGGCGGAAGCCAAGGGGACCGGCTATCAGACGGCGATCAACGAGGCCCTGCGCGCCGCCATCGGCAAGGACGACTCCCCGTTGACGGTCCGCAAGCTGCGGGAGGTGTTGCGGCAGGAACTGCGGGCGTCGGCGGCCGCCTGAGCATGAAGCGTGGCTGCCGGACGGCTGGACGATTTGAAGGTGCCGCCGAACAACAAGCTGGAAGCCCTCAAGAAGGATCGCAAGGGCCAGCACAGCGTCCGCGTGAACGATCAGTTCCGCGTGTGCTTTGTCTGGACGCCGCAAGGGCCGAAAGACGTTGAAATCGTGGACTACCACTGACGGAGCGCGAACATGGCGAAGAAGCTGAACCCGATTCACCCTGGCGAGATTCTGGCCGAGGAATTTCTAGGCCCGATGGGGATTACGAAGTACCGTCTTGCCAAGGAGATCGGCGTGCCGCCGACCCGGATCGGCGACATCATCGCCGGTCGCCGTGCGATCACGGCCGACACCGACCTGCGCCTGTGCAAGTTTTTCGGCCTGAGCGATGGCTACTGGCTGCGCGGGCAGGCCCGCTTTGACCTTGAGACTGCGAGGGACGAGCTTGCGGGATCACTGGCGCGCATTCAGCCGTGGCAGGCGGCAGCCGACCATGAGCCGGGTCTTCACCGGCCTGGTGCAGCGTAGGGCCGGAGCGACCCGGCCCTTTCTTTGTCGCATATAACGCACCATGATACAGTGAGCCATGATCCGATCGTTCCGACACAAAGGACTCAAGACCTTCTTCGAGACCGGCAAGACGACGGGTATTCAACCCAAGCATGCCAGGCGCCTGCGCTTGCAGCTTGCACGGCTGGATGATGCCAGCGCGCCCGCGGACATGAACGCGCCGGGCTGGCGTCTTCATCCGTTGCATGGCGGCCTGGAAGGGCACTGGGCGGTCTGGGTTGATGAGAACTGGCGGCTGACGTTCACCTTCACAGGTGGCGATGCCGAGATCGTGGACTATCAGGACTACCACTGAGGCGAACATGGCGACGATGCACAACCCCCCACACCCCGGCGAAGTGCTGCGCGAGTGGCTGGAAGAAATCAGCGTTACTGAAGCGGCTGAACGGCTTGGTGTGGCCCGCGTGTCGCTGTCGCGCGTGCTGAATGGCGCCACCGGGATCAGCGCGGAAATGGACCTGCGGCTATCCAAGGCACTCGGGACGACGCCGGGATCGTGGCTCAGCATGCAGGCCAAGTACGACCTTTGGCAGGCGCAGCGCACGTTCAAGGCGAAGGTGAAGCCGATCATCGTGCCGGCCGTGGCCTGACCATGAGCCGGTCATCATCCGATCGCCAGCCAAAGGGCACGCGTGTTCCCTCACGCTTCAAGCGCGCACTGCGTCAACGCAGGCGTACGCAGGATGGTGCCGCCGTTCGAGATGGCTGCGATCCGGAACGTGAGCGCAAGCACCACCGTTGGGATTGGTTCTGAGCATGAGCCGCAGCCGCAAGCGCACGCCTGTCGTCGCCATGACGACGGCCGCCAGCGACAAGCCGTTCAAGCGCGCCGAGCACCAGCGCGAGCGCGCCCAGGTCCGGCAGGCGCTGCGCACCACCGCTGATGACACCCGTGTTCCTGCGGCCAGATCCTTTGGCGATCCTTGCAAGAGCGACAAGGACGGCAAGCACTACATGCGCGACTTGGCGGCGATCGCCGAGCATGCCGCCCGACTCAAGGGCCAGCCCGGCGCCAAGGGCGTGCAGCGTGAGCGGCACAGGCTGGTGGGGAAGTGAGGGCATGGCGACGAAGAAAAAGAAGTTCGATCCGAAGGCCATACTTCATGAATGGGGGGAAGCCGCACTTGATCAGTTCAGAGAACTGACAAGCGAATTGATTGAGCGACGCAAGAAGCTGACCGACAGACTCGGGGAAATGTCCGAAAATGGCCGTCTCGGGCTCAGCGTGTTCCCAATTGGCGACGCAATCCGGCTCTACGATGGCTTGATCGAAAGAGCAAAATGCCAAGGAGCTGCGTTTGGGGCGAACAGTGATCTATTTGGGGAAAGTCATGCACGGCGGGTCAGCGCTATCGCTGCTTTATCTTTGGGCACGCGGGAACTGCGCATGGAAGAAATCAGAAGCCTTATCGACAATGCTGATGAAGCTATTAGCGACGATGGCATTGTCCTGTCGCTGGCCCTGATGAAAGCTGACTTCGATGGAAGGAAAGCCCTTGCCGCGAAAAGGCAGAGGGTAGAGCGGTTGACCCGCCGCCAGAATCAGGTAACGGAAGCCAAGGCTGAAAACATTAAAGCTGAAGTCGCCAAGCAATACGCGGAATGTGGAAATTTGAAGAAGGCGCGTGCGATAGCAGCCAAAAAGTACGGTGTCGGTGAGAGCAAGGTTCGTAAACTGACCCCCAGTGGCGGAGGGCGCGGGCGGCCCAAGAAAAAATGACACGCGATCGTGTGGCATTTATGAAAAATGTTGCGCGATCGGTATGGCATTTATTTTTGTTTTCAGCCGCGAAGTGACGAATAAAGTGCGTAGCCATGTCCACCACCGCCCAAGGAGGCGACGACATGGCACAAGCAGCAACCAGCCAGCAGCCGGCGATACCTAAGCTCGCCGCTCCCCAGCTTCCGCATGAAGAACTCGGAAGCCTTGCGGCTCGCCGCTTCCTTCCATTCACCGACACGCGCGACGCGCTCGGCCTTCGTTCGAGGCAGGCGATCTACGATCTGATGCGCCGCGACCCCAGCTTTCCGAAGCCGGTCAAACTTGGCCGCCGCACGTACTTCGTCGAAGGCGAGATCGTCCGTTATCTCGAAGCGCTCGCCGCCCAGCGCGGCGCGCGGCATGGAGATCAGGAATGAGCCCTGCCAACGAAAAAGCCGCCGGACGCGGGAACGTCACGGCGGCTCAGGACAGTACTACGAGCCCGCGAATCTTACCTTGGAACGACCCCGCCGCGCAGCGTCATCGCGTCCTCGAGCGGCTGCGCCAAGGCCCGGCGACGACGATTGAGCTGAGGCGTGATCTGGACTGCCTCATGCCCGCCCCGCGCGTCCATGAGCTGCGCCACCGATTCGGCTACGCCATCGATCTTGTTTGGGTGGAGGCGCCGACCGAGTGCGGCCGCACGCATC
Organism: Solimonas sp.; assembly: GCA_047605265.1. GTDB lineage: Bacteria > Pseudomonadota > Gammaproteobacteria > Nevskiales > Nevskiaceae > Solimonas. Next base: position 7,537 of record JASGFY010000034.1, read on the forward strand.
GCGTTGGGCTGTACGTGCTGCGCAGCACACCCGCCACCGAGGCCGACGACGACCCGGCGATCGCGGGCGATGAAGGCGGGGTGCTCGTATGACCGACCACATCGAGAACGACAGCGCCCCGCCGCGCTACGAACGCCGGGGCTACGCCTTCGGCCCTGTGATTCCCGACGACCGCCGTCGCTGGGTGGTGCTGTTCGGCTTGGTGAGCGAGTTTTTGCACCACGTCGACGAGGGCCGCTTGTGCGTCAAGCCCGGCGCCGGTCTCCATGATCGCCGACTCGTGCGAGAGTTCCTCGCGGCTGCACGCGACCTGCTTGAGCGGGCCGAAAGGGGCGCCGCATGAGCCCGAACCACTGCCCGAAGTTTCAGACGTGCAGCGCGCCGATCTGCCCGCTTGCCCCGGATTGGAGGAAAAGCAGCCATCTGCGTGGCGAGCGTGTTTGTTTGTGGCTACTCGAGGCCAGCAAACGCGGCGAACGGCTGCCGGAGACCGTAGCACTGCCAAGGGAAGCGGCTGAAGAGGTAGTCAGAGCCTACCCGGAAATCATCACTCGGCACGCTGACATTTTTTGGCGCTTGAAGCGGGCGGCGACCATGCCGTCCCGGCTTGGCCGTCGGCCCGGCGTTGCTTTGCAGGAGATGCCGGCCGGGGGTGGTGCGCCATGACCGACACCATCGAAATCCAAAAGAACGCCCGCGAGGTCTACCGCGTCCAGGCGACGGAGTACAAGGGACATGCTTTGGTTGATGTGCGCGTGTGGTATCTGGCTGACGATGGTGAGTACAAGCCATCCGCCAAGGGCCTGAGCATCAAGCGCGACGCCCTGCCGGAGGTCATCAAGGCGCTACAGAGCGTCGGGGGAGGTTCGTCATGAGCCGCAACCGAGCCAAGCACAAGGGGCGCAGAGACGGCGGGGAATCGCATGTGCGCCTCTACCGCTACGAACTGCAATGCCCGGCCTACCGCGCCCTTTCCACGGACGCCCGTGCGCTTCTGGTCGAGTTCCGCGCGCTGTACAGCGGTGGCGAGAACCGCCTCTTCATGTCGGTACGCGAAATGATGGAGCGGCTGGGGATTGGCAATCACCACCGCGTGAGGATGGCCCGCGACGAGTTGATCAAGCTCGGATGGCTTCGCGAGTTGTCGCCGGGTTCGTTCAATCTCAAGGCCCGGCACGCCACCGAGTACGCGTTGACCAACGAGCCGTTGACCGGTGCTCCCGGCAGCGTCCCACCCAAAGATTTCATGCGCTGGCAGCCCCCGGAAATGACCGCCTCACGAAAAAACACGGTGGTGACGTCCACCACGCACGGTGGTGACGTCCACCACGCACGGTGGTGACGTCCACCACCGAGGGTCAGGAAAACCCCCAGAAAATGGCGTTCACGGTGGTGACGTCCACCACCGTAAAGCCAAAAAATCGACTTCCACGGTGGTGGATGTCACCACACAGATATTGTTACCAAGGGGGTGTGCTTTTGATGTCGGCTGTCTGGCTGCTGCTTTGAGCGTCGCGGAGCAGGCGGACGAGCGGACGAACATCGCGGCTTGGTGGCTTTTGGCGAACGGGGTCGGCAAAGAGGTCGAGGTGGTGGCTGATGACGATTGCTCGCCGGCACCGAAGTTGGAGGCGGCCGCATGACGAACGCCGAGCGGGACACATACATGGCTGCGGGCGTTCGCTATGAACGGCTCATGGACGCGTTGAGCTGCGCACCTGCGGACAATCCGGAGATTCAGCGGCGGGCGGCGGAAACGGAGGCGCTGCTGGCGTTGGAAACGCTGATCGGTGCCTGCGTCCGACCGGGCCTCGCTGTCGTGATGCTGGCGGCGCTCGATCGCTATCGGAAAGTCGTCGATGCCCGTCGGGTCGCGGACGGCACTTACCCGTGGGTCTGGTGAGGGCGCATGACCACTGAAAAATCACGCCGGAAGCAGCGCAAGCCGGGCCGCCCGTGGCCGAAAGGCACGTCTGGCAATCCCAAGGGCCGACCGAAAGGCAGCGGGTTGAGCGGAGCGCTACGCGCAGCCATCGCCGATAGGGCTGACGGCATCGTGGACACGCTGGTGCGGGCAGCGCTTGCCGGCGACGTGCAGGCCGCGCGCGTGCTGCTCGACCGCGTGGTGCCGGCCCTGAAGGCGGAAAGCCTGCCGGTGGTGCTGCCGGGCATGGAGGCTGGATCGCTGGCGAGCCGGGCGGAGAAAGCCTTGGCCGCGGCCGGAGCGGGCGAAGTGTCCCCGGATGTCGCCGCCGCGCTGATTGCGGCTGTGGGGGCACTGGCGCGCGTCAAGGAAGTCGACGACATAGAGGCCCGCCTGCGGGCTTTGGAGGCGAGGTCATGAAGAGCCTAGAGGCGAGGGTGGTCAAGCTGGAAAAGCAGCGCGGTGATCTGGGCAACCTCAGGCACCTGAGCGACGAAGAGCTTAACCGGATGTTGGGCATGCCCGACGACATGATGGCCGAGGAAGAAAATGCGGTTTGCCTCAGATGGGAGGTTGAGGGGATCGAACAGTCTGACTTCGACGTGGGCGAGTACATCGCCGAGCTTCGCCGCAACGCGAGCAAGGTTTCCGTCGCAGACGCGGCACTGGAAGCAAAGAACGGGGGAAAGCCGTGAACAGGTTGGGACGCATCGAAAAGTTGGAACAGCGCATCCGGCCGGCGACTGCGCCGGTGGTGATCGATTTGTCGCAGGTCTCGGCGGCGACGCGGGAGGAACTGGCGGCCGCGCGCGGGAACGGGCGGCTGGATGTGAATCGGCTGTCAATGCAGGCGCTGCGGGAGGTGCTGAGCGCCGGCAAGGCCGCCCAGGATGTGCAGAGAGGCATGCTACCCACCACCACGCCGGAAAAATCGCTTTACGGCGAAATCTGAGGCGTTTCCGTCGATCCGCAGTAATCGCAGGACGAACAATTTCAGGAGAAGGACATGGCAGGACTCATTGGGCTGGGCTCGACGCTGGATCAGCAGGCGATGGGCGTCTACGGAAACGCGTCTTCGCTGGAGGCGAACCGGAATCAGGAAAACAAGGCCGCGAAGGAGGCGCAGAAGACGGCGGAGGTCAGCGGGACGATTGGCGGCGCCGGCACTGGCGCATTGGTCGGCAGCCTGATCAGCGAAGCGGGCGCTACAGCTGCGGGCACCGCAACGGGCGCCGCAACGGGCGTAGCGGCAGGCGCGTCTGCGGGCGCAGCGGGTGGTTCGGTTGTTCCGGGTCTTGGCACTGCGATCGGCGCTGGCGTTGGCGCGCTGGCTGGCTGGCTGATGTCGAAGGGGATCTGACGATGGCTGAATACGGACTCTCAAATCCCTACTACCGCGGCAATCCGATTGGCGCCGCGCTTTCGACAGCTCAGCAGGTGATCGGCCTCAAGAACGCGATTCAGCAGGGGCAGGACGCGGCTGAAGACCGGGACGCGACGCGCCAGTACCGCGGCTTGCAGATGAAGCAGGCGCAGCTTGGCATCGACAAATCGCAGCGCGAAGCCGATGACGAGCAGGCGAAGCGGGACATCATCAAGTCGTACTACGGTGGTGGCACCGGCGTGGGCATGTCTAGCCTTGGCGGATCGAGCGCTCAGCAGCAGCCGGCGCCGCAGGCCAAGCAGCCCAACGTGGCGCAGACCAAGGACGACCTGATTCGCCTTGGCACGATCGGCGAGGCGCGCGTGAATGCTGCGGGCGAGCACTTCGACGCGCTGGCCGACTTCGCCACGGCATTGCAGAACGGCAACGGCCAGCAGATGCAGCAGGCGTGGCCGGGCGTGATCGATGCGTACAACGACATCCACCACGACGACATCAAGACCGGCGTCGGGGAAGTGCGCGCGGACGGCGCGAGGATCGTGGACAAGAAGGTCGTCGACTTTCTGAGTGACGATCGCGGGCACGTCCCGGTGTTGAGCGTGACCGTCGAGGACAAGGACGGGAAGCGATCGAGCTACGAGGCCCCGGCGACGGTAGGCCGCGGCAGCGATCCGAAGTCGCACGTCATGTTCAAGAGCGATGACGATCTGTTGGGCGATTTTCACGGCGCGCTGGAGACCGGCCTTGCGGTGCGCTCGGGACAGATCAAGCCCGGCGACGCGCTGGCGGCGGCGCGACAGGAGTGGCTCTCACACGGCTTCGATCCGGACGAGTTCGACAAGCGCATTGGCACGCCAAAGCCGACGGGCACGACGCGCAACGTCACGAAGAACGGCAAGCCGGTGGTGCAGGAGCGGTACAGCGATGGCACATGGGTGGATGCCGAGGGCGTCGAGCCGTACGAGAAGCCGCAGCAGGGCGTGCACACCGTGGGGAATGCACTGGTCGATTCGACGGGCAAGGTGCTGTACCGCGGCCCCGAGGACGCCAAGAACCGCGAGACGTTCGGCAATCCCACCGACGAGATCGACGCCAATGGCAACCCGATCCGCGTGCAGTACGGCAATCGCGGGACACGGCAAGTGGTCCCCGGCGCGCGCCCGGCACCCAAAGCGAGCGAGTCCACCACCGGGACGAATGGAAAGCCGTTGCCGGCGGCGGTGCAGAAGCTGGAGGATGACGATCTTGATGCGCTCAACATCGCGAGCGGCATGCAGTCAGACTTGCAGAACTTCCGCCAGCAAATCAGCAGCGGTGATCTGAAGCTTGGCCCCGTCGCGAACATTGAAAGCGCGGTGAGGAACTACGCCGGCATGTCCGACACGCACAGCCAGAACTACGCGTCCTTCCGCTCGGCGCTCGAGAAGATGCGCAACGACTCGCTGCGGCTGAACAAGGGCGTGCAGACCGAGGGCGACGCGCAGCGTGCCTGGAACGAGCTGTTCCAGAACATGAACGACCCGCGCGTCGTCGATCGGCGCTTGCAGGAGATCAGCAACATCAACGCCCGCGCGGCGAAGTTCCGCGATGCGCGCATCCAGAATCGGCGCAAGACGTACGGTCGTGAAGCGCTCGACACCAGCCCCTTCTACGCCGACCAGAGCGCATACACGGAGGCGACCCCGCAGCAGCAGCCCGGCACGCAGGCGAGCCAGCAGCCGGCCCGCAAGGACTACAGCCATCTTTGGGGGAACTGAGCATGGCGAAGGCGTGGAATGAGGTTGCAGCATCGCCCGGCTATCAGGCGCTGCCGCTCGAGGAACAGCAGGCGGCGCAGCGGCAATACTTCGACGCGGTGGTGGCTCCGAAGGTGCCGGAAGCGGAACGCAATGACGCATGGTCGCAATTCAGCGAGCACGCGAACGGCGATCGCCAGCCGGTGCAGGCCCCCGACACCAGCCGCGCGTCGCCGCAGATCGATCGCAGTGCGGCGCAGGGCGCGCCCGTTGCGGACGCACCACCACCGATGGTCGACCAGAGCCCAGCGCAGCCTCAGCCGCAAGACGGGGCCAGCTTCTGGGACGCCAAGGGCAGCGACGGCGTTGCACTCGCCAATCCGGCCCTGTCGGCGCTGATGAAGGCCCACGGCGGCGACGTGGACAAGGTGCCCGACGATGCCCTGCGCCACGTGTCCCCGCAGTACGCCAAGCTGCGCGAATCGCTGCCGGAAAGCCGCGTCAAGATGCTGCTGAAGGCCGACGCGGACGAGCACGCGCAGGTCCAGTCGCAAGGTGCTGACACGGCGCCGGCAGACGACACGGCATCGCGCCCGACGGACGCACCACCGCCGAACGCAGACGAGGGCGTCGGCATGGCGAAGGGCCTTGCCCGCGAAGCGACGGAAGGCGCGACCTTCGGATGGGGCGACGAAATCGGTCTGGGTGGTGCGGCACTGGCGGCCAAGGCGGCGCAGAAACTGGGGGTTGCCCCCGACACCGGGCAATCGCTCGGGGAGATTTACGACGACATGCGCTCGCACTACGACAGCGAGCGGAAGCAGTTCAGCGACGAGCACCCGGTCGCATCGACGGCGGCCAATATCGCCGGTGGTGTGGCAACGGGTGGGCTGGGTGGTGCCGGGATCATCGGCAAAGCGGCGCAGGCCGGGAAGTTGGCGACAGCGGGTGCGCTCGCCGGTACGGGAGCGGTGGAAGGCGCGTTGGCGGGTGCCGGCAACGCGGATGAAGGCGAACGCCTCAAGGGGGCGGCGGAAGGTGGTGCGGTCGGCGCGGTGGCTGCGCCAGCCGGGGCGGCAGTGGTCGGTGGTGCGGCGCGCACGCTGGCCAAGCGCGGCGCGGTCAAGGACGTGGAAAAGCTGGTCCCGAGCCGGGACGATCTGCACGACGCTGCGCAGTCGCTCTACGATCAGGCCGACCAGTTGGGGGTGACGCTCAAGCCGGTAAAGGTCGGGTTGATCGGGGGAAGGCTTCGGGACGACGCCAAGGCATTGGGCTTCCGGGATCGCATTCACCCCAGAGTCGCGGACGCGCTCGATTCGTTCAAGGATTTGCAGGGCGGCGCGCCGACGCTCGCCAACATGGAGCAGCAGCGCCGCATTCTCGCGGCAGCGGCCAAGAGCCCGGAGCCGGACGAGCGCCGCATCGCTTCGCAGTTGATCGATCGGTACGACGACCTGATTCAGAACCTGAAACCCACCGACGTGAAATCCGGCGACGCGACGCAGGCCGGCGAACTGCTCGGGCAGGCGCGCGGCCTGTGGTCCCGGCAAGCCAAGCTGGGCACCATCGAAGACGCGGTCGAGCGCGCGAAGAATCAGGCCACCGGCTTCGAGAACGGCTTGCGGGTGCAGTTCCGGAAGATACTCGACAACCCGAAGAAGGTGCGCGGCTTCACCGACGAGGAGAAAGACGCCATGCAGCGGATCGTGCGCGGCGATTCGACATCAAACACGCTGCGCCTGCTCGGGCGGCTGGGTTTCAGCGAAAAGGGCGCGACCAACATAGTGGGCGCATCGTTCGGTGCCGCCGGTGGTGCTGCGGTCGGCGGTCCGGCTGGTGCGGTCGCGGTCCCGCTGCTCGGGCAGGCTGCGCGCAAGGGCGCCGCATGGGCCACGCAACGCAATGTCGAATCACTGCAACGCCTCGTCGCGGCCGGGGCGAACCCAAGCTACATCGTGAACCGCTATGCCACGCTGGCGGGCAAGGCGGCCACGCCTAACGATCTGGCGAAATACCTGGTCACGGCCCCGAAGGGCGATCTGCTCGAACTGGCCGGCAAGCTCAACAACCTGAAGGGACCGAACCGCAAGCTGGCGCACGATGCCCTTGTTCTGTCCCTGACCCAGCAAGCGGCGGGGAATCAGGCGGCACCGAACGAGGTGGCGCAGGAGTGAGCGGGCGGCGTCGCCGAATGAACGGCGGCGCGTTGTCGGTTACAGCGCGAACCGCTCGCGCAAGATCGCGTTGACGCGCGTCTGCCAGCCCGCGCCGGTCGCACGCAGCACCGCCAGCACGTCGGGGTCTAGGCGCAGCTTGACCGCCTCTTTCGGCGCAGCTTTCGGCGGGCGGCCCATGCGTGCCGTCGGCTTTGCAGCTTTCCACTGCGCATCAGTCAGGGGCCGGGCGTCCGGATCATGGCACGCAGCGGCGGTAATGGCCCGATCTTGGACCACGGTGGGGATGGCAGTTCCGGCTTTAAGCTTCGGCATAGCGTTTCACCTCTTTGCGATTGGCCCTGCGCAGACTGATACGCGCCGGAAAGCCGGGCTCAAGCCGCCTGCTTCGTCAACGGCAGCGTGATGTCTATCTCATCCCACGGCACAAGCACTTTGCCCGCGTCGTCGCGCTCAATGGCCAGCCATTCGAGCAGCGCCGCGACATCGCTGTGTACGTTCTTGTAGTCGCGGCCCAGCGAACGAGCCAAGGCCGCCACCGTGGTCGGGCCTTGTTCACGTAGAGCGGCGATCAGTTCCAGCCGGCGCGGCGTGAAGGTCGCCAGCATCTGCGCCAGCGAAGCGAAGCCGACGCTGTAGTGCGGTTCAGCCTTGCGGCCCGCTTGCAGGGCTTCCATTGACTTGCGGGCACGGTCCAAGCTGGCTGACGCCGGCTCGCCCGCTCGCACATGTAGGACTTTCTTCATTGCGCTGTCTCCACGTCTTTCCAGAAATCGGCCAGCAGCGTCGGTATGTCGGTGAAGGTGTACGTCGTCTCCACGTCGCGCAGATGCTTGTGGTCACCCTTGCCGCGTTCGTTGTCGTAGCCGACGACACGCGCACCGCCAACGATGTAGACAAGCCGATACTTGAAGCCATGCGTTGATGGCGGCACCGGCTGCGGGACTTCCCACACGACCAGTTCAACGATGCCCGCGCCATGCTGGATTTTCTCGTGCAGTACTGGCGCGGCCTTCATATGGTGAATGGGACCATATGACGGTCTATGGCGTCAATGACCATACGCAAGTGACGCGCCGGAATGTGCAGGCCGTTCCGCTCTGGTGGATGATTTGCGGGACAGCGCGTCAGGAGGGAAGGGCCAGAATGGACCGCGACATCGTCATGAGCGACACGCTTGGCAATGCCGATGCTCGCGACCCGGCAGTACCGCGGCACGGTGCCGTCGATGCCGCAGCATCAAATCATCGTGCCGCCGGCCTCGTTGGCGTCATGACCGGCAAAGGCAAGGCCGGCAAGCGGCTGGAGATAGCGAAGCCGATGAAGACGCGCCCCGCCGTCGCCAACCCGCAGGCGATGTTGATGGACGCGCTCATGGACCTTGAGCGCCAGTACCCGAAACGGCTTGGGTTTCGGGTCATCGAGATCGCGAACGAGGCCGGGATGAACCGCTACGCCGCATTCCGGACGATCCGCAACCTGACGGGTGCCGGCCTGCTGGAGAAGACGGACCGCCGTTACATGGGGTCTTTCAGACCAGCGGCGTTGTACCGCATGGCCCGCACGAAGCGGCAGGCGGCATGAGTTGCCCCCGATCCTTCCCGTGCAGGCTTGCGCAAACCGGGCTGACCGCCTCGCACCACCGCTTACCGTTCGTCGGGTGCGTTTTTCGGAGAATCGGCCGTTTCGGGGCAAGCTGGCTTGAAACGGGCGGCGGCTTTGCGTGATTGCGATAACTTTTGCGGTAACTCAGAATCGGCAGGCGCGCTGTTTCTAGTGTTATCAATGGATTGGACTGCGTATCGGGAAGCCTCACCGCCACCAGAATCTTACGGCTCGGCGGACCGGACGGCGCTTCAGCGATTAAGCGCCGTTTTCGTTGCGCTTCACGACAACGGCAGGAAGGCTTCCTGCATGACGCTGGCCACGAGCTGACCGTCGCGCTCAAAGATCAGGCCGCGGGCGAGGCCGCGGCCTTCGTCGGCCCAGAGCGTCTCGGTGCGATAGAGCAGCCATTCGTCGACGCGCACGGCGCGGTGGAACCACATCGACTCGTTGAGCGAGAGCGTCGCGCGCAGCTTCGGATGCCCGGCGTGCGGCATGCCGATGATGCCGGGAAACCAGTAGTCGGACAGCAGCGCGAGCAGCGCCTGATGGTCCTGCGCGCGCTCGATGCCGGTCGCCGACGGCACGCGGCACCAGAAGTCGCGGGCGTGCGCGCCGGGCCGCGTGAAATACTGTTCCGAGTCCAGCAGCCGCAATTCGACCGGGAATGGACGCGCGAACATTTCGGCGCGGCCCGGCGGCAGGCGGTGCGCGTGGTCGGCGGCGAATTCCTGGACGTTGCGCAGCGTCTCCGGCGGCGGCGGACGGCCGGCGTCGGCGAAGCGGTGCTGCAGGCTCGGGCTGCTGCCGGCGTGGAACGAACAGTGCAGGTCGAAGATGGCTTTGCCGTCCTGGCTGGCGACCACGCGCCGCGCGGCGAAGCGGCGGCCGTCGCGGACGCGTTCGACGGCAAAGTCGATTGGCCGTCCGATCGCGCCGGCGCGCAGGAAATAGCCGCTCAATGCATGCGCCGGCCAGTCGGGCGCCGTGCGCTGCGCGGCCGCCAGCGCTTGGCCGAGCGCCTGTCCGCCGAAGATGGCGCCGGCGTAGTTGTCGAGATTGTGCCGCGCGCGGAAGCGATCGTTACCGAGGGCGTCGAGCAGCAGCAGTTCGCGCGCGCCGGGCGCTTCGGATGCGGTCATGGGTGGAGGTCGATGCTGGGTGAGAGGCGTCATTATCGGCTCATCGGCATGCGGCCCGCCGCATTCACGTCCCGCAGCGGCGCCTGTACGATCCGCCGCCTGACGGTCCGCGTTTTTCCTTCGGTTCCCCACGCACTTCGAGCATCATGTCCATTGTCCTGACGCCTTTCGCCCGCGCCCGCCTGTTCCCGGCGTCGGGCCGCCGCAACGCCATCGTCGGCACGACCCCGGCCGATTTCGAGCGCCGCCTCAACACGCAGATCCCGCTGAAAGTGCTCGACGGGTATGCGCCGTTCTGCAAGCTGCACGTGCATGCCAACTGGACGCAGACGCGCTGTCTGACGGTGCCGATCAGCGCCGACAACGCGCATCTGCTGCGCAGTGCCTATGAGGCGCGCACGAAGGACGAATTGCCGGTGCTGGTGCGCTGGTTCGAGGGCGTCGAGGCGCCGGTCGCGAACTATCTCGTCGTGATTCTCTACGATCGGGTGCAGATGGCGAAGGAAGGCACGTCGATCGAGGCCGACTGGGGCGTCGTCGGCTGTCTGGCGACGGCCGAAGCCGAGGAGATTCCGATGGCGCCGATCACGATGATGCGCAATGCGCTCGGCGTCGACGAAGGCGGCTCCGGCGTGCCGCTCGATCGCGTCGCGTACCGGCGCAGCGTCGCGTTCTGGGAGCGCAACGCCAACTGGCGGCCCTGAGCGCCGTCCGGTATCGCTGTCTTTGCCTGTGCCTCGCGGCGCGCAGATGGCAATTGCGTGAAGCCGCATTCAGTTGGCGTGCAGGTAAGCGCGACAAAATCGAGCAGCGCGTCAGCGTGATCCCTCAACAGAACGAAGCAAGGAGTCGGCCGTGGCTTTTCCTCACGGATGTGGCGATCATCACTTTCTCTATCTGAAGAAGCTGTACCGCGGCGAGCCAGTGCAGACACTATTCCGTGAAGACGAGCTGGCGCTGGTGCGCGCCGGCTGGCTGCAGCGTGACGCCGAGGGCAGACTCGCCGTCACCCCGGCGGTGTCCGACTATTTCGCGGCGGCCAAGTGTCCGCCCGACGAAGCCGGCCGTCGCCATACCGGCGGCGATGGCCTGCGTTCGGCGCGGCTGATCACGCATCGCCGGATGCGCGTGGCGGCGGCGCTTTAGGCAAGCTCTGCGCAGGTTCAAAAAAGTCAAAAGCCTGAACCGCAGCCTTCACTCAGGGAAGGCTTTCCCGCCTTGACGAGCAGGGCATGACGGCCTCTCGCGTTCCGGCCTACTGCTCCTCGAGCGCGCCGCTGGCCGCGAGCTGGCGGATACGGAACACCGTGTCTTCGTCGGCATGCCGGTACGCGCTCTTGACCATGTCGCCGAGCGGACTTTGCGCGTAGTGGTCGACGGAGCGCGCCTCGTAAGTGAAGCGCACGAACAGCGCCTGCGGCTGCGGCTCTTCGATGCGCATCGTCAGCGTGAATCGCGTGTCGGCGCGCGTGTCGTCGACCTCGTAGTACACGCTTTGCCCGTCCACGAACGATACGCGGTCGCGCACCTCGAAATCGCCGAAGCGCAAGATGCGCGTCAGCGAGCCGTCGACGGCGGCGGCGATGTCGGCGCTGTCGAGCCAGGGAATGAACAGCTTCGGCGTCTGCGCGCGCAGCAGCAGGCCGCGCCACAGCTGCGTGCGCGTCAGCGCCTCGATGCGCCAGTCGCGCGGATCGTTGATCTGCACCAGATGCTCGAAGCGCAGCGCATCGCCGTTCTCTGCGTTCTCTTCGTGCGCTGCCGGCACGGCGCTCATGTCGTGAGCCGCCGGTGTTCGACCATCAGGCAGCGGTCCTGCACGACCTGGATGCCGGCAGCGCGCAGTCGCGCGGCGGCCTCGTCGTTGCGGATGCCGAGCTGGAACCAGGCGGCTTTCGGCCGCGCGGCGACGATGTCGTCGACGTGCTGCGCAAGGTCCTGCGGGCGGCGGAAGACGTCGACCAGATCGACGCCGCCGGGGATGTCGGCGAGCCTGCGGTAGACCGGCCGGCCGAGGATGACGGTCGCATCCGGGTAGTAGACCGGGACGGGGACCACCTCGAAGCCGGCGTCGACGAGGTAGCGCGCGACGTAGAACGCCGGCTGGTCCGCCTGCCGTTCGGTCTTGATGCCGAGCACCGCGATGCGCCGCGTCTGCGCCAGCGCCTCGCGGATGTCGTCGCTGCCGTCGAAGCCCATGCCCGCACCTTCCTCCGTTCGTGCCGCTGCTGCAATGCCAGCAGGCTGTTGCGTGGTGCACAGCATGATGCCGGGCGGTCAACAGCCCTGTGCGGTGCGCCGCGGTCATGTCGATGATCGGAAAGGAAATAGTGCATGGCACATGGCTTGCTCCGAGCCCTGCATGCGCTGCCGCCCGGGCCGCGCCCCAGCCAACCGGAGTCCCGCATGACGATCCCGACCGAATTCTTCTGGCGCCTGCCGCTCGGCAGCGACGGCCCCGACATCGCCTCCGACAAGAACAACCGCGGTCCCGTGCCGTACCGCGCCGGCAACATCGCGCCGGGCCGTCTGCCGAACGGCGAGCCGGACGGCTTCACCTATTACGACTACATCGCGCAGGTCGCCAGGGCCGCCGAGCTGTCGGGCTTCGAGGGTGCATTGCTGCCGACCGGGCCGGAGCCGTGGATCGCCGCCGCCGCGCTCGCGCGCGAGACGCGCCGCATCAAGTTCCTGATCGCCTTCCAGGCGACGTGGACGCTGCCGGCGTACGCCGCCGAGCAGGCCGCGGTGCTGCAGAGCATCAGCCGTGATCGCGTCGAGTGGAACATCATCACCGGCGGCGGGCCGGGCGCGCAGCGCGCCAGGGGTGATTTTCTCGAACACGACAAGCGCTATCAGCGTACCGGCGAGTTCCTCGACATCGTGCGCGGCCTGTGGGGCAATGAATCGTTCTCGTACGAAGGCCAGATTTATCGGCTGGAGAACGGCAGCCTGCATCCGGCGCTGCGCCGCGAGCGCGTGCCGGGCATCTACTTCTCCGGCTTCTCCGACGCCGCGCTGGAAGTGGCGGCGAGACATGCCGACGTCTACCTGAACTGGGCGGAGCCGGTCGACAAGCTGGCGCCGCACATCCAGCGCGTGCGCGATCTCGCGAGCGCGCAAGGCCGCACGATCCGCTTCGGCGTGCGCGTCGACATCCTCGCGCGCGCGAGCGAAGACGAAGCCTGGGCCGAGGCGCGGCGCCAGTACGAGAAGATCGACGACAAGACCACGGCCTTCCTCGATCGCCTCAACAGGGGTTCGGATTCGGTCGGCGCGGCGCGCCAGCAGTCGTACCACCAGGGTTCGACGCGCTTCGAGGATCTGATCGTCGGCCCGAACCAGTGGGCCGGCTTCGGCAAGGCGCGCCCCGGTCCGGCGATCGGCCTCGTCGGCAGCTACCAGAACGTCGCCGAGCGTCTCGCCGAATACCAGGACGCCGGCATCAGCACCTTCATCCTGGCCGGTAATCCGCATCTCGAAGAGGCGTTCCGCGTCGGCCAGGAAGTGCTGCCGCTGGTGCATGCGCAGAACGGTCGCGACGCCAGATCGCCGGTCGCCCAGGCCGCTTGAGCACGGACGGAGACAGGCAAATGACGCAGAAACTCGACACGCTGTGGTACACGCGCTGCCCGGTGCCGACCGGCCTCGGCCTAGCGCTGCAGAAGGGCTGGCTCGAAGAGAGCTTCGCGGCCGCCGGCACGGCGATCCGCTCGCTGCGCGAATCGAACGACCAGGCGGTGCGCGAATCGCACTTCGACCACACGCTGCGGAACTCGGTGCGCCACGGCGGCAACATCCCGGCGATCTGGGCGAAGGCGGCGGGTCGCGACACGCGCCTGCTCGGCCTGACCTGGGCCGACGAGGTGCAGCTGATCCTGACCACGCCGGACACCGGCATCCGCAGCGCGAAGGATCTGAAGGGCCGCCGCTTCGGCCTGCCGAAATGGCAGAACGTGCAGATCGATTTCACGCGCGCGCAGGCGCTGCGCGGTCTCGAGAACGCGCTGAAGCTCGAAGGACTCGAAGTGCGCGACGTCGAGCTCGTCGATTTCGCGATCGCTGGCGGCTACAGCGATGCACCGGCGGCGCGCGCCGGCGGCGGCGTGCAGACTTTCGGCGGCGGCAGTGGCCGCAACGGCGGCGGCAATGCCGAACTCGTCGGCCTGCTGCGCGGCGAGGTCGACGCGATTTTCCTCAAGGGCGCGCACGCCGCGCAGTTCGCGCAGGCCTTCGGCCTCGTCACGGTGATCGACACCGGCACGCATCCGGAGCCACTGATCCGCGCCAACAACGGCACGCCGCGCACGCTGACCGTCGACGGCCATCTCGTCGATCAGCATTTCGACGCCGCCGTACGCATCGTCGAGCAGGTGCTGCGCGCCGAGGAATGGGCGGGCCTGCATCCGGACGAGACGCGCCGCTTCCTCGCGCGCGAAAGCAACACCAGCGAATGGTGGGTGACGGTCGCCTACGAAGGCGCCGGGCAGAAGCTGAACACTGATCTCGCCGAAACGTCGATCGCCGGCCTGCAGGATTTCGTCGACTTCCTCGCGCGCTGGAACTTCATCCCGCAGCGCTTCGACGCGCGCGCGTGGATCGATGCGCGCGCGTTCGAGGCGGTGCGCGGCCGTGTCGCCGTGGCGGCTTAGCCGGTGACGCTGGCGCCCTCACCCCCAGCCCCTCTCCCGGAGGGAGAGGGGAGTATGGCCGCGGCTGCCGATTCCCCTCTTCCTCCGGGAGAGGGGTCGGGGGTGAGGGCGTCCGATTCGCTCGCGATCCGCCGCTTCCTCGCCGGCTTCATCAGTCTGTCGCTGCTGTCCGGCATCACCATCGGCATGAACAAGGTGCTGGGCACGCTGCTCGGCGTGCATCTCGGCGTCGCGCACTGGCAGCTCGGCGTGATCGGCGGCGCCGAGACCTTCGCGATGGCGCTCGGCACCCTGCCGGCGGGCTGGCTGCTGAGCCGCGGCAATCCGAAGATGCTCTACGCCATCGTCAGCCTGGCGCTGACCGCGCTGTTCTTCGTGCTGCCGCACATCCCGTCGTGGGAGTTCGTTGCGCTGACCATGTTCATCGTCGGCCTCTGCATCTCCATGCGCGTCGTCGCGGTCAGTACCGTGTTCATGGTGCGCCTGCCGGAACTCGGGCAGAATCGCGCCGGCTGGTACAAGGGCACGCTGACGCTCGGCATGCAGTTCCTCGGGCCCTTGATCGGCAACGAGCTGATCGTGCGTCTCGGCCTGAACTGGGGCTTCGCGACCTCGGGCTTGATGTTCGTCGCGCTCGCGCTGCTGGGCTGGTCGGTGCTGCCGGAGTCGAACCGGCCCCGCGCGCCGGCCGGCACCGGAAAACCGGCGGTGCCGCTGCCCGGATCGCTGCGCGAACTGCTGGCGATGCGCGACGTGCGCCGCACGTATCTGTTCGAGATTCTCGGCAGCATCACGTCGGCCAGCTATGCGACGTTCTCGATCGTGATCGCGGTCGAAGTGCTGCACTGGCCGCTGCATCGGGGCGTGTGGCTGATGGCGGTCCAGGGCATCGCCTACGTCGGCGTGCTGCTCGGCGCCGGCCGCCTGCTGCTGCTGCGCGAGCGCGTGCCGCTGTATTACCAGCTCGGTCACGTGCTGATCGTCGCCGGTCTGCTGCTGCTCGGCACGACGCACGTCGCGGCGACCTTCGTGCTCGCGTCGATCTGCTTTGGCATCGGCCTCGGTCTCAACAATCTCATCAACTTCAGCCGGCTGTCGCAGGCGCCGGTCGACAAGGCGCGCGCGTCGGCGCAGCTGACGCTGTTCGGCATGCTCGGCAGCACGTTCGGCGCCGTATCGGCCGGCACGCTCAGCGGCTGGTTCGGCCTGCAGGGCGTCTATCTGTTGTGGATCGTGCCGTGGGTGCTGCTGTGGCCGGGCTGGCAGCGATGGCCGGCCCTGCTCGCGCAAGGCGCCCAGTCTCTCATCGAACGCACGGCGAAGGCCGGAGAACCATGAACGCCAGAACCCTGTCGATGCCGCGTGGTCTGCTGGCCGATTCGGCCGCCGCGCCCGACGCGTTGGCGCCGGGCGCGGCGGCAGTGCGCGAGCCGCTCGCCGTCGCGCGCGGCGCCCTGTCGCTGCGCGGCATCCGCAAGCGTTTCGCCTTCAAGCGCGGCGAGATGCTGGTGCTCGACGGCATCGAGCTCGACGTACGCGAGGGCGAATTCGTCGCCATCGTCGGCGCCAGCGGCTGCGGCAAGTCGACGCTGCTGCGCCTGATCGCCGGACTCGATCGCGACTACGAAGGGCAGATCGTTCACGACGGCGCCGTCGTTTCGGGCACCAGCCTCGAGCGCGGCCTCGTGTTCCAGGACCACCGCCTGTTCCCGTGGCTAACCGTCGCGCAGAACATCGCGCTGGCTTTCGCCAATACCCGGGTGCCGAAGGCCGAACGCGGGCGCCGCGTGCAGGAGGAGGTCGCCAAGGTCGGTCTCGCCGGCTTCGCCGACGCCTATCCGCATCAGCTGTCCGGCGGCATGTCGCAGCGCGCGGCGATCGCGCGCGCGCTGGTCGTGCGGCCGAAGCTGCTGCTGCTCGACGAGCCGCTGGGCGCGCTGGACGCGCTGACGCGCCTGAAGATGCAGCAGGAGCTGCGTCGTCTTTGGCAGGAGGAAGGCATCACCATGCTGATGGTGACCCATGACATCGACGAAGCCGTCTATCTCGCCGACCGCATCGTCGTGCTCGACGCGCGGCCGGGCCGCATCCGCCGCGTCGAGCGCGTCGCGCTGACGCAGCCGCGCGACCGCAGCGACAAGCGCTTCATCGCCGTGCGCGATCGTCTGCTCGGCGATTTCCACGCGCTGCCGGAAGGTTCGCCGCGCGCGGTCGGGCCGCAAGCGGAGAAGACGGAGACGTTCACCTTCGCGTGGTGAGGCTCGCGCGGCCGGGCGTCTTGCGGGAGGAGGAAGCCGTTCAGGCCGCGTGCGCGGCGAGGGCGCGGCGCACCTCGGCGAGCGGCGATGCGGCGATCCATGCGCGCGTGTCGAAGCGGCTGTCGACGAAACCGCGCGCGTAGAGGAAATCCTTGTAAGCGTCGAGCGCGGCGATCGACGCTTCGTCGAGCGCGGTGCGCTGGTGCAGATGCAGGTCGTTGCCGTAGGCCAGCCGTACCCATTTCTCGGCGGAGCCGGTCTCGCGCGCGACGTAGCCGAAGGTCTCGGCCGGATGCGCCGCGGCCCAGTCGCCGGCGGCGACGATGCGCGACAGGAAGCGCGCGACCAGATCGGGGCGCAGATCGAGCAGCTCCTGATCGACCGTGACGGGGCGCGGCGCGCCGTGGTTGGCGCGCACCAGCGGATCGGGATGCGTGCGGAGGTCGAGCAGCACCTCGGCGCCGAGCTCAGCGACGGCCTGCGCGCCGTGCGAGCCCTTGACGAAGATCGCGTCGACGTGGCCGCACATCAGCGCGTACGCCTGGTCGCCGTAACCGGCGAAGGGGCCCAGCGGCGTGCCGGCGACGAGGCCGTCGCGGCGGTGGACGACATCGACGTCGACGAACTCGACCTCGCGCTCGGCGACGCCGGCCAGCTCGAGCGCGACGCTGAAGCCGCGCAGGCTGCTCGCGCGCTCGTGGTCGATCAGCATGCCGGGATGCAGGGGTAGCGCGAGGCGGCCGCCGCGCAGCTCGCGCAGGCTGGCGATGCCGCGGCCCGGCATGACGACGATGGCCTGGAATTCGTCGATCCAGTTGAGGCCGATGACACGCGTCGCGCGGCCGCGCGCGCGCGCCCAGATCGCGCCGACGTTGCCGCCCTGGCGGAACGAGTGCGGCAGGTGGTGATCGTAGTGCGACGCCCGCGCGCGCGCGTCGCCGTCGCGCTGCAGCGTGAACACGGCGATGCCGTCGTCGCGGAACTCGTCGCGGAACCAGCCGAGCTGCGCGGCGAGGCCCAGCGGCGTCGGCACCGGGCTGCGCGTGTACCACAGCCGCGTGACCGGCGGCGGCGCGGGCGACGTACATTCGTCGCGTCTGGTGTCGTTCGCTCCGTCTGCCGGCGACGAGGGAGTGGGCATGAAATTCACCTGATGGATGTCGTAATCGTTACGGCTCGCGGGGAGCAGGATGCATGCCATGCCGCGGCGTACGCTCGCGACCCCCGCAATCGTCTGATCGGCTTGCGTTTCTTGCTGCACGTCGCGTGCGCAGCGTCGCCAGGCGGCTGGCATCTGCTGATTTGTGCGCATGCAGATGATCGCCGTGCTGTTTTTTCTGCAGCACCTTCGTCCGGACGCGCGCCGATCGTCGCCGGGAGCCCGGATCGCCTGCGCGCCGGGCGCTTCCCGCGCGCCATCGCGAACGCGATTTGCCTTTTCGCGATAGGGACTTGCGCCGGTGCCGAAAGCCCGCGGATGCGAAGCTCTTTGCATATGCCGAAACTTTCGCGAGGCGTGGCACAGACGATGCTCCTTGGGCTCTCCATTCGCGGTTCGCGAGCCCATCCATCAGACAAACCGGAGAGCATCTCGATGTCGTTTTCACCGAACAACCCGTCGCAGGCATGGCTGCGTTCGATCGGCGGTTTTGCATTGCTGGCGATCGCCGGCGCGGCGCGCGCGCAATACGCGTCGCCGGCGACGCAAGTCGCGTCGGCCGACGATGTCCCCCAGACTGAAATCGCGCAGGCGAACGCCGCGGTCGGCGACGTCGCCGACGCGACCGATGCGATCACCACGGTCGTCGTCACGGCACAGCGCCGCGAAGAGAAGATCCAGGACGTGCCGTCATCGATCACGGCCCTGTCGGGCGCCGATCTGATCGACGACGGCGTCGGCCGCTCGGCAAGCGAGGTGCTGAAGTTCATTCCCAACGCCTCGGCCGGCACCATCGGCCACGGCCGTCCGCGCTGGTGGATCCGCGGCGTCGGCACCGGCACGCAGGGCCTCGATTCGCCGAGCCCGGTCGGCCTCTATCTCGACGACGTCTACATCGACAACGCGTCGGCGACCGGCTTCCCGCTGTTCGATCTCGATCGCGTCGAAGTGCTGCGCGGCCCGCAGGGCACGCTGTGGGGCAAGAACACGACCGGCGGCGCGATCGATTTCGTGTCGAAGAAGCCGACGTTCACGCCGGACGGCTACGCCAAGATCGACTACGGCAGCTACAACGACAAGATTTTCGAAGGAGCGTTCGGCAGCGCCGTCGTCGACGACCGGCTCGCGGCGCGCGCCTCGTTCCATTACGAGGACCGCGACGGGCCGTTCAAGAATCAGTACACCGGCGAAGACGAGGGCGGCGGCCGCGACGCCGCCGGGCGCATCCAGTTCCTCGCGCACGTCACGCCGGATCTCGACGCGCTGCTCAACGTGCACTTCCGCAACTACCGTCTCGACGGCAACTCGGCGACGGTGATCGGCAGCGGGACCGACGGCGAATATTTCGATTACAACGACACCACTTACACGCCCAGCAAGGATCGCGAGGACATCAGCAGCAATGCGCCGACGCAGAGCGACACCACGCAGAACGGCGTCGCGCTGACGCTGAACTGGCAGCTCGGCGGGCTGGCGTTGACGTCGATCAGTGCCTACGAGGAGTTCGCCGCGAAGTCGCTCGGCGACGGCGACGATACGCCGCTCGAACTGTCGCGCACGTACGCGAATCAGCACAGCGAACAGGCGTCGCAGGAGCTGCGCCTGGCGTCGCCGGCGACCGACCGTCTGAACTGGGTCGGCGGCCTGCACTACTTCACGACGCACATCAGTTCGGACAGCGCGACGGCGACGCTGCCGACGACAATCCGTCCGGCCGGCGCCTACGCCGACACCGACTACACCTATCACGACGACAGCCTCGCGGCGTTCGGCAACGTGACCTTCGACGTCACCGACGCGTTCAAGCTCAACGGCGGCCTGCGCTGGACGACCGAGAACAAGAACATCGATCTGTCGCGCGTCGCGAACTCCGGGTCGGTGACGTTCAGCGAGCCGGCCGAATGGTGGCGCCAGAGCTCAGTCAGTTCGACGCTCGTGCAGAGCGCCGTGCAGGACAGCGACGACGACTGGAACGACCTGACCTGGGATTTCACGCCGTCGTACCGCTTCGGCGACGACGTGCTCGTCTACGCGCGCTACGCCAAGGGCTTCCGCTCCGGCGGCTACAACACCAGCGCGACGCAGCAGGCCGGCATCAACGTGCTGAAGCCGGAGACGCTGACTTCTTACGAGATCGGCGCCAAGACCAGCTGGCTCGACAACCGCCTGATCGCCAACGTCAGCGCCTTCCACTACGTCTACGACGACATCCAGATCAACGTCGTGACGACGTACAACAGCAGCCCGAACTCGCAGCTCGTCAATGCGAAGCGCGGTCTTGGCGACGGCGCCGAGCTGGAATTCACGGCGCGGCCGATCCGCAATCTGCAGCTGAAGCTGTCCGGCGGCTACCTCGACGCGCGCTTCGACGACTTCCCGGTTTCGTCGACGACCGGTGGCACGACGACGGCCAACTACCGCGGCAACGCCTTCGTGCGCTCGCCGAAATGGTCCGGCGTGCTGAACGCCGAGTATTCGCAGCCTCTGGCAAACGGCGACAGCGTCGTCTTCGGCACCGATTGGAACGCGCAGAGCAAGTACTTCTTCTTCGCCAACAACCAGACCAACCCGAATCTGATGCAGGGCGGCTACGCGACGGGCACCGTGCGTCTGTCGTACCTGACGGCGGCCGACAAGGTGACGGTCACGGCCTACGTCAACAACGTCACCGACGCGCTGTACAAGAATCACACATTGCCTGGAACAACGTCGTCGGGCGGTTACAGCAACAACGCCATCGTCTATTGGAGCGAGCCGCGCACCTATGGTTTGAGCCTGACGACGCGCTGGTAAGCGCTGTCGATGCCCGAAGGGCCGGCGCGGCAGACGCGTCCGGCCCTAAGGCAATGCGGCGAGGTCGCGGTCAGTCGTGCGGCGAGAGCGGCAGCCTGCCGCGCGCGGCGTCGCCGTCGTCGTGATTGGCGCCATCGTCATCGTCGCCGGCATTGGCGACGGTGCGCTCGCCGTGGTTGAGGTGGCCGTGCTTCTTCAGCAGCGTGCGCATGACGTTGCGCGTGATGCCGAGCAGCGCCGAACTGCGCACCTGGTTGTAGCGGCTGTGGCGATAGGCTTCGTCGACGACCAGCTTTTCGATGTCGCTGAGCAGCGACTCGCCCGGCCGCTTGAACAGGATCTGCAGCGCCTGCGCGATGAGTTCGTACGGCGAGGCGTCGCTGCCGAGCGCCGCCGCGTGCGGCGTCACCGGCACCGGGGCGCCGCCGAGCTTCAGGTGCTCGACGCCGATCTCGTGATCGGACGCCACCAGCAGCGCGAAGTGGATGGCGTTCTCCAGCTCGCGGATGTTGCCGGGCCAGCTATAGCGTTCGAGCGCCTGCTGCGCGGCGCGGCTCAGCGACGGTGGCGGCAGGTCGAGGCGCTGCGCATAGGCGCTCAGGAAGTGATTCGCCAGCGGCACGATGTCGCCCGCGCGTTCCCGCAGCGGCGGCAGGCGCAGCTGGGCGATGTTGAGGCGGAAGAACAGGTCGAGCCGGAAGTGGCCGGCGCGCACCGCGTCGCCGAGATCGACGTTGGTCGCGGCGACGAGGCGGATGTCGATCGGGATCGGCTTGCGCGAGCCGACGCGCACGACCTCCTGCTCCTGCAGCACGCGCAGCAGCTTCACCTGCAGCGGCAGCGGCAGATCGCCGATCTCGTCGAGGAACAGCGTGCCGCCGTTGGCCGCCTCGAACCAGCCTTCGCGGCGTCCGGTCGCGCCGGTGAACGCGCCGGGCTCGTGGCCGAACAGCTCGCTTTCGGCGAGCTGCTCGCTGATCGCGCCGCAGTTGACCGCGACGAACGGACCCTTGCGGCCGCTCAGCTGGTGCACGTGGCGCGCGACCAGTTCCTTGCCGGTGCCGGTCTCGCCGATCACCAGCACCGGCGCCGCGCTCGGCGCGATGCGCTCGAGATAGCGCAGCACGTTCTGCGACGCCGGATCGGCGAACACCATCGCCTTGGCGCGGATCGACAGCGGCTGCGGCGCCTGGTGCTCGAACGCAAGCATCGTATGCCGCGAGGCGGCGTCGTGAGGACTGTGGCGCATGGCAGGCTCGGCTTTGCGGCGTCGGACAAATGAGCCTGCACCTTAGGCGCTGCGTGCGGCCGCGCCCAATAATTTGCGCAGCTATCGTTCTATGAAAATGCGCTGAGCGCGCCGCGCACTGCCGCCGCGCGGGCGGCGGCGTATGATGCGCAGCGAGCAACCGCGAGGAGGACAAGAATGGACCCGAACGCGAAAGAGGGCGAGAAATGCCCTTTCGAATTCAATTTCGATCCGGCGACGTTCAAAGTTGGCGACACCGTCAGCTATCGCGTGCCGGCGCTGGCCGGCTTTCCGTTCGTGGCGACGATCCAGGCGGTGCACGCCGATTACGTGGAGATCGTCGATGCGTCCGAACCGGGCAAGGTGCTGCGGGCGACGCGCGAGAGCCGCCCGGTGGTGCGCAGCGAGGATGCGCTGGGCTAAGGACAAGCCCTAAAAGGCGTCAGCATACCGGGCCGCGGCCGAGCAGCCAGCGCCGCGCCAGCCATCCGAAGCCCAGATTCATCAGGTAGCCGAGCAGTGAGATCAGCACGACGGCGACGATCACCAGTTCCATCCGTCCAGCGTTCTGGCCGATCAGCAGGATGCTGCCGAGGCCGGCGCCGGCGGCGAGCAGCAGCTCGCCGCCCATGCTCGCGAGCCAGGCGAACGCGATCGCGTGCGACAGGCCGGTGACGATCGCCGGCCGGCTCGCCGGCAGGAGGATCAGGCGGAACGTCTGCCAGCGGCCGAGCGTCAGCATCGCGCCGACCTCGCGCTGGCGTTCGCTGACCTGGCGCATGCCGTCGAAGGTATTCAACACGGTTGGATAGAACGCGGCGAGCGTGACCATCACCAGCTTCGCCGTGTCGCCGGTGCCGAACCACAGCGACAGCAGCGGCACGAGGCCCAGCAGCGGCACCTGGCGCAGCGCGTGGTAGAGCGGGCCGATCAGGCGTTCCGCCCAGCGCGAGACCGCCATCAGCGAGCCGGTGGCGATGCCGAGCGAGGCGCCGATCGCCAGACCGCTCAGCGTGCGCAGGAGGCTGCCCCTGATGCCGATCCACAGCTCGCCGCTGCTCCACAGCTCGACGAACGCGTCGCGGATCGCGTGCAGCGACACGAAGATGTAGGCGTCGACGTCGCTGCGCTGCGACGCGCGATGCCAGGCGGCGAGCAGCAGCGCCGGCACGACCAGCGCCTGTGCGGCGCGCAGCGCCAGCGTCAGGCCGCGGCCGGCGCGGCGGCGGC
>JASGFY010000035.1:0-30370 GCA_047605265.1 Solimonas sp.
GCAGATCGGCCAGCCGGTAACGCGGGCGGCTCGGCGCTTCCACCGTCATCTTCTTCCCCTGTAGATGAAGTTCGACATGGGAGCCTTCCGTCAGCGCGTTCTGCTCGACGAAGGCTTTCGGAACCGTCATCACGAGTGAGCCGCCGGCCCTGCGGAGTGTTTGCTGCATAGGGTTCTCCAATCCTGTTTCAGTGCTATTTTAGTAGGACATTATGTTTTATTCAAGTAGGACTCCACTCTCGTCGACCCAGTCAAACGAAGGCGCCTTGCTTCGCTCACCCGTTCGCGAGGCGAATGGCAGGTGGCGTTGGGGTTCGGAGCCACCGGAGATAAGGTCAAGCCGCAACGTCTTGTGATCCTCGATGCCGTGCGTCTCGTGAAGGAGGAGGAGGCCAACCGTGTCCTTCCGTGAATTCCTGGCCAGGCGCTTCGGCTGGAACAACTTCGCAAGCGGCACGAGGACATGCTGGAACAGTTGAGGCAGTGTCTGCCGATGTTGTTTTTCCGCATGGAGGGCGGCAAGGCAGCGGCATGGCCGATGCAGCGGCGCAAGGAGAAGGTCCAGTCGCTGCGCAACCAAGCCCACACGCATGGCAAGGCATTTTTCTTCAAGCAGTACGGCGAATGGGCACCGCACACGATCAGCGACATGCCGCCGTGGCCCTACGGAAAAGGGCGTCACGCGGGCTGGATCATCCCGGTACAGGATCTGTCGCCGCCGGGGTTAAAGCCTTGTTGCTCGTTCGGCTCCGTCCGAACCGGTTCGACCGTACTCGCGCGAGTCGGCAAACGGCGGGCGGGCCGACGCCGCGATGGGCTGGTCCACGCGGAGTTCCCAAAGGCCGCGACATGAAGGGGTTCGTCCACACTCGGCATCGTCTCGATGCTCGAACACCATGCGCACCCCACGTTCGCGTACCTCCGGCGAAAACTTCACTGACTTCCTCATGATGGCTCCATCTTCTCAAACGAGGGAGCCGCCGCGAAAACCGGGGCGGTTCACTTTCCCTGCATCTGGTTGCCGTTGTTAACGCGGCTATTCTGGCTCATCTTCCAGAACCGAAGAAAACAAGCCGGAATCCTTGATGTGGTATATGAGATGCTCCAATTCATCCGCAAGATCAGAGAGAAGGATTTCGCCCTCCTCTTTGGAGACCACCTTGGATAAGCGAGCCTTCAAGTCCAAAATTCTTTCCGCTGCATCCGCCATCTCGACGATCGAATAGGCAATGCGGTGCTCTGCCGGTTCGCCATCAAGCTCATACTCTCCAAGACGCTCAATAGAGCATCGTTTGAGAGCTTCGTAGATATCCTTAACTTCGGCCGCGTAATCTTGGTTCATTGGAGTTTATCCAGCACTTGCCTGATCGCTTCGAGTTCTTTCTCGTACCCCCTTATTTCTCTTTCCACCGAGCTTGTGTAGCCACCTGACGCTTTAATTTGCTCAAGCTTTGTTTCATGTTCTGCAATACGCCTTTCAAATTTTTGCTGAGACTTCAGAACTGACTTTAGTCCGTCCTTATCCAACTGCCGTTCAATTTTGGCGATTGTTTTTGCGCTTGGCTCTAACTTATGAATGGCTTGCTTTGCGCCTTCCCTAGCCAGTTGGCGAGTTCCGAGAACGCCAACCGCCCTTAGAGTACCAAGACCACCAGCAACTGTGCCAGCCGCAGTAGCATCATCCAATACAGCCCCGATTACGCCGTCACCCTCACCGTTATAGCCATCTTTCAATGCACCCAAAACCATCGCGCCATCGAAGCCGCGCCCGTCGAGGGCATTCCACGTTTCTGTGATAACACCGCCTAAAGCAGCGATACCGCTCCTACCGTCCGGATCGGTGAATTTGTACGGGTTGTTATTTGCGTAGCTATACCGGTTAAATGTAAATGGATCGTCATCCTTGAAATTCACCGAATCAGTGCTAAGAAAGCGACCTACCGTTGCATCATAAAACCTCGCCTGCATATACGTGTAGCCCGTCTCTTCATCATAGGCATGCCCGGTATAGCCGATTTTCTCAGTGACACTATTGAGCTTATCCCCATAGGGATCGTAATGCTCTATCCAGCTGATATCACCTGTTGAGTCAGTTGCCTTCCGAGGAGATCCGAGAAAATCCGGATGCAAAAACGTCGAAGAATCGACTCCGCTGACAGACTTCACTTCGCACACGACCTGCCCGCCCAGACTGAGGTAGTCTGATTTCGTCGTACCTTTTTCCGTATAAACTAAGCGACCTTGCGTGTCATACAATGCATACTCCACCACGCTCCTTTTGACGGATTTAATGCGGCGGCCGTTACCATCGTACGAATATGAAGCAATTCCATTGACACTGGAGATTTGCCCCAAGTTATTGAGTGTCAACGTCTTGGACCCATCCCCCGTGACTTCACCCTTGGCGTTATAGGTGTAAGTCCGGCTTTGCGCTCCACTGATTTCCGATAATAGATTTGCGGAATTATACGCGTACGTTAAATCCTCGCTTTCACTTTCGGAGATGCGTTGCAAGATATTGCCCAGAGAATCATAAGCATATTGATAATTGCCCCATAGGCCGCTGGCACTCGTCAGTCGGTGCAGCCCGTCATACGCCAATGTCAAACCATCGGGTCCATCGTTTCCTCCAAAGCTCTCATCGATAAGGTACACCAGGTCCCCGTCAACGCTGAAGCCATATTGATACTTCTGGATGACAGCAGAACCATTCAGTGTCGTTTGCGTTTCCGGCCGCATACGACTGTTGAGCGTCTGGCTGTAGTAGAGGCCGTTGCCGAGGTTATAACTCGCGACCAAGCCATTTGGATGATATTGAACCGATGTCACATAGTTACCGACCTGCGTCGGACGGCCCCAGGCATCCGGGCTGAGTGCGAGTTGACGTGACGGTGAAGTCTGACTGCTGATATGTCCGATGCTGTCGTATGTCTGAGTAAACAGAAATGTATTGCCATCGATCGTCGCCTGCGACGACTCCAAAAGATTACGCTTATCGTAACTATAAGCCCACGAGGACGATGCGTTACTAACGCTAATGAGATTATTCGCACCGTCGTACCCGTAAGCCACATCATCGGCGGTGCCCGAATAATCATCATGAATCTTGCGGCCTAGTGCATCGTAGGTGAAGGCAGTTGCTCCACTTGGTTTCGAACTCAAGCACGTCGTTGATGTTTGCCCCTTGGCCTCCCATCGTAACTGACCTGCAGCATCGTATCCCCAAAGTGTACTACCAGACTCCGGATCACTCCTCAAACAAGGCAACGCGTTTGAGTTATATAAAAATGAACGTGTAACGTTGCCTTGGGTAATCGACAAAATCTTCCCTAGTACATCCCGGGAAATAGTCGTAACCTGCCCCTCTGGTCCTGTTATCAGAATAGGCTTATCATATTCCGGACGACCAAAGGCTTGATATTGGATGGCCGTGATGTTCCCCTCTCCATCCGTTATCGTTTTTTTACTACCGGAGGAATAACCATCCGTCTCCAACACGATCCCGTCAGTCGTTATCCACTGCGTAAGACGACCAATGGCATCGTAAGTGAAGTGGATTCCAGCAACATCCGCATACGAAGTGTTCCAATAAGACTTGAATACCAATAGCCCTCGATAATCATACTGACTCGTTTGACATCGTGCGACCCCAGAATCGCTGTCCAAATCCACCACCAAGATTGGCTGGAGCAATTCGTCATAATAAGTCGTCAGTTTATGACGACCCTCTATGCTGGTGACGTAAAACGTTCCTGTGGAAATGCCGTACTGCTGAGCCGTCGTATAAGCATAAACCACGGACTTCGCACTCCACGAGACGCTGTCGCCGCTTGGAAACGTTATGGCCGAAACACGGCCTAAGGCATCGCGGGCATATCCGAATTGATCACCGCGGCCATCAATGCGACTCGTAATCTCGCCAAACTCATTGGCGACCTGGGAAACTGTCGTGCCGTCCGCTAATTGGAAGGATTGGGGAATTCCGCGGTAATAATTACTGTATTGGGTTACGCGGCTTAATGCATCAGACACTGAAGCAATATTGCCCGCGACGTCATAGGTATACTGCCCCTTCAGCAGCCCAAACTCATAAAACGTGTTAAGCCTGCCTGCTGAGTTGTAGCTCGCAAGAAAAGGAACTAATCCATCGCTAGTTTCACTTGCCGGCAAGCCAACAATCCAATTTGTTGTGTCGTTGTGGTATGAGTAGGTAGTAACCTTGGAAGTGCCGCTACCGGAATATGAGGCTGTTTCGCTGAGTGGATGCCCATATAGATCGTACGAGGTAAAATTAGTGGTGTAGACCGATCCGTCCTGGCTTAGAGTAATCGAAGTCTTGTTTCCTAATTTGCCGACCGTAGTTGCATTTACAAAACCAGAGGTGCGCGCGACAGAATTGAAGGTGCTTGAGTCCGGAGCGTATCCAATCGTCGCGCCCTCGGCGTAGGAAGTAACTGTGCTTCTGGCTGTAGTGCCTGCCGAATCGAGTAAATCTTCTTGAATTTCGTAGCCAGCATAATTGTTACAAGTGCTAGTCTGTAACGTTTGAATGCTACTCGATCCATCAGGATTTGAGATCGTCGTGACCCGATTGCTTGACGACGATGTAGTCCAAGAAGACGAATAGTCATAGGACCAAGTAAAACTACCAATATTTGCTCCGTAATATTCTTTCGCCACAAGTGCGGGCCCATGAAATCCATGCCCTCTAATATAAACGTCTGAAATATGAATACATGGAGCGGCATGTTTTATTGGGGGCTCCACCGTATACTTCGCGGTCAATCCGTACGGAGTCGTAATAGTCCCAAATGGGTTTTGAGAGTTAGCACCATATTGTGGGATATCCAGATAGTCGAATGCAAAAGACCACGCTGAACCATCTGGCCGCGTGATAGAAGATAAGAGATACGCCCCCGAATCGTAGTAAGATGGGGAATATCCATAGGCCCAAGTACGACCGCTCGAAGATATCGAAGCAATCAGTCCATCTGAATTGTAATTAATCGTCACGCTGCGCCCGTCGCTGGCAACGACAGAACTTACGCGACCCGCAGAATTATAATTGTAGCTTACGGTGTTACCGTAACGATCTTCTATTTTTGTCGCCTGCATTTTATAGCGTGCAAAAAAGAAGTTACCTCCGGCGCTTTCCGAGGGAAGATAAGTCGTCAGATAGCCAGACCGTGTCGTCAGATGATTAAGATAATAGGTGACACCATCAGGAGAATGGACGATAAAGCCTTCCCCTACACTGCCGCCTCCATCCGCAACGGCGTCACTGCTGCAACTGATTTGCCAGTTATCTTTCGTCAACAGTGGAAAGGCGCCTTCGGACGA
This sequence comes from Solimonas sp., assembly GCA_047605265.1. Taxonomy (GTDB): domain Bacteria; phylum Pseudomonadota; class Gammaproteobacteria; order Nevskiales; family Nevskiaceae; genus Solimonas. The sequence continues at coordinate 5,341 of JASGFY010000035.1, forward strand.
TGTCACGCTACTGCGCGTGTACACGAGTTGCGGCTCTTTTTTTGGAATATTTAAATAATACCCACCTGAGTAATCTCGTCCGTAGATGCCTATCGCGCCAGAGGTCCTTTTGATATGAGGGGCTTCCGGCAATCCTGCAGAACAGGTCGTTGACGAATACCCTAATGAGACTGACGGAATATTCGAAGAGCTTTGAGTCCTCAGTAAAACGACAGTTATATTGGGAACTTCCAGATCCCAGTTGCCGAACTCATTTGGCTGCCTCGCAAAGTTTTCGTATGCGTAATAATGACGGTATTGAGTATCTGACAAAGAATAGCGGCGCGATATAATAATCTCAGGCCCTGTCCCCTTTATCCGCACATCCGTTTGACTAAACGAGATGTTTCCGCTGTATGGATCGTAGCGCTCGCCCAGGAGCTCATTAGGGTCTTCCAATATCCGACCAGGGTCGAATTCTGGCGCACTTACAGGATCGATCGAGTCGCTTGCCAGTAATGGCATTGGCGTCAGAAGAGCGGCAGTTGCGAGCCACACTAAGGCAATAATGCCGCCTCTGGTCGCACGAGTTAATTCAGCGGTCCACCGGCCGAGACATCCGCCTCCGAGCGTAGCAACAGCCGAAGACCGCTCGATCCGCGAAGCACCACCGGATCGCCGCAGTCCAGCATCTGTCCTTGTTAGAGTTTTTTTGCTACTGGTGGATACCGCTATGCCGCCGGAGAACGCTGTGCTTTTATCAGCCGGGCAAAACGAAACGGACAGCAAATCCCTGAACGCAATCTGGCTCACGACGACACCCCCTGTGTGCGACACCGTGCTTGCGTCATCAGTGTCTGCCAAGGGAAACCGGCTTAGTGTGAACTACTTCACATTCTTAATGCCCTTAATCGTAGAATTCCGGCCACCTATCAATTAGAGGCCCCGCTCTGAGTCCATTGAGGTTCGTCCTTGCGTCACCGGATAAGCGAAAAGCCGCGCAAAATGGGCGGTTTCGCGAGCTTTGTGCCTTCATCGAAGCGTGCTTCTGTGCCGCGCGCACCGTCAAAGCATTCAGACCCCGACGCCGGCACTCAAAATCAGTACCAGTGCAGAGCTTCCCTAAGGGCAGCACTCTATGGCGCATTCCCATGAGTCGATCCGTGGTGACGCCGTGGTAGCCAACGGATGACCCTTGCACGCGGCTTTCACTGCAACCCAAATAAATTCACGGACGATGCAGCGGGCGACGTGAAGCCCTAGGTACATATGGCGCGCCGTTTCATCAGCTCGGCCGGCCGATGCCAAACGCCGATATCAAGCTCGAGCTGGCTCCAGACCATGCCTCGAAGCTCGATGGGCCTGGCGGCCGTCAGCATCTGGATGATGATGGCGTTCCGGGTTTCATACGAACCGCCGTAATGATCGATTTCCCACAGCAGACCCGGCAACTCGGATTCGGGCACGTGCGGATGGTTGCGACCCGGCGGGGGCTTGCGGGCCATCACGATCAGGTCGGCCGCCGGATTGTTGGGGATGGCCCGAACGACGACCGCACGGCGCAAAGATGTTGTATAGCCAGCCGCGCACTTTCTTCGCGATGTCCCAGGCGCCGCGGTTCTCGATCGCCGCCAACACCTCGACGAGTTCCTGCGGCTCGATCTGCTGGACCTGCCGGTGTTCGAGCGTGGGATACAAGTCGGATTCCAGATAGCTGCGCACCTTCTCGGCCGTCGAACGCGCCCAGGAATCCTCTTTGGACGCATACCAGTTCTCGGCCCACCATTTGGAGGAACAGTCCCTTCTCCCGCCTCGTTTTATAGATCGATTCGGCCGGCTTGAGCTGACGGATGTAGAGGTCTGAAAGACCGGATGGCTTGGGCACGACATCCCCAGTTATCCACAGAAAACGGATAAATCCGAGGGAGCACTAGAAATCGTCCCCGGATTTATCCGCTTTTTCGCCGGATGTACACACCCGCAGTCAGTCGTACTCAGACGCTGGAAACAAAAAACCCCAGTAAAAACTGGGGTTTAAGGACGTACTCACTCATTGAAAAACAAACATATGGTGCCCACGGAGAGACTCGAACTCCCATGACTTTCGCCGCTACCACCTCAAGGTAGTGTGTCTACCAATTCCACCACGTGGGCAAGAAACGTGGGGTACCGCAACGGGGCGCGAATTCTAACGCCTCGTTTTCAATTTGTCTCTACTCTGGAACGACCGGCGCCTTCTTTGCGTCGGACGGTGCCGGCGCGGCCGGAGCGTCCGTCGTGGATGGGGCAGATGGAATGGCGTCCGCCGGCTTCGCCGCTTCGGCGGAGACGCGATCAACCACCGATCCGCTGGTATCACGCTGGCCATGAACCAGATAGGCGAGCGCGAGGCTGACGGCGAAGAACACCGTCGCCAGCCATGCGGTCGAACGCGACAGGAAATTAGCCGAGCCGCGCGAGCCGAACACGGTGCCCGAAGCGCCGCTGCCGAATGCAGCGCCGGCGTCCGCGCCCTTGCCATGCTGGATCAGGATCAGACCGATCAATGCAACCGCGACCAGCACCTGGATGATGACCAAAACCGTATACATACCTAAACGAAGCTCTCTCGCTCACTGACAAAGCGATTGCGCGGCCGCGCAGATCGCCAGGAATTCCGCCGCCTTCAGCGATGCGCCGCCGATCAGGCCGCCATCGACATCGACGTTGGCGAACAGCGCTGCGGCGTTATCCGCCTTAACGCTGCCGCCGTAAAGAATGCGGGTCGAACTGGCGATTTTAGCATCCGCCCTGGCCAGCTGACCACGGATGAACGCATGCGCCGCCTGTGCCTGCCCGGCGGTCGCGGTACGGCCGGTCCCGATCGCCCAGACCGGCTCGTATGCAACGACGGCCGTCTTGAAGGCGGTGGCGCCGGTCAGCCCGACCACGGCGCCAAGCTGCCGTGCCAGAACCGCTTCCGTCTGATCGGCTTCGCGTTCGTCGAGCGTCTCGCCGAGGCACAACACCGGGATCAGGCCGCAGGACTGGGCCGTCTTGAACTTACGTGCGACGATCGCATCGGTCTCGCCATAGAGCGAGCGGCGCTCCGAATGACCGACGAGTACGTACGAACAGCCGACATCCTTGAGCATGCCGCCATGGATTTCGCCGGTGAAAGCACCCGGCTTCTCCTGCTCGCTGAGATTCTGGCCGCCGAGCTGGACGCTGCTGCCACTGAGCGCAGCGCCGATTGATTCGACGTAGATCGCCGGTGGGCAGACGACAATATCGATGCCGGGAAAATGCTTCGCGTCGAACACGATGTCGCGCACCAGGCTCGCGTTCGAATCACGCGCACCGTTCATCTTCCAGTTGCCCGCCACCATCTTGCGCCGCGCCATCTTCGCAACTCCCGTCCGTTATCGTGCTGTATGGGAAATCATGCCAGGGTTGCATCGACCGCGGCGGCCAGAGTCTGCGCCGTCGTCTGCGCCAACGCTTCCTCGTCCGCTTCGACCATGACGCGAATCAGCGGTTCGGTACCTGATGCGCGCAGCAGCACGCGGCCGTGCGAGCCGAGCGCGGCGATGGCCGCCGCTTCCGCCTTTCGAACCGCTTGATGTTCAAGCATTTCCCGGGCCCTGCCGCGCACCGGCAGATTGATCAGAACTTGAGGAAACTTGTGCATGCCAGCCGCAAGCTCCCGCAAGCTGCGGCCTTGCGCCACGATGGCCGCCAAGACCTGCAGCGCCGTGACGATGCCGTCCCCGGTCGTCGTGCGATCGAGACAAATCGTATGGCCCGAGCCCTCGCCGCCGAGCATGCCGCCGGTTTCGCGCAGCAGTTCCATCACATAACGGTCGCCGACCTGGGCGCGCCGGAAGACGATATTCAGTGCCTCGAAACCGCGCTCGAGCCCGAGGTTCGACATCTGCGTGCCGATAACCGGCCCTCGCAATTCACCCGCGGCGAGGCGCGCCCGCGCGATGATGTAGAGAATCTGATCCCCGTCTATCTCTTGGCCACTGCCGTCGACCATCAAACAGCGATCGGCATCGCCATCGAAGGCGATGCCCAGATCGGCGCTCCACTGCCGTACCGCGGCCTTGACCGCACCGAGATGCGTCGAACCGCAGCCGGAGTTGATGTTGAGGCCGTTGGGATGATCGCCGATCACGACGACTTGCGCGCCCAGTTCCTCGAACACGGCCGGCCCGACGCGATAGGCCGCACCATGGGCGCAGTCGACGACGAGTTTCAGACCTTTGAGATGCTTCCCGCCGAAGGTGCCCTTGCAGAACTCGATGTAGCGGCCGGCGGCATCGTCGATGCGCTTGGCGCGTCCAAGTTGGTCGGGCGGAACACATTCGAGCGGTACATCGATCAAGCGCTCGATTTCGAGCTCGATGTCGTCGCTGAGCTTGCCGCCGTCCGGGCCGAAGAACTTCACGCCATTGTCGTGATGCGGATTGTGCGAAGCGGAGATGACGACGCCAGCCTGCGCGCGCAGCGCGCGCGTCAGATAGGCGACACCGGGCGTCGGCAACGGCCCGAGCAGATCGGTTGCGACACCGGCGGCGGCGAAGCCGGCTTCCAGCGCCGACTCGAACATGTAGCCGGAGCGGCGCGTATCCTTGCCGATGACGACATGCGCGCCGTTGCCGTTCGCCAGCACGCGGCCCGCCGCCCAGCCGAGCTTCAAGGCGAATTCCGGCGTCATCGGCGGCTCGCCGACCCGCCCGCGCACGCCATCGGTTCCAAAATACTGCCGGCTCACGTTTCCCTGGCTCTCCGCAGCGCGTGCGCGACGCGGATCGCGTCGGCCGTCGCCCGCACATCGTGGACGCGCACTATAGCGGCCCCCTGCCAGACGGCAATGGCCGCGACGGCAAGGCCGGCCGGCAGGCGCTCGCCGACTGCACGGCCGAGCAGCTGGCCGAACATCGATTTTCGCGACACGCCGATCAGTACCGGTGCGCCGAACGCGGCCAATGCTTCCTGATACGCGAGCAACGCGAGATTGTGTTCCAGCGTCTTGCCGAAACCGATGCCGGCATCGAGACACAGCCGCTCGCCAGCGATGCCGGCATCCATGCACACTTTCATGCGCGCGGCGAGAAAGCCGCACACCTCGCCGACCACGTCGTCGTAATGCGGCGCCGCCTGCATCGTCTTCGGCTCGCCCTGCATGTGCATCAGGCAGACCGCCGCGCCGGATTCGCATGCCGCCTCCATCGCCCCCGGCGCTCGCAAGGCATAGACGTCGTTGATGAATTCCGCGCCGGCCGCGCAAGCCGCGCGCATAACGGCCGGCTTCATCGTGTCGACGGAAATCACGACGTCGAGCTCGCCACGGATCGCCTCGATCACCGGCGCGACACGGTCGATCTCCTCGGCCTCGCCGACCGGCGCCGAACCCGGCCGCGTCGATTCGCCGCCGACGTCGATGATGCGCGCGCCCTCGTCGACCATTTCGCGGGCGCGCCGCAGTGCCGCCGCACGATCGACATGGAGGCCGCCGTCCGAGAACGAATCCGGCGTGATGTTGAGAATGCCCATGACCGCCGGCGTGTCGAGCGACAGCTTGCGGCGCGGCAACTGAAGCTGCATGTGGCGAGAAGAAGGGGCGGCGAAACGACGAGGCCGGCTCGCGCCGGCCTCGGGAATTCAGGTCTGTTGGCTCGCCGGCTTCGGCGGACCGCCGGCAGCCGGGGCCGGCGACACATCGGGCGCTGCCACCGTCGGCGCCGCCCCGCCGCCGCCCGAACGCGAATTGTCGCTCCAGCTCTCCGGCGTACCCGGATCCTGGCCGGCCATGATGCGGCGGATCTGCTCGGAATCGATCGTCTCGAACTTGATCAGCGCCTGCGCCATCGTATGCAGCTTGTCGAGATTGCCGACGACGATGCTCTTGGCCTTCGCGTAGTTCGATTCGATGATCTTGCGGATTTCCTCGTCGATCGTGTGCGCCGTCTCGTCGGAGACGTTCTTGGTCTGCGTGACCGACTTGCCGAGGAAGACCTCGCCATTGTCCTCGGAATACGCGAGCGGGCCAAGCTTTTCGGACAGACCCCACTTCGTGACCATGTTGCGCGCGATGTCGGTCGCGCGCTCGATGTCGTTGCTGGCGCCGGTGGTCACCTTTTCCGGCCCGAAGATCACTTCCTCCGCGATGCGGCCGCCGAACAGCGAGCAGATCGACGAGTTGAGGCGCTGCTTGGTGTAGCTGTAGCGGTCCTCTTCGGGCAGGAACATCGTCACGCCGAGCGCGCGGCCGCGCGGGATGATCGTCACCTTGTAGACCGGATCGTGCTCGGGCACCGACAGGCCGACGATCGCGTGGCCGGCTTCGTGGTAGGCGGTGAGCTTCTTCTCGTCCTCGGACATGACCATCGAGCGGCGCTCGGCGCCCATCATGATCTTGTCCTTGGCGCGCTCGAAGTCGTCGTGGTCGACGAGGCGCTTGTTGGCGCGCGCGGCGAACAGCGCCGCCTCGTTGACGAGGTTCGCCAGATCGGCGCCCGAGAAGCCCGGCGTCGCGCGCGCAATGATCTCGGCCTTGACGTTGTCGGCCAGCGGCACGGCGCGCATGTGGACCTTGATGATCTGCTCGCGGCCGCGTACGTCCGGCAGCGGCACGACGACCTGGCGGTCGAAGCGACCCGGGCGCAGCAGCGCCGGATCGAGCACGTCCGGGCGGTTGGTCGCGGCGATGACGATGACGCCTTCGCTGCCCTCGAAACCATCCATCTCGACCAGCAGCTGATTCAAGGTCTGCTCGCGCTCGTCGTGACCGCCGCCGAGGCCGGCGCCGCGATGGCGGCCGACCGCGTCGATCTCGTCGATGAAGATGATGCACGGCGCGTGCTTCTTAGCCTGCTCGAACATGTCGCGCACGCGGCTCGCGCCGACGCCGACGAACATCTCGACGAAGTCCGAGCCGGAGATCGTGAAGAACGGCACACCCGCCTCGCCGGCGATCGCCTTGGCGAGCAGGGTCTTGCCGGTACCCGGCGAGCCGACCATCAGCACGCCGCGCGGAATCTTGCCACCGAGCTTCTGAAACTTGCCCGGGTCCTTAAGGAAGTCGACGAGCTCCGAGACCTCCTGCTTGGCCTCCTCGCAGCCGGCGACGTCGTTGAACGTGATCTTGACCTGATCGGCGTTGAGCATGCGTGCGCGCGACTTGCCGAACGACATCGCGCCGCGCCCGGCGCCACCGCCCTGCATCTGCCGCATGAAGTAGACCCAGACCGCGATCAGCAGCAGGATCGGGAAGGCGTTGAACAGCAGCTGCAGCAGGATCGGCGTCTCCTTCGGCAGCGACCCGCTGAACTTGACCTTGTTGTCGAGCAGCGCGCCGACCATCGCGCTGTTGTCGGTCTCCGGGCTGATGGTGACGAACGGCGTGCCGCCCTTCATCTCGCCGTGGATCATCTGGCCGTCGATGGTGGCCTCGGCGACGTTGCCGTCCTTGACCTGCGCCATGAACTCGGAATATGCGAGCGGCGACTGCGTACGCGAATGCGATGAAAAGCTCTGGAACACCATCATCAGTACGACGAGGATGATGACCCACAGCAGCAGATTTTTAGCCAGATCGTTCAACGTCGGGGGCCTGTCTGGAAGACGTACGGTTGCACCTTACACCGCACGGAAGTTGCGCGCCAGCAAATACACTTCGCTGGACCGGGCGCGGGAGGATTTGGGCTTGCGGATGGCGACCGTCTCGAAAGCGTCGCGCATCGCCCTGACATAGGCGTCGAAGCCGTCTCCCTGGAAGGCCTTGACCAGCAGCGTGCCGCGCGGCTTCAGATGCGCTTTGGCGAATTCGAGCGCCAGCTCGCAGAGATAGATGCTGCTCGCCTGGTCGGCGATGTCAATGCCGGACAGATTCGGCGCCATGTCGCTGAGCACGACGTCGACCGACAGATCGCCCACCCTGGCTTCCAGCTGGTGCAGGACGCCGTCTTCGCGAAAGTCGCCGACGATGATGTCGACGGCCGGAATCGGATCGAACGGAAGGATATCCAGCGCGAACAGCTGGCCCCTGGCGCCAAGCAGCGGCCGCGCGTACTGGCTCCAGCCGCCCGGCGCCGCGCCGAGATCGACGACGATCTGGCCGGGCTTGAGGATTTTGTCCTTTTCCTGGATTTCCTTGAGCTTGAACACGGCCCGCGAGCGATAGCCCAGGCGGCGGGCCTCCTGCACGTACGGGTCGGATTCGTGCTCGGCGATCCAGCGGGCGGAACTCGGACGGCGTTTTTGCGTCATGGCGGGGACGGCGGACATGACCGGCTATCTGCGGGCGAAGTCGCCGGCTTCAAGGCCGGAGCGTCGATCAGACGTAACGGACGCCGACGACTTCGAACTCGCGCACGCCCTTCGGCGTCGATACCTGGACGAAATCGCCTTCCGCCTTGCCGATCAAGGCCCTGGCGATCGGGCTGTTGAACGACAGCAGGCCCGCCTTCACGTCCGCCTCGTCCTCGCCGACGATCTGGTAGCTCAGTTCCTCGCCGCTGTCGGCATCGGCGAGCTGCACCGTCGCGCCGAAGATGATCTTGCCGTTCGCGGCCACCTGCGTCGGATCGATGATCTGGGCATTCGACAGCTTGGCCTCGATCTCCTGGATGCGGCCCTCGTTGAAGCCGTGCTGCTCGCGGGCGGCATGGTATTCGGCGTTCTCCTTGAGATCGCCATGCGACCGCGCCTCCTCGACGGCGGCAATGATCTGCGGACGCAGCTCGCTCTTGCGGTGGCGCAGTTCCTCGCGCAGCTTGTCGGCGCCGCGCAGCGTCATCGGGGTCTTGCTCATCGGATTCCCAATCTTCGTGAAAGACAAAAAGAACACGAGCCGGCGGCGTTGCCGACCACGGGTCCGTCTGGGGATGTGTAAAGATACCACTCCGGCTCCGCCGCGCCCACCCGGAAGCGGGGCGCGCGGCGGAACCGGCGCCGCCGCTCAGCGCAGGCCGGCGTGCAGGCTCTGCAGGCGGTTGACGTCGACCTCGTCGAGGTGGTCCATGGCCACCGCCGCCGCCAGCGCGCCGGCGATGGTCGTGAAATAGCAGATCTTGTGCTGGATCGCCGCGCCGCGGATCGAGCGCGACTCCTCGATCGAAGCCTTGCCTTCCGTGGTGTTGGCGATGAACTGGATTTCGCCGTTTTTGATCATGTCGACGCAGTGCGGGCGGCCTTCCTTGACCTTGTTGACGCCCTGGCAGTCGATGCCGGCCTTGCGGATCACCGCCGCCGTGCCGTGCGTGGCGACGACCTTGAAGCCCTTGCCCGCCACCAGGCGCGCCAGCTCGACCGCCTTCTTCTTGTCCTGGTCACGCACCGAGATGAAGGTCGTGCCCGAACGCGGCACCGTCATGCCGGCGGAGAGCAGCGCCTTGTTGAAGGCCTCGCCGAAATGCTTGCCGGTGCCCATGACCTCGCCGGTCGAGCGCATTTCCGGCCCGAGCAGCGGATCGACGCCCGGGAACTTGGCGAACGGAAACACCGATTCCTTGACCGAGTAGTACTTCGGCAGGATTTCGCCGGTGATGCCCTGCGCCTTCAGGCTCTGGCCGGCCATGCAGCGCGCGGCGATCTTCGCCAGCGGACGGCCGGTGGCCTTCGACACGAAGGGGCTGGTGCGCGAAGCGCGCGGATTCACTTCGAGCAGGTAGACCTTGCTGTCCTGTACCGCGAACTGCGTGTTCATCAGGCCGACGACGTTCAGCGCCCTGGCCAGCTTGACAATCTGGCCGCGGATGTCATCGAGCACCTTCTTCGGCAGCGAGTGCGCCGGCAGCGAGCAGGCCGAATCGCCGGAATGCACGCCAGCCTCCTCGATGTGCTCCATGATGCCGCCGATCACGACGTCCTTGCCGTCGGCGAGCGCGTCGACGTCGACTTCGATCGCGTTGTTGAGGAAGCGGTCGAGCAGCACCGGCGAATCGTTCGAGACTTGCACCGCCTCGCGCATGTAGCGCTTGAGGTCGTCGTCGTCGTGGACGATTTCCATCGCGCGGCCGCCAAGCACGTAGCTCGGCCGCACGACGAGCGGATAGCCGATCTTGCCGGCAACGCTCAGCGCCTGCTTCTCGCTGGTCGCCGTGCCGTTCGGCGGCTGCAAGAGGCCGAGCTTCTCGACCAGCTTCTGGAAGCGCTCGCGGTCTTCGGCGAGATCGATCGCGTCGGGCGTCGTGCCGATGATCGGCGCGCCGGCGGCCTCCAGCTGGCGCGCGAGCTTGAGCGGCGTCTGGCCGCCGAACTGCACGATCACGCCCTTGGGCTTCTCGAGCTCGATGATTTCCATCACGTCCTCGAACGTCAGCGGCTCGAAGTACAGGCGATCCGAAGTGTCGTAGTCGGTCGACACGGTCTCCGGATTGCAGTTGACCATGATGGTCTCGTAGCCATCCTCGCGCAGCGCCAGTGCGGCGTGCACGCAGCAGTAGTCGAACTCGATGCCCTGGCCGATGCGATTCGGACCGCCGCCGAGGATCATGATCTTCTCGCGCGACGTCGGCTGCGCTTCGCATTCCTCGTCGTAGCTCGAATACAGATATGCCGTCGACGTCGGAAACTCGGCGGCGCAGGTGTCGACCCGCTTGTAGACCGGACGCACTCCGTGCTTGTGGCGCACGCGGCGCACCGACTCCTCCTTGACGCCGATCAGCCTGGCGATGCGGCGATCGGAGAAGCCGAGCCGCTTGTAGCGGCGCAGATCATCGGCCTCGATCTGGCTGATCTTCTGCTCGGCGATCTCGCTTTCAGTCTCGATCAACTCCTCGATCTGCTCGAGGAACCACACGTCGATCCTGCTGAGCTTGTGCACGTCGGCGACCGACAGGCCGGCGCGGAAGGCATCGCCGACGTACCAGAGGCGACGGCCGCGGGCGATCGCCAGCTCGGTGCGGATCCGGTTCAGCGATTCGTCGCTGTAGCCACCGCCCTTCAGCGGCTCGACCGCCGGATCGAAACCATCGCTGCCGACTTCGAGCCCGCGCATCGCCTTGAGCAGCGACTCCTGGAAGTTGCGGCCCATCGCCATCACTTCGCCGACCGACTTCATCTGCGTGGTCAGACGCGAATCGGCCTGCGGGAATTTCTCGAACGTGAAGCGCGGAATTTTGGTGACGACGTAATCGATGCTCGGCTCGAAGCTCGCGGGCGTCGCGCCGCCGGTGATGTCGTTCTTGAGCTCGTCGAGCGTGTAGCCGACCGCGAGCTTGGCGGCGATCTTGGCGATCGGGAAGCCGGTCGCCTTCGAGGCCAGCGCAGAGCTGCGCGACACGCGCGGATTCATCTCGATGACGATCATGCGGCCGTCGTCCGGATTGATCGCGAACTGCACGTTGGAGCCGCCGGTGTCGACGCCGATCTTGCGCAGCACCGCAATGCTCGCGTTGCGCATGATCTGGTATTCCTTGTCGGTCAGCGTCTGCGCCGGCGCGACGGTGATCGAGTCGCCGGTGTGCACGCCCATCGGATCGAAGTTCTCGATCGAGCAGACGATGATGCAGTTGTCCTTGCGGTCGCGGACGACTTCCATCTCGAATTCCTTCCAGCCGAGCAGCGACTCCTCGATGAGGACTTCGGTGGTCGGCGAAAGATCGAGACCGCGCAGGACGATCTCCTCGAACTCCTCGACGTTGTAGGCGACGCCGCCGCCGGAACCACCCAAAGTAAAGCTCGGGCGGATGATCACCGGGTAGCCGATCTGCTGCTGGATGTAGCGCGCCTCTTCCATCGTGTGCGCGACGCCCGAGCGCGCCGAGCCCAGGCCGATCTCGGTCATCGCGTCGCGGAACTTCTGGCGGTCTTCGGCCAGATCGATCGCGTGCTCGTTGGCGCCGATCAGCTCGCAGCCGAATTTCTTCAGCACGCCGTTGCGCGCGAGATCGAGCGCGCAGTTCAGCGCGGTCTGGCCACCCATGGTCGGCAGCAGCGCGTCCGGACGTTCCTGCTCGATGATCTTGGCGACCGACTGCCAGCGGATCGGCTCGATATAGGTCGCGTCGGCCATTTCCGGGTCGGTCATGATCGTTGCCGGATTCGAGTTGACGAGGATCACGCGATAGCCTTCCTGGCGCAGCGCCTTGCAGGCCTGCGCGCCGGAGTAATCGAACTCGCAGGCCTGGCCGATGACGATCGGGCCGGCGCCGATGATCAGGATGCTTTTGATGTCTGTGCGTTTCGGCATCGTGCGAACTCGTCTGAACTAATTGGCCACGGCCGTCGCCAGCCGGGCGCTGAAGCTGAGGAACAGGGCGCCGACGCCTCCGATCGCTCCGGCGCTCAGGCGGCGGCGAGCGCGGAACGCCGCCGCGAGGCGGTGGCCGGAGAAGATCAGCGTGCTGAGATACAGAAAGCTGGCGACCTGTGCGATCGCGCCGAGCACGGCGAACGACAACGCCGGGTGCGCATAACCGCGATCGACGAACTGGATGAAGAAGGACATGAAGAAGAGGATCGCCTTCGGATTCAGCAGGCTGATCGCCAGCGCACGGTGGAACGGACGCGCCGCGGGCGGTGGCAGATAGTCGTCGGCCAGTTGCCGATCGCGCCGCCAGATCCGCCGGGCGCTGAGCAGCATCGCCATGCCGAGCCAGGCCAGATAGCCGGCGCCGGCCCACTTCAGCATGAAAAACAGCTGCGGATAAGCGCGCAGCAGCGAGGCGACGCCGGCCGCCGCAAGCACCATCAGCACCGCGTCGCCGGCGAACACGCCGCCGGCCGCGCGATAGCCGGCGCGCACGCCGTCGCGTGCCGCCACGCTGAGCACGAACATCGAGTTCGGGCCGGGCAGCAGAACGATGATCACCACTCCAAGCACGTAAGTGGCGATGTCGGTGATGCCGAACACGATCAGCTCCGCCGGTCGGCCATCAGGCGCACGAAACGGTCGAACAGTTCGGCGACGTCGTGCGGGCCGGGGCTGGCCTCGGGATGGCCCTGGAAGCTGAAGGCCGGCGCGTCGAGCACGCGCAGACCCTGGTTGGAGCCGTCGAACAGCGAGCGGTGCGTCGCGACCACGTTCTTCGGCAGCGTCGCCTCGTCGACCGCGAAGCCGTGGTTCTGGCTCGTGATCATGACGTGGCCGTTCTCGATGTCCTGCACCGGATGGTTGGCGCCGTGGTGACCGAGCTTCATCTTCAGCGTCTTCGCGCCGAGCGCGAGGCCGAGGATCTGGTGGCCGAGGCAGATGCCGAACAGCGGAATCTTTCTGGCGAGGAACTCGCGCGCTGCGGCAATCGCGTAGTCGCAGGGTTCCGGGTCGCCGGGGCCGTTGGCTAGCAGCACGCCGTCCGGCTTGAGCTTGAGCACGTCGGCGGCAGGCGCCTGCGCCGGCACCACCGTCACGCGGCAGTCGCGGTCGATGAGCAGGCGCAGGATGTTGCGCTTGACGCCGAAGTCGTAGACGACAACGTGGTACTTGCCGTCGCTTTTCTCGACTTCGCGGTTCGTTTCCAGCGTCCACGAACCGCGCGCCCACGCGTACGGCTCCTTCACCGACACGACCTTCGCGAGGTCCATGCCCTTCAGACCGGGGAACGCGTGCGCGGCTTCAAGCGCCTTCTTCTCGGTGATGCGCGAACCGGCGAGGATGGCGCCGTTCTGCGCGCCCTTGTCGCGCAGGATGCGCGTCAGGCGGCGCGTGTCGATGCCGGCGATGGCGACCGTCTTGCTCGCCTTGAGGTATTCGCGGAAATCCTGCGTCGAACGGAAGCTGCTGTGGCGGCGCGGCACCTCGCGTAGCACGAGGCCGGCGATGTGCACGCGGTCGGCTTCCATGTCCTCGGCGTTGGTGCCGACGTTGCCGATGTGCGGATACGTCAGCGTCACGATCTGCTCGCGGTACGAGGGATCGGTGAGAATCTCCTGGTAACCGGTCATCGCCGTGTTGAAAACGACTTCGCCGACCGTCTGCCCGTCGCTGCCAATGGAAACGCCCTTGAAGATGGAACCATCGGCGAGGGCAAGCAGGGCCGGTTTGAAGTCGGTCATAAGCGATTTGTCCAAGTGACAGATACGAAAACGGGGGCCGAGTAGCCCCCGCTCCGAATCCGGCGCGAATTCTATACGAACTGCGCCGAACGCAAAACCTTCCGGGTATTTTCTGTCACGGAACCGTGACTCGCGGCCGATCAGAGCGCCAGGCTCAGCTGGCCGCCATGGGCGGGCGGAACCCGGAACGCCTCGCAGCCGGCGGGCAAAAGTCCGCGCCGCTCGAAGCCCAGACGCCGGCAGGCGATGCGGAAGCGCTGCTCGATCACCGCCGCGTACGCGCCCTCGCCTTTCATCCGCGTACCGAAGCGAGGATCGTTGAGGAGCCCGCCGCGCATCTGCCCGATCAGGTTGAGCACGTGCGCCGCCTTGAGCGGGACATGCGTTTCCAACCATTCCCGGAACAGGTCCTTCACCTCGTGCGGCAGGCGCAGCATGATGTACGAAGCGCTGCGCGCGCCGGCCTCGCGCGCGGCCGCGAGGATGTCTTCCATCTCGGCATCGTTGACGAACGGAATCACCGGCGAATACAGCACCATCGTCGGAATGCCGGCGTCCGCGAGCACTTTCAGCGCGCGCAGCCGTGCCGTACCCGATGCGGCGCGCGGCTCCAGGGTGCGCTTCAGCGCGGGCTTCAGCGTCGTGATCGACAGCGCCACGCTGACGAGGCCGTCGCGCGCCAGGTCCCGCAGCAGATCGAGATCGCGCTCGAGCAGCGCGCCCGCCTTGGTGACGATGCCGACCGGATGGCGGAAACGGACCATCACTTCGAGTAGGCTGCGCGTGATCCTCAACTCGCGCTCGATAGGCTGATAGGGGTCCGTGTTCGCCCCGAGCGAAATCATCGAGCAGCGATAGCCCGGCTTGCGCAGCTCGGCCTCGAGCAGCGCCGCGGCGTCCGGCTTGTAGAACAGCTGCGTCTCGAAATCGAGGCCGGGTGACAGGTTCAGGTAGCCATGGCTGGGACGCGCGTAGCAGTAGATGCAGCCGTGCTCGCAGCCGCGGTACGGATTGATCGATTGCGAGAACGGCAGGTCCGGCGATTCGTTGCGCGAAATCACCGTGCGCGCATGATCGACGTGCAGCGTCGTCTTCAGGCGCGGCTCGGCTTCTTCTTCGAGCAGCCAGCCGTCGTCGAAACGCTCGCGCGAGCGCGTCTCGAACCGTCCCTCGGGATTCGAGGCGGCGCCACGCCCCTTCGGCGCATCGCTGCTGGCGGCCGCGTCGCCATCAGCCACCGCGCGGATCATCCAGGGCCAGCCGCGCCAGACGGGACAAGGCCTCGCCGCTGACCCGGTTGATGATCCACTCGCGCTTCATCTCGGCGCCGAGGCTTTCATAGAAGCGGATCGCCGGCTCGTTCCAGTCCAGCACCGTCCACTCGTAACGGCCGCAGCCGCGGGCGACGCCGATGCGGGCGACTTCCGCCAGCAGGCGCTTGCCGATGCCGAGGCCGCGGTATTCCGGCTTGACGAACAGGTCTTCGAGGTAAATGCCGGGCTTGCCGACGAAGGTCGAATAGCTGTGGAAGAACAACGCGAAGCCGGCCGGCTCGCCGCCGGCTTCGGCATCCGTTTCAGCGTCCGCTTCGGCAATGACCGCTTCGGCGTACGGACGCGGCCCGAACAGATGCTCGCGCAGCGCGTCCTCGGTGGCGACGCATTCGTGCTCGAGCCTCTCGTACTGCGCGAGCCCGCGGATCAGCGACAGCAGCAGCGCCGCATCGTCGCTCGTCGCCGCGCGCAGACGGACGCCGGCCATCTCAGAAGCCGAGCACGTCGCGCATGCTGTACAGGCCCGGCGCCCGATCGCGCAGCCACACCGCGGCCCGCACGGCACCGTTCGCGAAATTCATGCGGTTCGAGGCCTTGTGCGAGATTTCGACGCGCTCGCCGTTGCCGAGGAACATGACCGTGTGATCGCCGACGACGTCGCCGCCGCGGATCGTCTGGAAGCCGATCGTGCGGCGATCGCGCGCGCCGGTGTGGCCGTGGCGCTCATAGATGGCGACCTCCTTGAGATCGCGGCCGACACCCCTGGCGACCGCCTCGCCCATCATCAGCGCCGTACCGCTCGGCGCATCGACCTTGTGGCGGTGATGCGCTTCGACGATCTCGATGTCGAAGTCGTCGCCCAGCGTCTGCGCCGCCTGCTCTAGCAGCTTCAGGCAGAGATTGACGCCGACGCTGAAATTGCCGGCCATGATGATCGGGATGCGCTTCGCCGCCGCCGCGATCTGCGCCTTCTGCTCGTCGCTGCAGCCGGTCGTGCCGATGACCATGCGCTTGCCGGCGGCGACGCAGGCCGCCAGCGCCGCCATCGTGCCTTCGGGCCGCGTGAAGTCGATCAGCACGTCGAAGCGCGGCGCGACGGCGGCGAGATCGTCCGAGATCGCGACTGTGCCGCCGGGCGTCAGTGGCCGGCCGATCCCGGCGTGCCCGGCACGCGCAATCGCCGCCGCGATCTCGGCCTGCGGCGACGCCTCGACAGCGGCGGCGACGGCACGCCCCATGCGGCCGGTGGCGCCGAGGATGGCGATGCGGGTGGTGGCGGTCATGACGGAACTGCGCGTGAAAGGGCCGCATAGCTTAGCGGCGCCGCCGGTGCCGCGCAGCCCCGCCGTCAGACGTCGAGCGTGCGCGGCTCCGACGCGAATGAAATGCCGAGCGCGCCCTCGCCGACGTTGATCGCGCCGGTCGCTCATCATGCTCTCGAGCGCTTCGACGCCATGATCGCGGCAGGTCTGCACGAGCGGCGAATAGCCCGGCAGCGTGCGTATCTCGCGCAGATCGCCGCCGTAGCAGAGACCCAGCGTAGGCGTCAGCGTTGAGGATCGCGAACGAGGCCTTGGTCGTGTTGGCATGGATCGGACTGCGGCTGCTGGCAATCGTCAGAGCGAATGGCCCGCACGAGCCTTATGCCTTCCGGCCTTGGCGTTCCATGCGCTTGGCTTGCTGCCAGCGCACTTCCATTTGTTCTAGGCGCCGAGGATCCCCGATCGGCGGCAGCCGTTCAAGATCGGCGCAGACATGCGCGAAGCGCCGCGCGAACTTGGCGTTGGCGCCGGCCAGCGCGGCCCGCGCATCGACGCCGAGATGGCGCGCGAGATTCACCGCCATGAACAGCAGATCGCCGAGTTCGTCCTGCGCGCGCTCCCGCCCTTGCGCCGCGGCCTCGCGCAGCTCGGCGCTTTCCTCGGCGAGCTTGTCCCACAATTCGTCGAGATGGCGCCAGTCGAAACCGAGCTGCGCCGCCGCGGCCTGCAGGCGCAGCGCCTCGCGCAAGGGCTCAGGCATGAGCCATGCGCCCGGCGAGATCCCACAGCATGCCGGCGGTCGCGCCCCAGATGCAGTACCGCTGCCAGTTAAGCTCGCGGACCGGCACCTTCAGGCCCTCGCGATCGAGCAGCCTGCATTCGAAGTTGCGGCGCTCGGCGATGAACGCGAACGGCACCTCGAAGGTCTCGGCGACTTCGCCGGCGTCGACCGTCAGCGCCGGCGTTCCATCTACCAGGCCGACGACCGGCGTGACCAGGAAGCGGCTCAGCGTCGGATAGTCGTCGAGATAGCCGACGATCTCGACGGCATGCGGATCGAGCCCGATCTCCTCGCGCGCCTCGCGCAAGGCATTGTCGACCGGCGTGATGTCGGACGCATCTCTGGCGCCGCCCGGAAAGGCGATCTGGCCGCTGTGGGCGCGCAGGTTCGGCGAGCGTACCGTCAGCAGCACCGACAGCTCGGTCCCACGCCGGATCACCGGCACGAGCACCGCCGCCGGCCGCAGGCCGGCGCGCAAGCTCGCGCCCAGCATCTTGTCGAACGCGGCGGACAATTCCATCGTCGCGATCGGCCGCGGCGTCGCGAAGCTGGTGCCGTGCAACGAAGCGCGCAGCCGGCGTTCGAGCGCGGTGACGGACGGCGGGGGCTCTACGGAAGTCATTCGCACATTTTAGCGAAGGCGCGGATCGATCTCCTATCGATCTCCTAGAATGGCCGCATGAGCGATTCCGTTTTCAGCCGATGGCGGCTGCGCCCGCCGTTTCGCTGCCTGCCGTCGGCCGGCACGTGAGACCGGCGCAGGACTGGCTCACGCTGCGCGAGCTCGACCGGTCCGCCGGCCGCGAGAAAGGCGCTGCCTTTCGCGCCTTCAAGCGGCTCAGCGCCGGCTACCGCGAAGGCGTGGATTTCGTGGTGCTCAGCCCCGACGACGCGGCCGCCACCATCGACGCATTGCGCGCGTCCGGGCGCATCTATGCGGGCAGCGTCAACGTCGTGCTGCTCGCCGCCGGTTTCGCCGAAACGATCGCCGCCAGTCTCGAGGCGCGCGCGACACCATAGCGGCGAAGCGCTTCTTCCCTCCTTCGTTCTTGGGTTGTGCGTGCTACCGGGGACGCTTACGATCGGCGCTCCTCGCACTTTTCGGAGCGTTTCATGTCTGCAGCCGACTTGCTGAAAAAGCTGCCTGCCGCCTTCACCGCGAGCGAGGCGCGCGGCACCGATTGCACGATCCAGTTCAACTGCTCGCAGCCGGTGCACGCCGTCATCAAGAACGGCAGCTGCCAGGTCGTCGATGGCACGTCGAACGCCGCCGACGTCACGATCACGATGGACGACGACGATCTGATCGCGCTGATGAAGGGCGAGCTCAACGGCATGACCGCGTTCATGACCGGCAAGCTGCAGGTCGAGGGCGACCTGATGCTCGCGCAGCGCCTGCCGGCGCTGTTCGATTCGAGCAAGCTCTAAGTCCGTTGCCGCACGAGCAGGATCAAGCCCCGGACGCGGACGTCCGGGGTTTTTCGTTTGCCCTGGAAGCCGGGCCGCTGGGACTGCAGCTGCGGGCCGACCATCATCCGGATTTCAAGCCGATCCGCTGCGACTGGACGGCTCCCGAGATGGCTCGGCGCGTCGCCGCCGGCCGGAAACAGCTGCTCGCCCGCGCCGTGGGCCTGCACAAGCGCGCCGATCTGCACATCCTCGACGCTACCGCCGGCCTCGGCCGCGACGGCTTCACGCTGGCAGCGCTCGGCGCGCGCGTAACGATGGCGGAACGTCAGCCGCTGTTCGCGGCGCTGCTCGCCGACGCGCGCGAGCGCGCGCTCACCGACGCGCAATGGCAGGCCGCGGCGGCACGGACCGACATCATCGCTCGCGATGCCTTGTCCGTGCTCGGGCACGGCGGGCGCTGGGACGTCGTTCACCTCGATCCGATGTATCCGCACCGAGGCAAGCAGGCGCTGCCGCAAAAGGAAATGCAGCTGCTGCGCGAGCTGACCGGCGGCGACCTGGACGCCGACGCCCTGCTCGAACCCGCTCTCGCCTGCGCCCGCCAGCGCGTCGTCGTCAAGCGTCCCGCGCACGCCCCTTTCCTGGCCGGTCGTCGCCCCGGTTTCCAGCTGCAGGGCACGCAAGCCCGCTACGACATTTATCTGGCGGCAGCGGCGTAAAGCGAGCGCTCCAGTCCGTACGGCTGGCAGCGCCGGACGATGATGCCGATACTGTCCGCATGCGCCTGCTCACCGTCGTGCGTCACGCCAAATCCTCCTGGGACGATCCCGGCCTCAGCGATTTCGAAAGACCGCTCAACGCGCGCGGTCGCCGCGATGCGCTGCGGATGGCGGCATGGACGCGGCAGCAAATCGGCATTCCGGATGCGATCGTCAGCAGTCCGGCGTTGCGGGCCATCACCACGGCGCGCACGTTCGCGGACATCCTCGGCATCGACGCCGACCGTCTGCTGGTCCAGAACCGCGTCTATGAAGCCACACTGGCGACGCTGCTGCGCCTCGTGCGCGGCTTCGACGACCGGCATCGCCACGTGATGCTGTTCGGCCACAACCCCGGACTCAGCGAACTGGTGCACGCGCTGGCGCGCTGTCCGTTCGACGATCTGCCGACCTGCGCGGTCGTGCAGCTGGAACTCGTCGCCGACCAATGGCCGCAGACCGACGAGCACGCCGCCCACCTGCTGCGCTACCAGTTCCCCAGGCAACTGCGCGATTGAAACGCGCCGAGCCGCTCAGGCCGGCGCCGCCTCGAGCGCCGGCTCGACACCGAAACAGTGGCCGCGATCGAGCAGATAGCTGAGCCATTTGTGCAGCAGCAGATTGCGCCGCCACTGCGCCGACAGGAAGGCATGGGCTGCGGGATCGGCATCGTCCTCGGCTTCCCACGGCGGACGCTGGCTGCACTCGAGCGCTTCCGCCACCCGCGCGTCACGATAGAGCTTGACCCACAGGTCCGGCTGCCGGCGCACACCGGCCTCGTCGGTGAATTCGTAAGTCAGCCGCACGGTCTGCGTGTAACGGTCGCGCTCGACCAGTTCCAGGTGCAGCGGGCAATCGCCCTCGCTGTGCGAGACGACACTGTGCCGGGGCTGGTGATGGTCGAGCTTCGGCAGCAGGCGCTGCAGCATGCGGTAGTTCCGCTCGTACAGTTCGAGCAGATGGGCGATGCGCCGCGGCTTGCCGCAGCACGGACATAGATGCGTAGTAGCCTGCATGACGGGACTATAAGATACCGGCACGACTCGAACCAGCACGCAAAAATTCCATCATGCCGATCCGTGACATCCCGACCAAGCCGTATCCCGATCAGAACGCCGGCACCGCAGGTCTGCGCAAGAAGGTCGCGGTCTTCCAGCAGCCGCACTACCTCGAAAACTATCTGCAATCGATCTTCGACTGCGTACCGGAGCTCAAGGGCGGCACGCTCGTCATCGGCGGCGACGGCCGCTATCACAACCGCGATGCCATCCAGACCACGGCGGCGATCGCCGCGGCCAACGGCGTCGCCCGACTGATCATCGGCCAGGGCGGACTGCTGTCGACGCCGGCCGCCTCGAACCTCATCCGCGTGCGCGGCGCGGCCGGCGGCCTGCTGCTGACCGCGAGCCACAACCCGGCCGGTCCCGACGGCGACTTCGGCCTCAAGTTCAACGTCGCCGGCGGCGGCCAGGCGCTTGAAAGCCTGACGACGCGCATCTTCGAGACGAGCAAGGCGATCACGCGCTACCGCGTGTTCGAAGGCACCGCGGTCGACATCGATCGCCGCGGAGAACAGAAGCTCGGCGACACCGCCGTCGAGATCGTCGATTGCGTCGACGACTACGCAAATCTGATGCAGGCGCTGTTTGACTTCGACCGCATCCGCGACTGGCTCAAGCGCGGTGCGCGCCTGCGTTTCGACGCCATGCACGCCGTCACCGGCCCGTACGCGCGACGCATTTTCGTCGAGCAGCTCGGCGCGCCGGCCGGCAGCGTGATGAACGCCGTGCCGCTCGAGGATTTCGGCGGCGGCCATCCGGACCCGAACCTGATCTACGCCAGACATCTGGCCGATCTCGCCTACGGCGACGACGCGCCGGACCTGATCGCCGCCAGCGACGGCGACGGCGATCGCAACATGATCCTCGGCCGCGGCATTTTCGTTTCGCCGGGCGACTCGCTGGCCATGCTCGCGGCGAACCTGCACCGGCTGCCCGGCTACCGCGACGGCATCAAGGGCATCGCCCGCTCGATGCCGACCTGCCGTGCCGCCGACCAGGTCGCCCTGGCACTGAACGTGCCGCTGTACGAGACGCCGACCGGCTGGAAATTCTTCTGCAACCTGCTCGACGCCGGCACGGTGACGATCTGCGGCGAGGAAAGCTTCGGCACCAGCTCGGCGCACACGCGCGAAAAGGATGGCCTGTGGGCGGTGCTGGCCTGGGCCAACGTACTGGCGGCGACCGGCCGGTCGGTGCAGGAAATCGCCGACGCGCACTGGGCGCGCTTCGGCCGCCACTACTTCGCGCGCCACGATTACGAAGAGCTGGCCACCAGTCAGGCCAAGGCCGTCATGCAGACGGTCGCCGGGGAATTGGCGGCCCTGCCCGGCCAGCGCTTCGCCGCGCTGCCGGTGACGCTCGCCGACGAATTCGGCTATCGTGATCCGACCGACGGCAGCGTCGCCACCGGCCAGGGCCTGCGCATCGTCTGCGGCGACGACGCGCGCGTCGTGCTGCGCCTGTCCGGCACCGGCACGAAAGGCGCCACCCTGCGCATCTATCTCGAACGCTACGTGCGCAAAAGCGGCAGCCTGCACTGGGAAACGGCCGACGCCGTCGCGCCTTTGGCCGACGCGGTCGAGCGCGTCGCACGCGTCGCCGAACTGACCGGCCGCCGCGCTCCGGACGTCGTCACTTGAACGCGGCGCGGCCGTCGAGCCTGCATGCCGGACGCCGCACGAATGGCTTCGTGCGCGCCAAGACGCTTACCCCTGATCGGCACGCTTTTCGGGCTGTTCGTCGCGATCTCGCTGCTGTTTCTGCACAACCAGCCGCCGTCGGCGCGCTGTTCTGCGCCGCGACGCTGATCGTCGTCCGGCGCTCACTGGCCATCCACGCACGATCCGCTGACCGATCCGCCGAACCACACTAATGGTGGAAATCCGCAAAGCCATCGAGCAGCCCTTCAGGCTGACGATCGGAGAACGAACCGCCGATGTCGACGTAGGCCAGCCTGGGTTGCACCTTGTACAGCAAGACGGGCGCAGCGACGAAGAACTGATCTCCGCCGCCGGCATGCGCAGCATGTCGACAAGCGCGCGGTCCCGCCGCTGCGGGCCCCGAGCCGTCGAACAAACCTTCGGCGGCGCAAGCAGCGCTCAGTGGAACAGCTGAGCGCCGAGCGCCACGCCGACCAATAGAGCGGCACAGCCGGACCAGAATGCCCACATGTAGCGACGCTTGAAACGCCAACGGCTTTCAATGTGATCGTAATAGCGCATCATGGTGAGGACAGCCATAGTGACAAAAAAACGGCGGTCGCCAATCTTGCAACCCCAATCCCAGTAAATATTGTACGAATTTTTTCCTATTTTTCAGCAAATATTTGGCTATTCTTTGTATCTATTTTAAAATTTCAAGACTCTAAAAAATTCCCTGAATGACACCCTGACAGGCTTCTTTCCTCCTTCATGAAATTTTTAATTTAATTAAAATCATATATTTATTATCTATTAAGGACAAGCATGAAATGTATCGGCCAACGCGGCCGATCAGGATATTTAATTGATCGATAGTTTGTGAAAAGTCTTTATTTTTTTGACGGATTATAGTCAATTAAATGACGGACTCACGGCCGGCGACATGATTCATCTGTCTGTCAGGCATGAAGAGGAGCATGGCAGGCATGTTCGTGAAGCGCACCGACTCACGCAAACGCAGGGCCGCAGAAGCCGGAATGGCCGGCGGCGCAACCACGGTCGGACGCAACACTCCCTTCAGGCTTGGCGCTTCCGTTCCTGTCCTGAACGACTTGCACCTTTGCCGCGACGCCGCTCAGCCGTCGGAAATGCAGGTGCTCTGCAGCAGTCACCATTGGAATCGTCCAGAAATGCGCTGTCGTGCGCTCGGGATATCCGAATCCCCCGCGAAGGCGCCAGCGATACCGTCCGCCACCGCGGACTCATACCGGAGGACTTTATGAATCAGCAGAATCAAAACCGCCAGCAGCCCGGACAGCCGTCAGAGGACCGCCGGCAGCAGCAGCAAGGGCACGACCCGCAACAGCCGTCGTCCGCGCCGCAGAATCGCCAGCAAAGCAACCGCGTCGAGCGCGGCCAGCCCCAGCGGTACCAGCCAGACGCGCGCCAACAGTCGCCGCACGGTCGTCAGCACTGATCGATAGCCGTCACACTGGCGAGTTCGTTACGAGCAGGCCAGCCGATGCGTCGGCTGGCTTTTTCGTGAGCCGCGCCGCTGGTGCCTCCGGCCATGGCTCCCATCGGCAGTGCGCCGTCCAACGTGGCGTCATTGACCCCCGCTGTGATCGCGGTGTATAACGCGCCACTTTGCGTTGGACCGTTTATTGGGTTCAGGGTTGGGAACAATGAAAGCCAGGAAAGCTTCCGCAAAAAAGGCTGCCAAACCGCAGGTTGCAAAGGCGGCATCGAAAAAGCCGGCAGCGGCCACGAAAGCGGTCGCCGAGCGCAGCAATCGGCCGGGCCAAGCCAAACGCCCGTCCGCGGCGAAGCCGGCCGCCGCACCGTCGAGCGCCACGGCCCCAAAGACCGCAGCGCCCGCCCCTCACCCGATCGTCAATCCCGTAGCTGGAAAGGTCAAAGTGCAAGACAAGAGCAAGCCGCACATCAAAGCGGCCGCAGCAACCCCCGCCGCCCCTTCTAAGACCAGTGCCTCGAAAGTCGCCTCGGCGGCCAAGGTCGCACGCGCGCCGCGCACGGCCGGCGCCTCCTTGTTCGAAGACGATATCCGCGCGATGTCGGACGACGAATACATGAACGATGCGCAACTCGAATTCTTCCGCCTGCGTCTGGTCCAGATGCGCCAGGAAGTGTTGCAGCGCGAGATGGACGTCAAAGAACGCCTGCACGAACGCGAAGTGTTCGCCGATCCGGCCGACCGCGCCACGGCTGAGGAAGAGCACTGGCTCGACCTGCGCTTACGCGAGCGTGAATCGCTGCTGCTGAAGAAGATTGACGATGCGCTGCGCCGCATCGAAGCCAAGGAATACGGCTACTGCGAGAAGACCGGCGATCCGATCGGCATCCCGCGTCTGCTCGCCCGCCCGACGGCGACCGTCTGCGTCGACGTCAAGGGGCAGGACGAACGCGTCGAGGCCCAGTTCCGCGATCGTTGACGCCGCGCCAACGCATGATTAAAGACCCGCTCCGGCGGGTTTTTTCATTTCACCATGACTCCAGTGCCGCATTCCGCTGGACTACGCCGAAGCTCGATACAGAAGGTTCATCAATAGTTTAGGCGCGTTCACCATATGCCGGTGCTTTCCGAAAGCCCAGCACGCAGGAAGGCTACCAGAGCGTCATCGACCGCAACATTGTCCCAATGCTGGGCCGCATGAAGGTGCAGGATGTGAAGCGCCCAGACGTGGCGGCGATGATGAAGAAGATGGCCCACAAACCCGCCAACGCGAACTGCACGTTCAGCGTCATGCGCCGCATGTTCAATTTGGCCGAGGTGTGGGGCTACCGCCCCGACGGCACCAACCCGTTCAGGCCGCCGTCGCGCGACAAGTTGCCGAGCTTTCGCCTGGGGGTGCCGGAGC
>JASGFY010000036.1:0-30131 GCA_047605265.1 Solimonas sp.
CGCGGCGAGTGCGACGCGCAGCCAGCGCGTCTGGGGGCTTGGCGCGGCCGCGTGGTTCGGCGCGCGCAGGTCGAGCCCGGCGAGCCACCAGCCCAGCGGCCAGAACAGCAGCAGCGCGGGGACGTAGTTGCGGTGCTCGTAATACAGCTCCAGCGGGATCGTCGTGGATTCCACGAGATGCGCCGCGAGAAAGAACAGCAGCGCGAGCGAGACGATCGGCCAGCGTTTCCGCACGGCGACGGCGAAGCCGGCCAGCGCCAGCAGCGCGGCGAGCGTCAGTGCCGTGCCGGGCGGCGACCACAGACCCTGCGCGGCCTGGATCTGGTCATTGAACAGGCCCGCCGTATAGCTGCGCGGCAGCAGGAGCAGCCGGAGGTAGCCGAGCACGATGCCCGGCTCGGTGAGCAGGCGCTGCGGCAGCGTCCACGGGCGCGCGGGGCCGATCCCGTGAACGATGAGCCGCCCGCCTTCGAGGCCCAGATAGGCGAGCACGGCGCACGCGGGCAGACCGGCGAGCAGGGCCAGCCATCGGCGGTAACGGCGTGCGGCCGGTGTCGGGATGGGCTGCGCGCCGCGCAGGACGAGTCCTTCGATCAGCAGCGCGTAGACCGGCAGCAGCGCGCCGTTGGCCTTGCTCATGACGCCGAGCAACGTGCCGCCCCCGAGGCCGAGCGCCATCCACAGCGTGCTGCGCGCCATCCGGCCGTGCGTGTACAGGCTGCGGCCATGCAGCCACGCGAGCAGGCCGGCGAGGGCGCACGTGGCCGGCAGCATCGCCTCGCGCTGCACGATGTACAGCGTCGTCGAGACGAACAGCGGATGCAGCAGCCAGAAGGCCATGCCGAGCGCGGCGGCCCGTTCGACCTGCGCGCGCGCTTCGGGCGCCGGGGCGAGCGTGCCGCCCAGCGTGCGCAGCAACTGCCACAGCAGGAGGCCGTTGAGCATGTGCAGCACGAGATTCGTGCGCTTGAACGGATACGGGTCCGCCGGCCAGTCGTGCGCGTCGATCAGGAAGCTCAGCAGCGCCAGCGGCCGGCCCGTGGGGTCCGCCTCGCCGGACGTGATGTAGCGCCAGAACGTCGGCCAGTGATCGACGGGGCCGCTGGCGCCGAGCGCCGGCAGATTGCCGAAGTCGTCGAACAGAAAGGCGCCGTGCAGGCCGGGGGCATAGGCCCACCACGCCGCGAGCACCGCCGCGAGCGCCAGCAGCCAGCCTTGAGGAAAGGCTGGCTTGACGGAGAGCAGGCGAGTGAATGGCGGAGACACCGGGCTTCTGCGGTTCGGGCTGTCGCATCCGGGCAGGAGGCGCTGCGGGCAAAAAGAAGGGCCGCACGGGGCGGCCCTTCTGGCGCTGCGAGGATACTGCTTTTAGCGGCAGGACGACGGACGGTACTTCGAATCGACGGTCGTGCCTTTGGCGGTGCTACCGCACACCCAGGAGATGCTGCCGGAGTTCGTGACGGCCGAAAGCGCCAGTACTTTTGACGAAATCTTGGTATTCGCCTTTTCGCCGTAGGTAACCGTGATGACACCTGTGTTGGTGCCTACGTTAACGCTCGACACGTAGTTGCCGATAATCGAGCCTGCGGTGGCGAGGCCGGCCGACGCATTAGCGGTCGGGAACGTGCCATTCTGCGAGTAGTACTCGGCGATCGCCGTCTTGGCGCCGTCCGCCAGCGACAGGCCTTCCGACACCTGCGCGCGGATGGTGTAGTCCTGATAGGCCGGGATGGCGATGGCCGCGAGAATGCCGATAATCGCGACGACGATCATCAGTTCGATCAGCGTAAAGCCCTGTTGCGTTTTCTTCATTTGGATCTCCATGGATGGTTCAAGCCCCGCCGGGATGCTCCCGCGTGTCGACTCTCGCGCAAGCGATGTGCCAGCCGGGCATCGGAGCGATGAACGCCGGTTTTTCGCCGTGTGGCGGCGAAGGTGGACGAACACGCTGCCGCGGGCGGTGACGCGGCATGGCCGCCGGTGTCGGTCGCTGACATTTTTTGTCACCCGATGAAGAGGTGCACCGGAACGTCAGCGGCAGCTCGCAGGCCGGTACCGGGAGACCAGCGTGCCGCCGGTGCAGGACCACGTGATGCTGCCGCCGGTCGTCGCGGCGGAAAGCTGCAGCGTCTGGTCCTGGAGCCTGGCGTTCGCCTCGTTGCCGTAGGTGACGACGACGATGCCGCTGCTGATCTCGACGGAGGTGACGTAGTTGCCGGCGATCGACGTGGCCGAGGCCAGCCCCGCACTGGTGTTGCTGGACGGCAGCCTGCCGGTGTCCGTGTAGAAGTCCCACATCGCCGACTTCGCGCCGTCCGCCAGGCTCAGCCCCTCCGAGACCTGCGCGCGAATGGTGTAGTCCTGATACGCCGGAATCGCGATCGCCGCGAGGATGCCGATGATCGCGACGACGATCATCAGCTCGATCAGCGTGAAGCCGGAGTCCGCTCCTTTTGCCGCCCTTTTCGTGCTCACCGTGTGAATCCCTGAAGGTGTGACGGTACAGCGACGGGCATGCTTCATGCCAGCGGGCCGCGGGCGCGAAAGGCGGTTCTCCGTCAATTCCTGGACGTCGCTGACGGCGATCACTTGCTCTCGGTGAGGGGGCGAGATTTATTCTTGCTGAGCCTACGACGCGATCGACTGGGCGATCGTGTTCAGCATCGCGACGCGGCATCTCGGGGACTTCGAGTCGTTTGCCGGAGTGGTGGTGTCGCGCGCAATCCGGTCGCCGTAGCGCGGACGCGGGCCGCGCGTGGCCGCGCTTGGGGACACTACCGCGCCGAACACGGCAGGCCGGCTGGTAAACTGGCGCTCTTTTAAATTTTCCGCACGCGCTTTCCATGTCCGAGCCGTACCAGCCGTCCCCCATCGAGCAGGCCGCCCAGACGTTCTGGGCGGAGAACCGTTCCTTCGAGGTTCGCGAGGAACCGGGCCGCGAGAAGTATTACTGCCTGTCGATGTTCCCGTACCCTTCCGGCAAGCTGCACATGGGGCACGTGCGCAATTACACGATCGGCGACGTGATCTCGCGCTATCAACGCATGCTCGGCAAGAATGTGCTGCAGCCGATCGGCTTCGATGCCTTCGGCCTGCCGGCCGAAAACGCGGCGATCGCCAACCACACGCAGCCGGCGAAGTGGACGTACGCCAACATGGAATACATGCGCGGCCAGCTGAAGCGGCTGGGCTTCGCGTACGACTGGTCGCGCGAGCTGGCGACCTGCACGCCGCAGTATTACCGCTGGGAGCAGCTGCTGTTCACGCGGCTGATGAAGAAGGGCCTCGTCTACCGTAAGAACTCGGTGGTGAACTGGGACCCGGTCGACCAGACCGTGCTCGCCAACGAGCAGGTCGTCGACGGTCGCGGCTGGCGTTCCGGCGCGCTGGTCGAGCGCAAGGAAATCCCGCAGTGGTTCCTGAAGATCACGGCCTACGCGCAGGAACTGCTCGACGATCTCGACCGGCTGCCCGGCTGGCCGGACGCGGTCAAGGCCATGCAGCGCAACTGGATCGGCCGCTCGGAAGGTCTGGAGCTGCGGTTCCCGATCGAGAATGGCGAGCCGCTGACCCCCGCCTTTCTGACTGTGTATACGACGCGTCCCGACACGCTGATGGGCGTGACCTATCTGGCCGTCGCCGCCGAGCATCCGCTGGCGCTGAAGGCGGCGGCCGGCAATCCGGAATTGGCGGCGTTCCTCAAGGACGCCAACCGCAGCGGCGTCGCCGAAGCGGACATGGAGACGATGGAGAAGCGCGGCATGCCGCTGGGCATCCACGCGATCCACCCGCTCAGCGGCGAGAAGGTGCCGGTCTGGGCCGCGAATTTCGTGCTGATGGGCTACGGCACCGGCGCGGTGATGGCGGTACCGGCGCACGACGAGCGCGACTTCGAGTTCGCCACCAAGTACGGCCTGCCGATCCGGCAGGTCATCCGCGGCGCGAAGGAAGCCGAGCTGATGCAGCGCCATGCGACGCTCGGCGATCTGTCCGACGAGGACGATTTCGTCAACGCGCCGGCCCAGCAGCCGCTGATGAAGGAACTGGAGGCGATCCGCGCCGGCTGCATGACCGAGCACGGCACGCTGATCAACTCCGGCGAATACGACGGCCTGAACTTCGAGCAGGCCTTCGACGCCATCGCCGCGCGCTTCGAGCAGGCCGCCACTGGCAAGCGCCGCGTGAATTTCCGCCTGCGCGATTGGGGCGTCTCGCGCCAGCGCTACTGGGGCTGCCCGATCCCGGTCGTCTATTGCGCGAAGTGCGACGCGGTGCCGGTGCCGGAAGATCAGCTGCCGGTTGTGCTGCCGGAAGATGTGGCGTTCACCGGCGTGCAGTCGCCGATCAAGGCCGATGCGGAATGGCGCAAGTGTGCCTGCCCGCAATGCGGCGGTCCTGCGACGCGCGAGACGGATACCTTCGACACCTTCATGGAGTCGAGCTGGTACTTCGCGCGCTACGCCTGCCCGGACAACGAGAACGAAATGCTCGATGCGCGTGCCGACTACTGGCTGCCGGTCGACCAGTACATCGGCGGCATCGAGCATGCGATCCTGCACCTGCTGTACGCGCGCTTCTTCCACAAGCTGATGCGCGACGAGGGTCTGGTGGCGAGCGACGAGCCGTTCACCAACCTGCTGACGCAGGGCATGGTGGTGAAGGAGACGTACTACCGCGAGGACGGCTCCGGCAAGAAACAGTGGATCAATCCGGCCGACGTCGAGCTGGAGCTGGATGCCAAGGCGCAGCCGGTCGCGGCGAAGCTGAGGAGCGACGGCCTGCCGGTGGTGATCGGCGGCGTCGAGAAGATGTCGAAGTCGAAGAACAACGGCGTCGATCCGCAGGCGCTGATCGACCAGTACGGCGCCGACACCGTGCGCCTGTTCGCGATGTTCGCGGCGCCGCCGGAGCAGTCGCTGGAATGGCGTGACGACGGCGTCGAGGGTGCGTCGCGCTTCCTCAAGCGCCTGTGGCGCGCGGTGCAGGCGCACGTCGAGGCGGGCGCCGCGCCGGCGCTCGACAAGAGCGCGCTGAGTGACGCGCAGAAGGCCCTGCGCCGCAAGCTGCACGAGACCATCGCCAAGGTCGGCGACGACTACGGTCGCCGCCGCACGTTCAACACGGCGATCGCCGCCGTCATGGAGCTGATGAACGAGGCCACGCGCGTCGAGGATGCGAGCGCGCCGGGCCGCGCGCTGCATCAGGAAATCTGGGAAGCGGTGACGCTGCTGCTGCAGCCGATCGTGCCGCACCTGTCGCACGCGCTTTGGCAGTCGCTGCGCGGCACCACGGACGTGCTCGCGCAGCCGTGGCCACAGGTCGACGAAAGCGCGCTGGTACGCGAGCAGATCGTGCTCGTCGTGCAGGTCAACGGCAAGCTGCGCGGCAACATCAGCGTGCCGGCGGCGGCCGACAAGGAAGCGATCATCGCGGCGGCGGTGGCGGATGCCAATGTCGCCAGGTTCATCGCGGGGCAGACGATCAAGAAGCAGATCGTCGTTCCCGGCAAGCTCG
Organism: Solimonas sp.; assembly: GCA_047605265.1. Taxonomy (GTDB): domain Bacteria; phylum Pseudomonadota; class Gammaproteobacteria; order Nevskiales; family Nevskiaceae; genus Solimonas. Next base: position 5,515 of record JASGFY010000036.1, read on the forward strand.
TCAACATCGTGGTCTAAGAGAAAGGTCAGAGCCCGTGTCTGCATGTCATCGCGAGGAACCGGAGGCGGCGCAGCGCGCCGGCTGCACGATGTGCGGGCGGCGCACCCGGAACGCCGCGGCCGCGACGACGTGCGCCGGCCTGCTGCTGGTTCTGTCGCTGACGCTGAGTGCTTGCGGCTTCCATCTGGCGGGCCAGGAGCCGTTGTCGACCGACCTGAAGAAGGTCTACGTCAACACGGTCATGCAGTACAAGGTCTCCGAGCCGCCGGTGGAGATGCAACTGCGCGAGATCCTGCAGCGGCGCGGCGCCACCGTGGTCAGCCAGGCCAGCGACGAGGTGACGACCATCCGCCTCTCGAATCTCAACGAGACGCGCGAGGTGCTGTCGCTCGGCACCGACGGCAAGGCCAACGAGTTCCGGCTGGTGACGCGCGTGCACTACGAGGTGTTCCGCGGCAAGACGGTGCTCGCGACGCCGGGCGATCTGGTGGCGACGCGCGATTACAGTTTCGATCCGCAGCAGGTGCTCGCCAAGGAAGTCCAGGAGTACCGGCTGCGCGAATTCATCCAGAGCCAGCTCGCCGAACTGCTGATGCTGCGGATCGACGCTGCGCTTACGTATCACTCGGCCACTGTCGAGCCAGCAAAGCCAGCGGATGCAGAACCGGCACATTGAGGCCGCGCCGCCGCAGGCCGGCGGCGATGTGCAGCGTGCAGCCGACATTGCTGCTGACCAGATGATCCGGCTTCATCGCCGCAAGCGCGTCCAGCTTGTGCGCGAGCAGGCGATCGGCCATCCGCGGCTGCGAGAGGAAATAGGTCCCGGCCGCGCCGCAGCAGTTGTGCTGCAGATCGAGCGGCTCGACGCTGATGCCCGGAATCTTTTTCAGCAGCGCGCCGATCGCGTCGCCGTCGCCCGTGACGTTGCGCTGCGTGCAGGGCAGATGGAGCGCGACCTTCGCCGGCAAGGGGCGCAGCGCGAGACCGCGCGGCCAATGGTCGAGCAGGAAGCGATGTGGGTCGCGCACGCGCGCCGAGAACGCACGCGCCGCATCGTTGCCGGCGAGGCGCCCGTATTCCTTCAGCGTGGCGCCGCAGCCGCTGGCCGCGTAGAGCACGCTGTCGTCGCCGGCGAACGCGGCAATGTTCGCATCGAGCAGCCGGCGCGCGATTCGTGGTTCGCCGGCATGCTGATGCAGGGCGCCGCAGCATGTCTGTGCCGCGGGCTCGTCGACGGCGAAGCCGCAGCGTTCCAGAAGTTGCCTGACCGCCGTCAGCGTCGCGGTGTCGGCGATGTCGCCCACGCAACCGCGAAACAGCTGGACGCGACGCGTCTGTGAGGCGCAGCGCCCGCGGAGTTCGATCGCCTGTCCCGCGACCGGAACCAGCGAGAGCCAGCGGCCGATGCGCGGCGCATCGTGCAGGCCGGCGAGGCGCGCCAACCGCTGCAGACCGCTGCGCTGATAGAACGCGAGCAGGCCGCGCGCCAGCGCGCGCAGCCGGGCCGACGTCAGCCACGGACCGAGCCAGCGCGTGACGCTACTGCCGCCGTGATGGCATTGCGCCAGCAGCGTGCGTCCGGCATCGATCAATTCGCCGTACGGAACCTTCGCCGGGCAGACGCGCTCGCAACTGCGGCAGCCGAGGCAGCCGTCGAGGTGCGCCTGCAGGCGCGCCGACCAACCGATGCCGCCGGTGGCGAAGCCCTGCATCAGGGCGATGCGGCCGCGCGGCGAATCCGCTTCGTGGCGGGTTTCCTGATACGTGGGGCAGTGCGGCAGGCACAAGCCGCATTTCACGCACAGGTCCGCGCTTGCAATTGGAAACAGTGTACTGGGTTGCGATTCTGGCATCGTCGCTAATAATAGGTCCGTGTCCTTCAGTCACCAATCCGGAGAATCAGCGCTCATGATGAATGTGAAAGCCCTCGTTGCCCTCGCTGCGGTTGCCTGCGTTCCGGCAGTCGCGCAAGCCGAACCGTGGTCGGGCGATTTCGCCCTTGGCTATCTGGCAACCACCGGCAATTCCGAAACGAGTTCGCTCAACGCCAAGGGTGATCTGATCTACTCGGCCGCCCCCTGGAAGAACACGCTGACGGCGTCGGCCCTCGGCACCTACGCGGACGACGTGAGCTCGGCCGAGGCCTACACGGCATCGGATCAGGTCGACTACAACTTCACGTCGGGCAACTACGCTTTCGGTCTCGTTGAGTGGAACAAGGATCTGTTCGCGTCGATCCGCGAGAAGACGTCGGAAGTGGTCGGTTACGGCCGCCATGTGCTGGCCGGGCCGGTGCACGTGCTCGATCTCGAAGTCGGCGCCGGCGCGCGGCAGCTGCAGACCAACGACACGCCGCGCGAGCGCGAGAATGACATGATCGGCCGCGGCGCGCTGAAGTATCAGTGGAACATCTCGCCGACGGCGACCTTCAGCGAGGCCGCCAAGATCGAGAGCGGGGCGAGCAACACGTACCTCGAATCGGTCACGCAGCTCAAGCTCGCGATCATCGGCAGCCTGTTCGCGAACCTGTCGTACACGGTGAAGAACAATTCCGAGACCTCGGACGACACCAAGCACACCGATACGGAAACCGCGGTGACGCTGAGCTACGAGTTCGGCAAGAAAAAGAGCTGATTCGTGCCGCAGTACTACGAGCACCACGTCTTCTTCTGCGCCAACCGCCGCCCGCCGGGCGAGCGGACCTGCTGCGCCGAGAAGGGCGCCGATCGCGTGCGCGATTACGCCAAGCGGAAGATCAAGGCGCTGGGCTTGTCGGGTGCCGGCCGGGTTCGCGTGAACCAGGCCGGCTGCCTCGACCGCTGCGAAGAAGGGCCGTGCATCGTCGTCTATCCGCAAGGTGTCTGGTACACCTACGTCGACGAGGATGACGTCGACGAGATCATCGAGCAGCACTTGCAGCAGGGACGTGTCGTCGAGCGGCTGAAGCTGAAATGATCCGCGAGGTGCTCAGGATGGGCGATCCACGCCTGCTGCGCGTGGCCGAACCGGTGCGCGAGTTCGGCACGCCGGAACTGCAGGCGCTGATCGCCGACCTGTTCGACACGATGCGCCATCTGAACGGGGCGGGGCTCGCCGCGCCGCAGATCGGCGTCGGGCTGCGCGTCGTCATCTTCGGCTTCACGGCGAATGCGCGTTATCCCGATGCGCCCGCGGTGCCCGAGACCATCCTGATCAATCCGGTGCTGACGCCCCTGTCCGATGAAATGGAAGAGGGCTGGGAGGGTTGCCTCTCGGTTCCCGGCCTGCGCGGCATCGTGCCGCGCCATCGGCGGCTGCGCTACCAGGGCTGCGATGCGAACGGGGCACCGATCGATCGCAGCGTCGAAGGTTTCCACGCGCGTGTCGTCCAGCACGAATGCGACCATCTCGACGGCATTCTCTATCCGATGCGCGTTCGCGACTTCTCGCGCTTCGGTTTTCAGGACGTGCTGTTTCCCGGCCAGGCGAGCGTCGACGATTGAGCGCGCGCCGGTGTTCAGAGCACCGGCGAGTTGATGTTCAGCGGGTTTTTCTCGCCTTCGTCGCGCGTCTCGTCCTTCTTCTGCTCTTCGGCCGCTTCGAGCGCCGTCTGCGGCTCGGCGTCCTTGTCGCGCGTGATCCAGACCAGCATGTCGTAGTACGAGCGGATGTTGCCGACGTAAATCACGGCTTGATGGCCGCGTGCGTAGCCGTGCTTGGTCTGCATGTACCAGCGCGGTTGCGAGAGCAGCGGCAGCGATTTGCGCACGTCGACCCAGCGGTTCGGGTCGCCACCGCTCTTCTGCGTGAGGATGCGCGCGTCGAACAGATGGCCGACGCCCATGTTGTAGGCGGCGAGCGCCATCCACGTGCGGTCCGGTTCCGGTATGTCGTCCGGCAGTTGGTCGGCGATCTGCTTGAAGTAGCGTGCGCCGCCGTTGATGCTCTGCGCCGGATCCTCGCGATCGCTGAGGCGCAGGAAGTCCGCCGTGTCGCTGGTGAGCTGCATGATGCCGCGCACTCCGGTCGCGCTCGTCGCGCTGGAATCCCAGTGCGATTCCTGATAGCCGATCGCCGCCAGCAGGCGCCAGTCCAGCGCCGTGCTTTCTCCGGCTTTCTGGAACAGCGGCCGGTAGCGCGACAGTCGCGTGTCGACATGCATCGCCAGCGCCAGCGCGCCCTGCGAGTCGATCTGTTCGACATGACCGAAATAGCGGTCCTTGATGCGCGCGAGCTCGCCCGGATCGAGCGTGTCGAGAAAGCGCGCAATCTCGTCGCTGAGGCTGCGGTCGCGATCGTCGCGAAACGCCCAGGCGATGTCCTGCGGCTCGGCGACGGCGAAGGCGGTATCGAGATTCGGGTAATAGCGCTGGTTGATGGCCAGCAGATCGGAGTTGACGATCGTGTAATCGAGCGTGCCCTGCGCGACCTGATAAAGCAGTTCTTCGGCGACGTCGTCGTCGGTTTCGCTCCAGCGCAGTTGCGGATAAAGCGCTTGCTGCTGCGTGCGCAGCACCTCGGTCGCGGCGCTGTCCTTGACGACGCGCAGGCTGCCATGCAGATCGCCGAGATTTTTGGGGCGGGGCTGACCGCGCCGGTAGACCAGCATCGGTGCGACCCGCAGCAGCGGCGGCGAAAAGCGCACTTGCCGTTTGCGGCCGTCCGTGATCGTGATGCTCGCCGCCGCGATCTGCACCACACCCTGTCGCACGAGCTCGAGCGCGGCCGGCGGATTCGGCGCGATCACCAGCTCGAGCTGCACGCCCAGGCGCCCGGCCAGCGCCTTGAGCAAGTCGTACTCGAATCCGATGGGATCGCCGCCCGGGCCGATGTAGTACACCGTCGGGCTGTTGACGGTCGCCACGCGCAGCACGCCGAGCGTGCGGACCTCGTCGAGCGCCGAATGCTGGGGCGAGCAGGTGCCGAGCACGAGGAACAGGGCAAACAAGCCCAGCAGCAGGACGCCCCGCGCCGCGAGCAGGCCGCGGGGCGTCGATTTTTCGCGGGAGGAGGTAGGCGTCGCGCCCGGGTTCATTTACAATGGCGGTCTTGGCTCTGCGGCCGGTTAGACGCACGCTAGCACAAACAGTTTCATGGCCGTTCCGGTTCCGCGGAAACGCGATCGGAGCGGCGTGAAGCGTGCGGCGGCTCGACAGCCCGGCGGCAGACCCGTCGAGTTCGGAGAGGTGGCAGAGTGGTTGAATGTACCTGACTCGAAATCAGGCGTACGTCCAAAGCGTACCGTGGGTTCGAATCCCACCCTCTCCGCCAATCTGCTGTTTCAAGCCGTTCAAGACAGCCCAAAAAACCGCGCCATTGCGCGGTTTTTTGTTGGGGTTCGTGAATCCCGTCATCACCGCCGGCTATGTTCAGCCGGCCGACCTCAAGGTGGCGAGATACAGGGAAATAAAGTGACCGCCGTGGAGGGGCGCCATTCCACAGCTCGGCAGGCTGGCTGCCTTATGCGGTGTCCCTCATGTAGCGATGCTTGCGCATCCCCGCGAACAGCCCGGCGACTTTCTGTCGTCACGGCGGCCGAGGCCATCTTACCACCGCCATGCCGGCTATCTTCACGCGACTTTTCACCCACGTTTGAAGCGCCCTTTGCCGGTAATTTTCGCGCCCGCCGCGGTTCTTTCCGGAAAAATTCGCCCCAAACCATGTGTCGCACGGCTTCGCCGACTTTTTTGCTTCAAACCTTTGTGCTGCTTACGGTTCCCGCTATTTCCCGACTCATCCCGCCCTGTCCCATATCAAGTGTCGGGATACAGTTCGCTCCGTCTTGTCTGCTGCCTGGTGAGCTTTCGCATGAACGCGGCGGACGTCATGTCGTCGTTCGGCGCGGCCGATCCCGCCGATGCTTCGAGCGCGCATGTCTGGCGTGTCCGCACGACCTATCGTCGCCCCGGTTGACGTGAGAAGATTTTCCGGCGTGACGACGCGGATTCATCCCATCACCGACGAGGATTGACCGATGTGCGAAAACGACGATCTCGAATATTTTGCGCGGCGCCGGCCGGGACTGACGCGACGCGGCTTCAGTCTGGGCGCGCTGGGCGCCGGTCTGGCCGTCGCGGTGCCCGGCGTCGGCCGGGCGGCGGAGACGCGGGCGCGCGAGGTTGACATCGGCACGGCCGACGGCACGGCCGACGCGTACTTCGTGCATCCCGCGAAGGGGCGGCATCCGGCGGTGCTGATCTGGCCGGACATCTTCGGCCTGCGGCCGGCGTTCAAAGACATGGCGACGCGCCTCGCCGGCGCCGGCTACGCCGTGCTGGTCGTCAATCCGTTCTATCGCACGCACAAGGCGCCGACCGCGCCCGAGCATGCCGATTTCAACGATCCGGCGACGCGCAGCGCCTTGCTGGCCCTGCTCGGCACCCTGAGCGCCGATACGGCGAAGGTTGACGCCAAAGCTTTCGTGGCGTTTCTCGACCGGCAGCCCGAGGTCGACACGAAGCGCGGGATCGGCACGACCGGCTATTGCATGGGCGGTCCGCTGGCGCTGCGGACGGCCGCCGCCGTGCCGGAGCGCATCGGCGCCGCGGCGACTTTCCACGGCGGCGGACTGGTTACCGGCAAGCCGGACAGTCCGCACTTGCTGATCCCGGAGATGAAGGCGCAGTTCCTGATCGCGATCGCCGCGAGCGACGATGCCAAGGAGCCGGAGGCCAAGGATGTCCTGCGCCAGGCGTTCGCGCAGGCCGGGCTGTCGGCCGAGATCGAGGTCTACGCGGGCACCCAGCATGGCTGGTGTCCGACCGACGCCGCGGTGTACGACCACGATCAGGCGGAGAAGGCCTGGGGCCGCATGCTGGCGCTGTTCCGGCGCTCGATCGCCGCGTGACGCGCGGCCGCGGTGGGCTTCAGCCGCGCAGGCGGTAGCCGCTCCTGAAGAGGCTGCGCACGACCAGCAGGCAGACGATCAGGAACAGCGCCGTCATGACGGCGCTGATGCCGACGTCGACGTCGGAGACGCCGTAGAAGCTCCAGCGGAAGCCGCTGATCAGGTAGACCACCGGATTGAACAGCGCGAGCTTCTGCCAGAACGGCGGCAGCATGCCGATTGAATAGAAGCTGCCGCCGAGGAAAGTCAGCGGCGTGATGACCATCAGCGGCACGATCTGCAGCTTCTCGAAGCCGTCGGCCCAGACGCCGATGATGAAGCCGAACAGGCTGAAGGTGACGGCGGTCAGCAGCAGGAACGCGACCATCCATAGCGGATGCTCGATGTGGTACGGCACGAACAGCCGCGCGGTGACGAGGATCAGCGCGCCGAGGATCATCGACTTACTCGCTGCCGCGCCGACGTAGCCGAGCACGGCCTCGGGCCACGACACTGGCGCCGACAGCAGTTCGTAGATCGTGCCGGTGAACTTCGGCATGTAGATGCCGAACGAAGCGTTCGAGATGCTCTCGGACAGCAGCGACAGCATGACCAGGCCGGGAATGATGAAGGCGGCGTAGCTGACGTCGCCGATGGCGCCGATGCGCGAGCCGATCGCCGTGCCGAAGACGATGAAGTACAGCGAGGTCGACAGCACCGGCGAGGCGATGCTCTGCATCAGCGTGCGCCGGAAGCGCGCCATCTCGAAGCCGTAGATCGCGCGCACCGCACGGAAATTCAGTTGCAGGCTCATGCGCCTTCCCGGACGAGGTTGACGAAGATGTCTTCGAGCGAGCTTTCGCGCGATTGCAGGCTGCGGAAGTCGATGCCTTGCCCGTTGAGCTGGCGCAGCAGCGCGCCGATGCCGGTCTGCTCGCCCTGCGCGTCGAAGGTGTAGGTCAGCGTGCTGCCGTCGGCGGAAAGCTCGAGCGACAGGCCGGCGAATTCCTCCGGCACGCGTGCCAGCGGCGCCTGCAGATTCAGCACCAGCTGCTTCTTGCCGAGCTTGGCCATCAGCGTCGCCTTCTCTTCGACGAGCAGGATGCGGCCCCTGGAGATCACGCCGATGCGGTCGGCCATCTCCTCGGCTTCCTCGATGTAGTGCGTGGTGAGGATGATGGTCACGCCGCCGGCGCGCAGGCCGCGCACCATCTCCCACATGTCGCGGCGTAGCTCGACGTCGACGCCGGCGGTCGGTTCATCGAGGAACAGGATCGTCGGCTCGTGCGACAGCGCCTTGGCGATCATCACGCGCCGCTTCATGCCGCCGGACAGCGTCATGACCCTGGCGTCCTTCTTGTCCCACAAGGACAGTTTGCGCAGCAGTTCCTCGACGTACGCCGGATTCGCCGGCTTGCCGAACAGGCCACGGCTGAAATTGACGGTGTCCCGCACGGTCTCGAAGGCGTCGGTCGCGATCTCCTGCGGCACGAGGCCGATCCGCGTGCGCGCGGCGCGGAAGTCGGCGGCGATGTCGTAGCCGTCGGCGTGGATGCTGCCGCGCGTGGGCCGCACGAGGCCGCAGATCGCGCCGATCAGCGTCGTCTTGCCGGCGCCGTTCGGGCCGAGCAGCGCGAACAGCTCGCCGCGGCGGATGTCGAGATCGATGTGTTTCAGCGCCTCGAAGCCGGAGGCATAGGTCTTGTTCAGACCGCGGATCGAAATGACGGACGACACGGGACTCCCCTGAGTGGCGGTGCATCGTAATGGCGTCGCGCGACGGCCGCATCCGGCCGGCATCGCGAGCGTTCGCTACCATGGTGGCGGATACAGGCCGGACAAGTCCGTGATGATTCTCGGTGTCTGGAAGCATCGGCTGGCCGTGCTCGGCGTGGCCGTTTCGATCGTGGTCACGGTTGCGGGTGCGGTCGTCGCCGCGCCGTCGGCCGATGGCGATCCGCGCGCGCCCTCGGAGCGCTACGGCGAGCTCTACGACCGCGTGCAGCGCGCCGGCCTGTTCGCGGACAGCAAGACCTTCGCCGACGCGGTGCCGAAGGAAGCGCCGGAGGGCGTCATGGCTGCGTACCGGGCGCGGCGGCCGGGCGACGCGCAGCTGCGCGCGTTCGTCGACGCGCACTTCGCGCTGTCGGACAGGGCGCCGGCCGCCGGCGTCGTCCCGGAGCCAGCCGCGGCGCCGACCGTGGCGGCGCAGATCGCCGCGCTGTGGCCGCGCCTGCTGCGTGCGCCGGATCAGGCCGACGCCGGCTCGCGCCGCGTCCGCGCAGCCGCACGTCGTGCCGGGCGGACGCTTCCGCGAGCTGTACTACTGGGATTCGTACTTCACGATGCTCGGCCTGCAGCGCGACGGCCACGCCGACGTCGTGGCGCGGATGGTCGACGGCTTCGCCGACCTGATCGCGCGTTACGCGCACATCCCGAACGGCACGCGCACCTACTACCTCAGCCGCTCGCAGCCGCCGTTCTTCTATCTGATGGTCGGCCTGACGACGCCGGATGATCCGGTCGATGGCTGGTCGCGCTATCTCGCGGCGCTGCGCACCGAGTACACGTGGTGGATGCAGGGCGAAGCGCGGCTGCCGCGCGGCACGGCGCGCCTGCACGTCGTGCGCCTGCCGGACGGCCGCGTGCTGAACCGCTGGTGGGACGCGCGCGCCGCGCCGCGCGACGAGTCGTACCGCGAAGACGTCGCGCTCGCCGCCGGCAGCGGCCGGCCGCCGGAACAGGTCTATCGCGACCTGCGCGCCGCCGCCGAGAGCGGCTGGGACTTCAGTTCGAGATGGTTCGCCGACGGCCGCACGCTGGCGACGATCGAGACGACCTCGCTGGCGCCCGTCGATCTCAACAGCCTGCTGTACGGCCTCGAAGCGGCGATCGCGCAGGGCTGCGCGCGCGTCCGCGATGCCGGCTGCCGGCGCGCGTTCGACGCGCGCGCGACGGCGCGTCGCGCGGCGATGGATCGCTACCTGTGGGACGAAGGCTGCGGCTGCTACGGCGACTGGAACTGGCGGCGCGGCGCGCGCACGGGCCGGCTCAGCGCGGCGACGCTATATCCGCTGTTCGCCGGCGCCGCGTCGCCGTCGCAGGCGCGGGCCGTGGCGGCGACCGCCGCTGCGAAACTGCTCGCGCCCGGCGGCCTGGCGACGACCACGGTCGTCACCGGCCAGCAGTGGGACCGCCCGAACGGCTGGGCGCCGCTGCAATGGATCGCCGTCTCGGGTTTGCGCCGCTACGGCGAGAACGCGCTCGCCGACGACATCCGGCGGCGCTGGCTGGCCACGGTCGAACGCCTGTACGGGCAAGAGCATCGCCTCGTCGAGAAATACGACCTCGACGCGCAGGGCGCCGGCAGCGGCGGCGAATATCCGTTGCAGGACGGCTTCGGCTGGACCAACGGTGTGACGCGGGCGTTGATGGAGTAGGGCGACGTCGCGGCCGGGACGCGGCGGGCGGCAAGCGGCCAAACAATCGCGAAATCGGGCCAATCGAGCTGAAGGCGGGCGACGAAACGTGTTACAGCTCCGCCGCGGCGAGCGAGCGACCGGACGATCGCCCGATCAAGGCTCTGTGGCGCGCGCGGGAATCAACCATGCAAAGGACGAAAGCGCTTGGCGTGCCGCAAGGCGCTCGTGCCGGGAAGAAGAAGGATGTTCGAAAGGAACGAACAGGCGGCCGCCGATACCCGGCGCTGGGTGACCGGAGAAATCTTCGGCCTGCAGATTCCGGCCGATGCCGGGTCGCTGCTTGCCGCGGGCACCGGGTTTCTCACGCAGGCTTTTCAGGCGTCCGGCGCGCTGGCCGCCGACAACCGCGTCAGCCACGTCGTGCGCGCCGAAGAATTCCACGGCGGCGGCACCGGCAGGAAGCTGTTGCTGACGGTGCGCTACCAGACGCCCGGGCCGGGCCTGCCCGACGAGCTGTTCATCAAGTTCTCGCGCAATTTCGACAACGAGCTGTGGGACCGCGCGCGCTTCCTGATGATCTCGGAGGCGAACTTCGCCGTGCTGTCCAGGGCTCCGGACTTTCCGGTCGCCGTGCCGCGCTGCCTGTTCGCGGACATCGACCCGCTGTCCGGCACCGGCCTCATCGTCTCGGAGCGCATCGGCTATGGCCGCGACGGCGTCGAGCCCTTGTATCCGAAGTGCATGGACTACCACGTGCCGGAGCCGCTGGCGCACTACCAGGTGATTCTCAGGGATCTGGCCAGACTGTCGGGCGCGCATCGTGCCGGCCGCCTGCCCGCGGACTTCGACCGCAAGTTTCCGTACCGGCGCGAACAGGCCTCGGCCCTCTTTGCGATACACACGCCGCAGGACAAGATCGTCCAGCGCGCGACGCGGATGTTCGATTTCATCGCGCGCTATCCGAGGCTCTTCCCGGACAACGTCCGCGGCGCCGGATTCCGTGAGCAGTTCATGCGCGACATTCCCGATGTGCTGGCCGCGAGCGGGCGGATCCGGGAGATCCTGTACGGGAACCCGGACTTCATCGCCTTCGCGCACTGGAATGCCAACATCGACAATTGCTGGTTCCGGCGCGACGCGGCCGGCGAGCTGCAATGCGGCTTTCTCGACTGGGCCAACGTCAGCCCGATCAGCGTGGCGCAGTCCATCAACGGCGCGATCAGCGGCGCCGAACCCTTCGTCTGGAATGAGCATCTCGACGAGCTGCTGGCGCTCTACCTCGCCGAGTACGCGGCGCAGGGCGGTCCGCGCCTGGATCCGGACGAGCTGAAGCTGCATGTCCTGCTGATCGTCGCGATGGCGGGCGTGGCCTACTCGATGGGCGCGCCGCTGGCGGTGGAGCGCGACGTCGCCGATCTCGACGCCGTGCAAAGTTGCCGCGATCCGCGCTTCAGCGCGCACGAGAACGCGCGCATCCAGCTGCACATGATGACGAAGATGCTCAATGTGTGGCAGACGCGGAAGCTGGGCGACGTGATCCGCGCGCTATAGCCTGCGAGGAACGGCGAAGCTCAGTCTTTCTTCCCGCTGTCCCCGGCGTCCGCATCGTCCGCATGCCAGCCGCCGCCGAGCGCCTGGATCAGCGCCACCGCCGTCGTCTGCCGCGACAGCGCCGTCTCGATCAGCTCGCTGCGCGCGCTCGCCGCCGAGGCTTGCGCGGTGACGACGTCGCTGAAGGTGATCTGGCCGGCCTTGTACTGGTTGAGGATCTGCCGCTCGTTCTCGTCGGCCACGTCCGAAGCCTGCTGGCGCAGCGCGTACTGTTTCTCGAGCACGCGCGTCGCCGTCAGCTGGTCTTCGACGTCCTGGAACGCCTCCAGCGTCACCTCGCGATAGTTGGCGACGGCGGCGTCGTAGGCGGCGCGGGCCTGCGCGACCTGCGCCTTGCGCGCGCCGAAGTCGAGCAGCGTCTCGGTCGCCGAGGCGCCCAGCGACCACAGCAGCGACGAGCCGTCAAACAGATCCTTGAAATGCGAGGTGCTGCTGCCGTACGAGCCGGACAGGGACAGGCTCGGGAACCACGCGGCCTGCGCGACGCCGACGCTGGCGTTGGCGGCGGCGACCTCGCGTTCGGCGGCGGCGATGTCCGGACGACGCTGCAACAGCGTCGACGGCAGCAGCAGCGGCACGTCCGGCACCACGGCGTTCCACTGCGCCGGCGCGATGCTGAAGTCGGCCGGCGCCTGGCCGACCAGCACGGCGATCGCGTGCTCATACGTCGCGCGCGTCTGCCGCAGGCCTTCGAGCGTCGCCTGCGCGGTGTACAGCTGCGTCTGCGCGCTGAGCACGTCGGTGCGCGGCGCGATGCCGGCCTTGTAGCGGTTTTCGGCGATCGTCAGCGAGCGCTGATAGCCGTCAACGGTGCCCTGCTGCAGCGCGATTTCCGCATCGGCCTCGCGCAGCGACAGATAGTCGGTGACGAGCTCGCCCTGCGCCGACAGCCGGGCCGCGGCGAGATCGGCCGCGCTGGCCTGCGCGCTGGCGCGCGCGTTCTCGACGCTGCGTCGCAGGCTGCCCCAGATGTCCGGCGCCCAGCTCGCGTCGATGCCGCCCGCATAGCTGTTGCTGACGCTGCCGCCCTGGGACACGGTGCTGCCGGTGACCACGCTGCTGTCCGACGACTTGCTGCCCGAGCGCGTCGCGCTCGCGTCCAGCTCGACCGTCGGAAACAGCGACGCGCGTTCCTCGCGCACCAGCGCGCGTGCCTGCTCGTAGGCCGCCACGGCGGCGGCGACGTTCTGGTTCGAGACCGCCACCTGTTGGGCCAGCGCGTCGAGCTGCGCGTCGCCGAACAGCTCCCACCACGCGCCGCGGTCGATGGCGTCGTTCGGTGCGGCCGGATGCCAGTCGGCGCCGGCTTCCTTGAAGCTCGCGGCCGTCATCGCCACGTCCGGGCGCCGGTAGTCGGGGCCGACGGCGCAGGCGCCGAGCAGGGTGGAGGCCGCGATCGCGGCGGCGAGCGCGCTGCGGCGGAACACGGAAGAGGACAGGGCAGTCATGAAATGGCCACGCTCATGGGTTGGTGACGACGCGGCTGAGCCGATGCTCGTCGGCGCGGCGGCGGTGCAGCTTGTCGAGATAGACGTAGACGACCGGCGTGGTCAGCAGCGTCAGGAGCTGGCTGGCGATCAGGCCGCCGATGATGGCGACGCCGAGCGGCTGGCGCATTTCCGAGCCTTCGCCGAAGCCGATCGCCAGCGGCAGCGCGCCGAGGATCGCGGCGAGCGTCGTCATCAGGATCGGCCGGAAGCGCAGCAGGCAGGCCTCGCGCACGGCCTCGATCGCCGACAGGCCGCGCGCGCGCTCGGCGTCGAGCGCGAAGTCGATGATGAGGATCGCGTTCTTCTTGACGATGCCGATCAGCAGGAACACGCCGATCAGCGCGATCAGCGAGAACTCCATCTTGAACATCAGCAGCGCGAGGATCGCGCCGACGCCGGCCGACGGCAGTGTCGTCAGTACCGTCACCGGGTGGACGTAGCTCTCGTAGAGGATGCCGAGCACGATGTAGATGACGAGGATCGCCAGCGCGATCAGGTACGGTTGGTTGTTCTGTGACTGCTGGTACGCCGACGCGGTGCCGGCGAAGCTGCCGGCGATCGACGCCGGCATGCCGATGTTCGCCTCCGAACGCTTCACCGCTTCCTGCGCCTGCGACAGCGTCACGCCCTCGTCGAGATTGAACGAGACGGTGATCGCCAGCGCCGCGTCCTGGTGGTTGATCTGCGTCGCCGCCGCGCGCTCGCGGAAGCGGGCGATCGCCGACAGCGGCACCATCGAGCTCGCCGAGGTGTTGAGGGCGGTGCCGGTCGACGGATCGCGCAGCGAGGGGTCCGCCGAATCTTCGGCGTCGGTGTGCGTCGCGTCGGCCGGCACGTAGACGTCGTTCAGCGCCAGCGGACCCTGCGTGTACGCCGGCGCACTTTCGAGGATCACGCTGTACTGGTTCAGCTCCTCGTAGATCGTCGACGCCGAGCGCTGGCCGAAAGCGTTGTACAGCGCGTTGTCGATGTCCTTGTTGGTGATGCCGAAGCGCGCCGCCGCGTCGCGATCGATGTCGACGTACGCTTCGACGCCGTTGTCCTGCTGGTCGGAATTGACGTCGGCGATGCCGGGCTGCTGCGCCAGCTCGGTGACCAGCTTGTCGGACCAGGCCTTCAGCGCGGCGCGGTCGTCGCCTTTCAGCGTGTACTGGTAGCTGGCGTTGGCCGAGCGCGCGCCCATACGCAGGTCCTGCACCGGCTGCAGGAAGGCGTTGACGCCGGTCATCGACGTCAGCGTCGGCCGCAGCCGCGCGATCACCTCGAGCCCGGTCGATTTGCGCTGAGCCTTGGGCTTGAGCGTCACCATCAGAAATCCGCTGCCGGAGCGCGAGCCGCCGGTGAAGCCGACGACGTTCTGCACGTCTGGGTCGGCGCGGATGGTGTCGACGATCGTATGCAGCTTCTGCGACATCGCCTGGAACGAAATGCTCTGGTCGGCGCGCAGCATGCCCATGATCTGGCCGTTGTCCTGCTGCGGGAAGAAGCCCTTCGGCGCGGACACGAACAGGTAGATGTTGAGGCCGACGACGGCGACCAGGATCAGCACCACGAGCAGGCGCGCCGACAGCGCCCAGTCGAGCTGGCGCTCGTACTGACGCAGCAGGATCGCGAAGCCCCGTTCGGCCCAGTGCCCGGCCCAGCGCGCGAAGCGGCCCGGCGCGGCGTGCCGCGCGCCGGGCTTGAGCAGCCACGCGCACAGCATCGGCGTCGTCGTCAGCGAGATCACCAGCGAGATCATCACCGCTGCCGACAGCGTGATCGCGAACTCGCGGAACAGGCGGCCGACCTGGCCGCCGAGGAACAGCAGCGGGATGAAGACCGCCACGAGCGACAGGCTGATCGACAGCACGGTGAAGCCGACCTCGCGCGCGCCGAGCAGCGCGGCCTCGTAACGGCGCATGCCGGCCTCGATGTGGCGCGAGGTGTTTTCGAGCACGACGATGGCGTCGTCGATGACGAAGCCGGTGGCGATCGTGATCGCCATCAGCGACAGGTTGTTCAGCGAGAAGCCGAGCAGGTACATCACGCCGAAGGTGCCGAGCAGCGAGACGACGGTGGCGAGCGCCGGGATCAGCGTCGCGCGCAGGTTGCGCAGGAACAGCGAGACGACCAGCACGACCAGCGCGATCGAGACCAGCAGCGTCAGCTCGATCTCGCGCAGCGAGGCGCGGATCGAGTTGGTGCTGTCCGAGGCCACCGTCATCTGGATGTCGTTCGGCAGCTCTGCCTGCAGCACCGGCACCAGCGCGCGCACGGCGTCGACGGTCTGGATGACGTTGGCGCCCGGCTTCTTGCGCAGCAGCACGATGACGGCCGGCTTGCCGTTGAACAGGCCCAGCGTGCGCGCGTCCTCGGGACCGTCGCTGATCGTCGCCACGTCGCCGAGCCGCACCGGCGCCTCGTTGCGCCAGGCGACGATGAGCCGGCGGTAGTCTTCGGTGTTGCGGCCGGTCAGGTCGGTGTAGATCTGGAAGTGCGCGTCGTCGCCCTCGATCGCGCCCTTCGGCCGGTTGGCGTTGGCGGCCTCGATCGCGGCGCGGATGTCCTCGAGGCTGATGCCGTACTGGTTGAGCTGGAACGGCAGCATGTCGATGCGGATCGCCGGCAGCGAGCCGCCGCCGACCTCGACGTCGCCGACGCCGTCGACCTGCGCCATGCGCTGCTGCACGAGGTTCGACACCGCCTCGTAGATCTGCTGCGGCGTCTTCGAGTCGGACGTCAGCGCGACGACGATCATCGGCGCGTCGGACGGATTGGCTTTGCGGTAGCTCGGGTTGCTCTTCAGCGTCGACGGCAGGTCGGCGCGCGAGGCGTTGAGCGCGGCTTGCACCTCGCGCGCGGCCGAGTCGATGTCGCGCGTCAGGTCGAACTGCAGGGCGATCTGCGTCGAGCCGCTGGAGCTGCGCGAGGTCAGCTCGTTGACGCCGGAGATCGTGCCGAGCCGCCGTTCGAGCGGCGTCGCCACGCTCGTCGCCATCGTCTCCGGGCTGGCGCCGGACAGCGAGGCGCTGACCTGGATCGTCGGATAGTCGACCTGCGGCAGCGGCGCGACCGGCAGCGCGAAAAAGCCGCCGACGCCGGCCAGCGCGATGCCGATCGTCAGCAGCGTCGTACCGATCGGGCGGCGGACGAAGAGCGTCGAGAGGTTCATGGCGACCTCTCACTCATGGACTCCCGCTCCCCTCGCTGAGGGGAGAGGGAGGTCACTTGCGAGTGTTTGCGAAGGATGGCGAACACGTTCCGCCTCATGCCCCGCCCGGCTCCGCGCCGTCGTGCGGATCGGTATCGATCTCCCGCATCGGCACCGGCTCGTCCTCGCGATGGCCGGCGAGCTTTTCGAACGCGAGGTAGATCACCGGCGTCGTGAACAGCGTCAGCAGCTGGCTGACGATGAGGCCGCCGAAGATCGCCAGGCCCAGCGGGCGGCGCAGTTCGGAGCCTTCGCCGAAGCCGAGCATCAGCGGCACGGCGGCGAACAGCGCGGCCAGCGTCGTCATCAGGATCGGCCGGAAGCGCAGCAGCGCCGCCTGGTGGATCGCCGCGCGCGGCGCGAGGTTCTGTTCGCGCTGCGCGTCGATCGCGAAGTCGATCATCATGATCGCGTTCTTCTTGACGATGCCGATCAGCAGGATGATGCCGATGATGCCGATCACGCCGAGGTCGTTGCCGGTGACGAGCAGCGCGAGCAGCGCGCCGATGCCGGCCGACGGCAGCGTCGAGAGGATCGTCAGCGGATGCACGAAGCTCTCGTACAGCACGCCGAGCACGATGTAGACGCAGACCACGGCGGCGAGGATCAGCCACAGCGTGCTGGACAGCGACGACTCGTAGGCGCTGGCCGCGCCGAGGAAGGTCAGCGTGACGCTGGTCGGCAGGCCGATGTCCTTCGCGGCGCCGCGGATCGCGGTGACGGTGCGGCCCAGCGAGACGCCGTCGGCGGTGTCGAAGCTGACGGTCGCCGCCGGATACTGCGCGACGTGCGTGACTTCGAGCGGCGCGTCTTCCTCGCGGATCGTCGAGATCGCCGACAGCGGCGTCGGTCCGCCCGAGCCCTGCAGGTGCAGCAGGCCGAGGTTGTCCGGCCGCGTCAGCAGGCCCGGCCTGCCTTCGAGGATCACGCGGTACTGGTTGGTCTCGGTGAAGATCGTCGAGACGATGCGCTGGCCGAACGCGCTGTACAGCTCGTCGTTGAGCGTCGAGGCGGTGATGTCGAGTCGCGCCGCCGAGTCGCGGTCGAGCTTGATGTAGGCGGCGCGGCCCGTCGTGCCGGCGTCGGTCGTGGCGTGCTGCACGGTGTCGAGCTTCTGCATCGCCGCCGTCAGTTTCTGCGCCCACTCGGCCACTTGCCGGGTGTCGGCGCCTTCGAGCGACAGGCGATACTGCGTCGGGCCGGTCTCGGCGTCGATCGTCAGGTCCTGCGTCGGCTGCAGCCAGACCTGCACGCCCGGCACTTTGCCGATGCGCTCGCGCAGGCGTTTCATGATCGCGGCCTGCGAGCCGGAGCGGTCGTCCTTGAGATTGATCAGCATGCGCCCGGTGTGCAGCATCGCGTTGTTGGCAGCGTCGACGCCGATGAACGAGCTGAGGTTCTTCACCGCCGGCTCGGCGAGCACGGCGTCGGCGGCCTGCCGTTGCAGCTCGGCCATGCGCGCATACGAGACCGAGCTGTCCATCTCCGTGCGCGCCTGCAGCTGGCCGGTATCCTGTGTCGGGAACAGGCCCTTGGGCATGAAGAGGTACAGGACGGCGGTCAGCGCGAAGGTCGCCAGCGCGATCCACAGCGTCGCGCGCTGGCGGTCGAGCACGTAGAGCAGGCCGCGGTCGTAGTGATGGATCACGCGGTCGAAGAAGGCCTGCACCTTGCGGCCGAGCGCGTTGTCGCCGGTGTCGTGGCGCAGCCAGCGCGCCGAGAGCATCGGCACCAGGGTCAGCGAGACGACGGCCGAGATCAGGATGGTGATCGCCAGCGTCACCGCGAACTCGCGGAACAGGCGGCCGATCACGTCCTGCATGAACAGCAGCGGGATCAGCACGGCGACCAGCGACACGGTCAGCGAGATGATGGTGAAGCCGATCTGCCTGGCGCCCTTCAGCGCCGCGGCAAAGGGTTTTTCGCCCTTCTCGATGTAGCGCGAGATGTTCTCGATGGTGACGATGGCGTCGTCGACGACGAAGCCGGAGGCGATCGTCAGCGACATCAGCGACAGGTTGTTGAGGCTGTAGCCGAGCAGGTACATGACGCCGCAGCTGCCGACCAGCGAGATCGGCACGGCGAGGCTGGCGATGAGCGTCGCCTGCAGGCTGTGCAGGAAGAAGAAGATCACCAGCACGACCATGATCACCGCGAGCACCAGCTCGATCTGCACGTGCTCGACCGACGCGCGGATGCCGGTCGTGCGGTCGGCCAGCACCTGCACGTCGACCGACGCCGGCAGCGAGCCCACCAGCTCCGGCAGGCGCGCCTTGATGGCGTCGACGGTCTTGATGACGTTGGCGCCCGGCTGGCGCTGCACGTTGAGGATGATCGCCGGCTTGTCGCCGGCCCAGGCGCCGAGCTTGGTGTTCTCGGCGCTGGCGACGATCTGTGCGACGTCGGACAGCCGCACCGGCGCGTCGTTGCTGTAGGCGATGATGATGTTCTTGTAGTCGTCGACCGTCTCGAGCTGGTCGTTGGCGTTGATCGTGTACGAACGGCTCGGGCCGTCGAAGCTGCCCTTGGCGGCGTTGGCGTTGGCATCGCTGAGCGCGGTGCGGACCGTCGACAGGTCGATGTCGTACGAGGCCAGCAGCTGCGTGTCGACCTGGATGCGCATCGCCGGCCGCTGGCCGCCGCTGAGCGTGACGAGGCCGACGCCGTCGACCTGGCTGATCTTCAGTCCCAGACGGGTGTCGACGAGGCTCTGCACGTCGGTCAGCGGCAGCGTGTCGGAGGTGACCGCCAGCGTCAGCACTGGCGCGTCGGCCGGATTGACCTTGGCGTAGACCGGCGGCGCCGGCAGGTCCGACGGCAGCAGCGAGTTCGCCGCGTTCATCGCCGCCTGCACTTCCTGCTCGGCGACGTCGAGCGCGATGCCGAGCGTGAACTGCAGCGTGACGATCGACGCGCCGGCCGAGCTGACCGAGCTCATGCGCTGCAGGCCGGACATCTGGCCGAGCTGGCGCTCCAGCGGCGCGGTGACGGTCTGGCTCATCACCTCGGGGCTCGCGCCGGGATACAGCGTCTGCACCTGGATCGTCGGATAGTCGACCTGCGGCAGCGCCGACAGCGGCAGGAAGCGCAGGCCGAGCAGGCCGCCGAGCAGGATCGCGGCCATTAGCAGCGTGGTCGCGACCGGCCGCTCGATGAAGGGGCGTGAGGGGTTCATCGCCGCCCGCCGCTCACGGACCGCCCGGCGGGCCACCGCCCGGACCACCGGGACCGCCGGGGCCGTCCGGGCGCGACTTGCGCCGGTTCTTGCGCTCCGGATGCGCTTCCAGATCGGCCTTCTTCGCCTCGGCCGTCGCCTTCGCCGCCTCTTCGGGCAGCTGCACGGTGGCGCCGTCCTTCAGGCGGTCGGCGCCTTCGGTGACGACCGTTTCGCCGAGCTCGAGGCCCTTGACGATCTGGGCCTTGTCGGCGGTCTGCGCGCCGCGCGTCACGCTGCGCACGCTGACCGTGCGGTCGTCGTTGAGCACATAGACGAAGTCGCCCTGCGTGCCGGTGCGCACGGCCGACAGCGGCACGGCCGGCGTCTTCTCGATCACGTACAGCTGCAGGCGCAGGTTGACGAACTGGTTCGGGAACAGTGCGCCGTCGGCGTTGCTGAAACGCGCCTTGCCGCTGACGGTGCCGGTCGTCGTGTCGACCTGGTTGTCGAGCGTCGTGAACTGACCCGTGCCGATCGTCTTGGTGCGCGTGCGGTCGAGCGCCGTCGCCGGCAGCGCCGCCCGGGCGGCGTACTGCCGGATTTCGCCGACGGCGTCCTGCGCCACGGTGAACTTGACGTCGATCGGCTCGACCTGGGTGATGACGGCGATGCCGGTGCTGTCGCCGGCGGCGATGTAATTGCCGGCGTCGGCGAGGCGCAGGCCGATGCGGCCGGCGACCGGCGCGGTGATGCGCGCGTACTCGACATCGAGCTTCGCGGTGCTGACGGCGGCGCGGTCGGCGGCGACCGTGCCTGCGAGCTGCTTGACCGTCGCCGCCTGCGTGTCGACGTCCTGCTGCGCGATCGAGTCCTGCGCCTGCAGCGTGCGGTAGCGTTCGAGCACCAGCCTGTCGTTCTCCAGTTCGGCCTCGTCGCGCTGCAGATTGCCCTGCGCCTCGAGCAGCGCGCTCTCGAACGGCCGCGGATCGATCTGCGCGATCAGATCGCCTTTCCTGACGAGCTGGCCCTCCTTGAAATTGATCGACGTGATGATGCCGGAGACCTGCGGGCTCACCGTGGCGGTCGCCAGCGGCGTGACGGTGCCGAGCGCCTCCAGCGTCACCGGAATGTCGATCGCCTCGACTTGCGCGATGCCGACCGTGCTGGCCAGGTTGCGCCGGTCGCCGTTCGCGCCCGAGGCCTGGCCGTTGCGCTGGATCAGCCACCAGGCGAGGGCGGCGATCGCCAGCAGCGCCAGCACGGCGATCGCGCCGCCGATGAGTTTGCGGCGGCGGCTGACGGGGTGCCGCGTCGTGGCGGACGGGCGGGAAGGATTGGTATCCATCGGGTTCCTTGCGGCCAAAGGTCGGGCCCAATATCGGGCCAAAAGTCGGGCGATAACACCATGATCATAGCGAAGCCGTGCACCGGAACCGCGTGCTTTTTACCTTCCGATACAAAAGCCGCCTGCGTAAACTAGACGGTGCGCCGCGCGCGGACCCCACGACACGACCCACTCCACCGATACACCCCCATGGCCGGCAGCAAACAGCGTCTCTACCGCATCAGTTTCATGAACCAGGGCCAGAAGTACGAGCTCTACGCCCGCGAGGTCAGCCACGGCGGCATGCTCGGCTTCGTCGAAGTCGGCAAGCTGGTGTTCGGCGAGAAGAGCACGGTACTCGTCGACACCAGCGAGGAAAAGCTCAAGCAGGAGTTCGCCGGTGTCGAGCGCTTCTACGTGCCGGTGCACGCCGTCGTGCGCATCGACGAGGTCAGCAAGGTCGGCCCGGTGCGCATCACCGAAGGCGGCGAGAGCGGTGCGAAGGTCACGCCGCTGCCGTTCTATACGTTCGGCGGCGACGGCAGGAAGTGAGCGGGACGCGCGTGCGCATCGATATCAGTGCCGTCATTGCGGGCCGCGCAGTGGCGAAGCCATCCCGTGATGCTGCCCGATCGAGTGGCGGATCCGGATGGCTTCGTCGGCCCTTCGACAAGCTCAGGACAGGCCCTTCGGCCTCCCCGCAATGACGGGTTTGGCATGATCCGCTTCGCCATGCTCGGCTCCGGCAGCAAGGGCAACGCTACGCTCATCGAGCACGGCGGCACGCGTCTCCTCGTCGACTGCGGCTTCAACCTGAAGGAAGCGGAGGCGCGGCTGCTGCGGCTCGGCGTCGAGCCGCAATCGCTGGCGGCGATCCTCGTCACGCACGAGCACGGCGACCATCTCGGCGGCGTCGGCCGGCTGGCGCGCCGCCATCGCCTGCCGGTCTACATGACCCACGGCACGCATCGCGGCTGGCAGGACGCCGAAGTGCCGGCGCTGGTGCGCTTCTCGCCGCACCAGCGCTTCGAGATCGGCGGCCTGGCGATTGAGCCGTACCCGGTGCCGCACGACGCCGCGGAGCCCTGCCAGTACGTGATCGCCGCCGGTCCCGGCGCGGCGCGGCGGCGCATCGGCATCCTCTCCGACGCCGGCCACGTCTCGTCGCACATGCGCGCCGTGCTGGCCGGCTGCGACGCGCTGATGCTCGAGTGCAATCACGATCCGGAGCTGCTGCGCGCCGGTCCGTATCCGGCCAGCCTCAAGCTGCGCGTCAGCGGCGACCGCGGGCACCTGTCGAACGGCCAGGCCGCCGAGCTGCTGCGCGGCTACGAAACCGCGCGGCTGCAGCATCTGGTCCTCACGCATCTGTCGGAAACCAACAACCGCCCGCATCTCGCGCTCGACGCGGTGCGCGCGGCGCTCGACGGCGATCTCGCCGGCCTGCGCTGCGCCGATCAGGCGCTGGGCCTGGACTGGGCGGAGGTGGTGTAGCGAACGGTTCAGAGCGTCAGCGCGGCGATCTTGCGGTTCAGCGATTCGACGAGCCGCGCGTGCTCGCGCTCGACCTTGCGATACAGCGCGATCAGCCGCCGGCCGTCCTCGCTCAGCTCGGCGCCGCCGCCGCGCGCGCCGCCGGTCTTGCGCGCGATCAGCGTCTTGCCGGCGCGCTGGTTCATCGCGTCGACGGCATCCCAGGCGGCGCGGTAGCTCATGCCCATCGCCAGCGCCGCCTGGCGGATCGAGCCGGTCTCGCCGATGCGTTCGAGCAGTTCGATGCGGCCGCGGCCGCACAGGCTCTGCTCGCCGCTGCGGAGCCAGAATCGTGATTCGACGACGAACTTCGCTTTCGACATGAAGGTGAGAAACGCTGCGCGCGGATCGGTGCGCGGAACGTATACCGCGAGTCGCCCGCGGCGTCACTGTCGCTTGACTCAGTAGACATCGCGCACGTAGCGCTTCGCCGCCGCCATGCGCTGCACGTAGTCGCGCGCTTCCTGCGCCGACAGGCCGCCGTGGCGCTCGACGATGTCGTGCAGCGCCAAATCGACGTCCTTGGCCATGCGGCTGGCGTCGCCGCAGACGTAGAAGTGCGCGCCGTCCTGCAGCCAGGCCCACAGCGCCTCGCCGTATTCGCGCATGCGGTCCTGCACGTAGACCTTCTGTTCCTGGTCGCGCGAGAAGGCCAGCGACAGGCGCGTCAGCAGGCCGTCCTTGCGCATCGCTTCCAGTTCCTCGCGGTAGTAGAAGTCGCTCGCCGAGTGCTGCTCTCCGAAGAACAGCCAATTGCGGCCGCGGTCGCCGCGCGCGCGGCGCTCCTGCAGGAAGGCGCGGAACGGCGCGACGCCGGTGCCGGGGCCGACCATGATCATCGGCGCGTCGGGATCGGCCGGCGGCCGGAAGTGTTTGGCCGGCTGCACGAACACCGGCACCGGCACGTCGCCGCCGGCGCGGTCGGCGAGGAAGGTCGACGACACGCCCTTGCGTTGCGCGCGGCGGCTGCGGTAGCGCACGGCGGCGACGGTCAGATGCACTTCGCCGGGATGCGCCCTGGGGCTCGACGAGATCGAATACAGGCGCGGCTGCAGGCGCTTGAGCGCCGGCAGCAGCTCGTCGACACCGAGCCGCACCGGCACGTCGTGCAGCACGTCGGCGAGCTGGCGGTTCCACAGCCAGTCCTTGAGCTCAGCCCTGCGCTCGTCGGCGAGCAGGCACCTGAGCGTGCTGTCGCCGCCGCGCGAGGCGATCAGGCGCAGCATTTCCGGCGACGGCCGGCCGATTTCGAAATGCTTGAGCAGCGCTTCTTCGAGCGCGACGTCGCCGATGCCCGGCACGGTGACCGGATGCGCCGCGCGCAGGCCGGTCAGCTGCAGGATTTCGCCGACCAGCTCGGGGCAGTTCGTGGGCAGCACGCCGAGCGCGTCGCCGGCCTCGTACGGCAGGCCCGAGTCGCCGATCGCCAGCGAGAACGCGCGCGTCTCCTTGCCGACGCTGGCGGCGTTGAGGCGCAGGTTGCGCAGCAGGCGCGAGGGGTAGGGGTTCGTCTTGCTCGGCGCGTTCGCCGCGGGCGGCGTCGCGGCAGCGGTGACGTTGGCGTCGCCGCTGCCATTCGCGTCACCCGTCGTCTCCTGGGCCACGAGCGCGGGCTGCAGCTTCGCGAGCCACGCCTCGGACGGCACCTGATAGTCGGGATCGCAGTCCTGGCGCTCGGCCAGCCGCGTCGCGCCGAGCTCGGCGAGGCGCGCGTCGAGCTTGCGGCCGTGGCCGCAGAACTGCTCGTAGGCCGGATCGCCGAGCGCGAGCACCGCGTAGCGCAGGTGTTCGAGGCGCGGCGCGGCGTCCGCCTTGAGAAAACTCCACAGGCCCTGGCCGTTGTCCGGCGGATCGCCGTCGCCGTAGGTGCTCGACAGCAGCAGCACGGTCGACTCCTGCGCGAGCCGCGCGCCGTCGTAGTCGCTCATGCAGGCCAGCTGCACCTCGCAGCCCTGCGCGCGCAGGCGTTCGGCGAACTGGCCGGCGAGCGTCTCGGTGTTGCCGGTCTGCGAGGCCCACAGCAGGCACACGCGGGGCTTCGCCTGGCGCGGCGCGTCGTTCGACGCCGGCGCATCGGCGGCG
>JASGFY010000037.1:0-29272 GCA_047605265.1 Solimonas sp.
GCGGCCGCGTGCCGCCGCCCACGGCGCCGACGCGGCCGCCGCACGGGCGGCGCATGGCCGGCCTGATCTTTGCCGACTTCGCCAGCTTCCGCCGCCTCGGCGATCCGGCCTTCCCGCGCTACTACCGCGACATCATGCAGTCGCTCGCCCGCCTGCTCGATCGCCACGGCGCCCGCGTGCTGGTCCGGCAGACCTGGGGCGATGCGCTGCACGTGGTCACCGACGACGCGACCAGCGCCGCGCACATCGTCGTCGACATCCAGCAATACATCGAGCGCCGGCGCCGGCGCCACGACGGCGTGCTGGCCGATCTCGAACTGCGCATCGCCGCGCACTACGCGCCGGCCTGGGCCGGCTACGACCCGATCGAGCGCAAGCCGAGCTACTACGGCACGCAGCTGTCGTTCGCGGCGCGCATCGAGCCGGTCGTGCCGCCGGGCATGATCTACGTCACCGAACCGTTCGCGGCGCGCGTCGCGCTCGAGGCGCCGACGCAGTTCATGCTCGACTACGCCGGCGAGGTCGACCTGGCCAAGCAGTTCGGCACGTACCGACTGTATTCGTTGCGGCGCAGAGGAACCTGAGCGCCGGCGCGCCTCCATCGCAGGCCCGGGACGATGCCGCCGATCGCTGAACTAATCGCGGATCTTCAGCACCTGCTCCTGCGCCGCGCCGGCGACGAGCCGCCACGCGCGCATTTCGAGCACGCCCTTGGTGTTGAGCGAAACCACGAGGCTGAGCAGGCCGTCGCGCAACTCGGCCGGCTGCGGCACCGCTTCGGCCTGCGGATGCGACCACAGATTGGCCCACAGCGTCTCGCTGGCACCAACGGCATCGCGCCCCTTGTAGAAGCTCGCGGGCTCGCCGGCACGCGCGGCGACGACGCCGCGGATGGCGTCCGGCTGCGCGATCTGCGCTTCGTGCAGGATGCGGATCGCGAGGTTGCGCGGCATCACCAGAACTTCCGTCATCTTCAGGCTCCCGAATGCGGCTTGGCGCAGACCGGGCAGTCCGGATCGGCGCGCATCGTGTGCGTGCGCCACTGCAGGCGGCGCGCGTCCCAGGTTTGCAATTTGCCGGCGTCGTCGCGCAGACCGAGCAGCCACTTCAGCGCGGCGAGCGCCTGCAGGCTGCCGACCGTGCCGACGACCGGGCCAAGGATGCCGGCCTCCTCGCAGGTTTCGGCGGCTTCGCCATCGTCGGCGTACAGGCAGCGATAGCAAGGCCCGCCGTGCGCCCCGCCGTACGGAGGTCCGAAGACCGCGAGCTGGCCCTCGAAGCGGATCGCCGCGCCCGACACCAGCGGCTTGCGCGCGGCGACACAGGCGGCGTTGATCGCGTAGCGCGCCGGGAAGTTGTCCGTGCAGTCGAGCACCACATCGGCGTCGCGGACCGCGTCGAGGCCGGCATCGGCACCGAAGGTTTCGATCTCGACCTCGGGATTCAGCGCGCGCAACTGCGCGGCGGCGGCTTCGATCTTCGCGTGCCCCACGTCGCTCTGGCGATAGAGGATCTGCCTTTGCAGATTGCTGTGCTCGACGCGATCGCGATCGCACAGCAGCAGACGGCCGACGCCGGCGCCGGCCAGGTATGCGCTCGCGATCGAACCGAGTCCGCCGAGGCCGATGACCAGCGCCGACGAATCGCGCAGCAGCTGCTGGCCGTTGACGCCGACCTCGCGCAGCACGACCTGCCGGCTGTAGCGCGCGAAATCACTCATGGACTGGGCTCAAGGCTGGCTTCCTCCGGTCGCGCGCTCGCGACCTTCGAGGTCGCGGCGCGTCGCAATATCGCCGAATCCCGCGGCCGCGAACAGCACGCGCACGGCCTCGCCCTGATCGAATCCATGCTCGACGAGCAGCCGGCCGCCGCGCGCGAGATGCGCAGGCGCGCCATGGATGATCTCACGCAGCGCGTCGAGACCGTCGGCACCGTCGGTCAGCGCGAGCATCGGTTCAAAGCGCAGCGCATCGAGATGCGCGTCGCCGCGCGCGATGTACGGCGGATTCGCGACCACGAGAGCGAAAGCCTCGCCCGCGAACGGCTGCCACCAGCTGCCTTCGCGAAAGCTCACGCGCAGATTCGCACGCCCGGCATTGCGCCGCGCGACCGCGAGCGCCTCGGGCGAGACATCGCTCGCGAAGACGCGGGCCTGCGGCCGCTCGCTCGCGAGCGCCAGCGCGATCGCGCCGCTGCCGGTGCCGAGATCGGCGATCCGCACGGGCGCATCGTCCGGCACGCATTCGAGCGCCCACTGCACGAGCAGCTCGGTCTCGGGGCGCGGCACGAGCACGGCGGGGGCGACTTCGAGATCGAGCGTCCAGAAACCCTGCGTGCCGGTCAGATACGCGACCGGCTCGCCGCGGCGACGGCGTTGCACGAGCGCGTCGAAGCGCGCGACGTCCGTGGCCGCGATGTCCTCGTGCGGGCGCGAGAACAGCTGCGCGCGCGACAGGCCGAGCGCGTGACCCATCAGCAGCTCGGCGTCGAAGCGCGGGCTGTCGCTCGTCGCGGCGAGCGCGGCCTGGGCCTGCATCAATGCGGCGCCCAATTTCATGGCTGCCTGCCGACTTCCCTCTCCCGCAATGGCGGGAGAGGGGGGATCGCGCGCGAAGCGCGCGGTGGGTGAGGGAACATCATGCAACGCATGACGCTCACGTCTCGCCGAGCTCCGCCAGTGCCTCGGCCTGCGCCTCGGCGAGCAGCGGCGTGATCACCGGATCGAGGTCGCCGAGGATCACGCGCTCGAGCTGGTACAGCGTCAGGTTGATGCGGTGATCGGTGACGCGGCCCTGCGGAAAGTTGTAGGTGCGGATGCGCTCGGAGCGGTCGCCGGAGCCGACGAGCTTCTTGCGCTCGGCCGCGCGGCTGCTCGTATTCTTCTCGCGCTCGGCCTCGGACAGCCGTGCCTGCAAGAGCGCGAGCGCCTTGGCGCGGTTCTTGTGCTGCGAGCGCTCCTCCTGGCACTCGACGACGACGCCGGTCGGCACGTGCGTGACGCGGATCGCCGACTCGGTCTTGTTGACGTGCTGGCCGCCGGCGCCGCTCGAACGGAAAGTGTCGAACTTGAGGTCGGCCGGATTGATCGTGATCTGCGATTCCTCGACCTCCGGCAACACGGCGACCGTCGCCGCCGAGGTGTGGATGCGGCCCTGCGTCTCGGTTTGCGGCACGCGCTGCACGCGATGCGCGCCGGATTCGTACTTGAGCTGCGAGTAGGCGCCGAAGCCGATGACGCGCGAGATGATCTCCTTGAAGCCGCCGTGCTCGCCTTCGCTGGCGCTCAGCACCTCGATCTGCCAGCCGCGGCCCTCGGCGTACTTCGCATACATGCGGAACAGGTCGCCGGCGAAGATCGCCGCCTCGTCGCCGCCGGTGCCGGCGCGAATCTCCAGAAATACGTTGTTGTTGTCGAGCGGATCCTTCGGCACGAGGAAGGCATACAGGTCTCTTTCGAGCTGCTCGACGCGCGCCTGCACCTCCGGCCACTCGGCCTCGGCGAGCGCGCGCAG
Organism: Solimonas sp.; assembly: GCA_047605265.1. Classification (GTDB taxonomy): domain Bacteria; phylum Pseudomonadota; class Gammaproteobacteria; order Nevskiales; family Nevskiaceae; genus Solimonas. The sequence goes on from JASGFY010000037.1 coordinate 3,513, forward strand.
CTCGGCATCGCTATCGCTCTTCATCGCGTCCAGATCGCCCAGCGCCTTCAGCGCGTCGCGATGCGTGGTGAAAGTCTCCGCCAGCGGGCCGAGCTGCGCGTATTCCTGAGACAGACGGCGGAACTTATCGGTGTCGGCGATCACGCTGGCGTCGCCCAGCTCGTGCGCGACTTCTTCGCGGCGTTCGGCCATCTGCGCCAGTTTGTCCAGCAAGGATTGCTTCATTGCATACGGCCCGTGCAGTGCGACACCGCCGCTCGAAGCTGGCCCGCGACACGCCGCCGCGGGCGCGTATCGGGGTGGCTTGCCAAGCCCCGGCAAGCCACCACAGCACCGATACGCTCTTCGCGGCGCTCGGCCATCTGCGCGAGCTTGTCCAGAAGACTTTGTTTCATCGGGTCACTGCGAAAGAGTAGGGACGCGGCGCGGGAACGACAGCGCGGGCCGCGACGGCGCGGACGGCGGCCGCGCCGCTAAGGTTCTTCGTCCGGCAATTCGAACAGCTTGCGCGCGGCGTTCAGCAACAGCGCCTGCTCGACGGCATCGGCGCGGCGCAGCACCTGCGAAGGCGCGTGCAGGATCTTGTTGCTGAGCGTGTCGGCGACGAAGCCGAGCACGTCGTCGACGCTCTCGCCGGCGGCGAGCTTGCGCCTGGCCTTGTCCAGCACCTCGTCGCGGCTGTGCCGCGCGCGGGCGCGCAACTGCTGGATCGTGCTGCCCGCGTCGCGGCTCTCGAGCCAGCGCGCGAACGCCTCGGCCTGCGTGCTGATCAGCACCTCGGCCTGGCGCGCCGCCTCCTCGCGCAGCTTGAGGTTCTCGGCGATGACGGCGCGCAGGTCGTCGATCGTGTACAGATAGATGTCTTCGAGGTCGGCGACCTTCGGATCGATGTCGCGCGGCACGGCGAGGTCGATCATGAACACCGGCTTGCGCCGCCGCGAGCGCGCGGCGCGCTCCATCGCCGCGCGGCCGAGCACGAAGTCGCGCGCCGCCGTCGACGAGATCAGCAGGTCGGCATCGGGCAGATAGTTCGGCAGATCGTTGAGGCTGATCGCGTAGCCGTGCACCTCGCGCGCCAGCTTCTCGGCGCGCTCCAGCGAGCGGTTGGCGACGACGATGCGACCGATGCCGTGCTGATGCAGGTGGCGCGCGACCAGTTGGATCATCTCGCCGGCGCCGATCAGCACCGCGGTCTGACCCTTCAGATCGGTGAAGATGCGGCGCGCCATCTGCAGCGCCGCGTAGGCGACCGACACCGGGTGCGCGCCGACCTGGGTCTGCGAACGCACCAGCTTGGCGACCGAGAAGGCGTGCTGGAACAGCCGCGACAGCACCGGGCCGATGCTGCGCACCTCGTTGGCCAGCGCGTACGACTGCTTCATCTGGCCGAGGATCTGCGGCTCGCCGACGATCATCGAATCGAGCCCGGCGGCGACGCGCAGGCTGTGCGTGACGCTGCCGAGATCGCGATGCGCGTAGGCGAACTTCTCGATGTAGCCCTCCGGCGCCTGGCGCTCGCGGCGCCACCATTCGAGCAGGCGCGGTTCTGCGTCGAGCCCGGTCACCGCCATGATCTCGGTGCGGTTGCAGGTCGAGATGATGGCCGCCTCGTCGACTTCCGGCAGGCCGCGCAGGCGCAGCAGCGCCGCCGCCAGATCCCCTTCGGTAAAGGCCAGCCGCTCGCGCGCTTCGACGGGCGAGCGATGATGGCTGAGACCGAGCGTGACGAGGGCCATTGGCTATCGGAAGACGAATCTGCCGGCTAGTTTACTGCAGCCGCGCGCGGCGGCGCTGCCGGCATCGGCGGCCGTCGGCGGCGACGGGGGAACCGCGCTGCGCGCATAATGTCCCATAGTCATCTTTTCTCCCGTCTCCGCCCCCATGCGCCTCCGCCTGCTGTCCTCCAGCGCCCTCCTGGCCCTGTTTCTCGCCGTCGGCCGCGCGCTGGCCGCCGACGCCGACGCGCCAGCGCCCGCGGCATCGGCCTCGCCGGAGACGCAGTTCCATGTGATGGCCGGCGAGATGGCGGCCGGGCGCCACGAGCCGCTGATCGCCGCGCAGGAATTCCTCGCCGCGCTGCAGGCGGTGGACGACGCCGATCTGGCGCGCCGCGCGACCGGCCTGGCGATCGCCGGTCACGACGAAAACCTGGCGCTGCAGGCCGCGCAGCGCTGGCTGCAGATCGAACCGACGGCGATGGACGCGCGCGAAGTGATCGCCCGCGTCGCGCTGTCGCATGGCGATCTGGCGACGGCGGCGGCGCAGTGCCAGGCGATCGTCGAAGGCCACGCCGGCGGCGTCGACGAAGGCCTGGGCCTCGCCGCCAGCATTCTCAGCCAGACCGCCAACGCCAACGGCGACGGCGCGCTCGGGGTGATGCAGCAACTGGCCGCCCGCTATCCGAAGAATGCCGGTGCGCCGCATGCCGTCGCCATCGTCGCTCTGCGCTTCAACCAGCTCGACGTCGCCGACGCGGCGTCGAAGCAGGCGCTGGCGCTGGCGCCGCAGAGCCGCGACGAAAAACTGTTGCGCGTCGGCGTGCTGGTGAAGCTCGGCCGACTCGACGAGGCGGACGGTGCCATCGACGCGCTCGCCCGCAAGGAACCCAAGCAGGACGACCTGCGCCTCGCCTACGCCAAGCTGCTGCTCGAATCGAACCAGCGCGAGCCGGCGCGCCGGCAACTGCAGAAGATCCTCGCGCATACGGCGAACGAGGCGGACGCGATGTTCGCGCTGGCGGTGATGGCGATCAACGACCGCGACGATGCGACCGCCGAGCGTTACCTGAAGCCGCTGCTCGAAGGCGAGCGCGGCGAAGACGCGGCCCTCCAGCTCGGCCGTCTCTTCGAGATGCGCGGCGACTACGCCAGCGCGCTCGACTACTACGGCCGCGTCGACGACGGCGCGCAGGCGATCGACGCGGCGCTGCGCCAGGCCGGCGTGCTGGCGAAGATGGGCCGCATCGACGACGCGCGCCACCAGCTGCAGGCGCTGCGCGACGACTATCCGCAGTTCGCCACGCGCTTCACGCTCGCCGAGGCCGAGCTGCTGCTCAACGCCAACCGCAACGACGATGCGCGCAAGCTGCTCGACGACGCGCTCAAGGACCATCCCGACGATCCGGACCTGCTGTACAGCCGCTCGCTGGTGCTCGAGCGCCTGGACCAGATCGATGCCGCCGAGAAGGACCTGCGCGCCGTGCTCGCCGTGACGCCCGACGACGCGCGCTCGCTCAACGCGCTCGGCTACATGCTCGCCGTGCACACCAGGCGCCTCGACGAAGCGCACGATCTCGTCGGCCGCGCGCTGACGCTCGACCCGAACGACGCGGCGATCATCGACAGCATGGGCTGGGTCGAATTCAAGCGCGGCAACGCCGAACTGGCGAGCAAACTGCTGGCGCGCGCGTTCGCCGACTTCCCCGATCCGGAAGTCGCCGCGCACCTGGGCGAAGTCCTGTGGACGATGGGCCGCAGGGACGAGGCGCGCAGCATCTGGGGCAACGCGCTGCGCGGCAGCCCGGACCATCCGGTGCTGAAGGAAACCGTGCAGCGCCTCGAAAAGTAAGGCCCCGCGGCGCCGCGCATGAACCGACTTCGCCTGCTGCTCGCCGCGACGCTGCTGCTCGGCGGCTGCGCCACCGTCGCGCCGACGGTCGACCAGGACGCCGCCGCGCGCCAGTGGCAACGCCATTACGGCGAAGTCGCGGCGCTGACGCATTTCGACCTGCTCGGCCGCGCCGCGTCCGGCGCGCTCGGCGTCAAGGCCGATTTGCGCTGGAAACAGTTCGACGACGGCCGCTTCGACGTGCGCGTGTCGGGACCGTTCGGCGCCGGCTCGGTCGCCATCGCCGGAACCGAGGAGGCCGTCGAGATCCGCACCAAGGACGGCGCGATCCATACCCACGACCCCGAAGCCTGGATGCAGCAGCAGGCCGGCTGGACCTTCCCGATCCGCGGCCTGCGCTGGTGGGCGCGCGGCCTGCCGGCGCCGGACACGCCGGCGCGGACCACGCTCGACGCCGACGGCCGTCTCGCGACGCTGTCGCAGGACGGCTGGAATTTTGAATACAGCGAATATCAGGAGGTGCAGGGCATCGCGCTGCCGCGCCGCTTCCAGGCCAGCAACGATCGCATCACGCTGAAATTGATCGTCGATCGCTGGGATAATCTGCCGCCATCGCCCCGCTCCTGACCGAACCCGCCGACCCGCGGCTCTCCTCCCGCCGCGCCGATCTCATGCCCGCCAGCTCGCCTCCTCCGTTCACTTCCGCCTACCCTTGGCCGGCCCCGGCCAAGCTGAATCTGTTCCTGCACGTCACCGGCCGCCGCGCCGATGGCTACCACGAGTTGCAAACGCTGTTCCGCTTCATCGATTTCAGCGACAGCCTCTATTTCGCACCGCGCGGCGACGGCGAGTTCACGCGCAGCGGCGATCCCGAAGGCATCGCCGCCAAGGACGACCTCGTGCTGCGCGCCGCGCAGGCGCTGCGCCAGGCTTCGGGCGTGCCGATCGGCGCCGACATCCGCGTCGAGAAACGCATTCCGATGGGCGCCGGCCTCGGTGGCGGCTCGAGCAATGCGGCCACCACGCTGGTCGCGCTCAACCGCCTGTGGAATCTCGGCATGCCGGCCGACGAGCTGGCGCAGATCGGCCTCGCGCTCGGCGCCGACGTGCCGGTGTTCGTGCGCGGCTACACGGCCTGGGGTGAGGGCATCGGCGAACGGCTGACGCCCGTCGTCCACGACGAGCCCTGGTATCTGATCGTGCTGCCGCCGGTCAGCGTCAGCACCGCCGAAATCTTCAAGGCGCCGGAACTGGTGCGCGACCATCCGCGCGTCGACTTCGACGACTTCCGCGAAGGCCGCACGCGCAACGACTGCGAGCCAGTCACCATCGCGCGCTATCCGGCGGTCGGCGAGACGCTCGCCTGGCTGCGCGAGCACGGCAGCGGCCGCATGTCCGGCACCGGCGCCGCCGTCTTCGCGTCGTTCGCGACGCGCGCCGAAGCCGAAGCGCTGGCGGCGCAGGTCCCGGCCGACAAGCACTGGCGGACCATCGTCGCGCGCGGCCGCAACCGTTCGCCGCTGCTCGAGGCGGTCGCGCGCTCGTGATGAGCGAGGATCACGCACGCCGCAGGGAAATCCGTGCCCGATGCGCGGCAGGCTTCCGATATAATGCGCGCCGCTTGAACGCCGCCGAGACACACGAGGTTCGCATTCAGGTTTCGTTGGGGCGTCGCCAAGTGGTAAGGCAGCGGGTTTTGATCCCGCCATTCGGTGGTTCGAATCCATCCGCCCCAGCCACTCAGAATTTCTCAGCGCGCGCAGCGCGCTTGGAAATTCGAGTGCCCCCGCGCAGGCAGGGGCCCAGCGCCATCCGCACCGAAGCACGTCAGTTACCGCCACCATTTTCACCGCAGCCCCCACGAGTACGATCGCAGGCGCACGCATGACCGACTCCAAGCTGATGCTCTTCTCGGGCAACGCCAACCCGAAGCTCTCGCAGGACATCGCCGGCTATCTGAAAACCTCGCTCGGCCAGGCCATGGTCGGCAAGTTCTCGGACGGCGAGATCCAGATCGAGATCCTCGAGAACGTGCGCGGCAAGGACGTATTCGTCGTGCAGCCGACCTGTGCGCCGACCAACGACAACGTCATGGAGCTGCTGATGCTGCTCGACGCGCTGAAGCGCTCGTCGGCCAGCCGCGTCACGGCCGTGATCCCCTACTTCGGCTACGCCCGTCAGGACCGCCGCCCGCGCAGCGCGCGCGTGCCGATCTCGGCCAAGGTCGTCGCCGACATGATCGGCGAATGCGGCGCCGACCGCGTGCTCACCGTCGATCTGCACGCCGACCAGATCCAGGGCTTCTTCGACATTCCGGTCGACAACGTCTACGCCAGCCCGGTGCTGCTCGGCGAGATCTGGCGCCGCAAGTACGAGAACCTGATCGTCGTCGCGCCGGACGTCGGCGGCGTGGTGCGCGCGCGCGCGGTCGCCAAACGCCTCGACGACGCCGACCTGGCGATCATCGACAAGCGCCGTCCGAAGCCGAACGAATCGCGCGTCATGAACATCATCGGCGACGTCGAGGGCAAGACCTGCGTGGTCGTCGACGACCTCGTCGACACCGCCGGCACACTGTGCAAGGCCGCCGCCGCGCTGAAGGAAGAAGGCGCGATCAAGGTCGTCGCCTACGTCACGCACGCCGTGCTGTCCGGCCCGGCGATCACCAACATCGGCAACTCGGTGCTCGACGAGATGGTCGTCACCGACACCATCCCGCTGTCGGCCGCCGCCAAGGCCTGCCCGAAGATCCGCCAGTTGTCGATCGCCGGCCTGCTCGCCGAAACGATCCGCCGCATCTCGGCCGAGGAATCGGTCAGCTCTCTGTACGTGGACTAAAAAAGCGCAGGCCGGCAATGGCCGCCGCCGGCATTTTCCGGCGGACTTCAGTACAATGCGCGCCCCCTGCCGCCTGGTCGCGGACGGCAGTTCATTGTTTTTGGAGCTTTCCATGGCTAAAGAAAATTTTGTTGTGAACGCCGAGGCGCGCGTCGATCAGGGCAAGGGTGCGAGCCGCCGCCTGCGTCGCGAGGGCAAGGTCCCGGCCATCGTCTACGGTGGCAAAGATGAACCGGCGTCGATCGCCGTATCGGGCAACGAGCTGTTCAAGCACCTGAAGGTCGAGGCGTTCTACTCGCACCTGCTGACGCTGAACCTCGCCGGCGCGACCCAGCAGGTCGTCCTCAAGGACCTGCAGCGCCACCCGGTCAGCGGCTACGCGATCCACGTCGACTTCCAGCGCGTGCTCGCCGACAAGCTGCTGCACATGCACGTGCCGCTGCACTTCAAGGGCGCCGAGATCGCGCCGGGCGTCAAGACCGGCGGCGGCATCGTCGAGCACCAGCTCAACCAGGTCGAGGTCGAGTGCCTGCCGGCGGCGCTGCCGGAGTACATCGAGGTCGATCTCTCGGGCCTGAACGTCAACGAGTCGGTGCATCTCTCGCAGCTGAAACTGCCGGAAGGCGTCGCGCTGGTACAGCTCAAGCACGGCAACGACCAGTCGGTCGCCTCGGTCCACCTGCCGCGCGCCGCGGTCGAGGAAGAGACGCCGGCCGAAGCCGCGCCGGCCGCGGACGTTCCGGCCGCCGATGCGGCGAAGAAGGACGAGAAGAAGAAGTAGCGGACTGAGCAGCCAGGAGGGGATCCTAGCGTCGCGAAGGACGCCTCTCCGCTGCTGCCGCAGGCCGCACTTCTTCCGAGCACGAAACCGCTCGTCCTTTCCGGACGGGCGGTTTTTCTTTGAACGAGCACCATGACGTCCGAACTCCACGCCATCGTCGGCCTTGGCAATCCGGGTGCCGAATACGAGCGTACGCGTCACAACGCCGGCTTCTGGTTCGTCGACCAGCTCGCCGACGCGGCGCGCGTGCCGCTGCGCAGCGAGGCGAAGTTCCACGGCCAGCTGGCGCGCATCAAGCTCGGCGGCCGCGACGTGCTGCTGCTGAAGCCGGGCACGTTCATGAACCGCAGCGGCCAGTCCGTGCAGGCGCTCGCACAGTTCTACAAGCTGGCGCCGGCATCGATCCTCGTCGCCCACGACGAACTCGATCTGCCGGCCGGCACCGTGCGCCTCAAGGCCGGCGGCGGCCACGGCGGCCACAACGGCCTGCGCGACATCCACAAGGCGCTCGGCGACGGCTACCTGCGCCTGCGCGTCGGCATCGGTCATCCGGGCGACAAGAACCTGGTGCTCAACTACGTGCTCGGCCGCCCGAGCCGCGACGACGACGAGACGATCCGCGGCTCGCTGATCGACGCGGCGGGCGCAGTCGAGACCTGGCTGACGCGCGGCTGGGACCATGCGCTGAAGCAACTGCATACCGCGAAATAAACTCCCTCTCCCCTCGCATGAGAGGAGACGTGACAAGGACCGAAGGACATTACAATGGGCATCCAATGCGGCATCGTCGGCCTGCCAAACGTCGGCAAGTCGACCCTCTTCAACGCGCTGACCAAGGCGCAGATCGCGGCCGAGAACTATCCGTTCTGCACGATCGAGCCGAACGTCGGCATCGTCGGCGTGCCGGACCCGCGCCTCGATGCGCTTGCGGCGATCGTCAAGCCGCAGCGCATCCTGCCGGCGGCGGTCGAGTTCGTCGACATCGCCGGCCTCGTCGCCGGCGCGTCACAGGGGGAAGGCCTCGGCAACCAGTTCCTCGGCCATATCCGCGAGACCGATGCGATCGCGCACGTCACGCGCTGCTTCGACGATCCGGACGTCATCCACGTCGCCGGCGGCCCCGATCCGATCCGCGACATCGAGATCATCAACACCGAGCTCGCGCTCGCCGACCTAGACAGCGTGACAAAAGCCATCGAGCGCACCGCCAAGACCGCGAAGTCCGGCAACAAGGACGCGCTCGCCAGACTCGAGGTGCTCAAACGCGTGCAGGTGCATCTCGACGGCGGCAACCCGGTGCGCTCGCTGGCGCTCGACGCCGACGACAAGGCGCAGCTGCGCGACCTGCACCTGATCACCGCCAAGCCGGCGCTGTACATCGCCAACGTCGACGAGGCCGGCCTGAAGAACGGCAACGAATACCTGAAGCGCGTGCAGGATTACGCGGCCAGGGAAAGGGCGCAGGTCGTCGCGGTCTGCGCGGCGATCGAGGCCGAGATCGCGCAGCTCGACGAAGCCGACAAGCTCGAATTCCTCAAGGACCTCGGCCTCGATGAGCCTGGCCTCAACCGCGTGATCCGCGCCGCCTACACGCTGCTCGGCCTGCAGACCTACTTCACCGCCGGCGTGCAGGAAGTGCGCGCATGGACGGTCAAGGTCGGCGCCACCGCGCCGCAGGCGGCCGGCGTCATCCACACCGACTTCGAGAAGGGCTTCATCCGCGCTGAAGTGATCGGCTACGCCGACTACATCCAGTACAAAGGCGAAGCCGGCGCCAAGGAAGCCGGCAAGTGGCGGCTCGAAGGCAAGGAATACGTCGTCAGCGAAGGCGACATCGTGCACTTCCGCTTCAACGTCTGATCGCCGTCTGAAGCGGCCCGCAGCACGCAAAAAACGCCGGCTCGATGCCGGCTTTTTTTGCGTTCGCGCCGTCGGGAGGACCGGACGGCGGCCTCGCCCTGCCCCGGGGCTTCGACGAATGCTGCAACTCGTCGCGACCCTGTGAATCCCTTCAACGAGTTCTCGTATCATCTGGGAGAGGAACTGACGGTCTGGCGGTCGCGGCCAAGCGCCGCAATCGCACGCGTCAGCGATTCAGAGGGACGTACGAAGGAGCCAGGCGCTCCAGCGGAGGTTCGTTTGAAGTCCATGCAGCTCCTGCTCGACGCGCTCGGCCACGGCTTCCATACCGGCACGCTGCGCTTCGCGATCAACGACGGCAACGTCTATACGCTCGGCGACGGCGAACTCGTCGCGACGCTGCATCTGCGCGATGCCGCGACCCTGCGCGAAATCCTGCTGCGGCCGGCGCTGAAGTTCGGTGAAACCTATATGGATCACGGCTGGGAGCCCGAGAACGGCGACCTGCTGCGCGTGCTCGAAGTCGGCATCAAGTTCGAAGAAGAGCTCGACCACCGCATGCGCGGCCGCCGCGTGCGCGCCCTGCTGAGTCAGGCGCTCGAGCTGAACAATCCGCTGGCGAGCCGGCACAACGTCGAGCACCATTACAACCTCGACGCCGATCTCTACAAGCGTTTCCTCGACGAGGGCATGTTTTATTCCTGCGCCTACTTCGCGCGGCCCGACATGACGCTCGAAGAAGCACAGCAGGCGAAGTGCGCGCACATCGCACGCAAGCTCGACCTCAAGCCCGGCGCGCGCGTGCTCGACATCGGCTGCGGCTGGGGCGGCCTCGCGATCCATCTCGCCCGACACCACGACGCGCACATCACCGGCATCACACTGTCGAGCGAGCAGCTGGCCGTCGCGCAGCAACGCGTCAAGGACCTCGGCCTCGCGGACCGGATCGAGCTGCGCCTCGAGGATTACCGCGATACCGCCGGCACGTTCGACGCGATCGTCAGCGTCGGCATGTTCGAGCATGTCGGCAGGCCGCAGTATTCGACGTTCTTCAAAGACGTTTACGAACTGCTGGCGCCGGGCGGCACGGCGCTGTTGCACACCATCGGCCGCCTGACGCCGCCCGGCAGCGGCAATCCGTGGATCCGCAAGTACATCTTCCCCGGCGGCTACATCCCGGCCGCCTCGGAAATCTTCGCCACCGTCGAACTGACCGGCCTGCTCGTCACCGACTTCGAAATCTGGCGCCTGCACTACGCGCTGACGCTCCAGGAATGGAATCGGCGCTTCCAGGCCGAGCGCCAGCACTTCGCCGAAACGCTGGGCGAGCGCTTCTGCCGCATGTGGGAGTTCTACCTCGTGTCCTGCGAAGCCGCGTTCCGCTGGGGCAACCTCTGCGTCTTCCACGTGCAGATGAGCCGTCATCTCGAACGCCTGCCGCTGACGCGTGCCTACCTCTACCACGACCACTGACGAGCCTCGACGCCAGGCAACGATTTCCCTACAATGCGCGGCCCCGTGGTGATGTAGCTCAGACGGTTAGAGCGCGGCACTCATAATGCTGAGGTCGGTGGTTCGATTCCACTCATCACCACCAATTTGATGTCCGGACCCGTTCAGATAACCGCGCAAATGCGCGGTTTTTCTTTGGGTTTCTGTTTTTTGTCGTCCAGCAACGTCCGGGTGCAGCCGGCCGTTGACACACATAAAAGCGCGCATAAATTCGGGGACGAATCCCGATTCGTATAACCGGCCATGTCGCTGACCGACAAGGAAATCCGAACCCGAAGCTTCAAAGCAAGCCCTACTTCCTGCCTCGCGAACATGGCTTGTATGCCCGCGTCGAGCCGGACGGCAAGAAGCGTTGGTTGTTCGCCTACACCTATCACGGAAAGGCAAAGCTGACGGCTTTCGGAGTGAATCCTGTGGTCACGTTAGCTATATGACCCGCCAGCGCCGCGATGCCGCGCGCCGGCTCATTGCTTAGAAGGCATTGACGTGATTCCGGGCCTGTGGCCGGCAGAGGGCCCGGGCGGCTGCTTGCGATCCATCGTCGTTTCCTCCGGCGCGGTACCTGCAAACCGGCCTGTCGCCAGAGCCGGCGACAGCGGTCGGGGCTCATCTCATGGCCTTGCCGTCTAGTACCGATCAGCGCGCACGCGCGTCGCTGGGAAATCCCGCGATGCACCGCGTGCACCACGGCCAGACGACGCGCGGGCGCGCCCAGATTTTCCCCGCGTGATCTCCTTCATCACTTCGATTTCGAGATCGCGCTCTGCCAAGAGCTTCTTGAGCCGGACATTCTCCTGCTCGACAGCTTTCAGCCGCTTCACATCCATCGTTTCCAGTGTGCCAAACCGCTTGCGCCACGCGTAGATCGTCGGCTCGGACACGCCGTACTTCTTCGCCGCTGCCGCCACCGCGCTACCGTCGGCCTCACGCAGCATCCGCACCATCTGTTCGTCGGTGAATCTCGACTGCTTCATCGCTCCCTCGCTTGTCAGCGGGAGCCATTCTCTCAGTTTCCAGTGGTCCGAATTTCGGCAGGCAGGTCACCGGCGCGTCAAGGCCGCGGCGGATGATGCCGTTCGAGAAAGCCGATGACGCCCTGGTTGAAGGCGTCGTTGCGGTCGCCGGCGACCATGTGCCCCGCGCCGGCCACCTCGAAGACTTCGAGGCCCGGCAGAAACCGGCGGAACTCATCGATGCCCTCGTCGGTGACGATGTCGCTCTTCGTGCCGCGCACCAGCAGGGTCGGCACACGCACGCGCGATGCCGCGCCGTACAGCAGCTCGGTGAACTGCGGCGGCTCCATGCGCCGCGGGTTGGCGACGAACTGCGGGTCCCAGTGCCAGTACAGACGGCCGTTCTCGCGCCGGCGCAGATTCTTCATCAGGCCGGAGAGGTCCTTGGGCCGCGGGCGATGCGGGTTGTACGCGGAGACGGCATCGGCCGCCTCCTCGAGCGAGGCGAAACCGTCGACGCCGCTACACATGAACTCGGCGATTTTCGCGCCGCCGTCCTGATTGACGCGCGGTACGATGTCGACGAGCACCAGCGCGCTAGCGATCGGCCGCTCACTCGTGCCGGCGGCGTACAGCGAGGTAACGCCGCCCATCGACGCGCCGACCAGCGCCGGCGGCGCCGGCAGCGTGGCGACGACCGCGCGCAGATCGTCGGCCATGGCAGCGAGCGAATAGTCGGCGTCCGGCGCCCAGTCGCTGTCGCCATGCCCGCGCGCGTCGAAATTGATGACGTGGTAGCCGCACCTCAGCAGTTCCCGCATCGCCCCGCCCCAGGAGTGACGCGTCTGGCCACCGCCGTGCAGCACGACCACCGCTGGCGCCGACGGATCGCCGGCGACATCGGCCGCCAGGCTGAGGCCGCTGGGCGCGGCGTAGCGCCGCGTCTGGACCGGTAGCTTCATTTGCCCTGTTCTCCTTGCGGCGCGGCGGCCGGCTCTGCCTGCCACGCTCGATGTTCTTGTTTGCACATGAGCGCCAAGCGCCGCGACAGCATGCGCCTCGGCTGCCGGCGATCGACGGCCAGCCTTGGATGATGCCACCAATCGTCAAGCCGGTGCCGGGCTCGCTCCAGACTGCATGCAGCCGTCCCGCGCGCGACAACAATCGACGGCGAACCGAGCCCGTCGGGCAATGGCTCCATGCAGGATGACGAACCGGGTAAAGGCTGCACGGAACAGATCGCGCATGTAGTGCCTGCCGTCCTTGTCGCCCTTCCACGGATCGCCGTACGACTTGGCCGCAGGGACGCGAGCGTCATCGGCGGTGGTGCGCAGCGTCTGCCGGACTTGGGCGCTCGCACTGATGCCCGGCACGCTTGAACGGCTTTTCGCTGGTGGCCGTCGCCACCTCAACTTCCGGCACGCGCTTCCGGCTGCGGCTCATGCTCAGGCTGCAGCCTGCGCCAGCACTTCGGCGGCCCAAGCGTTCAGGCTCTTGCCGTGAGCTTTGGCGGCGATCGTCGCGGTGCGGTGCACCTCGGGCAGGACGCGCAGCATGAGCGAGCCGGAAGCCTTCGCCAGTGGCTCGATACCATCCTTCTTGCAGGCGTCGAGATACACGCGAAGGGAGACCGCCCCCTCACGCTTCAGGCCATTCACATCCGTCGCGTAGAAGTCCGCGCCACCGGAGAGGCCCGTGAACTCGCCGCGGAACATTCCAATCTCCGGGTCGAAGCTGATAACAGCCTTGTGGCCTTTGATCGTCATGACGTTGTTCATGGAGTAACTCCGTTTTCCTCAAGCCATTTGCGCAGGCCCGCTTCGACGCCCTCCCGTGAAGCGACGAAGCCGGGTACGCCCCGATGTCGTCCGGCTCGTCGTAGTCATCAAAGGGCGCTCATGGGCTTGGTGTCGGTCTGCATGCACTAACTCCGGGTGCGGATTTGAGGCCGACGCGGATGTTATGCCGATTGTTAGTGCAATCAAGCAATGGCTACCGATGGACAGCCATGGACGCCAAAAACACGAAACCAACAAAAAAACCGCGCATTTAGCGCGGTTATCTGGTCATGCTTGGACGCTGCTGGATATGGGAATGGTGGAGCGGAGGAGGATCGAACTCCCGACCTTCGCATTGCGAACGCGACGCTCTCCCAGCTGAGCTACCGCCCCACACGAGGACGCGTATTCTACTGATCGCGGTCCAAAACACCAGTGCCTTGATGAAATTGCCGTTGTGCGGCACTCAGCTGCCGTTGATCGTCAGCACCACGCGACGCAGATGGGCGACGCGGCGATGCTCCCAGACGTACAGTCCCTGCCATGTCCCGAGCAGCAGTTCGCCATCGCCGATCGGCACCGTCAGCTCGACTCCAGCCACTAGGCTGCGGATATGCGCCGGCATGTCGTCCGGCCCTTCATCGTCGTGCCGGTATGCCGTTGCGCTATCGGGCGCCAGCCGCTGCGCCCAGGCCTGCAGGTCGTCCCGTACGGCCAGGGCGGCATTTTCGGTGATGCAGAGCGACGCGGAGGTGTGCTGAAGGAAGAGGTGACAAAGCCCGATACGGACGCCGCTCGCCGCTACGGCGGTTTGCACCGCGGCGGTGATCTCGCTGAAGCCACGTCCTGCGCTGTGCAGTTCGATGATGCGCCGATGCATGCCCGCCCTTCCTTTCTCCCGCCTCATGGGTTGCGCAGCCCCTGCGCTCCGCCTTGGAACAATCGATTCAAGGCATTGATTTTAAAAGCCATGCCGGAGGCTCTTTTCGTCGCAAAAAAAGCCTGCTAAAAACGCGCGCCAAGTGGTCTCAAATTATCCGTCGGGCTCCACGCCGAGATTGGTATGCCGCGCAAGCCGAAGAAGCAACCCGCCCAGAACGAAGCCAGCAAGGGCTACGACGAATTCGCCGACGAGGGCGATACCGTAGAAGACGACACGGTGCCATCCAACGATACGGCGAACAATTCGCCGATCAAGTCGCGCGACTGGCGCGACGTCGAAAAGCTTCAGGAAGAGCGGCGTCTGCGCAAGCTGATCGCCGATGATCTCGACTTCGACATCTGAGCCGCCATCGCGGCTCAATCCGCTTCCGGCGGATGCGGCCTCAGTTCGCGGCTCAGCAGTTCGAACGCCTTCTCGACGTCATCGCAATAGCGGAACAGCTCGAGATCCTCGGGCGAGATCAGGCCGCGTTCGACGAGTCGCGCGAAATCGATCATTCCCTCCCAGAACGAACGTCCATACAGCAGGATCGGGATGCGCGACGCTTTGCCGGTCTGCATCAGCGTCAGCAGCTCGAACAGTTCGTCCAGCGTACCGAAGCCACCGGGAAAGAAGACCGCGCCGCGCGCCAGCTTGACGAGCCAGAACTTGCGCATGAAGAAGTAGTGAAACTGGAACGCGCGCTCGTCGTCGACGTGTTCGTTCAGATGCTGTTCGAACGGCAGCGAGATGTTGAGCCCGACGTTGAGCGCATGATCGACTCGCGCGCCGCCAACGTGCGCGGCTTCCATGATGCCGGGACCGCCGCCGGTGCAAAGATAGAAGCGCTCCTGCACGGTATGGCTGGCAGCCGTCCAGCGCGCCAGTTTCTCGGCCAGAAGCGCGGCCTCGCCGTACCAGTCGCGGCCATCGCCATCGGCGCCGGGCCGCAGACGCGCCGAGCCGAAAAAGGCGACCGTGTTGCGTATCCCGGCACGACGAAAGCGCGCTTCCGGCTCGACGTACTCGCACAGGATGCGCACGCCGCGCGCCGCCTCGCTCATCAGGAACGCTTCGTTCTTGTAGGCCTTGACCGGCATACCCGTTTTCCTCCTTGGCACGGCGCAAAACGCCGCGGGCCGTTCAGATGCTGGCCAGAGGATTCTGCAACCAGCCCAGGGCCGACGCCGGTTCGCGCGTCAACGGCAGCGCGACGATGCGCGCGATCGCCGTCTGCATCTCCGGCACCGGATCGATGGCCACCATGCGGCCGTCCGCCAGTTCGGTGGCGAACACCAGCGTGCACATGCTGATAAAGCGCTCTTCCATGTAGTGTCCCAGCAGCACCGATTGTTGCGCCGGGTAATAAGCCTTTACTCGCACCCAGTGCTTGGTTTGCGTGCCCGACTCATAGAGAGTGAACCACGCCCCCGGCAGGAGCACGATCGACAGCAGGCCCTGCAACTCCCGCTCCAGCGTCAGCCGCGGCACCGGCGCGCAGTCGGCAGCCGCCGTCGCCACGTCGCCGAGGCCTTCCTCGACGAGCGCCTCGTTCAGCGAGGCCTCGACGCTGCGCTCGAGGTAAGCCTGCATCAAGCCGGCGATCACGTCTTCGAGCTTCTGCTGCGCGAAGCCGACTTCGGCGAGACGGTTCGTGACGGCCGCGACCAGCTCGGCTTCCTCGGCCACGCGCGCCTCGGCGCGGCGGCGATCCGGCCCGAGACTGTGCAGCACGCGGTCGACGAGGTCCATCGTCGTAATCCAGGCGTGGCCGTCGAAGCCATCGCGGATGTAGTCGACGCACAGGCGGGGCCCGAAACCTGAAAGCACCAGCCGCATCGCACCGGCCGGCAGCACGCGGTCCCCGACGCGCATCTTCAGCTCGTGGGCGACGATGCGCCGCACACGCTCGATCTGCTGGCGGTTGCGGCTTTGCTGCGTCTCGTCCTGCTGGCGCAGAAAGCTATCGGCCGTGTGCTCGTCGACCGCGACGCCGGGTTCGCGCTTCAGGCGCGTCGGATCGAGATGGAGGCCGCGGGCGAGCTCGTCGACCAAGGCCTGCAATTCGCCGAGAATCTGCTCGGACACCGGCGCGCCGCGGGCGCCGAGCTGCAGAGCAAGTTCGTAGAGATCGTTGGCGGCACGCCGCGCCGGGTGCGCGTTGCTGGCGAAGAATTGCGGATCGGCGAGCGCCGCCTTCATCACCGGCAATTGCAGACGCGCGAGAAGGGGCTTCAGCGTCTCCGACAGACGCGGATCGTTGTAGTAGCCGTCGAACATTCGAGCGACGAGGCCGACATTCTGCGGCGGCAGCCAGGCCGGGGCCTGCGGCTGTCCGCCGTGCGAATACGATTGCAGGATGTGGCTGATGTCGTGGGCAAGCCAGGCGTCGTTATAGGCCGCCGTGCCGCCCGGCGTCGCGAACGCGCCGTTGTAAACCGGCCACGCAGCGGGATAATCGGCGCCGACGGCGGGCGTGCCGGCGACAGCGCCAAAGCTGCCCGGCCCCGGTGCCGGCACGCCCATGAATTGCGAGAAGCGCTGCGTATCGACCCCGCTGATCCAGCTCGGCATCGCGCCGCTGCCGGCACCGGACATCGGCCCCGGGCCCGGCGCGGCGCGGCGTCGCGCAGACGGCACAGCGCCGTCCTTGGGCTCGACGCCATGGCCGGCGAGCAGCTGGTTGGCGTTGACGAAGACCGTCGACATGGCGCTGACGACGACGCGGTCGAACAACTTGTAGATGACCAGCTTGATCGGTGAATCGACCTGCAGGTTCTGCACCGAATTCTGGAAGGCGCGGATGATGCGCGCCGGCGATATCGCGTCGGGCGCCAGCCGGCCGCCGGTCATGTCGGCGAGGCGCGCCATGCGCCGCTGCAGTTCGACGAGCTCGTGCGCATGCAGCGAAGCCGCCTTGTTCTCCATGTTGGAGACGGCGATCCGTTCCTCGAGCTGATCGCCGTCCTGCAGCGACCATTGCGTCATGTCGTCGAGATCGGTGGTGTCCGACGCTGGCGTGTCGTTGCCGATGCGCGATAGCGCGTCCTGCAGCGATTGTTCGAATGCCTTGATGATCTGCGAGCGCTGCATGCGCACGATGCGCATGGTATCCAGATAGAGCCGCTGCTCGTCGCTGGAACACGCCTTTTCGGCGGAATCGAAAAGGATGTCGTCGGCCTTCTCGAACATCGCGTTGAGCTGCTCGCCGAGCACGCCGACCGCCATCTGATGCAGCGCGGCGACGACGGGATTGCTCGCCGCCGCCGAGGCAAAGGAATCCGTCGCACGCGCGTTGGCGTGGCTCGAGACACTCATTGGAAAGTCCGGAACGATCTTCTGCGGCAGCAGGGAAGAAGAAGCAACGACGCCGCCGCTCCGTTGGCAGTGTAGCCCATGCGCGCGGCGACAAAACGTGCAAGCCGCATCGAATGCATTCTCGTCATGCCCCCCCGGGCTGCAAACCGCGCTACGGCCGCCCGCGCTGCCGGCCGGCGTGCGCGAGCAGGAATTCCATCTGGTCGGCGAGGATCCGCCGGTTCGACAGGATCAGGTATTCGGCCAGATTCGGCGTATACGGGACCGCCAGCAGGCGCATGTTCGCTTCCTCCGGCGTGCGGTCGTCCTTGCGCTGGTTGCAGGTCCGGCACGCGGTCACGCAGTTCTCCCACGCCGATGCGCCGCCGCGCGACGCCGGGACGACGTGGTCGCGCGTCAACAGATGCGCCGAAAACTGATCGCCGCAGTACAGGCAAAGATTGTGGTCCCGCTGGAACAGGGTGCGGTTGGTCAGCAGCGGCACGCCGTGCACATGGCGCTTCGAGCGATCGGCGACGGCGATGATCGAGCCGATCTCGATCTGCGAACGCTCGCCGCTGCGCGCATTGATTCCGCCGCGGATCAGGAAACGCTCGGCGCCGGCCTCCCAGCGCACACGCTCGCGGGCATACAGCGTCACCGCCGTGTGCCAGTGAATCCAGGAAACCGGCAGGCCGCCGGAATCCACCTTGAGGATGGCCGGAATGTTTTCCATGCGTCCGTATGCAAACCCGGGAGCCGAAGCGCCCATTGAACCGCGCAAAGATGACAGCCCGTGGACGATATCCCGCCGGCCGCGCTCAGCGCAAGCCTTCCCGCTCAGTCACTTAGGGCGCATTCCTGCACGCACCTCGAAGCGGCGGAAGCGGCCTGCGGATACTGGCTCGCGCTTGAATCGGCGCCGGCTGTCCGCACTTGAAGAGCAACTTTGACTGCCTGATCCGAAGGATTTCACTGCCATGCGCATGGACAAACTGACGAGCCGTTTCCAGCAGGCGCTGGCCGACGCCCAGTCGCTCGCAGTCGGCCGCGACCACCCGGCGATCGAGCCGACCCACCTGCTCTCCGCCTTGCTCGACCAGGACGGCGGCTCGACGCAGCCGCTGCTGCTCAATGCCGGCGTCAACGTCGATCTGCTGCGCTCCAGGCTCGCGCAGGCGCTCGACCGCCTGCCGAAACTGAGCAACAACACCGGAGAGATCAACGTTTCCCCGGATCTCGCCAAGCTGCTGAACCTCACCGACAAGCTGGCCCAGCAGAAGAAGGACCAGTTCATCTCGACCGAACTGTTCGTGCTCGCCGCCGTCGACGACAAGGGCGCGGCCGGCGAGGCGCTGCGCGCGGCCGGCGCGCGCAAGGAACTGCTCGAGAAGGCGATCGACGCCGTGCGCGGCGGCGCCAGGGTCGATTCGGCGAACGCCGAGGAGAACCGCCAGGCGCTGGAGAAGTACACGATCGACCTCACCGCCCGCGCGCAGAGCGGCAAGCTCGACCCGGTGATCGGCCGCGACGAGGAAATCCGCCGCGTGATCCAGGTGCTGAGCCGCCGCACCAAGAACAATCCGGCGCTGATCGGCGAGCCGGGCGTCGGCAAGACCGCGATCGTCGAGGGCCTAGCGCAGCGCATCGTCAACGGCGAGGTGCCGGAGTCGCTGAAGAACAAGCGCGTGCTGTCGCTGGACCTCGGCGCGCTGATCGCCGGCGCCAAGTTCCGCGGCGAGTTCGAGGAGCGCCTGAAGGGCGTGCTCAACGACCTGGCCAAGAACGAGGGCCAGATCATCCTGTTCATCGACGAACTGCACACGATGGTCGGCGCCGGCAAGGCCGACGGCGCGATGGACGCCGGCAACATGCTCAAGCCGGCGCTGGCGCGCGGCGAGCTGCACTGCGTCGGCGCCACCACGCTCGACGAGTACCGCAAGTACATCGAGAAGGACGCCGCGCTCGAGCGCCGCTTCCAGAAGGTGCTGGTCGGCGAGCCGAGCGTCGAGGACACCATCGCCATCCTGCGCGGTCTCAAGGAACGCTACGAGGTCCATCACAAGGTCGACATCACCGACGGTGCGCTGATCGCCGCCGCCAGGCTGTCGCACCGCTACATCACCGACCGCAACCTGCCGGACAAGGCGATCGACCTCGTCGACGAGGCGGCGTCGCGCATCAGCATCGAGATCGATTCCAAGCCGGAGGCGCTCGACCGCCTGCACCGCCGCCTGATCCAGCTGAAGATCGAACGCGAGGCGCTGAAGAAGGAAGACGACGACGGCGCGAAGAAATCGCTGGCCGCACTCGAAGAGGAAATCGGCAAGCTCGAACGCGAGTACGCCGATCTCGAAGAGAAGTGGAAAGCCGAGAAAGCTTCGGTCGAAGGCAGCGCCGGCATCAAGGAAGAACTCGATCGCGTGCGCATCGAACTCGACGGCGCGCGCCGCGCCGGCGATCTCGCGCGCATGGCCGAGCTGCAGTACGGCAAGATTCCCGAGCTCGAAAAGAAGCTCGCGCAGACGCCGACGAGCGGCGCGACGCCACAGAAGTTCGAGTTGCTGCGCACCAGCGTCGGCGAGGACGAGATCGCCGAAATCGTCGCGCGCTGGACCGGCATCCCGGTATCCAAGCTGCTCGAAGGCGAGCGCGAAAAGCTGCTGCGCATGGAAGACGCGCTGCATCAGCGCGTGATCTCACAGGACGAAGCGATAACCGCCGTATCGAACGCGATCCGCCGCTCGCGCGCCGGCCTGTCCGACCCGAACCGGCCGATCGGCTCGTTCCTGTTCCTCGGCCCCACCGGCGTCGGCAAGACCGAGCTGTGCAAGGCGCTCGCCGCGTTCCTGTTCGACACCGAAGAAGCGATGGTGCGCATCGACATGAGCGAGTTCATGGAGCGCCACTCCGTGAGCCGCCTGATCGGTGCGCCGCCGGGCTACGTCGGCTACGACGAAGGCGGCTATCTGACCGAGGCGGTGCGCCGCCGGCCGTATTCCGTCGTGCTGATGGACGAGGTCGAGAAGGCGCACCCGGAAGTCTTCAACATCCTGTTGCAGGTACTCGACGACGGCCGCCTGACCGACGGCCAGGGCCGCACGGTCGATTTCCGCAACACCGTCATCGTCATGACTTCGAACCTGGGCAGCTCGCTGATCCAGGAAATGATGAGCAAGGACGGCGCCCGCAGCGACTACGACGCGATCAAGGAAGCGGTGATGACCGTCGTCGGCCAGCACTTCCGGCCGGAGTTCATCAACCGCATCGACGAAGCCGTGGTGTTCCATCCGCTCGGCTCGGCGCAGATCCGCTCGATCGCCAGAATCCAGACGCAAGGCGTCGTCAAGCGCCTCGTCGAGCGCGGCATCGCCCTGGAGTTCAGCGACGCGGCGCTCGACAAGCTCGCCGAAGCCGGCTTCGATCCGATCTACGGTGCGCGGCCGCTGAAGCGCGCGATCCAGGGCCTCGTCGAGAACCCGCTGGCGCGCCTGATCCTCGACGGCCGCTTCGCGGCGGGCAACACGGTTCGCGTCGACGTACGCGACGGCGAACTGCGTTTCGAAAAGCGCTGACGCTGACACCGCCCATCGTCGACCGGCCCGCACGCCGGCCGGCGATGTGGCTGCGCGGCGGCATTCGCTGCGCCCGCGCGTACAATGCGCCGACAAAAACGAAGCAGGGGCATGTGCATGGAGCGCACATCGCGCGCGATCTCGCGCACCGCCGGACTCGGCTGCCTGGCCGGCGCAGCCATCGCGGCGCTGGTTTCACCGCCCGCCCGGGCCGAGGACGATCCTGCGCTGCCGGACGTCTTGCCCGAAATCATCGTCACCGCGCAGAAATTCGCGCAGTCGGTCGAACAGGTGCCCGCCTCGGTCGGCACGATCGACGGCGAGCTGATGCGGCAGAGCGGCGCCACCAGCTTCCAGGACCTGCAGACCTATGTCGGCAACGTCACCCTGTCGATCTCGCCAACCGGCGGCGACTTCTTCATCCGCGGCCTCGGCACGCTGTCGACCAACGCCGGCTTCGAGCCTTCGGTCGGCACCGTCGTCGACGGCGTGTTCTACGGCCGCTCGAATTTCCTTTCGGTGTTCTTCAACGACGTGCAGCGCATGGAAGTGCTGCGCGGCCCGCAGGGCACGCTGTTCGGCAAAAACAGCACGGCCGGCGTGTTCAATCTCGTCACGCGCGCCCCGGCCGGCCGTTTCGGCGTCGGCGGCGAGCTGTTCGTCGGCGACGATGGCGAACGCGCCGCGCGGCCGGTGCTCGACGTCGCGTTCGGCAAGCACTGGTCGGCGCGCCTCGGCGGCAATTTCTCGCGCGACGACGGCCAGCTGACCAACACCGATCTCGACCGCCCGGAGGTCAACGTCGCTCAGGACACGCTGCGCCTGCACGTCCGCTACGACGACGGCCCGCTGCGCGTCGATCTCGGCGGCTTCTACTCGGAGCAGGGCCTCAACGCCAACAATTTCCAGTTGACGCACGTCTCCGAGCCGATGCGCGCGCTGATGCAGCACTACGATGCCGATTTCGAGGACCGCCTCGACTTCCGCAATTCGGCCAACGTGCCCTCGCACGGCGAGACCGAATTCGCCGGCACCGACGTCAGCGCCGACTACAAGCTCGACGGGCTGTGGGACATCAACAGCCTGACGCTCAGCTCGGTCAGCGCCTGGGCGCGCGAACTGCTGAAGGCGCGCGACATCGACGGCGACTTCTCGCCGGTGCCGGTGATCCGCGACACGCTCAGCAAGCCGGCGCCGTTCGACCAGTACAGCCAGGAAATCCGCGTCGCCGGCCACGACGACAGCATCGCCGGCTTCGGCGCCGGCATCGACTTCGTGCTCGGCGCCTATTACTACGACTCGACGTTCGTCGCCAACGACCTGTTCCAGCTCGAAGACCTCGGCGCCACCCTCGCCTATCTGACAGCCGCGCAGGCGGGCAATCCGAACGGCAACGCGGTGCTGCGCATCGGCGGCGTGCCGCTGACGCAGCTGGCGATCCCGGTCGGCCAGCTCGCCGACCTGCTCGAACCGGCGCTGGCTCCGGTCATCGGCGAGCGTCAGGCGGCGACGGTGACGCTCGACCAGCGCACCAGCACTGCGGCGCTGTTCGGGCAGATGGAATACTTCATCATCGAACGCTGGGCACTGATCCTCGGCGGCCGCGTCGGCTACGAGCACAAGCAGGCCGCTAGATCCTCGACGAGCCGCTGGCGCCGGGCAATTACGCGGCGGCGCGCGCCGGTCGCGGCCGCGTGCTGTCGGCCAATCTGATCCTCGATCTGTAGGGCGCCATTCCCGCGGGCCTGCGGCCGCCGCCACGCAGCGGGCGTCATGATACGATAACGATTCTTATCTTCGTGTGATGTCCCAGCCCGTCGCGATGCGCCTTTCCGAGCTTCCGCACCACGTCACCGCCATCGTCCGCGCGGTCGAGGACGCCGGCCCCGCCGACCCGATCGCCCGCCGTCTGCGCGACCTCGGCTTCGTCGACGGCGAGCCGGTGCGCATCGTCGCGCGCGGCCCGGTGCAACGCGATCCGCTGCTGGTGCAGATCGGCTATACGCGCTTCGCGCTGCGCCGCGCCGAAGCCGCGCGCGTGCTGGTCGATGCGGAGGCCGCATGACCAGGCCCCGGGCCATTTCGAGAAGCCGCGCCGCTGACGGAACCGACAGCCGCACATTCCGTCGCTGTTCGTGCAGATCGGCGGCCATACACAAGGGGCGCTTCGCCCTGCGCCGTGCCGAGGCGGCACGCGTGCAGGTCACGCCGGAGGCCGCATGAACGCGCCGGCCACCCCGCTCAACACGCCGCTCAATTCCGCGCTGCGCATCGCGCTGGTCGGCAATCCCAACTGCGGCAAGACGGCGCTGTTCAATCAGCTCACCGGCAGCCGCCAGAAGGTCGCGAACTACGCCGGCGCCACCGTCGAGCGCAAGGAAGGCCGCGTTCTCGCGCCGTCCGGCCGCGTGCTGCAGCTGCTCGACCTGCCGGGCGCGTACAGCTTCGACGCGACCAGCCCGGACGAGGCGATCACGCGCGACATCTGCCACGGCCGCTATCCCGGCGAGGCGGCGCCGGACCTCATCGTCTGCGTCGCCGACGCCACCAACCTGCGCCTGCACCTGCGCTTCGTGCTCGAGGTACAGCGCCTCGGTCTGCCGATGGTGCTGGCGCTGAACATGATGGACGCCGCAAAAAAGCGCGGCATCGCCATCGACGTCGCCGGGCTCGAACACCGCCTCGGCATTCCGGTGATCGGCACGGTCGCCGTGCATCGCGGCGGCACCGACCATCTCGTCGCGCGCCTCGATCGTCAGGATCTGCCGGCTCCGCCGCAGGCGCCGCCCGCCGGCGCCGACCTGCACGCGGCGGTGCGCGAGATGCTCGCAGCGACGCTGACGATGCCGCGCCGCACCGGCCGCATCGACGACGCGCTCGACCGCATCGCCCTGCATCCGGTGTTCGGCCTGGCGATCCTCGCCGTGCTGATGTTCCTGATCTTTCAGGCGGTGTTCTCGTGGGCCGCGCCGCTGATGGACGGCATCGAATCCGGCGTCACCGCGCTCGGCGAGCTGACGACGAGCCGGCTGCCCGACGGCGTGCTGAAGAGCCTGCTGCAGGATGGCGTGTTCGCCGGCCTCGGCAACGTGCTGGTGTTCCTGCCGCAGATCCTGATCCTGTTCCTGTTCATCCTCGTGCTCGAGGAATCCGGCTACCTGCCGCGCGCCGCCTTTCTGCTCGACCGCCTGATGTACAAGGCCGGCCTCACCGGCCGCGCGTTCATCCCGCTGCTGTCGAGCTTCGCCTGCGCGATCCCCGGCATCATGGCGACGCGCAGCATCCAGGACCCGCGCGACCGCCTGACGACGATCCTCGTCGCGCCGCTGATGACCTGCTCGGCGCGCCTGCCGGTCTACACGCTGCTGATCGCCGCGTTCATCCCGCAGCAGAACATCTGGGGCCTGTTCAATCTGCAGGGCCTGGTGCTGTTCGGCCTGTACTTCGCCGGCGTCGTGTCGGCGCTGATCGTCGCGTCGGTCATCAAGCGCTTCCGCCGCGACAAGAGCGAGCACGCGCTGCTGATGGAGCTGCCGTCGTACCGCCTGCCGAGCGTGCGCGACGTCGCCATCGGCCTCAAGGAACGCGCGGTGATCTTCCTGAAGCGCGTCGGCGGCATCATCCTCACGCTGGTCGTGCTGCTGTGGGTGCTGGCCAGCTTTCCGGCACCGCCGGACGGCGCCACGCTGCCGCCGATCGACTACAGCCTCGCCGGCAAGATCGGCCACTTCCTGCAGCCGCTGTTCGCGCCGATCGGCTTCGACTGGGAAATCTGCATCGCCCTGATTCCCGGTCTCTACGCGCGTGAAGTCGCGGTGTCGGCGCTCGGTACCGTCTATGCGATGTCCGGCTCCGACGACAGCGTCGCCACGCAGCTCGGTCCGGTGATCGCCAGCCAGTGGTCGCTGGCGACCGCGCTGTCGCTGCTCGCCTGGTACGTGTTCGCGCCGCAGTGCCTGTCGACGCTGGCGATCATCCGCCGCGAGACCAACTCGTGGAAGATGGTGGCCGTCGCCGCCGGCTATCTGTTCGCGCTCGCGTATGCGGCGTCGTTCATCACCTTCCGCATCGCGAGCAGCCTGTCGTGACGGCCTACCACGTCATCGAGATGCTCATCGTCGGCGGCGTGGTCGGCTACGCGGCCTGGAACTTCGCCTCGCGCTTCATCCCCAAGCTGCGCGGCGGCAAGGCCAAGGGTGCCGGCTGCGCCGACTGCGGCGGCGGCAGCTGCTGCGACACGCCCGCGCAGCCGAAGAAAACCGAGCATCCGCTGCGCTTTCGCCGCTGAGCACTTGCGGCTCAGGCCGGGAAGAAATCGAGCGGCTTGGTGGTCGTCACCGGCGCGACATCCCTAGTCTGGAAGCGGAACAGCTTGACGCGCTCGACGAGCTTGCGTTCCAGTTCGGCGTCGCCGAGATCGCTGGAGACGATTTCGCACGCCGAGACCGTGCCGTCCGGCTGGATCGTCAGACGTAGCACGACCTTGCCCTGCAGCGCCGGGTTCTCGCGCAGCGCGCGGTTGTAGAGCGCATATAGCACGCCCTTGTTGCGGTCGAAGACTTCTTCGATTTCCTCGCGCCCGCGCGACGCCGGGCCCTGTCCGCTGCCGCCGGGCGCGCCGCCGCCGGCCGGTGCCTGCACGCGCGCCGTCTCGCGTCCGGCCAGCCCGCCGGCGCC
>JASGFY010000038.1:0-28523 GCA_047605265.1 Solimonas sp.
GCGGCATCGCTGCCCGGCCGCAGGCCGGCGCCGGACGCGCTGCTGCCGGCCGGCGAAGCCTTCGACCTGATGCCGATCGAATGGCGCGACGGCGCGCTGCGTCTGAGCTGGAACATCGCGCCGGGCTATTACCTGTACCGCCAGCGCATCCGCGTCGAGACGCTGGCGCCCAGCGATACCGGCGTGCAGGCGATCCGCCTGCCGGCCGGCATCGCCCACGTCGACGAACACTTCGGCGCCGTGCAGATCTATCGCGGCCTGCTCGAAGCCAGCGTGCCGACACAGCGTGCACCGCGCGCGCCGCTGCGCGTGCGCGTCACCTTCCAGGGCTGCGCCGACGCCGGCGTCTGCTACCCCCCGCAAACCCTCACGCAAACCGTCTCTCGCTGAAACCATGCGAAAGCTTCCCGTCATCGCCGTTCTCGCCGTCGCCGCCGTGGCCGGCGGCGCCTTCTCGTACCACTACTTCTCCACGCCGCAGCTGCAAGGTGCCAGCGACGTCGCGCCGGCGCTGAACCTGACGACGCTCGACGGCAAGACCGTCTCGCTGCAGGCGCTGCGCGGCCGCTGGGTACTGCTGAACTTCTGGGCCTCATGGTGCGCGCCGTGCATGGACGAGATCCCGCATCTGGTCGCTGCGCAATCGAACTACGGCGGCCTCGGTCTGCAGATCGTCGGACCCGCGCTCGACGACGCCAAGGCCGTGCAACCGCTGGTGAAGCGCTTCGGTATCAACTACCCGGTCGCGGCCGATTTCGCGACGGGCGAGGCGACGATGCGCGCTTTCGGCAACGACAAGGGCGCGCTGCCGTTCTCGGTGCTGATCGATCCCGACGGCTTCGTCGCCGAGCGCGTGCTCGGCGGCATGAGCGCCGGACAGCTCGACGATCTGCTGAAACGCCACCTCGGGCGATCCTAGGGGCTCTTGAGGCCCTAAACGCTCGTTCGGTCAAATCGCCAACAAATGTCCCGATCTTGTAGATAACTGACGGCAAATCGGCTTCGCGCTTGTCTTTGGCGACGGCCATCGGCAGAATCGATCCATTCTTAGAAGAGATTCCCTGCTTGAGCCATCTGCTGCTGATCAACGGGCCCAATCTGAACCTGCTGGGCACCCGCGAGCCGGACGTGTACGGGCACCGGACGCTGGCGGACGTCGAGCGCGACCTCGTTGCCGAAGCCGCGCGCCTCGGCCATCGGTTGTCGACCTTCCAGAGCAATCACGAGGGAGCGCTCGTCGACCGCGTCCAGCAGGCCAGGGCCGACGGCGTGCGCTTCATCCTGATCAATCCCGGCGCCTATACGCACACCAGCGTCGCGCTGCGCGACGCGCTGCTCGCGGTGGCGCTGCCGTTCATCGAGATTCATCTGTCGAACGTCCACGCGCGCGAGGCGTTCCGCAGGCATTCCTATCTTTCCGACATCGCTTTGGGCGTCATCGCCGGCTGCGGCGCGCTGGGCTACCGCCTGGCGCTCACGGTCGCGCACGAGCGCCTTTCGCAAGCCTGAAAAAGTATCCCTGAGGAGGGGTCAATGGATTTACGCAAGATCAAGACACTGATCGACCTCGTCGAACAGTCCGGCATTTCCGAGCTGGAAGTTCGCGAAGGTGAAGAATCGGTGCGCATCAGCCGTCAGACGACGGCGGTGCCGGTCCAGCCGTTCGCGCCGATGCCGGCCTTCGCCGCCGCGCCGGCGGCCGCGCCGGTCGCAGCCGCACCGGTGACGGCCGCAGCGCCCGCCAAGGTCGACAGCCGCCATATCATCAAGGCGCCGATGGTCGGCACCTTCTACCGCGCGCCGTCGCCGGGCGCCAAGCCGTTCGTCGAAGTCGGCCAGACGGTCAAGGCCGGTCAGGTGCTGTGCATCATCGAGGCGATGAAGATGCTCAACCAGATCGAGGCCGACAAGGCCGGCGTCATCGCCGAAGTGTTCGCCGACAACGAAAAGCCGGTCGAATTCGACCAGCCGCTGTTTGCCATTGAGTAAAACGAAATGGCAAACCCGTTCGTGTCTCGCGATCGAATCATCGCCGGAGACTTCCGGCGATGAAAGAAATCAAGAAAATCCTCATCGCCAACCGCGGTGAGATCGCCCTGCGCATCCTGCGCTGCTGCCGCGAACTCGGCATCAAGACCGTCGCCGTCTATTCGACGGCCGATCGCGAGCAGAAGCACGTCGCGATGGCCGACGAGGCCGTCTGCATCGGTCCGCCGCAGGCCACGCGCAGTTACCTCAACATGGCGGCGATCATCTCCGCCGCCGAGGTCACGCAGGCCGACGCTATCCATCCCGGCTACGGCTTTTTGTCCGAGAACGCGGACTTCGCCGAGTCGGTCGAGAAATCCGGCTTCATCTTCATCGGCCCACGCCCCGAGACCATCCGCCTGATGGGCTCGAAGACCAACGCCAAGGCCGAGATGATCGCCGCCGGCGTGCCCTGCGTGCCGGGTTCCGACGGCATCCTGCCGGAGGACGACGACGAATGCCTGGCGATCGCCGCACGCGTCGGCTACCCGGTGCTGATCAAGGCGGTATCCGGCGGCGGCGGCCGCGGCATGCAGGTCGTGCGCAGCGAGGACGAACTGCTCGGCAAGATCCGCATCGCCCGCACCGAGGCGCTCAACGCCTTCAAGGACGCCTCCGTGTTCATGGAGAAGTACCTGGAAGTGCCGCGCCACATCGAGTTCCAGGTGCTGTCCGACGGCCAGGGCAACGCGATCCATCTCGGCGAGCGCGACTGCTCGATGCAGCGTCGCAACCAGAAGGTCGTCGAGGAATCGCCGGCGCCGGGCATCACCGACGAGCAGCGCGCCGAGATCGGCGGCCTGTGCGTCGCCGCCTGCGTGCGCATAGGCTATCGCGGCGCCGGCACCTTCGAGTTCCTCTACGAGGACGGCCGCTTCTACTTCATCGAGATGAACACGCGCATCCAGGTCGAGCACCCGGTGACCGAGATGGTCACGGGCGTCGACCTGATCAAGGAAATGATCCGCATTGCCGACGGCAAGCCGCTGAAGAAGAAGCAGAGCAACATCCGCTTCCGCGGTCACGCCATCGAATGCCGCATCAACGCCGAGAACGCGCGCACCTTCGTGCCGTCGCCGGGCGAGTTGAAGAAGTATCACCAGCCCGGCGGCCCCGGCATCCGTCTCGATTCGCATTGCTACGCGGGCTACAAGGTGCCGCCGCATTACGACTCGATGATCGGCAAGCTGATCGCCTACGGCTCCGACCGCAAGAGCGCGATCGCGCGCATGCGCCAGGCGCTGGCCGAGATGATCATCGAAGGCATCCAGACCAACATCCCGCTGCAGCGGCGAATCATGTCGGACGCGGTGTTCAAGGAAGGCACGCACCAGATCCACTATCTCGAGAAGATGCTCGAACAGTGGGCGACAGAAGAGTGAGACAGCAACGAAAGGCCCCGGTCCCCCGGGGCTTTTTCGCGTATGAGCATCGTTATGAGCATCGTGATGAAATCCTCTCACGCGGGCCCGCGCCATGTGGCGGCGCAGCAATAGGCAGCCCCGTGCGGCGTCACTAAGCTCGCCGCCATTTTTCGCATTTCCATTCGCAGGAGACTTTCGATGAAACCCTATGGCCGCAAGGTGGCAATCCTCGGCGGATCACGCATTCCGTTCGCACGCTCGAACACGGCATACGCGACGAAGTCGAACCAGGACATGCTGACGGCGGCGCTGACGGGCGTCGTCGACAAGTTCCAGCTGCACGGCGAGCGCATCGGCGAGGTTGCCGCCGGCGCGGTGCTGAAGCATTCGCGCGACTTCAACCTCTGCCGCGAGTCGGTGCTGTCGTCGGGCCTCGCGCCGGAAACGGCCGCGTACGATTTGCAGATGGCCTGCGGCACCGGGCTGCAGGCGGCGATCAACATCGCCAACAAGATCGCGCTCGGCCAGATCGAATCCGGCATCGGCGGCGGCGTCGACACGACGTCGGATGCACCGATCGCCGTCGGCGAGAAGCTGCGCAAGATCCTGCTCGAGGTGAACCGCGCGAAGACCGCCGGCCAGCGCCTGGCCGCGCTCGCCAAGTTCCGCCCCGCCTATCTGGCACCGCAGATCCCGACCAACGGCGAGCCGCGCACGAAGATGAGCATGGGCCAGCACACCGAAGTGATGGTCAAGGAATGGAAGATTCCGCGCGAGGCGCAGGACCAGCTCGCCTACGAATCGCACAAGAAGGCCGCCGCCGCCTGGGACGCCGGCTTCTACAGCGATCTGGTCGTGCCGTTCGCCGGCCTCGAGCGTGACAACAACCTGCGTCCGGACATCACGCTCGAGAAGCTGGCGTCGCTGTCGCCGGCCTTCGACCGCAAGTCCGGCCAGGGCACGCTGACCGCTGGCAACTCGACGCCGTTGACCGACGGCGCGTCGGCGGTGCTGCTCGCTTCGGAAGACTGGGCGAAGGCGCACGGCCACAAGCCGCTCGCCTACATCACGCACGCCGAAACGGCGGCCGTCGACTTCGCCGGCCGCAAGCATGAAGGCCTGCTGATGGCGCCGGCCTATGCCGTCGCGCGCCTGCTCGACCGTGCCGGCCTCAAGCTGCAGGACTTCGACTTCTACGAAATCCACGAAGCGTTCGCCGGCCAGGTGCTGTGCACGCTGAAGGCCTGGGAGGACCCGAAGTTCTGCAAGGAGAAGCTCGGCCTCGACGCGCCGCTCGGCTCGATCGACCGCGCGAAGATGAACGTCAAGGGCGGCAGCCTCGCGGCCGGCCATCCGTTCGCGGCGACCGGCGGCCGCATCCTGGCGACCCTGGGCAAGATCATCGACGAGCACTATCAGAAAACGGGGAACGGCAGTCGCGGCCTGATCTCGATCTGCGCGGCCGGCGGCCTGGGCGTGACGGCGATCGTCGAACGCGGCTGACTCGCATTCCTGCATCAAGCAAGCCCGGCTCCGGCCGGGCTTTTCTTTTGCGCCGCCGCCTGAATTTCCTGGTGGTCTTTCCGCTCCGGGGCCCGGCGTGCTTTGTGCATAATCGACGAAAACCGCCGGGGGAGCCCCATCGATGAACTTGCTGCGCACCAAGCCGTTCAAGCCCGACCATGGTCATGATGAGCGCGGCCTCAAGCGCGTCCTGAGCGCCTGGGACCTCGTCCTGCTCGGCGTCGGTGCCGTGATCGGCGCGGGCATCTTCGTGCTCACCGGCATCACCGCCGCGACGCAGGCCGGCCCGGCCGTCGTGCTGTCGTTCCTCGTCGCCGGCTTCGCCTGTGCCTGCGCGGCGCTCGCCTACGCCGAGCTCGCCAGCGCCGTCGGCGGCGCCGGCTCGGCCTACGGTTACGGCTACGCCAGCCTCGGCGAGCTGCCGGCCTGGATCATCGGCTGGATGCTGCTGTGCGAGTACATGGTCGCGATTCCGGCGGTGGCGACCGGCTGGTCCGGTTACGTCGTCAATGCCCTGCAGTCCCTCGGTGTCGGTTTCCCGGCCGTGCTCACGCATGGTCCCGGCGATCCGGCGACACCGGGCCTGATCAACCTGCCGGCGTTCTTCATCGTGCTGGTGATCGGCCTGCTGCTCGCCTCCGGCGCCAAGGCCAGCGCGATGTTCAATACGATCATGGTCGCGGTGAAGGTCGCAGCGATCCTGCTGTTCATCGGCGTCGCCGTGTTCCATATCGATCCGGCCAACTGGTCGCCGTTCATTCCGCCGATGGAAGTCTCGGGCACCGGCGCGAGCTCCGGCTTCAGCTGGGAGATGCGCCTGCTCGACGCGATCAAGCTGGCCCTGGGTTTCGGGGCCGGCGGCGAAACGCACTTCGGCGTCGTTGGCATCATGACCGGCGCGGCGACGATCTTCTTCGCCTATCTCGGCTTCGACGCGGTTTCGACCGCCGCCGAAGAGACGCGCAATCCGCAGCGCGATCTGCCGATCGGCATCCTCGGCTCGCTGTTCGCGTGCACGGCGCTGTACATCATCGTCTCGATCCTGCTGACCGGCATGGTCAATTACCGCGAGCTCAACGTGCCGTCGCCGGTCGCGCATGCCTTGCTGCAGATCGGCCAGAAAGTGGTCGCGGGCATCATCTCGATCGGCGCCATCGCCGGCCTGACGACGGTCATCCTCGTCATGTATTTCGGCCTGACGCGCGTGCTGTTCGCGATCGCCCATGACGGCCTGCTGCCGAAGTTCTTCGCCTACGTGCATCCGAAGACCGGCACGCCGGTCGGCTCGATCGCCACCGCCGGCGCCATCATGCTGGCGTTCTCCGGCTTCGTCCCCCTGGGCAAGCTGGCCGAGATCGCCAATATCGGAACGCTCGGCGCGTTCGTCGTCGTCTGCGCCGGGGTCATCGTCATGCGCCGCACGCATCCCGACATGCCGCGTCCGTTCAAAACGCCGGCCTCGCCGCTGATTCCGCTGCTGGGCGTGCTGTCGTGCGGCTATCTGATGCTGAACCTCGTGGCCTTCACCTGGGCCGCGTTCGGCGTATGGATGCTGTTCGGGCTCGTCGTCTACTTCGCCTACTCGCGCACGCACAGCGCACTGGCCGTCAAAGGATCACCGTAGGACGCGGCGCAAAAGCCGCAAATCCTTCAAGACGGGTCGGCCGCGCGCGTATGATCAGCGCGATGAACGCCCCGCCTTCTTCGTCCGCCTCGCCCGCCGCCGTTCCCGAGCACGCGCGCGTTCAGCGCAGCGGCATCCTGCTCGCCAACCTCGGCACGCCGGACGAACCGACGCCCGCCGCGATCCGCCGCTATCTGCGCGAGTTCCTCAGCGATCGACGCGTCGTCGAGATTCCGCGCGCGCTATGGTGGCCGATTCTCCACGGATTCATCCTGCCGCTGCGGCCAGTGAAGCTCGCGCACGCGTATCGAAGCGTGTGGACGCCGGAGGGCTCGCCGCTGCTGGCGATCGGCCGCGCGCAGCAGGCGGGGCTGCAGGCGCGGCTCGGCGGCGACGTTCCAATTGCGCTCGGCATGCGCTACGGGCATCCGTCGATCGCCGGCGCCATCGACGAGCTGCTCGAGCGCGGCGCGCGGCGCATCGTCGTGCTGCCGCTGTATCCGCAATATTCGGCGACGACCACCGCTTCCGTGTTCGACGCCACGCTCGCGCACGTGCGGCCGATGCGCTGGTGGCCCGAGCTGCGCCTCGTGAACGGCTATCACGATCGCGCCGATTACGTCGCTGCGCTCGCCGATTCGATCCGCGCGTACTGGCAGCGGCACGGTCGCGGCGAGCATCTGCTGATGTCGTTCCACTCGATTCCGCTGCGCTATCTCGACGCCGGCGATCCTTACTACTGCTTTTGCCAGAAGACGGCACGCCTGCTCGCCGCGGAGCTGCAGCTCGCCGCCGACGCCTGGAGCCTGTCGTTCCAATCACGTCTCGGCAAGGCAAAGTGGCTCTCGCCGTATACCGACGTCTCGATCGAGCGCCTCGCCCGCAGTGGCGTGCGCACGCTCGATGCGATCTGCCCCGGCTTCTCCGCCGACTGCCTCGAAACGCTCGAAGAAGTCGCGTTGCGCTACGGCGAGCAGTTCGTCGCCGCCGGCGGTACGGCGCTGCGCTACGTTCCTGCCCTCAATGCCGGCGAGCGCCATCTCGACGTGCTCGCCGCGCTCGCCCGCGATCATCTCGCCGGCTGGCCCGCGGCAGACGTACCCGACGCGCGGGCCGCAGCGCCGGAACGCATTGCCCTGCTGCGTCGCGGCCTCTGAACGACCTCGCGGCCCGGAGGCCGTACGCCGCAGCGTGCGGCAGAGACGCCGATAACGCTTTCCCTCAGCGAAAAAGAAAACCCCTCCACGACGAACGGAGGGGTTTCATCAGCGGCCGCGCCACGCGGCCGCGGAGGCGCACGGCCTTACTTCTCGACCTTGGCGCCGACACTCGCGCCCGATGCGCCGCTGGCCGCTTCGGAGCCGGAACCCGTCGCGCCACCAACAGTCGACTTCGCCTGCTG
Source organism: Solimonas sp. (assembly GCA_047605265.1). Classification (GTDB taxonomy): domain Bacteria; phylum Pseudomonadota; class Gammaproteobacteria; order Nevskiales; family Nevskiaceae; genus Solimonas. The sequence goes on from JASGFY010000038.1 coordinate 7,943, forward strand.
CTGCGCTTTCTGAGCGCCCTTCTTCGCGTGGCTGCCCACTTTCTTGGCGCCAGCCTTGGCGCTGTTGCCGGCATTCTCGGCTGCGGCCTTGGTGGCGCCGGCGCCGTCCTCGACCTTGGCGGCAGCCGTATCCTGCACGCCTTGCGTGTCGGCCTGAGCCCGACGTCGACCTGCGCGGTCTGTGGCACCGCCACACCCGCCTTGACGCCGAGGTCGATGCCGGCGGCAAAGGCAGGCGCGCTCAGAGCACCGGTCGCGAGCAGCACGCCCGCAAAAATCAGGATCTTCATTTAGGAGTCTCCTGAGTTTGCTTTAAAGCTTCCCGGTTCGGAAATCCGGCCGGCACCCTGCATATAAAAGCCCCCCGCTGCCTGCGCAGCGGAGGGCTCAACTTTTGCAATCTGCGGCTTACCCGCCGCTTACCGAACAGCCTACTCGCCGCGCGTGCGCGTCTCGGCGCGACGGTTCTGGGCACGGCCTTCCTCGGTGTCGTTCGTCGCCACCGGCTTCGACTCGCCATAGGCATACGTGTTCAGACGACCCGGTTCGACACCCTTGCGCAGCAGGTACTGCTTGACGGCGTTGGCACGGCGCTCCGACAGGCCCTGGTTGTAACCGTCAGTGCCGGCCGAGTCGGTGTGACCCGAAACGTCGACCTTCAGGGCCGGATACTTCTCGGAGACCTGGTTGATGACGTTGGCCGCGTCGTCGAGCATTTCCTTCGCGTAATCGGTCAGGTCGGACTTGTCGAACTCGAAGTGCACGTCCTCGAAGCGCAGTTCGGCGCCCGAACCGATGATCTTGAAGCGGCCGGAGCCGAGCGTCGTCGGGCAGCCCTTGTCGTCCACCGCGACACCAGGCGGCGTACCCGGGCACTGATCGATACCATCCGGCACGCCGTCGCCGTCGGAATCGACCGGGCAGCCTTTCGCATCGACCTTCACGCCCTGCGGCGTGCCCGGGCAGAGATCGGCATCGTCCGGCACGCCGTCGCCGTCCGAATCCTTGATCTCGGCCACCGGCTTGACCGGCTTGCCGCCCAGTGCGGCAACCAGACCGATCTTGACGACCGGCTCGCCGAAGCTGCCGTAGCCCTTGAAGTCGGTATCGACGAAGCGGTAGCGCGCATCGAAGCGCAGCCCGAGGCTGTCGCCGAAGTAGTCGCTCTTGAAGAACTTGAAGAAGCCGAAGCCGGCGTCGACGAACGGATCGGTCGACGAGTCGTCGGTCGCGGCATTGCGCAGCTTGTTGTACGTGCCGCCGACACCAATGCTCGTGTACGGCTCGAACTTCGGGTTGCGCGAATAGAAGAATATGCCATCGAGCTTGACGCTATATTGGCGCCAGCTGTTCGGGTCGCTGACGCCATCGCTCTTGAACTTGTCCCACGAACCGCTCAGTTCCCAGCCCCAATACTGGTTGATCGCGGCGCCGAAACCCAGGAACGAGCCGTTGCCGTTGGACGAGTTACGGTCACTGTCCTCGAACGTGTACTGATAGCCACCATCAATGTACGGCCGCAGTTCCTGCTCGGCTTCCTGCGCCAGTACCGGCGCGGCGAAGGCGGAAAGCAGAAGCGCTAGTCCGGCACGGTGCATTTTTTTCATCGCCGAATCTCCCAACCTCTTTAAGTTGTCCAAAGACAGAAAGCGTATGTTGCAGTCCCAATTATACGCAGCAGCTTGTGCGCTGCAGCGAATATGGCGGGAGCCCCGGTCCGCGAACCCTGACTTGCCAGCGCTCCCCTTAGCAGCCATTCTGCCGTGCAAACTAGAAGTTTTCCAGTGAGTTGCACGAACAAAAAACAGAAATGAGCGAATTCCTTGCCGCCTACGGTCTTTTCCTTGCCAAGACCGTGACATGGATCACAGCGATCGTGCTCGTCAGCGTGCTGCTGCTGACTCTGTTGCGGACCGCCCGTAGCGAAGCTGGGCCCGAGCGGCTCGACATCCGCAGTCTCAATCGCCGCTACGAGGGGCTGGCAGACGCCATCCGCGAAGAAATCCTTGATGGACCCGCGCGCAAGCAACGGCTGAAGCAGCGCCGGTCTGCCGCAAGGCAACAAAGTAAAAGGGCCAGGCGCGCCGACGGCCAGCGCAAACCGCGCCTCTACGTGCTGCAGTTTCGCGGCGACCTGCAGGCCTCGGCCGTCGATTCGCTGCGCGAAGAAATCAGCGCCATCCTGCAGGTCGCCGAGGCCGGCCGCGACGAAGTCGTTCTGCGCCTGGATAGCGAAGGCGGGATGGTGCACGGCTACGGGCTCGCCGCCTCGCAGCTCGCCCGCCTGCGCCGCACCGGCATCCGCCTGACGGTGGCCGTCGACAAGGTCGCCGCGAGCGGCGGCTACATGATGGCCTGCGTCGCCGACCGCATCGTCGCGGCGCCGTTCGCGATCGTCGGCTCGATCGGCGTCGTCGCACAGCTGCCGAACTTCCATCGTCTGCTCAGACGCCTCGATGTCGACTACGAGCTGCATACGGCCGGCGATTTCAAGCGCACGCTGACGCTGTTCGGCGAAAATACCGAGGCCGGCCGCGAGAAGTTCCGCGCCGAGATCGAAGAGACGCACGCGCTGTTCAAACGCTTCATCCGCGAGTTCCGTCCGCAGCTCGACGTCGAACGGGTCGCGACCGGCGAGCACTGGTTCGGCACGCAGGCGCTCGAGCTGCAGCTGATCGACGAACTGCAGACCAGCGACGATTACCTGTTGTCGCGCGTCGCGGATGCCGAGCTGTTCGGCCTGCAGTTCCGTCGCCGCCGGCCGCTCGCGCAACGCCTGTCCGAAGGACTCGTGCGCCTCGGCATCGGCCTGCGGCGCAGCGTCGAGGAAACCACGTTGCCGCGCTGGCGCTGAGACCCCGTCCCACATTCACCGGAGATCTCCCATGAAATTATCCAGCCGCAGCTTCTTCGCCAGCGGGCGCATCCCCGGCCGCTGCGCGTTCGCCGCGCAGGCGCCGTTCGGCCACGTGCGCCTGGCCCGGAACCGCAGTCCGCACCTGCGCTGGAGCGGCGCGCCGGCCGCGACGCGGAGTTTCGTCGTGACCTGCATCGATGCCGACGCGCCGACCCGGCCCGATGACGTCAACCGCGAAGGCCGCAGCGTGCCGGCGAGCCTGCCGCGCGCCGAATTCGTGCACTGGCTGCTCGCCGACATCCCGGCCGACGTCAGCGAGATCGCCGAGGGCTCGGCGAGCGACGGCGTCGTCGCGCACGGCAAGCCGCAGCCGGCGGGCCCCGAAGGCTCGGTGCAGGGCCTCAACGACTACACGGGCTGGTTCAAGGGCGACGCGACGATGGAAGGCCGGTATCTCGGTTACGACGGCCCCTGCCCGCCCTGGAACGACGAGCGCGTGCACCGCTACACTTTCGAGGTGCTGGCGCTAGCCGTGCCGTCGCTCGGGCTGGCGCCCGGCTTCGGCGTCGCCGATCTGCGCAAGGCCGTCGACGGCCATGTGCTGGCGCGCGCCGCTCTCGTCGGCCGCTACAGCCTGAATCCGGCCGTCCGCCTGCGCTGAGCGCCGGCCGGAACCTATTCCGCCAGGCGGCGGTCTACACCGCCGCTGCCCATCCGCAGCCCGATCCGAGATTTATTCCAGATGTCCAAAGAATTCGCCGTCAAGCTCATCGCTCCGCTCGCGGTCTCGGCGTCCATCCTCGGCGCCGCCTTCATGCTCTCGTCGGCCCCGCCGCCGGCGCATGCCGACATTCCGGTCACCCCGCAGCAGCAACAGCTGCCGGTCGTCGGCGGCGTGCCGTCGCTGGCCCCCATGGTCAAGCCGGTGATGCCGGCCGTGGTCAACATCTCCGTCACCGGCGAGGTCGAGGTTCGCAATCCGTTGATGGACGATCCGTTCTTCCGCCGCTTCTTCGACGTCCCGGACCAGCCGCAGGAGCGCGAATTCCAGTCGGTCGGCTCGGGCGTGATCGTCGACGCCGGCAAGGGCTACGTGATCACCAACAATCACGTGGTCAAGGACGCCAAGGAGATCAAGGTCCGTCTCAACGACGACCGCGAGTTCGACGCCAAACTGGTCGGCCGCGATGACGGCACCGACGTCGCCGTGCTGCAGATCAAGGCCGACAAGCTGACGGCGCTGCCGCTCGGCAACTCCGACGCGCTGCAGGTCGGCGACTTCGTCGTCGCCGTCGGCTCGCCGTACAACCTGCGCCAGACCGTCACCAGCGGCATCGTCTCGGCGCTCGGCCGTACCGGCATCAGCGACGGCTTCGGCGACTTCATCCAGACCGACGCCTCGATCAACCCGGGCAACTCGGGCGGCGCGCTCGTCAATCTCAAGGGCGAGCTGGTCGGCGTACCGTCGATGATCTACTCGCAGTCCGGCGGCAACGTCGGCATCGGCTTCGCGATCCCGGTCAACCTCGTCAAGAGCATCATGACGCAGCTGATCGACCACGGTTCGATCGAACGCGGCCGCATCGGCGTCGTCGGCGGCCAGGAAGTGACGCCGGAGCTCGCCAAGGCGCTGAACCTGCCGAGCAACCGCGGCGCACTGATCGGCCGCATCGTGCCGGGCTCCCCGGCCGACAAAGCGGGCCTCAAGGCCGGCGACCTCGTCGTGTCGGCCAACGGCAAGGACATCACCGACTTCCCGCAGCTGCGCAGCATCGTCGGCCTGCTCCACGTCGGCGACAAGGTCGACATGAAGCTCTACCGCGACGGCAAGCTGAAGAACGTCACGGTGACGGTCGGCAAGGACACGCAGCAGGCCACGGCCGTGACCAAGGACACCTCGCCGCGTCTCGCCGGTGCCACGTTCGCGCCGGTCGACGACAGCATGCGCGACGACGACATCGACAGCGGCATCGTCGTCAAGTCGGTGCAGCAGGGCTCGCCCGCCGCCAAGGCCGGCCTGCGTCCGAACGACGTCATCATCGCCATCAACCGCCAGCCGGTGACGACGATGGAAGACTTTAACAAGCTGATCTCGGCGAAAGGCCAGCTGCTGCTGCAGCTGCGCCGCGGACCGGGCGCGCTGTTCCTGCTGCTGCAATAGCGCCGGACGACGAGCCCCGGCAGGGCGGCGGCACAGTAGACGCCTCGACAGGCGGATATACTGGGCCGTCGCCCTTTTGTTTTTCCGACGCAATGATCGAAGCCGAACTCCAGCAGCTCGAAGAGCGCGTACAGCGCCTGATGGCGGCCTACCGCCAGGCACGCCTCGAGCAGAAGCGCGCGCTGCAGGAGCGGGATCGTGCGCTCGCGCTGAACGCGGAGCTGCGCCGCCGCATCGAGGGCATCGTCGAACGCGTGCGCTCGCTCGAATCGGAGCAGGAGTCATGACGGCCGGTAAGGACAGGGATATCGACGAACCCTTGAGCATCACCGTACGCATCATGGGCAAGGAATATGCGGTCGCCTGCCCACCCGACGAGCACGAAGCGCTGATCAAGTCGGCTGACTACCTCAACGAACGGATGACCAGCATCCGCAAGCGCGGCAAGGCACTCGGCGCCGAACGCATCGCGGTGATGGCGGCGCTGAACATCACGCGCGAACTGCTGGAGCTCAAGGGCGTCGAAGGCGTTGCGCAGGCCGATCCGGCGACCGTACAGCGCCTGCGCCAGCTCGCGCTCGACATCGATTCGACGATGTCGCTGGAGTGACCGGCAGTCGAAGCGTCGCCGGCGCCCGTGATATTCTGCGGCCGTGTCTCCTGCAGTGTTCGCGATGCGGTTCGGTACCCTTGAGCCTATTTGCAAAATCCCGGGAGCCGTAACCACGCCGGGCGTGCAGGCCCACCACGCAGTGGGAAGCCCGATGGCATGGCGAGGTGCCCACTTGAGACTACGTCTCAAGGTCAAGAACCGATGACGGCACAGGCGGGAGACACCTATACGCGCAAGCAGGCGCTGCGCCGCGAACTCCGCGCGCGGCGCCTGTCTCATTCGCGGTCGCTCTCCGTCGCACAAAAATCGCGTGCCGCCGCACGGGCCGCGCGGCACGCCCTGCGCGAACTGCGCGCCTCGCGCGCGCGCCGCGTCGCCGTTTATCTCGCCTATGGCAGCGAACTGCCGACGCAGGCGCTGATCGACCGCCTGCACGCGCGCGGCCTGCGCGTCGCGATCCCGCGCATCACAGGCCCTGGCCGGATGCATTTCGAATGGTTGAGCCCGACGATGCCCTTGCGGCGCAATCGTTACGGCATCGCCGAACCGGCGCGGCGCGGCACGCGTGCGTGGCGCGGTGAGTTCGATGCGGTGGTGCTGCCGCTGCTCGGCTTCGATGCGCACGGCAACCGCCTCGGCACCGGCGGCGGCTACTACGACCGCTGGCTCGCGCGTCCGCGCGTCGCGCGACGGCCGCGTCATCTCGGCTACGCTTACGCGATCCAGCAAGTCGAACAGATTCCGCGCGAGCCCTGGGACGTGAGGCTCGATGTGGTCATCACCGAAAAAGGGGTGCTATGGCCTATTGGCTGATGAAGTCCGAGCCCGATGTGTTCTCGATCGACGATCTCGCGTCGCGGCCGCGGCAGACCGAGCCGTGGAACGGCGTGCGCAACTATCAGGTGCGCAACATGTTCCGCGACCAGTTCAAGACCGGCGACCTGGCGTTCTTCTATCACTCCAACGCCAAGGTGCCCGGCATCTACGGCATCATGACGGTCGCCTCGAACGCCTATCCCGACCCGACGCAGTTCGACCCGAAGTCCGAGTACTACGATCCGAAGTCGACGCGCGAGGAGCCGCGCTGGCTGCTCGTCGACGTCAAGTTCGAGCGCAAGCTCGAGCATCCGGTCACGCTCGCGACGCTGCGCGAGCACGAGAAAAAACTCGCCGGACTCATGGTGCTCGCCAAGGGCAGCCGCCTGTCGGTGACGCCGGTCAAGCCGGCGCACTGGGATTACATCCTCGCGCTCGAGAAGAAGTAGCGCGGCGCACTCAGCTCGCGCCCGTTCCGAGGAACAGCTGGTACGCCGGGTTGTCCGTCTCCTCGGCGTACTCGTAGCCCAGCTCGTCGAAGGCGCGTCGCGCCTCCGTCCATTCCTTCTTCGGAATCTGCAGGCCGCACAGCACGCGGCCGTTGGCGGCGCCGTGGTTGCGGTAGTGGAACAGCGAGATGTTCCAGCGTCCGCCGATCGCCTGCAGGAAGTCGGCGAGCGCGCCGGGACGCTCCGGGAACTCGAAGCGGAACAGACGCTCGTTGGCGAGGCCCGGCGCGCGGCCGCCGACCATGAAGCGCACGTGATCCTTGGCCATCTCGTCGCCGCGCAGGTCGAGCACGGCGTAGCCGTGTCCGCGCAGGTTGGCGATCAGCGCCTCCAGCTCCTCGTGGCCGCCGGCCAGCTTGAGGCCGACGAACACGTGCGCGTGGCTGCCGGCGGCATAGCGGTAATTGAATTCGGTGACGGCGCGCTTGCCGAGCTGGCGCACGAAGGCACGATACGCGCCCGGTTTCTCCGGCAGCGTCACGGCGAGCAGCGCCTCGGCGTCGTCGCCCAGTTCGGCGCGCTCGGCGATGTGGCGCAAGCGGTCGAAGTTGACGTTGGCGCCGGAGATGATCGCCGCCAGCGTGCTGTCGCGCACGCCGTGCTCGTGCACCCAGCGCTTGAGGCCGGCGACGGCGAGCGCACCGGCCGGCTCGGGCAGCGCGCGCTTGTCGTAGAAGATGTCGCGCGTCGCCGCGCAGATCTCGTCGACGCTGACCAGCACGGTGCCGTCGACCAGCTGGCGGGCGACGCGGAACGTCTCTTCGCCGATCTGGCGCACGGCGACGCCGTCGGCGAACAGGCCGACCTGCGGCAGCACGACGCGCCGGCCGGCCGCGAGTGCGGCGGCGAAGCAGTTCGAGTCGTCGGGCTCGACGGCGATCACCTTGATCGTCGGATTCGCCGCCTTGATCGCCGCGGCGACGCCGGCCAGCAGGCCACCGCCGCCGACCGGCACGAACACGGCATCAAGATTGCCGCACTGCTGCAGCAGTTCGCAGCCGATCGTGCCTTGCCCGGCGATCACGTCCGGATCGTCGTACGGATGGACCATCGTCCAGCCCTTGTCGCTCACCAGCTGCTCGGCGTGCTCGCGCGCGTCGTCGTAGGCGTCGCCGTACAGGATGGCCTTGCCACCGAGCGCGCGCACGGTCTCGACCTTCAGCGCCGGCGTCGTGCGCGGCATGACGATGTGCGCGGCGATGCCGAGCTGGCGCGCGGCCAGCGCGACACCCTGCGCGTGATTGCCGGCCGAGGCGGTGACGACGCCGCGCGCGCGCTGCCCGGCCGACAGCCGGACGATCTTGTTGTACGCGCCGCGCAGCTTGAACGAGTAGACCGACTGCTGATCCTCGCGCTTGAACAGCACGCGGTTGCCCATGCGCTGCGAAAGCTTGGGCGCATCCTCGAGCGCCGAGACCCGGGCGACGTCGTAGACGCGCGCATTCTCAATGCGGGCGCGATAGTGCTCGAGCAGCTTGCGGGTTTCCGCGCTGCCGGGAGGGCGAGTTCGGGGGCTCACGTCGGACGTCGTGTCGGGGGGCGGTATCGCCTATGATACCGCGCACTCCGCATCGCGCCGTCCGACGGCCTGCTCCTGCTCCGGTTCGATATCCAAACAGCCGCTACATGTCAGCGCACATCGTCTTCGTCGGCGGCGGCAACATGGCCGCCAGCCTCATCGGCGGCCTGCTCAAGGCCGGCCATCCCGCGGCCGCGATCAGCGTCGCCGAGCCGTTCGCCGAACGCGCCGCATGGCTGCGCCAGACTTTCGCCGTGCGCACCGCCCCGGCCGCCGGCAAACTGGTCGCCGACGCTGACGTGCTGGTGCTCGCCGTCAAGCCGCAGCAGATGCGTGAAGCGCTGGACAGCCTGGCGCTGCGGCGCGGCTGCGTCGTCGTGTCGATCGCCGCCGGCATCCAGCTCGCGTCGCTCGCGCGCTGGCTGGTCTCCGATGTACACCTTGTGCGCACCATGCCGAACACACCGGCGCTGCTCGGGGCCGGCATCACCGGCCTGTACGCGCCGCCGTCGGTGCCGGCCGAGGCGCGCCGGCTCGCCGAGTACGTGCTTGGGGCCGCCGGCGCCTGCGTCTGGCTCGACAGCGAGGCGCAGATCGACGCCGTCACCGCCGTCTCCGGTTCGGGCCCCGCGTATTTCTTCCTGCTGACCGAAGCGATGCGCGAAGCCGGCGTCAAGCTCGGCCTCGCGCCCGAGATCGCGGCGCGGCTCGCGTTGCAGACCTTCATCGGCGCCGCCAGGATGGCCGAGGACGGCGCCGCGCGCGGCACCGACGTCGCGCAGCTGCGCGCCAACGTCACGTCGAAGGGCGGCACGACCGAGGCCGCAATCCGCCATCTTGAAAGCGCCGGCTTGCGCGCCACACTCGACGACGCGCTGCGCGCCGCCGCCGACCGCGGCCGCGAGCTCGGCGAACTGCTTGCCAAGGATCCTCGCTGATGGGCGCCAACGCCGCCAACGCCTTGCTGTTCCTCGTCACGACGCTGTTCGACATCGCGCTGTGGGTCTACCTGCTGCGCGTGCTGCTGCAGTGGTCGCGCGCCGACTTCTACAATCCGATCTCCCAGGCGATCTGGAAGGCGACGCGCTTTCCGAGCGATTGGCTGCGCCCGTACCTGCCGAACGTGCGCAACGTCAATCTGGCCGCCGTGCTGATGCTGTGTCTGATCGCGATCCTCTACATCTACGTCATCATCGGCATCCTCGGCTTCTCGCTGAATCCGCTGTCGGTCACCTGGTACGCGGCGCTGAAGCTGGTCGCGGTGACCGCCAATCTCTACACGTTCACGATCTTTGTCCACGCCATCATGTCGTGGCTCGGGCCCGGTGTGAACAACCCGGCCAGCAACATCCTGTGGAGCCTCAACGAACCGCTGCTGCGGCCGATGCGCCGCATCATTCCGCCGGTGTCGAATCTCGATCTGTCGCCGCTGGTCGTCATCCTCATCCTGCAGGTGCTGAACCGCCTGCTGCCGCTGCCCGGCGCGTTCCGCTGAGACCCGGCGTTCGATGAACGCAGCATACGCGGCCAGCAGCGCGGCCGGCTCGGTCGGCATCGTCACGCCACGGCGCATCGTCATCGACGCGCCGCTGGCGCTCGACTGCGGCCGCACGCTGCCGCGTCATGAGCTGATGGTCGAAACCTACGGCACGCTCGACGCGGCGCGCTCGAACGCCGTGCTGATCTGCCACGCGCTGTCCGGCGATCACCACGCGGCCGGCATGCATGCCGACGTCGACCGCAAGCCCGGCTGGTGGGACAACTGCATCGGCCCCGGCAAGCCGATCGATACGCGGCGCTTCTACGTCGTCGCCCTCAACAATCTCGGCGGCTGTAGGGGCTCGACCGGGCCGAACACGATCAACCCCGACACCGGCCTGCCCTGGGGACCGGATTTTCCGCTGCTGACGGTGCGTGACTGGGTCCGCTCGCAGGCGCTGCTCGCCGACCGGCTCGGCATCGCGCGCTGGGCGGCCGTCGTCGGCGGCTCGCTCGGCGGCATGCAGGTCATGCAGTGGGCGATCGATCTTCCGGAGCGCATCGCCAACGCCGTCGTCATCGCCTCGGCGCCGCAGCTGTCGGCGCAGAACATCGCCTTCAACGAGATCGCCCGCCAGGCCATCCTCTCCGATCCGGAATTCCACGGCGGCCGCTTCTACGACCACGGCGTCGTGCCGTCGCGCGGCCTGAGGCTGGCGCGCATGGTCGGCCACATCACCTACCTGTCCGACGCCGCGATGCGCGCCAAGTTCGGCAACGAGCTGCGCGCGCCGACGCCGAGCTTCAATTTCGACGTCGAGTTCGAAGTCGAGAGCTACCTGCGCTACCAAGGACAGGCTTTCGTCGATCGTTTTGACGCCAACACCTATCTGCTGATGACCAAGGCGCTCGATTACTTCGATCCGGCGCGCGAATACGGCGACCGGCTCGACGCGGCGTTCCGCCGGGCGCAGGCGCGTTTCCTGGTGATCGCCTTCTCGAGCGACTGGCGCTTCTCGCCGGCGCGCTCGCGCGAGATCGTCAAGGCGCTGATCGACGCCGGCCGCGACGTCTCGTACGCGCTGATCGAGTCGCAGCTCGGCCACGACGACTTCCTGATGCCGATCCCGCAGTATCACGACGTGCTGCGCGGCTATCTGGCGCGCATCGCCGGCGAGCTCGAAGCGGTGCCGGCCGGAGGCATCGCATGAGCCTGCGCCGCGACCTGGAGCCGATCGTCGACTGGATCCGCCCCGGCTCGCGCATCCTCGATCTCGGCTGCGGCGACGGCCAGCTGCTCAGGCATCTGGCGGCCACGCGGCAGGTGCGCGGCTACGGCCTCGAGATCGATCCGCTGAACGTCTCGCGCTGCATCGACGCCGGCGTCAACGTCATCCAGGCCGACCTCGACGAAGGCCTGCGCGATTTCGAGTCGGCGTCGTTCGACTACGTGGTGATGACGCAGGCCCTGCAGGCCCTGCAGCGCCCGGACGCGGCGCTCGCCGAGATCCTGCGCGTCGGCAGGACCGGCATCGTCACGTTTCCCAACTTCGGCCACTGGCGCGTGCGCCTCGCGCTCGCGCGCGGCCGCATGCCGGTGACGCCGTCCCTGCCGTCGCGCTGGTACGACACGCCCAACATCCATCTCTGCACCGTCGACGACTTCGAGGCGCTGTGCGCGACGCGCGGCTGGAAGATCGTCGATCGCCGCCTGCTCGACCAGTCGCATCGCGAGGGCCTCGCGCACCGGCTGGCGCCGAACCTCTTCACCGAGATGGCGATGTATCTGCTCGAAGCGCCGCGGATCGCCGGCTTCGCGACCTGAGGCCGGCACCGGGACCGGGGAAGATCAGGCGCCGCGCGCCTCCGCCAGCAGTTCGGCGATGCAGCGATCCTTCTCGCGCCACAGCGACGCGATCCAGGTGTGGAAGCGCGCGCGGAATTCCGGGTCGTTCTCGTAGCTGCCATGGAACAGTTCGCGCGGCACCTCGAGCTGGCGCACGTCGACGATGACGCGGCCCATGCGCCCGCAAAGAAAATCCCAGAAACCTTTCGCCCCGTCCGGATAGACGATCGTGACGTCGAGCAGCGAATGCAGCTGTTCGCCGAGCGCCGCCAGCGTGAAGGCGAAGCCGCCGGACTTCGGCTTCAGCAGATGGCGGTACGGCGACTGCTGGCGGGCGCGCTTGGCTTCGGTGAAGCGCGTGCCCTCGAGAAAATTGAGGATCAGTGCCGGCTGGTGGCGGAAGGCCTCGCAGGCCTTGCGCGTGGTCTCGATGTCCTGGCCCTTGAGCGCGGGGTTCTTGGCGATCTGCTCCTTGGTGTGGCGCTTCATGAACGGATAGTCGAGGCCCCACCAAGCGCCGCCGAGAATCGGCACCCAGATCAGTTCCTGTTTGAGGAAGAACTTGAAGAACGGCGCGCGCCGGCCGAAGGTCTTGATCAGAACGAGGATGTCGTTCCAAGTCTGGTGATTCGCACAGACCAGATACTGGCCCTGCGGTTCGACGGTCGTGTGCAGGCGGACATCCCAGCGGATGCGCATGACCGCGTCGGTCATCCAGACATTGAAGAGCGCCCAATGCTGCGCCGACCAGGCGACGCCGCGCGACACGATCTGCCGCGCGCGGCTGCGCCTGGGTGTCAGCAGCTTGAGCAGGATCAGGACGTAGACCGGCCCGACCCACAACAGCGTGTTCAGCACGAGCAGCAGCGAAGTGAGCACGCCCAGCAGCGGCCCCGGCAACCATTGGAACATGGCGAGTTCTGTCTTCTAGTCGTTGTCGCGACAGCTTAGCCGCTGCCGTCCGCCGCGCAAGCGCCGCGGCGCCGGCCATCGCGCCCGATTTACCGTGGCAACGTCGTCACGACCCGCCGCGCGGATGCGCCGACCAGTGCAGGTGGACGATCAGCCAGTGGCCGCCGCGGCGTTCGAGCACGGCCGTCTCGGTATGGTCGAGGTCGATGTCCTGGCCGGCGAACGTGCCCGTGATGCGCGCCTGCGTGATCACCCACGCGGTGTCGCCGCCGGCCGCCGCCTCGCGGTGCAGGACCTCGTAGCGCGTCGTCGCCGCGAACAGCAGATCGTTGTCGAGGTGGCCGGCGCCGTATTCGTCGCGGGAGCTTTCCGCGAACCCCTGCTCGAAGATCGCCACGTCCGGCGCCAGCGTCGCCAGCGCGCCCTTGCGATAGTTCTCGCGCAGACTCTGATGGAAGGACGCGACCACGGCCGTCGCCTGCGCGGCGTCCGCGGCCTCGGCGCCGCCGGGCGCCGCCTTCACCGGCGCGGCCGGCCCGGGCGTCACGGCCGACGGATTCGTCGCCGCGTCGGAAGGCACAGCGTCCGATGCGACCGGCGCCGTTTCGGCCGACGTTGTGCCGGTCGACGTCGTTTCAGCCGGCGTCGCCGCCGCATCAGTCGCGGCTGCATTCGTCACCGCGCCCTGCATCTCCGCCACGGCGCCCTTGCTCTCGACCCCATCCGTGTCCGTGCCGGCAGCCGGCACGGCCTCCGATGTTTGCGCGGGCGCCGCGACCGCGAAACCGCCCAGCAACGCGGCCATGATCAGTGGAATCGAACGCATGATGCGCCTCAAGGCTGCAGCACGCGGGCCAGCCGCTTGCCGGCCTGACCGTAGACTTCATTACCGATCAGCGTCGCGCACTGCTGCGCGTTGCCGACCTCGGCCACCTTGACCTGCGCGCCGGGACCGAACAGTGTGCCGAAGCTGCTGCAGCCGCCGAGCGCGAGCGCCGCGATGCCCACGAGCATTCGTTTCATCCGTATTCCTCATCCGGCGTCGGCGGCGTTGCCGACGCGATTCATGTCGATGACGCGCGATGTTAACCGCTTTGCCGTGAACGAAACGCCCGCCGCGGCACGCTGCGGCTGCACGCCCTTCGTCGCGGCACCGTCATCTGACGCGGCCGCGCCGCCCGGCACCCTCCGGGAGCGGCATCGCCGCGCCGACGGCCGCGCGCACGCAGAATTCGGCGATCGCGCGCACCAGCTTGCGCGCTTCGGTCGGCGCCGCCGTGGCGGTGACGGGCCGGATCAGCGCCTCGGTGAAAGCCCCGACGATGCAGGCGGCGGTGACGTCGGCCGCCTGCGGCGCGAATTCGCCGGACTGGATGCCGGCGCGCAGCACCTTCTCGAACACCGCGCCGAACCGGCGGCGGCAGACGATGCGCGCGGCGTCGACTTCCGGATCGATCGGCTCGGCAATGAACGCATACGCCAGGTGCGGGCCCTCGAGCGCGCGCGACGCGAACGATTCGACCGCCGCGCGCAGGCGCTCGGTCGCCGTGCCGTCACGATCGATGATGTCATCGAGAATCGCGCACTCGTGCGTCACCGCCTCGGTCAACACCTCGACGAAAAGCTCGGCCTTCGACGGGAAGTAGCGATAGATCGCGCCGGTCGACAGGCCGACCTGCTGCGCGACGGCGGCGATCGACGCTTCGCGGAAGCCGCCGACGGCGATCAACCTGCGCGTCGCCAGCACGATGCGTTGGCGGTTGTCGGCCAGCCGCTCCTGCATCAGCGGGGAACGTCGGTACGCCATGCGGTGCGCTCCATGAAGTGAACAACCCGGATATTTATGAATCATACTTCACTTCTTCAGCGAAGCCCCGTATAGTCGCCGCACTTTGCGCGCCGCATCCGGCGATCAGGGCGGAGGAGCCTGCCCCATGAGCATGACATCCCTGGACTTCGACCTCGGCAGCGACGTCGACCGGCTGCGCGAGCTGACCCGGCAGTTCGCGGCCAGGGAAATCGCCCCGCTGGCCGCGCAGGCCGATCGCGACAATGCCTTCCCGAACCCGCTGTGGCGCCAGTTCGGCGAACTCGGCCTGCTCGGTTTGACCGTCGAGGAAGAATACGGCGGCACCGACCTCGGCTATCTCGCGCACGTGGTAGCGATGGAAGAAATCTCGCGCGCCTGCGCGGCGATCGGCCTGTCGTATGGCGCGCATTCGAATCTCTGCGTCAATCAGCTGCGCAAGAACGGCAACACCGCGCAGAAGCAGAAGTACCTGCCGAAGCTGGTCAGCGGCGAGCACGTCGGCGCGCTGGCGATGAGCGAGCCGGGCGCCGGATCCGACGTCGTCGGCATGAAGCTGCGCGCCGACAGGAAGGGCGACCGCTACGTGCTCAACGGCAGCAAGATGTGGATCACCAACGGTCCCGACGCCGACACGCTGATCGTCTACGCCAAGACCGACGTTGCCGCCGGCCCGCGCGGCATCACCGCCTTCATCGTCGAGAAAGGCTTCAAGGGTTTCTCGACGGCGCAGAAGCTCGACAAGTTCGGCATGCGCGGCAGCAACACCTGCGAGCTGGTGTTCCAGGATTGCGAGGTGCCGGAGGAAAACGTGCTCGGCACGGTCGGCCGCGGCGTGCAGGTGCTGATGTCAGGCCTCGACTACGAACGCGTGGTGCTGTCCGGCGGCCCGCTCGGCATCATCGCCGCGTGCCTCGACGTCACCGTGCCTTATCTGCATGAGCGCAAGCAGTTCGGCCAGAGCATCGGCGAGTTCCAGCTGATGCAGGGCAAGCTCGCCGACATGTACGTCGGCTTCAACGCCTGCCGCGCCTACGTCTACGCCGTCGCCAGGGCCTGCGATCGCGGCGAGACGACGCGCAAGGACGCCGCCGGCGCGATCCTCTACGCCGCCGAGAAGGCGACGTGGATGGCCGGCCAGGCGATCCAGGCGCTCGGCGGCAACGGCTACATCAACGACAACCCCACCGGTCGCCTGTGGCGCGACGCCAAGCTCTACGAGATCGGCGCCGGCACGTCGGAAATCCGCCGCATGCTGATCGGCCGCGAACTGTTCAACGAGACGAAGCAAGACCTGAGGTAACGAAACGAACATGCCCGTCATTCAATCGAAGCTGCGCACCGGCTCTGACGAGTTCAAGGCCAATGCCGCGGCGCTGCAGAAGCAGGTCGACGACCTGCGTGCCACAACCGGCCGAGCCGCGCTCGGCGGCACCGAGGCCGCGCGCGCCAAGCACATCGCGCGCGGCAAGCTGCTGCCGCGCGACCGCATCGACGGCCTGCTCGATCCGGGCACGCCGTTCCTGGAACTGTCGCCGCTCGCCGCGCACGGCATGTACGGCGACGAAGTGCCGAGCGCCGGCGTCGTCGCCGGCATCGGCCGGGTCAGCGGCCGCGAGTGCGTGATCGTCGCCAACGACGCCACCGTCAAGGGCGGCACGTATTACCCGATGACGGTCAAGAAGCATCTGCGCGCGCAGGAGATCGCCCGCGAGAACCACCTGCCCTGCGTCTATCTCGTCGATTCCGGCGGCGCCTTCCTGCCGATGCAAGACGAGGTGTTTCCGGACAGGGAACACTTCGGCCGCATCTTCTACAACCAGGCCAATCTGTCGGCGCTCGGCATTCCGCAGATCGCCTGCGTGATGGGCTCGTGCACCGCCGGCGGCGCGTACGTGCCGGCGATGAGCGACGAGACCGTCATCGTCAAGAACCAGGGCACGATCTTCCTCGGCGGCCCGCCGCTGGTAAAGGCGGCGACCGGCGAAGTCGTCAGCGCCGAAGACCTCGGCGGCGCCGACGTGCACACGCGCGTCTCCGGCGTCGCCGATCATTTCGCCGAGAACGATCACCACGCGCTCGCCACCGTGCGCAACATCGTCTCGCACCTGAACATCCGCAAGCCGATGCCGGTCGACGTGCAGGCGCCGGAAGCGCCGCTCTACGATCCGAGCGAGATCTACGGCGTGGTGCCGGCCGACACGCGCAAGCCCTACGACGTGCGCGAGATCATCGCGCGCATCGTCGACGGTTCGCGCCTCGACGAATTCAAGTCGCGCTACGGCGCGACGCTGGTCACCGGCTTCGCGCACATCCACGGCTATCCGGTCGGCATCGTCGCCAACAACGGCATCCTGTTCTCGGAATCGGCGCAGAAAGGCGCGCACTTCATCGAGCTGTGCGCGCAGCGCGGCATCCCGCTGCTGTTCCTGCAGAACATCTCCGGCTTCATGGTCGGCCGCAAGTACGAGAACACGGGTATTGCGAAGGACGGCGCCAAGATGGTCACGGCGGTGGCGACCGCGCAGGTGCCGAAGTTCACGGTGCTGATCGGCGGCTCGTTCGGCGCCGGCAACTACGGCATGTGCGGCCGCGCGTACTCGCCGCGCTTCCTGTGGAGCTGGCCGAATTCGCGCATCTCGGTGATGGGCGGCGAGCAGGCGGCGAGCGTGCTCGCCACCGTGCGCCGCGACGGCCTGGAGGCGCAGGGCAAGCACTGGAGCGTCGAGGACGAAGAGAAGTTCAAGGCGCCGACGCGCTCGCAGTTCGAGTTGCAGAGCCACCCGTACTACGCGACGGCGCGGCTGTGGGACGACGGCATCGTCGATCCGGCGCAGACGCGGCGCATGCTGGGCCTCGGCATCTCCGCTTCGCTGAATGCCCCCATTGCCCGGACGCGCTTCGGCGTGT
The DNA here is from genome assembly GCA_047605265.1 of Solimonas sp. GTDB lineage: Bacteria > Pseudomonadota > Gammaproteobacteria > Nevskiales > Nevskiaceae > Solimonas. The sequence goes on from JASGFY010000038.1 coordinate 25,372, forward strand.
TCCGCATGTAAGCAAGCGTGCTACCCGGCGAGGGGCCCATCGCATGGCGATCGGATCGACGGCAAAGCACTCGCAGCTCTATTCGTCATTGACGGACTCGATATGTTCACAAAAGTTTTAATCGCCAACCGCGGCGAGATCGCCTGCCGCATCATCAAGACCTGCCGTCGTCTCGGCATCGCCACCGTCGCGATCTTCTCGGAAGCCGACGCCGGCGCACGCCACGTGCGGCTCGCCGACGAGGCGTACTGCGTCGGTCCGGCCGCGTCGCGCGACAGCTATCTGCGCATCGAACGCATCATCGAGGTCTGCAGGCAGACCGGCGCGCAGGCCGTGCATCCCGGCTACGGGTTTCTCTCCGAAAACGAAGCGTTCGCGCAGGCCTGCGCCGCGAGCGGCATCGTCTTCATCGGCCCGCCGGTCGGCGCGATCCGCGCGATGGGCTCCAAATCCGCCGCCAAGGCGCTGATGCAGGCGGCCAAGGTGCCGCTGGTGCCGGGCTATCACGGCGACGATCAGGACGCCGCCTTCCTGCAGCAGCAGGCCGACGCGATGGGCTATCCGGTGCTGATCAAGGCCAGCGCCGGCGGCGGCGGCAAGGGCATGCGCATCGTCGAGAAGCCGGAAGACTTCGCCGCCGCCCTCGCCTCCTGCCAGCGCGAGGCGAGCGCCTCGTTCGGCGACGCGCGCGTGCTGATCGAGAAGTATCTGGTGCGGCCGCGTCACATCGAGATCCAGGTGTTCGGCGACGCGCACGGCAACATCGTCAGTCTCCACGAGCGCGATTGCTCGGCGCAGCGCCGTCACCAGAAGGTCGTCGAGGAAGCGCCGGCGCCGAGCATCGACGCCGTGCGCCGCGCCGAGATGGGCAAGGCCGCCTGCGACGCCGCGCGCGTCGTCGGCTACGTCGGCGCCGGAACGGTGGAGTTCATCGCCGACCAGTCCGGCGCCTTTTATTTCATGGAGATGAACACGCGCCTGCAGGTCGAGCATCCGGTGACGGAGATGATCACCGGCCTCGATCTCGTCGAGTGGCAGCTGCGCGTCGCGCACGGCGAGAAGCTGCCGCTGACGCAGGAGCAGATTCCGCTGCGCGGCCATTCGATCGAAGTGCGTCTCTATGCCGAGGAGCCGGAAAAAGGCTTCCTGCCGTCGATCGGCCGTCTCACGCATTTCCGTACGCCGCCGGCCTCGGACTACGTGCGCATCGACAGCGGCGTCGACGAGGGCGATTCCGTGAGCCCGCATTACGATCCGATGCTCGCCAAGCTGATCGTCTGGGACGAGACGCGCGAGCGCGCGATCGAACGCATGCTGCGCGCGCTCGGCGAGTTCGAGATTGCCGGCGTCGGCAACAACATCGCGTTCCTGTCACGGCTCGTCGATCACGCCGAGTTCCGCCAGGGCATCGTCGACACCGGACTGATCGCGCGCGAAAACGCCGTGCTCATCCCCGGCCCGGCGCCGGTGCCGGCCGCGGCCTACGCCGCGGCGAGCCTGTGGAGCGTGCAGCAGGAAGCCACGCTCGCTCGCGCCAAAGGAGCCAGCAGCGATCCGCACTCGCCGTGGAACGAGGCCGACGGCTGGCGCGTCAACGGCGCGCAGACGCGCCAGCTCGAATTCCGCAGCGGCGAAACGACGACGACGCTGAGCCTGCGCTACGGCAGCGACGGCTTGCAGCTCGACGGGCAGCCCGCCGCCGTGCTCGGCGAGCACCAGTACGCGCTCGGCGAGCGGCGCTACACGGCCAGCGTCGCGCGGCTCGGCGAGCAGCTGCACGTGTTCGCCGACGGCGCGCACCACGTGCTCGAGGCGGTCGACCGTCTCGCGCACGCCGACGAGGAAGCCGAAGCGCACGGCGGCCTCGTCGCGCCGATGCCGGGCAAGATCGTCGCGCTCGCCGCCGCCGTCGGCAGCGAGGTCGAGAAAGGCACGCCGCTGGTCGTCATGGAAGCGATGAAGATGGAGCACACCCTGCTCGCGCCGGCCAGGGGCCGCGTCGTCGCCTACTTCTGCGGCGTCGGCGAGCAGGTCAAGGACGGCGTCGAGCTCGTCGACTTCGAGATCGCCTCGTGAAGCCCATGCCGTGCGGCGCCGGCTCTGCACGCGCCGCTTGAGCGCCGGCAGAATGCCCCCATTTTCGAAGCTGCCGGCCCGCTCCGAGGACCGGCGGCGGCAGGCGTTTGCTAACGTAGCGGCGACGCCCTGACCGCGTCGTTCCACATTCGAGGTTGGCGAACACTTGGAATACAAGGACTACTACAAGGTACTCGGCGTCCCGCGCTCGGCTCCGGCCGACGAGATCAAGCGCGCCTATCGCAAGCTGGCGCGCGAATTCCATCCGGACAAGAACAAGAGCGCCGGCGCCGAAGACCGCTTCAAGGAAATCAACGAGGCCAACGAAGTGCTCGGCGACGCCGAGAAGCGCAAGGCCTACGACACGCTCGGCGCCAACTGGAAGGCCGGCCAGCAGTTCACGCCGCCGCCCGGCTGGAACGGCTTCGGCCAGGGCGCCGCCGGCTTCGGCCGCGCCCGCGGCGGCAACGCGCACTTCGGCGCCGGCGGCAATGCCGGCTTCTCCGATTTCTTCTCGCAGCTGTTCGGCGGCACGGGCGCCGCCGGCGGCTTCGGCGGCAACTTCGAAGACTTCGCCGAGGCCGAGGATACGCGCGCGCGGCTGACGATCCAGCTCGAGGATTCATACCTTGGCGCGCAGAAGCAGATCAGCATCGGCGGCCGCACGCTCAACGTGCGCATTCCGCAGGGCGTCACCGCCGGCCAGACGATCCGTCTCGTCAACCAGGGCACGCAGGGTGGCGATCTGCTGCTGGAGATCGAATTCGCGCCACATGCGCAGTTCAAGCTCGACGGCCGCGACGTCACGACGGCCGTCAGCATCGCGCCCTGGGAAGCGGCGCTCGGCGGCAAGATCGCTGTGCCGACGCTCGGTGGCAGCGTCGAGCTGAACCTGCCGGCGAACTCGCGCAGCGGCCAGAAACTGCGGCTCAAAGGGCGTGGCCTGCCCGGCAAGACGCCGGGCGACCAGTTCGTGCAGTTGCAGATCGTCACGCCGCCAGCCGCGAGCGACGACGAGCGCACGTTCTACGCGCAGATGGCAGAGCGCTTCGCGAACTTCGCGCCGCGCGGGTAAG
>JASGFY010000039.1:0-28413 GCA_047605265.1 Solimonas sp.
GGCAGCTTGCCGCCAAAGCGATAACATCTACCCAAGGACTCTAATCAAGCCGCTATTCAGCGCGGGGTAACGTCGACGGCACTGACACATGGTGGCAAGTCGATCGAAGATCCACCGGGCCTGCGTGAAATTAGTATGGGCGTAATGTACATTGCCTATGTACGCGATCCTGACGGCAACAAGCTCTGCGCAATCCATCGCATCAAGCAAGACCGTGCCTGACAATTCATTCAAGCCGACGCCGCTTCGCGGCGCGGCTTAATTCTGGCGTTGGGTGGCAAAGGAGAGTAGATGAGCATCCGTATTGGCATCGTCGGAGACTTCGACTCAGGATTTCAGTCTCACGCTGCTACGAACGCTGCTATTAGTCACGTCGTTTCTGCGGGGCTGACTGTCGAAGCTCGGTGGCTTCCTACCCCCTCTTTGGAAACACCTTCTGCGCTGGAGGGCTTTCATGGGTTATGGGTTGCGCCGGGCAGCCCCTACAAAAGCCTCCTCGGGGCTTTGTCAGCTATCCGCCATGCCCGTGAGCAGTCGATTCCGTTGCTAGGCACTTGCGGCGGGTTTCAGCACATCATCCTTGAGTATGCTCGTCATGTGTTGGGTTTCTCTGACGCCACCCACGCGGAGTACGACCCCTATGCATCGAAACTCTTCATTTCACGGCTTGCGTGTTCTCTGGTCGGGCGCAGCCTTCCCATCAAGCTCAAGCCTGAGAGCTTGGTTGCAAAAATATACGATAGTGTGGCGGTTACAGAGCAGTACTACTGCAACTTTGGCGTCAACCCTGACCACGTTTCTACTTTGGGTTCTGGCCCACTCCGCATCGTCGGCTCTGATGCAGAGGGCGAAGTTCGGGTAGTGGAGTTTGTCGGGCATCCATTTTTTGTCGGCACGTTATTCGTTCCGCAGTTGCGGTCAACCGCCGATAAACCTCACCCACTCATATTAGGTTTTGTTCGTGCAGCGGAAAGGTTTGCCACCCAACAAGGTGCTCAAGCCGACGGTCACGCCTTCGCCGTGCCCGCGGCTTAAGGCATCACAAAACAGCCATTCGCTCAGAGACATCATGACCGTGATCCCGTTCGTCCCGGAGAACTTCGTGGTGCCTACGACTTTGGAAACCGACGAGTTCCGCCTTCGGATGCTCACGGTCAACGATGTGGTCAAGGACTATGACGCCGTCATGTCGAGTGTCGAGCATTGCAAGTCCATCTGGGGCGGCAAGTGGCCCGAGGGTCTTACGCTGGAACAGAACCTCATTGACCTTGGTTGGCATCAGAAGGAGTTCCAGACCAGGCGCTCTTTCGCCTACACCGTTGTACATCCGAGCGAGGCAGTGGTTCTCGGGTGTGTCTATATCTTGCCTACCCAGAAGCGTGGTCACGACGCCGCAATCTACCTTTGGGCGCGCCAGAGCGAGCTTGTGCATGGACTGGAGGAGCGGCTTTATGCAACTACCCGAGAATGGGTGGCAACGTGCTGGCCGTTCGCCGCAGTCGCCTATCCGGGCCGGAGCATCCCGCTTGCGCAGTGGCAGGAACTCGAGAACGTGCGGCGGTCATCCGCGCCGGAAGAGCCACATGACGAGTGCTGACAGCAAGAAGGCCCGCATCACGCGAGCCTTCCGCTTCAATCCCCTGCAGTCTCAATGCGCCGTCGCGCTGCGCCCGGTCGGGATGGACCATTTGCGGTACGCGGCATCGAGCAGCCACAGCGGGCCGATCAGCAGGAACTGCAGGTCCTTGAAGAACGACGGCCGCGCTTTCTCGACGTGGTGGCCGATGAACTGGCCGATCCACGCGCCGACGAAGATCGCGATCGCCAGCCACAGCAGTTGCAGGCCGGGGAACGCGGTCTCGCAGGCCAGCACCAGCCCGTAGGCGAGCACGAACACCACCGTCATGCCGAGCGCGAGCCGCCACGAGAGACGGAAGTAGTACAGCAGCAGCAGCGTGCCGATCACCGTCGCGGCGTTGACGTTGCCGTGGCCGAGCGGAATCATTTTCAGTGCGCAGGCGATCGAGAAGGCGATCAGCGGCACGCAGATCCAGTGCAGCAGTTTGTTGGTCGGGTTCTGGTGGCTGGCGCTGTATTCGTCCATCCATTGCGTGAGGGTTTTCATCGGCTGTCTCCGGGCGGCACTCGTGTTTTATGCTGCTAGTATGTGCATAGCCATCGTGCATCCCGATAGTAAATACCGCCCACGCCGGCGGCCCGCATCGGGATGTTCTGCGTCGCCAGAGGGGCCGACCGGTATCAGCGGCATGTCCACGCCTTTCCCCGCCGACGCGATCGACCCCGTCGATCGGCTGATCGCCCGCCTCTACCGTTACGGCCTGCTGGTGCCGGCTGGCCAGTTCCGTGAGTGGGCGCTGTCGCAGCTGGCGCGCGTCGTGCCTTGTGACGGCGCGCTGTGGGGCAGCGGCACGGCGTCGCAGCTGCAGTTCCATACCGTCACCGTGCACGGCCTGCCGGCCGAGTTTCCGAAGCAGCTGGTGACGACGACGTCGATCAATCCGATCATCGGCGAGATCCTGCAGAACCTCGATACGCCGGTCGACATGCAGCAGGTGTACCCGGACGCCGGGTTTTTCGCCTCGGAGCTGTACCGCAGCACGTTTGCGCCGTACGGCATCCAGCGCATCCTGTCGACCGGCCATCTCGACCGGCGCAGCGGGCTGTATTCGCTGCTGACGCTGTATCGCAAGAACCGCGACGCGCCGTTCAGCGATGCCGACAAGGCGCGCCAGAAGCGCGCCAGCTATCACCTGTTCAACGCGGCATCGCACTCGTTCTTCCTGCATCTGGCGCGCACGTACGCGGACCGCCCGGCCGACGCGGTCGGCGCCGTGGTCGATGCCGCCGGCATCTTCCATGAGGCACAGCCACGCTTCCTCGATCTGCTCGACGAGCGCCTGCCGAAGCGCGAGCCGCAGCGCCTGCCGTTTGCGCTGCCGGCGCCCGGCGAAACCGTCATGCGGCTCGATCTGATGGTGCGCTGCGAGCGGCTCAGCGATCTGTTCCTGATCATCATCTGGCCAGCCGGCCCGCTCGACCGCCTGACGGCGCGCGAGCGCGAGATCGTTTACTGCGTCGCGCAGGGCCTGTCGTTCAAGCAGGCGGCGAAGAAGATCGGCGTCGCGCCGTCTACGGTCGCCAATCACCTGTACCGCGTCTATCGCAAGCTCGGCGTCTACAGCCGCAGCGAACTCGCCAGCCTCGTCCATCCGCAAGCGGCGCCGTGAGCGAAAGCGGATTCAGTCAGGCGCACCTGCTCGCGCTGTGGGGGCGTTACAAGCATCTGGTCGCGCTCGGCAGCTTCCTGCTCGGCGTCGCCAGCCTCGTGCTGATCCAGCGCCAGGAGCGGGTCGCGCAGACGCTGGTCGTGCTGCTGCCGCTGACCTGGCTGATCGCCGCGCTGGAGCCGTACTGGCTCGGTCTGTCCGAGCGCAAGCGCTGGCTGCGTCATTCACCGCTGCTGGTCCGCTATCTGCTGCAGGCCCTGCATCAGGAGTCGTTCTTCTTCACACTGCCGTTCTTCATCGCGGCCACGACGTGGAGCAGCGCGCAGCCGCTGTTCGTCGTCATTGTCGGCGGCTTCGCGCTGGTGTCGATGATCGACCCGCTGTATTTCGATCGTGTCGTCGTCCATCGCGCGCTGCTGTGGAGTTTTCATGCCGCAGCGGCGTTCGCGACGACGCTCACCGCCGCGCCGATGCTGTGGCAGATCACCACGGCAACGAGCCTGTGGCTGGCGATCGCCGCCGCTGCGCTGCTCGCGGTGCCGGCAATCGCGAGCGCGCTGCCGGGTTCGTTCTGGAGACGCTGGCCGGCCGCGCTGCTCGGCGCCGCGCTGCTCGCCGGCGCACTGAGCGTGCTGCGCTTCGCGATCCCGCCGGCCACCTTGCGCGTCCACGACGCGCACGCGACGCAAAGCGTCGATGCCGCCGAGCGACGCTCCGGCCCGGAAGTCGACGCGATCAGCGCCGCCGATCTCGCGAGCGGCGGCCTCTATGTGTGGACGCCGATCCATGCGCCGCGCGGCCTGTCCGAACAGATCGTCCATGAATGGCGGCACGACGGGCAGCTCGTCGAGCGCATCCCGATCTCCATCGTCGGCAGCCGCGAGGCCGGCTACCGCACGTGGACGCATAAGACCGCGTTCGGCGCCGATCCGCGCGGCCGCTGGCAGGTGCGCGTGCTGACGCAGAGCGATCAGCTGATCGGCGTCGTGCGCTTCACGGTCGAGTAGCGCCGGACGCTATCCATGGCCGGCGCCGGCGCCTACACTGCCGTGCCATGAAGATCATCTCCGTTACCGAGCTGCAGAGCCTCCTCGCCGCCGGCGCCGTCACGCTGCTCGACGTGCGCGGCGCCGACGAACTGGACCTCGCCAGCCTCGCCGCCGCACAGCACATCCCGCTGCATGAACTGCCGCAGCGCAGCGGCGAACTGGACAAGGCGGCGCCGATCGCCGTGCTCTGCCACCACGGTGGACGCTCGGAAATGGCGGCACGCTTTCTGGAGAAGAACGGCTTCAGCGACGTGGCCAACGTCACCGGCGGCATCGATGCGTGGTCCCTGCAGGTCGATCCGGGCGTACCGCGCTATTGAAAGACGGCGCAGTCGTCACTGCCTGACTGCCAGGCGCGGCGACGTCTCCAAAGCACCGTCATTGCGAGTGCAGCGAAGCAATCCAGTTCCGAGACCTAATCTGGCAGCAGAACTGGATTGCTTCGTCGCTGCGCTCCTCGCAATGACAGCCAGGCTCAGCGCGCGTTCTCCACCCGCAGCGGCAGACGCGTGGTGTTGATGCTCTGGCTCATCGAGATCGATGAGCTGATGCCCTGTACGCCTTCGATCTTGGACAGCTTGTTCCAGACGAAATACTCATAGTCCTGCACCGTCGGCACAACGATCTTCAGCAGGAAGTCGACGTCGCCCATCAGCGTGTGGCATTCGATCACCGCCGGCAGCTTGCGCACGGCGTCGAGGAAGGTCGGCAGCGCGTCGCGGTTGTGGCGCGTCATCTTCACGTGCGCGAAGACCATGATGCCGAGCCCGACCTTGTGATGATCGACGATCGCCACGCGCTCGCGGATCACGCCGCTGCCGATCAGTTTCTGGATACGCCGCCAAACCACGGTCTTCGACGAGGCGACGCGTTCGGCGATGTCGGCGACCGGCAGGGTCACGTCGTCCTGCAGGAGGTCGAGGATGCGCACATCGAGCGCGTCGAGGGATTCTGCCACTGCGTTCTCCAGACCAGACCATTCCAGGAACATTGTTCCGTAATTTAACGCGCAACCGCCAAGATAAGAACTAAATTCCGGGGCATCGCTCCTAAACTGGGCGAAACGCGCGATTGGCGAACGAGGAGAAGCGGACGATGAAATCCGTGACGCCGCTGCAGCTGCATGTCCCCGAGCCCAGGCACCGCCCCGGCGATGCCGGCGACTTCGATGGCCTGCGGATTCCGCCGGCCGGCGCTCTGCCGCACCCACCGAGCGATGCGCCCGAAACGGCGCTGCGCGACTTTCCGCAGGGCATGATCCGCGTGCTCGACGACGACGGCCGCGCCGTCGGCGACTGGGCGCCGCAGATCGCCGTCGCGACGCTGCACAAAGGTCTGCGCGCGATGGCGCTGACACGCGCTTTCGACGAGCGCATGCAGCGCGCGCAGCGCCAGGGCAAGACCAGCTTCTATATCAAGTCGACCGGCGAGGAAGCCGTCGCCGTCGCGCAGGCGCTGGCGCTAGCCGCCGATGACATGTTATTTCCGAGCTACCGCCAGCAGGGCCTGCTGATCGCGCGCGACTGGCCCATCGTCGACATGATGTGCCAGCTGTTCAGCAATTCCGCGGATCGCCTCAAGGGCCGCCAGCTGCCGGTGATGTACTCGGTGCGCGAGGTCAATTTCTTCTCGATCTCCGGCAATCTCGGCACGCAGTTTCCGCAGGCGGTCGGCTGGGCGATGGCGTCGGCCATCAAGGGCGACACGCGCATCGCCGCGAGCTGGATCGGCGACGGCACCACGGCCGAAGCGGATTTCCACCATGCCATGACCTTCGCCGCCGTCTACCGCGCGCCGGTGCTGCTCAACGTCGTCAACAACCAGTGGGCGATCTCCAGCTTTCAGGGCATCGCCGGCGGCGAGTGCGCGACTTTCGCGGCGCGCGCCATCGGCTATGGCCTGCCCGGCCTGCGCGTCGACGGCAATGATTTCCTCGCCGTCTACGCGGCCACGCAGTGGGCCGCGGAGCGTGCACGCAGCAATCACGGCGCGACCTTGATCGAGCTGTACACCTATCGCGCCGCCGCGCATTCGACGAGCGACGATCCGTCCGCCTACCGCCCCGGCGACGAGGCCGCGCACTGGCCGCTCGGCGATCCGATCATGCGGCTCAAGCAGCATCTGATCGCGATCGGCGAATGGTCGGAAGAGCGCCACGCGGCGATGCTCGTCGAGGTCGACGACGAGGTGAAGATCGCGCTGCGCGCCGCCGAACGCATCGGCACGCTCGGCAGCAGCAAACCGGACGCCGGCACGATGTTCGACGACGTCTTCAAGGAACTGCCGATCCACCTGCGCCGCCAGCGCGACGAGCTGCTCGCCGAAAAACGTCTGTCAGGGGGCATCTGATCATGGCCACGATGAACATGATCCAGGCGCTGAACTCGGCGATGGATGTGATGATGCAGCGCGACGACAACGTCGTGGTCTTCGGCGAGGACGTCGGCTATTTCGGCGGCGTGTTCCGCGCCACCGCCGGCCTGCAGAAGAAGTACGGCCGCACGCGCGTGTTCGACACGCCGATCGCCGAGGGCGGCATCCTCGGCGCGGCGATCGGCATGGGCGCCTACGGCCTGCGCCCGGTCGTCGAGGTGCAGTTCGCCGACTACATCTATCCGGCGTTCGATCAGCTGGTGTCCGAGGCGGCGCGCCTGCGCCACCGCTCGGCCGGCCAGTACTGGGCGCCGCTGACGGTGCGCTCGCCCTGCGGCGGCGGCATCTTCGGCGGGCAGACGCACAGCCAGAGTCCGGAAGGCATCTTCACGCACGTCTGCGGCCTGAAGACGGTGATGCCGAGCAATCCGTACGACGCCAAGGGCCTGCTGATCGCGGCGATCGAGGACGACGATCCGGTGGTTTTCTTCGAGCCCAAGCGCCTTTACAACGGGCCGTTCGACGGCCATCACGATCGCCCGCTGAAGTCGTGGGCCGGCCACGCGCTCGCCGAAGTGCCGGACGGCCATTACCGCGTCGAACTCGGCAAGGCGTCCATCGTGCGGCCGGGTGGTGCCGTGACGGTGCTGTGCTACGGCACGATGGTTCACGTCGCGCTCGCCGCGGTCGATGAGGCCGGCATCGACGCCGAGGTGATCGACCTTCGCTCACTGCTGCCGGTCGACATGGAAGCGATCGAAGCGTCGGTGCGCCGCACCGGCCGCTGCGTGATCGTCCACGAGGCGACGCGCACCGGCGGCTACGGCGCCGAGCTGTCGGCGATGGTGCAGGAACAATGTTTCTGGCATCTGGAAGCGCCGATCGAGCGCGTCACCGGCTGGGACACGCCCTACCCGCACGCCCTCGAATGGGAGTACTTCCCCGGCCCGGCGCGCGTCGCCGCGGCGCTGAAGCGCACGATGGAGGCCGCATGAGCAAGACCTATGTCTTCAAGCTGCCGGACATCGGCGAAGGCATCGCCGAGTCGGAGATCGCACGGCTGCACGTCGCTGTCGGCGACGCCGTCGCCGAGGACCAGCCGCTGATCGACATGCTGACCGACAAGGCCGCCGTCGAGCTGTCGTCGCCGGTCGCCGGCCGCGTCGCGCAAATCCACGGCGCGCCGGGCGACCGGATTGCGGTCGGCGGCGCGCTGGTGACCCTCGAGGTCGAGGCCGAAGCGGCGGAGGATGCCGCGCCGGCGCCGGCCGCCGCTGTGCCTCCCGCGAAGGCGGCCGCCGTCTTCAATCCGGCTGCCAGTGACAGCACGCCGCCGCACGCCCCGGAACGCCTGCCGGTCGCCGCCTCGCCGGCGACGCGCAAGCGCGCGAGAGAGCTCGGCATCGACCTCGCGCAGGTCGTCGCGAGCGGCCCGTCCGGCCGCGTCACGCGCGAAGACGTCGAACGCCATGCGACGCAGCCGGCGCAGGCGACGGCGCGCGCGGCCAGCGACGACGACGACGCGATCGAACCGATCAAGATCATCGGCCTGCGCCGCAGGATCGCCGAGGCGATGCAGCGCGCCACGCAGCGCATCCCGCACTTCGCGTACGTCGAGGAAGTCGACGTCACCGAGCTCGAAGCGCTGCGCCAGCACCTCAACGAAACGCACGGCGAGCGCGGCAGGCTGACGCTGCTGCCGCTGCTGATCCAGGCGCTCGTGAAAGCCGTGCCGGCCTTCCCGCAGGTCAACGCCACCTACGACGACGAGGCCGGCGTCGTCTCGCGTCACCGCGCGCTGCACATCGGCATCGCCACGCAGACGCCGAACGGCCTCATCGTGCCGGTGCTGCGCCACGCGCAGCGGCTCGATCTCTGGAGCCGCGCGACGGAGATCAGGCGCCTTGCCGACGCCGCCCGTGCCGGCAAGGCGACGCGCGACGAACTGTCTGGCTCGACGCTCACCATCACTAGCCTCGGCGCGCTCGGCGGCATCGTCACCACGCCGGTCATCAACGCGCCGGAAGTGGCGATCATCGGCGTCAACAAGCTCGTCGAGCGGCCGGTCGTGCGCCATGGCCAGGTCGTCGTGCGCACGGTGATGAACCTGTCGTCGTCGTTCGATCACCGCATCGTCGACGGCTACGACGCCGCGCAGTTCATCCAGCGCGTCAAAGCCCTGCTCGAACATCCGGCGACGCTGTTCATTGATTGAAATTGTTAGATTAGCCGGCATGAGCGAAACCTTCGTGCTCGGCATCAGGCCGTGGAAACTCTGGCAGATCGAGCGCCTGCTCGGCGCGCGTCACGCACCGCGCCGCTACGTGGGCAGCGCCGCGGCGATCCTGCGCGAGCGCGAGCTGCGCGGTGCTGGTCTGGGCGATGCGCGAACCAGAGGGCTTCGCGGACGCGCTGGCGGCGCGCGCGCCTGCTGCGCATGAGGAACGGTTTCATCCGCTCCTGGCTGTTCTAAGGAACGAGGATTGTCAAGCTTGCGGGTTGCAGCCGGTGCCGGATCTATCTGTTTCAGTACAGCCGCTTCATCGTAACAAGAACGGTTCAGGCTTCCAAAGCTTCGTAAGGCGATGCCGCTGCCCGGTTCGTCCAGCGCAGACGGTCGCCGTCATCCACTCTTTTCGATATATAAATTTTTGGAATATAAAAATCCATATCCATTCTTTTACGAAAATAACGGCCATCGGCACCATGCACGGACTTTCCACGCCAAACTTGAAGCCATCATGATCAAGCTCAAAACCATACTGGCGACCGCAGCCCTCGCGCTGCCGGTCTTCGCTCAGGCCGCGACCTACAATCTGCTCAATGTTTCCTATGACCCGACGCGCGAGCTGTATCGCGCGATCAACGACAAGTTCATCCCCGAGTACAAGGCGCAGACCGGCGATACCGTGACGATCCAGCAGTCGCACGGCGGCTCGGGCAAGCAGTCGCGCGCGGTGTTCGACGGCCTCGATGCCGACGTCGTCACGCTGGCGCTCGGCGGCGACATCCTGCCGCTGGTCGACCCCGGCCATCTGATCAAGCCGGACTGGGAAACGCGCCTGCCGGATCACGCCTCGCCGTACCTGTCGACCATCGTCTTCCTCGTCCGCAAGGGCAATCCGAAACACATCAAGGACTGGGACGACCTGATCAAGCCGGGCGTCAGCGTCATCACACCGAACCCGAAGACCTCGGGCGGCGCGCGCTGGAACTTCCTTGCCGCGTACGCCTACGCGCTGAAGAAGAACAACGGCGACGCGACCAAGGCCAAAGCCTACGCGCAGGCGCTGTTCACGAACGTGCCGGTGCTCGACACCGGCGCCCGCGGCTCGACCACAACCTTCGTGCAGCGCGGTCTCGGCGACGTGCTGCTGGCCTGGGAAAACGAGGCCTTCCTCGCGCTCAACGAGTTCGGCGCCGACAAGTTCGAGATCGTCTCGCCGTCGCTGTCGATCCTCGCCGAGCCGCAGGTCGCGGTTGTCGACAAGGTCGTCGACAAGAAGGGCACGCGCAAGGTTGCCGAGGCTTACCTGAAGTACCTCTACACCGAGGAAGCGCAGGATATCATCGCGCAGAACTACTACCGCCCGTCGAATCCGAAGATCGCGGCCAAGTACGCCGACAAGTTCCCCAAGCTCGAACTGGTCACGGTCCGCGATTTCGGCGGCTGGGCCAAGGTGCAGCCCGAGTTTTTCGGCGACGGCGGCGTGTTCGACCAGATTTACCTCAAGAACTGAAACGAGGCATCCCCGGCTGCCGACGGCGGGCGGGGATGGCTGATCGCTCAGCGTCCCCGCCACCTTTTTTGCCACACGACCCGGAAATCCCCCATGTCCGTCACCGCCATCAATACCCGCAACCAGTTCAAGGGCAGCGTCGTCGCGATCAATCGCGGCCCCGTGGTCTCGGAAGTCGAACTGGAAACCCCGGCCGGCGTCATCAGTGCCGTCATCACCACCAGCTCGATCGATCGCCTGAACCTGCGCATCGGCGACGGCGCGCTGGCACTGTTCAAGGCCACCGAGGTGCTGATCGCCAAGATCGGTGACCAGGCCGCCTGAAGCCCCCCAACGGCCACCACCCCAACGGAGATTCCGTCGTGAGCGTCACCGCCATCAACACCCGCAATCAGTTCAAGGGCAGCATCGTCGCGATCCACCGCAGCCCGGTGATGTCGGAGATCGAGGTCGAGACGCCCGCCGGCATCATCAGCGCGGTCGTCACGACCAGCTCGATCGACCGCCTGCCCCTGCGCATCGGCAGCGACGTGCTGGCGATCTTCAAGGCGACCGAAGTGCTGGTGGCCAAGCTGGGATAAGCGAGGGTTTTTCGTCATGTGCCTGATCATCCACAAGCCGGTCGGCGCCGAGATTCCGGCCGACCTGCTCGCCGCCGCCGCCGTGCACAACGCCGACGGCTGGGGCCTGATGGGTTTCGACGAGGACGGCCGCCTGCTGATCGAGCGGCGCGCGGTCGTCAATATCGACGAACTGCGCGACGTCGAGCGCGCGCATCGCGGCGCCGAATACGTGCTGCACCTGCGCCGCCAGACCAGGGGCGGCAGCGGTCTCGACAACGTGCATCCGTTCAAGATCGTCGACGGCGTCTGGCTGATGCACAACGGCACGCTGAAGCTCGAGACGCGCGTGCCCGGCAAGTCGGACACCTGGCATTTCGTCAGCGATGTGCTGCGCCCGCTCGCGCAGCGCCATCCCGGCCTGCTCAGCGACTACGCCTTCATCCAGATCCTCGAGCATGGCCTGCGTCCCGAGAACAAGCTCGCGCTGCTCGACCAGCGCCTGCGCCGCATCGTGCTCGTCAACCGCGCGCACGGCGTCGAGATCGACGGTCTGTGGATCAGCAACACACGCTGGCTGGATCGCAAGCTGTTCCCGCTCGCGCAACCGCTGCAGCCGCAGGAGCAGCAGTACGGCGCGCACGAGCTGCGCTTCGTCTGAGCGCGCGGGCGCGGTCAAAATTTTTCGCACGGGCACCGGGTACTGCCCGGCGCTCCACACTTGCCCGGAGGGCTTGATGAACAAATCGCTACGCGCACTTGCCGCTGCCGTACTCGGCCTGTTCTCGCTGCATGCCGCCGCCGCACCGCCTTTGCTCAACGTCTCGTACGACGTCGCGCGCGACTTCTACAAGGACTTCAACCCGGCGTTCGCCGCGTACTGGAAGGGCAAGACCGGCAGCGAGCCGGTGATCCAGCAGTCGCACGGCGGTTCGAGCAAACAGGCGCGCGCCGTCATCGACGGCCTCGACGGCGACGTGCTGACGACCAACAACCCGCTCGACATCGACGCCGTCGCCAAGGCCGGCCTGCTCGACACGAAATGGGCACAGCGCCTGCCGCACGCCTCGAGCCCGTCGTGGTCGACAATCCTGTTCCTGGTGCGCAAGGGCAACCCCAAGCACATCAAGGACTGGAACGACCTGGTCAAGCCGGGCGTCGGCATCATCATTCCGAACCCCAAGACCTCCGGCAACGGCCGCTACAGCTACCTCGCGGCGTGGGAGTACGCGCTCCGCCAGCCGGGCGGCGACGAGGCCGGGGCACGCGCCTTCGTCGCGTCCTTCCTCAAGAACGTGCCGGTGTTCGACACCGGCGGCCGCGGCGCGACGACGACCTTCGTGCAGCGCGGCATCGGCGACGTGCTGCTGACGTTCGAGAATGAGCTGGCGCTGACGAAGAAGGAATTCGGCGCCGACAAGTTCGACATCGTGGTGCCGTCGCTGTCGATCCGCGCCGACAATCCGGTCGCCGTCGTCGACAAGATCGCCGCCCAAAAGGGTAACACCGCTCTCGCGCAGGCCTATCTCGAATTCCATTACTCGGAAGCCGGCCAGGAGATCATCGCGCGCAACGGCCTGCGCCCGGTGGACGACAAGGTTCTGGCCCGTCATGCCGCCGAGTTCCCGGCGCTGAGCCTGTTCACGATCGACGACTGGGCGGCGACGTACGCCAAGCACTTCGCCGACGGCGGCGTCTTCGATCAGATCGTCGCTGGCAAATAGAGGACTCCATGAGCAGCATCGCCTTACCGCGCCGCAACGTCATCCCGGGCTTCGGGCTGACGCTGGGCTTCACCCTGCTGTACCTGAGCCTGATCGTGCTGATCCCGCTCGCCGGCGTGTTCTTCCGGTCGGCCGGCCTCGGCTGGCACGGCTTCTGGAATGTCGTGACGACGCCGCGCGTGCTGGCGGCGCTGCGGCTCAGCTTCGGCGCGGCCCTGGTCGGCGGCCTCATCAACGCCGTGTTCGGGACGCTGGTGGCGTGGGTGTTCGTACGCTACCGCTTCCCGGGCAAGCGCTTCTTCGACGCGATCATCGATCTGCCGTTCGCGCTGCCGACGGCGGTCGCCGGCATCGCGCTGACGGCGCTGTATTCAAGCAACGGCTGGATCGGCCAGTTCCTCGAACCGCTCGGCATCAAGGTCGCGTACACGCCGCTCGGCGTCATCGTCGCCTGCACCTTCATCGGCCTGCCGTTCGTCGTGCGCACGGTGCAGCCGGTGCTCGAGGACGCCGAGAAGGATCTCGAAGAGGCCGCGGCCTCGCTCGGCGCCAACCGCCTGCAGACCGTCGCGCGCATCATCCTGCCGGCCGTGCTGCCGGCGATCCTCACCGGCTTCACGCTGGCCTTCGCGCGCGCCGCCGGCGAATACGGCTCGATCATCTTCATCGCCGGCAACATGCCGATGGTCAGCGAGATCGCGCCGCTGCTGATCATCATCAAGCTCGAAGAGTTCGATTACGCCGGCGCCAGCGCCGTGGCGGTGGCGATGCTGCTGCTGTCGCTGACGCTGCTGCTGGTCATCAACGGCCTGCAGATATGGGCACGCAAACGTCACGGAGGCTCGCGATGAGCACGCTCGAAGCCAGCCTGCGCGATCCGCCGGCGCTGCCACCGGAATTCCGTCCCGAAGGCCCGCTGGCACGGCGCAACAGTGCGATCTCCGAAGCGCCGTGGGTGCAATGGACATTGATCGCGCTCGCCGTGCTGTTCCTGCTCGGCTTCCTGCTGCTGCCGCTGATCACCGTTTTTACCGAGGCGCTGCGCAACGGCTGGCAGGTTTACGGCAACGCCCTGCGCGAGCCCGACGCGCTCGCCGCAATCCGCCTGACGCTGCTGACGGCGGCGATCGCCGTGCCGCTGAACGTCGTGTTCGGCATCGCTGCGGCATGGGCGATCACCAAGTTCCAGTTCCGCGCCAAGACGCTGCTGATCTCGCTGATCGATCTGCCGTTCTCGGTATCGCCGGTGGTCGCCGGCTTGATCTACATCCTCATTTTCGGCCGTCACGGCTGGGCGGGACCCTGGCTGTCCGATCACGACATCAAGATCGTCTTCGCCGTGCCGGGCATCGTCATCGCGACCGTCTTCGTCACCTTCCCGTTCGTCGCGCGCGAGCTGATCCCGCTGATGCAGGAACAGGGCACCGACTACGAGCAGGCCTCGCTGTCGCTCGGCGCCTCCGGCTGGCAAACGTTCTGGCGCGTCACGCTGCCAAACATCAAGTGGGGCCTGTTGTACGGCGTGCTGCTGTGCACGGCGCGCGCGATGGGCGAGTTCGGCGCGGTCAGCGTGGTCTCCGGCCACATTCGCGGCCAGACCAACACCATGCCGCTGCACGTGGAAATTCTCTACAACGAATATCAGTTCGCCGGCTCCTTCGCCGTGGCGTCGCTGCTGGCGATCTTCGCGCTCGTCACGCTGGCCCTGAAGAGCTATCTCGAATGGCGGCACGGCGACGAACTGGCCGCGACGCGCCGGCACTGATGTCGTCCCGACAGGCACCGGGCCATCCGTGGCCCGGACTTTCAAAACCAGCGGATTCCTTACTCATGGAAATCAAGATTCGCGGCATCCACAAGGTCTTCGGCAACTTTCCCGCGCTCGGCGGCGTCGATCTCGACATCGCCTCGGGCGAGCTGATCGCCCTGCTCGGCCCGTCCGGTTCCGGCAAGACGACGCTGCTGCGCGTGATCGCCGGCCTCGAATTCCCGGACCAGGGCAAGATCCTGTTCGGCGAGGAGGACATCGCCCTGCGGCCGATCCGCGAACGCCACGTCGGCTTCGTGTTCCAGCATTACGCGCTGTTCAAGCACATGACGGTGCTCGACAACGTCGCCTTCGGCCTGCGCGTCCGCGAGCGCAGGCAGCGTCCGCCGGAAGCGCGCATCCGCGAACGCGCCCGCGAACTGATCGAACTCGTGCAGCTGGCGGGGCTCGAGAAGCGCTATCCGACGCAGCTGTCCGGCGGCCAGCGCCAGCGCGTCGCGCTGGCGCGCGCACTGGCCATCGACCCGCGCGTGCTGCTGCTCGACGAACCGTTCGGCGCGCTCGATGCCAAGGTGCGCAAGGATCTGCGCCGCTGGCTGCGCCAGCTGCACGAGCAGACCGGCGTGACGACGATCTTCGTCACGCACGACCAGGAAGAGGCGCTGGAACTCGCGGACCGCGTCGTCGTCATGAACCGCGGCCGCATCGAACAGGTCGGCACCACCGACGAGGTCTACGAGAAGCCGGCGACGCCGTTCGTGTTTGATTTCCTCGGCAACACCAACGTCCTGCCCGGCGAAGTGCGCGGCCGCGAGGTCTTCGTCGACGGCCAGACCAGCGCGATCGTCACCGACTCGATCCACGCCGCCGGCCCGGTCGACATCTACGTGCGGCCCGGCGACCTGCTCGTGACCGACGCGAACGCGGCTGGCTTCGACGCGGTGATCCGCGGCACGCAGCGCACCGGCCCGATCGTGCGCTGCGAGGCGACCGCCGCGCTGTCCGGCCAGGCCATCGAGATCGAATTGCCGCACCTGCACCACGACGCGCAGGCGCTGCGCGCCGGCCAGCAGGTGCGCCTGCGCCTCAGCCAGTTCAGCGTGTTCCCGCGCCAGGCGCGCACGGGCGACGGCCCATTGCCGGACGTCGTGTCCAATGCGCCGGCCGAGTACCGCGAGCGTGGGCGCGGCTGAGGCTCGGGTTCAGTTCGCCGCCGCCGCGGCCGCGGAATCGCGCGCCGGCGCCAGCCAGCGCAGCAGGATCATCGCCGCGAGACCGCAGGCGGCAATGATCGTCGCCATCGGCACGGCGGTGCCGTTGTAGAGGTGGCCCGCCGCGAAGCTGGCGACCGAGGCGATGGCGAACTGCAGCGTGCCGAGCAGCGCCGCCGCGCTGCCGGCGCGGTCGCCGAACGGCGCCATGGCCGCCGCCGTCGAGTTCGGGAACGAGAAGCCCATCGCCGACATGCAGATGAACATGAACGCCAGCACGCTCCACAGGCCGCCGATGCCGGTCAGCGCCGCGGCGACCATCAGCACGCTCGACGTCACGTAAACGCGCAGCGCACGGCGCAGCAGGCGTTGCACCGGCACCCGATTGAGCGCCAGCGAGTTCAGCTGCGAAGCGGTGATCAGTCCGAAGGCGTTGAAACCGAAGATCCACGCATAGTGCTCCGGCGCGACGCCGTAGTGACCGATGAACACGAACGACGAGCTGGAGATGTACGCGAACATGCCGGCCTGCGCGGTCGCGCCGGCCAGCGCGTAGCCCATGAAGCGGCGGTGGCCGATCAGCTTGAGATAGGTACGCGCGGCGCCTGCGAAACTCAGCGGCTTGCGCTCGCCCTGCAGCGTCTCCGGCACGCCAAGGCCGACGATGGCCGCGCACAGCAGACCGTAGATGACGAGCAGCGCGAAGATCGCCTGCCAGCCAAACCAGCGGAACAGGTAGCCGCCGGCCATCGGCGCGAGGATCGGCGCCACGCTCATGATCAGCAGCAGCAGCGACAGCACGCGCGCCATCGCCTGCGCGGGAAAGCAGTCGCGCACGATGGCGCGCGTGATGACCATGCCGGCGCAGCCGCCGAGCGCCTGCAGGAAGCGCAGCGCGATCAGATGTTCCATCTCGCGCGCGAACAGGCAGCCGAACGCGGCGATCACGTAGAGGATCAGGCCGAACAGCATCGGCCGACGGCGGCCGAGCGAATCGGAGATCGGGCCGTAGAACAGCTGGCCGAGCGACAGGCCGATGAAGTAGCTTGCCAGCGTCTGCTGCGTGGTCGCCGCGTCCGAATGGAAATGCGCCTCGAGCGCCGGCAGGCTCGGCAGGTACATGTCGATCGACATCGGCCCGAGCGCCGTCGTCAGCGCGAGGATCGGAATCAGGCGGCGGCGCGTCAGACCCGGCGGCAGCGTGTCGTGTTCAGCGAGATGACGGGCCGCTTCAACGGTGGACGACGTGGACATGCGCTGCGCGCTCCGTGCTGTTCAATACTCCCTCTCCCCAAGTGTGGGGGGAGGGAACACATGCTTCAGGCTTCCGGCCGCATCTGCGGAAGCGCATCCGGGCTTTCAAGGCTTGCCAGTGGCAAGCCTTGCCGGAGGCGCCGGCGGGGCTGGGGCCCCACCGGCTTTTTCCTCCCCGGCTCCACGCGCCTAAGCCTCGGGCCGCATCTGCGGAAAAAGCAGCACGTCGCGGATGCTCGGCGAATCGGTCAGGAACATCACCAGGCGGTCGATGCCGATGCCGACGCCGGCGGTCGGCGGCAGGCCGTATTCGAGCGCGCGGATGTAGTCGGCGTCGAACACCATCGCCTCGTCGTCGCCGGCATCCTTGGCGGCGACCTGCGCCTTGAAGCGGCTGGCCTGGTCGTCGGCGTCGTTCAACTCGGAGAAGCCGTTGGCGACTTCACGGCCGCCGATGAAGAACTCGAAGCGGTCGGTGACGTCCGGGTCGCGATCGTTGCGGCGCGCCAGCGGCGAGACTTCGGTCGGGTACTCGGTGATGAAGGTCGGGTCGAACAGCTTCGCCTCGACGGTCTTCTCGAAGATTTCCGTCAGCAGCTTGCCGGCGCCGTAGGCGGGCTTGACGTCGCCGCCGACCTTTTTCGCAAACGTGGCGAGGTACTCGCGGTCGTTCGCCTTCGCCGCATCGAAGTCGGCGTTGTAATGCCGCACCGATTCGAGCATCGTCCAGCGCTTGAACGGCTGTTCGAGGTCGACCTCGCGTTCCTGATAGACGAGCCTGCCGCCGCCGTTGACGCTCAGCGCGAGATCGCGGATCAGCGTCTCGACCAGATCCATCGCGTCCTGGTAGTCCGCGTAGGCCTGGTAGAACTCCAGCATCGTGAACTCGGGATTGTGCCGCGTGCTCAAGCCCTCGTTGCGGAAGTTGCGGTTGATCTCGTAGACCTTCTCGAAGCCGCCCACAACGAGCCGCTTGAGGAACAGCTCCGGCGCGATGCGCAGGTAGAGGTCGCGGTCGAGCGCGTTGTGATGCGTGACGAACGGCCGCGCGGTGGCTCCGCCGGGAATCGGCTGCAGCATCGGCGTCTCGACCTCGACGAAGCCGAGCGCGTCGAGGAAGTTGCGGATGAAGCGCACCGTCTGGCCGCGCTTCTCGAACGTGCGCTTCACTTCCGGATTGACGATCAGATCGACGTAGCGCTGGCGATAGCGGATCTCGGTATCGGTCAGGCCGGCCCACTTCTCCGGCAGCGGCCGGATGCCCTTGACCAGCAGCTCGATCGACTGCGCCTTCACCGACAACTCGCCGGTCCTGGTCTTGAACACTGTGCCGCGCACGCCGACGATGTCGCCGACGTCGTAGTGCTTGAAGGCATCGTACGCTTGCGCGCCGACCGCGTTCTGCTGCACGAAGATCTGGATGCGGCCCGACATGTCCTGCAGCTGTCCGAAGCTGGCCTTGCCCATCACGCGCTTGGCGATCAGACGGCCGGCGACGGCGAAAACCTGCGTCTCGCCTTCCAGTTCGGCGGCTTCGCGCTCGCCGTACATACCGTGCAGAAAGTCGGCCAGCGTGTCGCGGCGGAAGGTGTTCGGGTAGGCGTTGCCGGCGGCGCGCAGCTTTTCCAGCTTCTCGCGGCGCGCGGCGATGACGTAGTTTTCGTCGAGCGGCGGCGCATTGTTGTTCTGTTCTTCGCTCATTGGCTCAGAGCCCCTGCTTCAAACTCGCTTCGATGAACGGATCGAGGTTGCCGTCCAGCACTTTCTGCGTATCGGCGATCTCGATGCCGGTGCGCAGGTCCTTGATGCGCGACTGGTCGAGCACGTACGAGCGGATCTGGCTGCCCCACTCGATGTCGCTCTTGGAGTCTTCGAGCGCCTGCTTCTGCGCGTTGCGCTTCTGCATTTCCTGCTCGTACAGGCGCGCCTTCAGCATCTTCATCGCGCGGTCGCGATTGGCGTGCTGCGAGCGCTCGGTCTGGCAAGCGACGACGATACCGCTCGGCACGTGCTTGATGCGGATTGCCGACTCGGTCTTGTTGACGTGCTGGCCGCCGGCGCCGGACGAGCGATAGGTCGCCACTTCCAGATCGGCCGGATTGATCTCGATGTCGATGTCGTCGTCGACTTCCGGCGACACGAACACGCCGGAGAACGACGTGTGGCGACGGTTGCCCGAGTCGAATGGCGACTTGCGCACGAGGCGGTGCACGCCGGTCTCGGTGCGCAGCCAGCCGTAGGCGTACGGGCCGGCGATGTACAGCGTCGCCGACTTGATGCCCGCGACTTCGCCGTCCGAGCGTTCCATCAGCTCGACCTTGAAGCCCTTGCCTTCGGCCCAGCGGATGTACATGCGCGCCAGCATCTCGGCCCAGTCCTGCGCCTCGGTGCCGCCGGAGCCGGCCTGCACGTCGAGATAGGCGTTGGCGTTGTCGAGTTCGCCGCTGAACATGCGGCGGAACTCCATGTCGTCGGCCATCCTGACGAAGCGCTGGATGTCGCGCGCGACCTCGTCGACCGTGGCCTGGTCACTCTCGGCCTCGGCGAGTTCGAGCAGGTCGAGCGCGTCCTTCAGGCCGTTGGCCGCCACATCGAGCGGCTGGATCACGTCCTCGAGCTTGGCGCGCTCGCGGCCGAGGTTCTGGGCGTACTCGGGCTTGTTCCAGACCTCGCTCGTCTCGAGTTCGGCGTTGACTTCGACCAGACGATCCTTCTTGACGTCGTAGTCAAAGATAGCCCCGCAGGGCGTCGAAACGCGCCTGCAGAGCCGTCACCTCATTGCGTAACTGATGCGCTTCCATTGCGGATGCGGAGCCTGCCGGAGAAAAAGGCTGGCGATTATACGTTGCCGCAGCGCCAGCCGCGCGGTCCGCTCATGCCGATCGGACCGCCTGACGGACGACGCCAGGAACGTGCTGACGCTGGTCGCCGGGACGCTGCAGTCGGACGCCGGCGTCAAGGTCACGATCCAGGGCCAGACCAGCAGCCTCGGCTCCGACGCCTATAACCACGCCCTGTCGGAACACCGCGCCCGCGTCGTCAAAGCCTTCCTCGCCGATCACGGCGTCGACGCGGCGCGCATGAAGCCGCTCGGCTACGGCGAGAGCCAGCCGATCGACACCAACGACACCGAGCAGGGGCGCGAAAACAATCGCCGCGTCGAGCTCAAGGTCATCGAATGAGATCGCCGCCCGGCCGTCCACGATTGCGTAAAGCCTGCGGCAACGAAGATCGCCACGAGATACGCGCTGCCGGCGACGCCGAGCGCGTAGAGGACCGGCGCGAGACGCGGCGTCAGCCATTGCTGGAAGCCGAAGTCATTGAGCGCGAGCAGGTATTCGCGCAGCGAAGCGAACGGCACGCGCAGACGCGGCAGCAGATCGCCGGCGTGGCCATCGTCTTGCGCAGGCGCCGGATCGGGTTCGCTGGGCACGTTCATGGCCAAAGCGTACGCGCTCGCAGACCCTATCGCCTTGGCCGTCCGGACCGCACACCCTATAAAACCCGCCGGCGGCACAACGCTGACGGCCGGCCGCACGAGCGGCGTTGCGCGCACGTGACCTGGCGATGTCATTTCGGCAAACTATTGGCTTCACCGCCAATGAACCTCGAGATCCAAGGCATGCGCGATTCGGGTTATTTCCTGGAAATCGTCCACGCTGGCATGGTCAAAGCCGGCCTCAACGTCAACGCGATCTACGAGCGGCTCGGCTACAACGCCGAAGACCTGCCGCTGCGCGAGATGCGCACGCCGCATCAGCTGCAGGCCTATTTCTGGGAAACCGTCGAAGCCGTCACCGGCGACGCCGAAATCGGCCTGCACCTGTGCCGGCACATGCCGGTCTTCCACGGCGAAGTGCTCGAATACCTGATCTTCAGCAGCGCCACGCTCGGCGAAGGCGTCGAACGCGCGCTCAAGTACCTGCGCCTGCTCTCGGACGCGCTGAACGTGCGCATCGTCAACGACACGCAGGGCGCGCGCGCACTGGTCAAGGGCACGGCGGCCGACGCGCCGCAGCTGCGCCATACCGAGATCTGCGTGGTCTACGAGCTGATCCAGTTCCTGAAGAGCGTCACCGAACAGAAGTTCGTTCCGCAGCACGTCGCCCTGCATTGCAGCCAGCGCGCCAGCCAGGCCGAGTACGACAGCACCTTCGGCTGCCCCGTGACGTTCGGCGCCGCCGAGAGCGAGATCTGGTTCGACCCCTCGATCCTCGAATACCGCTCGCCGCGCTGGGATCCGGATCTTCTCAAGCTGCACGAGGATCTGGCCGAGCGCCGCCTGTCGAAGCTGCGCCGCCACGATCTGATCGAGAAGATCCAGAAGCTGTTCGCGCAGCGTCTCGAACTCGACCAGCTGACGCTCGAGGACGTCGCCGAGGAGCTCGGCGTGCCGACGCGGCGCCTGCGCTTCGAGCTGTCGCGCGCCGGCACCAGCTTCTCGGAACTGCTGTCGGACTTCCGCTTCGCGCTCGCCAAGCGCCTGCTGGCGAGCACCGACGAGCCGATCGAGAACATCGTCTACCTGACCGGCTTCTCCGAGCCGAGCACCTTCTACCGCGCCTTCAAGCGCTGGTCGAGCATGACGCCGGTGCAGTACCGCGAGCAGAGGCGCGCGCATCGCCGTCTGGCGCGCGCGTCGGCAACACGCTGAGGCGCGGCCTCAGAACAGCGCCAGCTGCGACGGCGACGCGGGCGCCGGCGGCTCTTCCGGCCCGTCCAGCAGCGGCCAGCGGCCAAGCACTTCGTAGCTGACCGGCTTGTGATCGAGTCGGCTGCGGATCAGCGCGAACTCGGCGACGTCCCAGCGGATCGGCTCGACCGGCGTCGGCGGCAGCGCGATCTTCGCGTTGCGCACGATCGTCAGGTGCGGCACGAAGCGCATGCGCTCGAGCGAGACGCCAGCCTGCACCACGGCATCGCGCAGGCGGCCGTAGAAATCACTCAGGGCCTGCGGCTCGGCGCGCGCGCCGAGCCACCACGGAATCTCGCGATTGCGGAACGAGCTGGCGTAATCGAGCGTCAGCGTGAACGGTGCGGCGCGCACCAGCGCCGCCGCGCGCAGCGCCGCCGCCTCCTGCGGTTTCGGCACGTGGTCGCCGAGGAACAGCAGCGTGATGTGATAGCGCTCCGGCGCGCCGAGGTAGCCGCCGGACGGCAGGCGGAGGTTGAGCTGCCTGGCCGCCGCGTGACAGGCCGCGCGCACTGCTTCGCCGGGCCAGAGCGCGAAGAAGAGACGGTTCGGTTCCATGCGGCGCAGATCGTCGGGAGCGGTCGAAGGCCGCGGCAGTTTACCCGCGTCGCGCGTCGCCCCGCTGACGGGTGCGGGCGGCGATCACTCGGCTTCGCGAAGCCGGTAGAGCAGGCCTTCCAGCACCGCCTGCGCGGTCTGCCGGCGCACGCTGTCGCGGCCGCCCTCGAACAGGAAGCGACGCGCCTCCGGCGGATGGCCGCGGCGGATCCACGCGGCCCAGACGGTGCCGACCGGCTTGTCGACGCTGCCACCGCCCGGCCCGGCAATGCCGGTGACCACGATGCCCCAGTCGACGGGCGCCGCGCGCAGCAGGCCGCGCGCCATCGCCAGCGCGCATTCGCCGCTGACGGCGCCGTGCTGCGCGAGCACCTCGTCGGGCACCGCGAGCAGTTCCATCTTCGCGGTATTCGAATAGGCGACGAGGCCGCGCTCGAACCAGCCGGACGAGCCGGCGAGATCGGTCAGCTGCTTGGCGATCAGGCCGCCGGTGCAGGACTCGGCGGTGGCCAGCCATTCGCCGCGTTCGAGCAGTGCGCCCGCCAGTCGCTCCACGAGTTTGTCGCCCATGCCGCCACTTTAGAGTCTGTCCGCGAATAAAGCACAGCGCCCTTCGGCGGGGTTTGCGCGAAACCGTAAAAGCAGGAACGTGGGTGATCCAGGAGCTGGAGGAGCCGCAACACCTGCAGCGGCATCACCGACCTGGACGTCTACGCCGCGCCTATCGGCAAGCGGCGATGATGGCGCGCAGGCCGGTCGCGGCGTCGTGGCACCAGCTGGCGGTTTCGTGCGCATCGAACTCGGGATGCGAGAACAGGGCCATGGCGGCCTCCACTTCGGGCTTCAAACGGACGGCGATTGTAGCCATCGTCCTCGACCGGCCAGCCGGATGTTTCCTCAGCGACGCCGGCCCGGACAACGCGCCCGGCGGACCGGACCGCCGCCGGAGCCGCACCGCGCGGGCAGCGAATCCGCCGCCGCAGTAAAATAGTGAACTTCAATTCACTTCAATGAACGCCCAGGAGCACACCATGCCGCAGTCATCCGATCCCATCGTCATCACCGGCATCGCGCGCACGCCGATGGGCGGGCTGCTCGGCATGTTCTCCGGCTTCACCGGCAGCCAGCTCGGCGCGATCGCCGTCAAGGCCGCCGTCGAGCGCTCCGGCCTCGCCCCGGCCGACGTGCAGGAAGTGCTGATGGGCTGCGTGCTGCCGGCCGGCCAGGGCCAGGCGCCGGCGCGCCAGGCCTCGCGCGGCGCCGGCCTGCCGGACAGCGTGGTCTGCTCGACCGTCAACAAGGTCTGCGGTTCGGGCATGAAGACCATCATGCTCGGTGCCGACACGATCGCGGCCGGCAATGCCGATATCGTCGTCGCCGGCGGCATGGAGAGCATGAGCAACGCGCCATATCTGCTGCCGAAGGCGCGCAGCGGCTACCGCTTCGGCCACGGCGAAGTGCTCGATCACATGGCGCTCGACGGCCTCGAGGACGCCTACGAGAAGCGCACGCCGATGGGCGCCTTCGCCGAGCGCACCGCCGAGAAGTACGGCTTCACGCGCGAGGCGCAGGACGCTTTCGCGATCGAGTCGCTGGCGCGCGCCAAGAAGGCCAACGAGGACGGCAGCTTCGATTTCGAGATCGTGCCGGTTCAAGTCACCGGCAAGAAGGGAACGGAGACGGTCACGCGCGACGAGCAGCCGTTCAAGGCCGCGCCGGAGAAGATTCCGACGCTCAAGCCCGCGTTCAAGAAGGACGGCACGATCACCGCCGCCAACGCCAGCTCGATCTCCGACGGCGCCGCCGCCGTCGTGCTGATGCGCCAGTCGGAGGCGGCGAAGCGCGGCCTCAAGCCGATCGCCAGGATCGTCGCGCACGCCGGCGCCGCGCGCCTGCCGGCCGAGTTCACGATCGCGCCGGTGCCGGCGATCGAGACACTGCTCGCCAAGGCCGGCTGGACGGTCGGCGACGTCGATCTCTGGGAGATCAACGAAGCCTTCGCGGTCGTGACGATGGCGGCGATGAAGGAGCACCAGCTGCCGCACGCCAAGGTCAACGTGCACGGCGGCGCCTGCGCGCTGGGCCACCCGATCGGCGCCTCCGGCACGCGCATCGTCACCACGCTGATCGGCGCGCTGAAGAAGAGCGGCGGCAAGCGCGGCGTCGCCACGCTGTGCATCGGCGGCGGCGAGGCGACGGCGCTGGCGATCGAGATGCTGTGAGCCGAGGTGAGCCCCGCCTCACCCGACCCTCTCCGCCCCGGGGCGGAGAGGCCCACGAGGCCGCGATCTACTTCGCCTGCATCTCCTTGAGCAGATCGGCCGCACCGTAGATCTTGGCCAGCGCCTCGGCGATCGCCGCCGGGTGCACGGCGACGCAGCGGTTGAGCTGGTCGTCGAACCAGAATGCGCCGCCGTGTGAGTGCGCGTTGCCGTCAAACGCGAGGCCGACGATCTCGGCCTTGCGGTTGATCACCGGGCTGCCCGAGTTGCCGCCGATGATGTCGTTGGTCGTCACGAAGTTGAACGACGTCTTCAGGTCCAGCTTGTCCTTCGCGGCGTTCCAGGACTTCGGCAGTTCGAACGGATCACTGCCGGTCTGGCGCGCGAACGCACCGCCGATGTCGGTGAACGGCGGCACCGGCACGCCGTTCTCGTCCCAGCCTTTGACCTCGCCGTACGACAGCCGCAGCGTGAACGTCGCGTCCGGATAGACGCCGGTGCCGAGCCCGGCGAAGCGCAGCCTGGCGATCGCCTCGGCGGCGCGCGCCTCCGGCGCGTCGACCTCGGCCTCGATCGTCTTGCGCACGGCGCGTGACGGCGCGTCGACGGCGCGCGCGAGCCGGATGAACGGATCCTCCGACGCCGCGACGGCCGCCGCGCCGCCGTCCCAGAGCTGCTGGCGCACGGCGGGATCGGCGAGCTTGCTGCCGTCGACGAGTTCGCCAGCCCGTTCGTCCGGCGACTGCCTGCCGAGCACCAGCTTGACCAGCGCGTCGTCCGGACCGAGCGCTTCGCGCAGCTTGGTCAGCGACCACGTCAGCTTGGCCTTTTCGTACTCCGGATAGATCGGCGCCTTCGACATCAGGCGCTGCTTCAGCGTCGGCAGCGCGGCGTCCTGGTATTCCGGCAGGCGCTCGCCGTTGGCCTTCTGCATTTCGTCGGCATGGCGGACCAGCGTGCGGGCGATGCGGTACTGCTCGGAGAAGAAGCCCTGGCTGCGCTCCAGCATCGAATAGCGCGTGTAGTTGTTGCGCCGCACGACCTCGGCCCCGGCGATGTCGTCCCACGGCGCCGCCGATGGCGCGGCAGCGCGCAGCGCATCCTCCTCGCGCTGCTTGCGCGCGAACACCGCCGGATCGTGCAGCGCCTCGATTTCGCCACGATAGACCTTGAGGCTGTTCTCGGTGTACGTCAGATCGGTCTGCGACTGGCGCGCCGCCTCGGCGCCGATGCGGCCGTACTGCGCGAGCATCGCGCGGCGTTCGGCCAGGTACAACGCCGCGCTGATCAGGCGGTAATCGCGCAGCGACGCGAGCTGGGCGACGGTGAGCTGGCGCTCGGTCGAGCCCGGATGGCCGGTGACCATCGTCAGCTCGCCCTCTTGCGCGCCGGCCGTGTTCAGCGGGAACCAGTCCCTGATCTTCGCCGGCTTGCCGCCCTCGTACGCGCGCAGCAGGCCCATGTCGAGGTTGTAGCGCGGGAAGTTGAAGTTGTCCGGATCGCCGCCGAAGAACGCCGCCTGGTACTCGGGCGAGAACACCAGGCGCACGTCCTGGAAGCGGTGGTAACGGTAGAGGTCGTACCGGCCGCCGTTGTACAGCTCGACGACGTCGCAGCGCGTGTGCTCGGCATCCTTGCCGGTGCACTCCGACTCGATCGCGGCAGTCTCCGCCTGCCTGGCGTCGACGTAGGCCTGGCCGCTCTTGCCGGCGGTCGCCTTGCCGATGCGGGCGCTGACGTCGCTGATCCGTTCGAGCCGGTTCAGCTCGACCGACGGGCACGCGATTTCTTCCTCGCGCCTGCGGGCGACGAAGCCGTCGTTGACCCGATCCTTGTCGCGGCTCAGATCCTGCACGCAGCCAAGCACGCAGTGCGCGTTGGTCAGCACGAGGCCGTCCTTCGACACGAACGAACCCGAGCAGCCGCCGGCGAGGCGCACCGAGGCTTTCATCACATGATCGACCCACTTCGCGTCCGGGTCGAAGCCGTACTGCTGCCTGAGCTGCGCGCGTGGCAGGTTGTCGAGCGTCCACATGCCTTCGGCCGCCGAGGCGGACAAGGTGCACAGGCTGAGCGCGGCGGCGAGCCAGGCGCGCGGATTCGGCAGGATCATCTTGGGTCTCTCCGGGGTTGAGACCGTGAAGCGTAAACTCGCGGCGATGGCCGCAACAGAGCGAATTCCACCACGAACGCTCGCCTGGCTCGCCGCCGGGCTGGCGTTCGCCGCCGTGCATCTGGCCTATGCCCTGTCCGTGCGGGCCGGCACCGTGCCGCCGTGCCTGCCCTACGTCGACGGCTGCACGTCGATCAGCCGCGCCGCGCGCCACGGCGACGCCAGCCTGCTGTTCAAGCCGATGATGGCAGCCGACGTCGCCGTGCTCGCCCTGTACTGGCACAGGCTGGCCGCGGCGCTGCGCGAAGCCCGTCCCGATGCGCCGCGGCGCACGCGTGCGGTGCTCGTCGGCGGACTGCTCGCGGCGGCGTTCCTCGCGCTGTACGTTGCGGGCCTCGGCACCGACGGCCGCCTCTACGCATGGCTGCGCCGCTACGGCGTCACCGTCTATTTCGCCGGTACCGTGCTCGCCGAGATGATCGCCGCCACGCTGCTGGAACGGCGGCCCGGTCTGCGCCGCCGCCAGCGCGTCCTGCTCATCCTGCTCTGCGCCGCGCTGCTCGGCCTGGGCCTCGCCAGCATTCCGTTGCGCGCGCTGGACGACGACGGCAGCCTCATCAACGTCGTCGAATGGTGGTATGCGCTGCTGATGATCGTCGGCTACGTCGCCGTCGCCTCGGCGCTGCCGCGCCCGCCGCGCTGAAGGGCCCGCGCCATCGCCCGGACGGCGCGCCGGCCAATGGCGCAGGGCGACGGCGATCACCGATGATCGGCGGACTGCTTTCTCCGGGACGTCCGCCATGCACCCTCGCCTGTTCCGCCTGTTGATGAACGGCTATCCGCCATACCTGTTCACCGGCATCCGCGTCGACCGCGTCAGCCGCGACTACAGCGAGATCGACGTCAGCATGCCGCTGCGCTGGTACAACCGGAACGCCGTCGGCACGCAGTTCGGCGGCAGCCTGTATGCGATGACCGATCCGTTCCTGATGCTGATGACGATGCAGCAGATCGGCCCTGGCTACGTGATCTGGGACCAGTCGGCGCAGATCGATTTCATCGCCCCCGGCCGCGGCACCGTCTACGCGAAATTCCGCATGCCGCCCGCCGAAGTCGAGCGCCTGCGCAGCGAAGCCGCCACCGGCCAGGCTCTGCGGCCCGAATACAGCGTCGACCTCAGCGACCGGAACGGCAAACTCATCGCCCGCGTGAAAAAGACGCTCTACGTGCGCCGCAAAAAAGACCGGCCCGCCACCGCATGAATCCCCTGCACGCCGTCGCGCTGTTCATCGTCACCGCACTCGCCGAGATCGCCGGCTGCTACCTGCCGTACCTCGTACTGCGCGAGCAACGCACCCCGTGGCTGCTGCTGCCCGCCGCCGCCAGCCTCGCCCTGTTCGCCTGGCTGCTGACCCTGCACCCGACCGCCGCCGGCCGCGTCTACGCTGCTTACGGCGGCATCTACATCGCCGTCGCCCTGCTGTGGCTATGGCGCGTCAACGGCGTACGGCCGACCGCAACCGATCTGGCCGGCGTTGCACTGTGCGTAGCGGGAGCTGCCGTCATCGTGCTCGGCGCACGGCGTTGATCCCCCCTCGCGCCGACCGCCCGCTCACTTGCGCAAATCCGGCTCCGGATATCCAATCCATACTCGCTTCCTTGCGTGGCCCTTCGAATGCACGGGGCACTCTGGCCGGGCAACGTCAAGGATGGGGGCCAGATTGGCAGACATGTCCGTTTTCCTTTCAGGGCGGATGTCCTATCACTCAGCAACCACGGAGTGGCCATGATCAAAATTATCATTGATGAGCGCCAGATTATCGGACAGTCCCGTGCAATCTAATTGGCGTTGGGTGTCGCTGAGGCTTTAGCTTTCATCGGGAAGCTTGGGGCTAGAATG
>JASGFY010000040.1:0-28280 GCA_047605265.1 Solimonas sp.
CAGCGCAGCAGGCGCGCATCCTCGTCTCCGCCCCAGTGATTCGAGGCGAACAGCACGCCGCGCGTCGCCGCGTCGACGCCGCCGGGCGCGGCGAACTGCAGCAGCTGCAACGCGCACTGCAGCGGCGCGCACTCGGACAGCGGCACGCCCAGCGTGAGGTCGTAGGGTCGCACCACGCTGTGCGCGTCCGGCGCGTCGCTCGGCGGGCAAAGCTGCTCGTCGAAGACGCGCTGCACGGCGGCGCGGCGCGCGGCGATGTCCGGCACGACGACGGCGACGCGCCGCTCCCCGCCCGTCTGCAGCTGCGCCTTCGCCCATTGCGCGGCGGCGCGCAGCTCGAGTTCGTCGTCGGCCGCCGACAGCAGCCGCGGCGTCGCCGCCGCGCCTGCGTCGTCGAGGCGCAGCAGCCGCACGCCGCGCGCGGCGAACGCCTCCAGCCAGGCGACGAGACGCGGCGTCAGATCCTCGAAGCCGGCGAGCACGAGCGCCTCCGGCACGGCGAGCCCGCCGCCGCGCACGCGTTCGAGCAGCGCCTCGTCGAACAGCGCGGCGTCGAGCACGCCGAGGCGTTCGAGACGGCGGCGGTACGCCAGCGCCCAGCCGTTGAAGCGCTCGACGTCCGCCGCGCCGCCGGCATCGAGCGGCAAGGCGAGACGGTATTCGTGGCACAGCTGCCAGGCCTCGGCCGCCAGCGCGGCGGCATCGCCCGCGCGCAGCAGCGGCAGCGGATCGCGGCTCTCGTCGATGCAGAGCCGCCACAGCACGCGCGCGCCGGCGTCGCCGATCAGCGGCGGCAGGGCCGCGCCAGCCAGCGCGAGCGCCGCGCGAGCGCGTTCGTAGAGCTGCGCGGTGAACGCCTTGAAGCTGACGATCGCCGGCGTCTGCCAGACCTCGCCGCCCCGCGCGAGCTGCCAGCGCGCGTGCGTCTCGTGCAGCCACTGCGCCTGCCGGTGGCTCGCGCAGACGGCCGCCGTCCGCTGCTCGCCTTGCGCCAGACACGCATGCAGATCGGCCGTCGTGCAGGCCGGCAGCGCAGCGAGGAACGGCGAGTCGGACGTGGCGTTCATGGCCGCGCAGTATGCCGGCCGCCGGGCTCGGAATCCGAGCCGGTCGCCGCCGTGGCGCGACGGCTTCGCGATGCTGCTCCGCTCCGCGCAACGCCGACGGCGCTCGCGGACAAACGACGCGCAAAGGTTCTGCCCCTAAAACAACCTTGGGCCGAGGCCACGGCGGCAAGCAGAAACTGATCCAGGCCGCGCTGGATCTCGCCGCCTCGACGCGCAGCCTCGCATCGCTCGGGATCCGCGAAGTCACCCGCCGCGCCGGCCTCGCGCCGAATGCCTTTTACCGCCGTTTCCGCGATTTCGATCAGCTGGGGCTGGAAGTGATCGATCTTCTCGGCACCGAACTGCGCCGTGGTCTGCGCGAGCGGCGCTTGCAATGGAAAGACCTGCATCCCGATCCGGCGCAGCTGCTTGAACAGGGCAGGCTCGCCGACATCAAGGAAATCATCCGACAGTCGGTGGAACTGGTGCTGGAATTCGTGGCCGAGCACCACATCGCCTATACCGTCGGCATTCACGTACTGCACGGGACTTCGCCGACATTGCGCACGGCGATGGAACACCTGCTGGAACAGTTCGCCGCCGACATGGCCGACGACGTGCAGCCGATGCTGGTGGAACTCGATTCCGCCACCACCCTCGAAATTTCGCGGGAAGTGATCCGCCAGATGAGTTTCTTTTCGATGGATTACCTGCAAGGCGCCGATCAGCGGCAGCAGGTCCGCGAACGGGCCGAGCGCTTCATCCTCCGCCTGTTTGCAGGGGAACTGGCGCTGCACGCCGCGGAAAAGGCCGCGGACGGGAATGCCGCCGTCGGGACATCGATCCGGGCATCGGCCAAGAAACAATCCGTTCGGAAACGGAATACCGGCTCGAGGCCAACGAAAAAATCCGCGTGATTGGGGGAAAGCGCGGACCAGGCGCTCGAAAATGGTCGGGGCGACTGGATTCGAACCAGCGACCCTCTGCTCCCAAAGCAGATGCGCTACCAGACTGCGCTACGCCCCGACACGGGCAGTTTACGGATTCGGCGGCTGAGGTGTGGTGGGTCGTGCTGGATTCGAACCAGCGACCAATTGGTTAAAAGCCAACTGCTCTACCGACTGAGCTAACGACCCGGTGACCGTCGAACCGCACGAGGGCGCGCATGATAAACGAACGGCACCCGTCTAGCGATAAGGCGTGGGGTCGGCAACGCCGGCCTCGGTGAAGCCAGCGCTGCGCAGGCGGCAGGAATCGCAGCGGCCACAGGCGCGGCCGGCGTCATCGGCCTGGTAGCACGACACTGTCAGCGCGTAGTCGACGCCGAGGCGCGTGCCCTCGCGAATGATGTCGGCCTTGCTCATCGTCAGCAGCGGCGCGTGAACCTTGAAGCCCTTGCCCTCGACGCCAGCCTTGGTCGCGACATTGGCGAGCGCCTCGAACGCGCGGATGAACGCGGGGCGGCAGTCGGGGTACCCGGAGTAATCGACGGCATTGACGCCGATGAACAGATCCTGCGCGCCGAGCACCTCGGCCCAGCCGAGCGCCAGCGCCAGGAACAGCGTGTTGCGCGCCGGCACGTAGGTGACCGGGATGCCGTCGGCCGGCGCCTGCGGCACGGCGATGCGGCGATCGGTCAGCGCCGAGCCGCCGACCACATCGAGATTGACGTGCATGGTCTGCAGACGCGCCGCGCCGAGCGCATCGGCGACGCGCTGCGCGGCGGCCAGCTCGGCCGCATGGCGCTGTCCATACGACACGGCCAGCGCATAGCACTCATAGTCCTGCGCGCGGGCCATCGCCAGCACGGTTGCCGAATCGAGTCCGCCGGACAGCAGGATGACGGCTTTCTTGCTCATGGAGTTCATTCCTGAAAATGCGGGGAAAGCCGTCTGGCGGCAGAAGTCACGGAACACACAGCGAGCGTTGCACGGACCACGCCTATTTGCCGGCGACATTCCCCCAGAGGATCTTGTGCAGCTGCATCTGGAAACGCACCGGCAGGCGGTCGGCGATGATCCAGTCGGCGAGCTGCGTCGCGTCGAGCTCGCTCTGGCTCGGCGAGAACAGCACGGCGCAGCGTTCGGCGAGGCCGAGCTCTCTGACGCGATCGCGCGCCCATTCGTAGTCGTCGCGGCCGCACAAGACGAATTTGATCTCGTCGTGCGGCTGCAGCAGACCGATGTTTTCCCAACGGTTGCGATGTACCTCGGCCGAACCCGGCGTCTTGACGTCGACGACGCGCACGACGCGCGGATCAACGGCGCCGATGTCGAGTGCGCCGCTGGTCTCCAGCGACACGCGGTGGCCCGCGTCGCAGAGCCGCGTCAGCAGCGGCAGGCAGTTCTTCTGCGACAGCGGCTCGCCACCGGTCACGCAGACGTGGCGCGCGCCGAGCCGCGTCACCTCGGCGATGACCTCGTCGAGCGTCATCCACCGGCCGCCGTGGAACGAATACGTCGTGTCGCAGTACTGGCAGCGCAAGGGGCAGCCGGTCAGGCGCACGAACACCGTCGGCCAGCCGACCGACGACGATTCGCCTTGCAGCGACAGGAAGATTTCGGTGATCTTGAGTCGCGCCGCGGGCGCGACCGGTACAGCGGAGACGTCCAACGCAGTTTCCGGCATCGCGCCGGACCACGGCGCTCAGAGCGGCATTTTACTTCTTGCCGGGCTCGAGGCGCTGCTGCGCGAGACGCGCGGCATTCGATGTCGGGTACGTCTTGATGACCTTCTGCAGCGTCGCGCGGCCACTGGCGTCGTCGCCCATGTCCATCTGCACGAGGCCGGTTTTCAGCAGCGCGTCCGGCCCCTTGGCACTCTGCGGGAAACGCTGGCCGACCGCCTGGAACGCCGCGAGCGCCGACTTGTAGTCACGTTTCACGTAATAGGCTTCACCGCTCCAGTAGAGCGCATTGTCGGCATAGCGGCCGTTCGGCCACTTCTCGAGCTGGCCGCGGAAACCCTTGAGGGCGTCGTCGTACTTGCCGTTCTTCAGCGAATCGAACGCGCCGAGATAAGCCGCCTCTTCTTCCGGCGAGGCAGCCGACGGACCTTGCAACAGCGTCGTTGCGGCGGCGGCAACCGCCGGCGCCTGGACCGGCGTCACGACCGGAATGCTGTTGCTGCCGTCGGCCTGCGGCGCGGCGGCGGACGGCGCCGCACCCGGACCGGGAGCCACGAACCCGGCCTGCGGCGCAGTGCCTGCGGCCGCGCCGCCGGCCTCAAGACGCTGGATGCGGGACTCGAGATCACGGCTGCGCTGTTGCGACTGATCGAAGTCGTAGCGCAGCTTCTCGACATCGCCGCGCAACGTGCGCAGGTCGTCGCGCATATGCTGGCTCTGCTCGTCCATGCCGCCGAGATTGGCGGCGTCGAGCCGGCGCTGCAGCACGGCGACGCGGCTTTCAACCGCCTGCAGACGCCGCTCCTCCGGAGACAGCACGTCCTTGCCGTCACCCGACACGCTGCCGCCATAGTCCGAAGCGCAGGCCGCGAGGGTGGCTGCGCAGACGAAGAGGGCAAGACGGGCATGGCGCATGGAAGCAGCTCCGGAGGAGAGGCGGATCGACGGCAGTCGTCTTACTGACGGATGATCTGCGCGCGACGATTCTGCGACCAGGCCGACTCGTCGTGGCCGTCGGCGACCGGACGCTCTTCACCGTAGCTGATGACCGAGATCTGCGCCGGCGTGACGCCCTCGGCGGTTAGTGCGTCCTTGACCGCATTGGCGCGGCGCTCGCCGAGACCGATGTTGTATTCGCGGGTGCCGCGCTCGTCGGTATGGCCTTCGATGCGAACCTTGGCGACCGGATTGGCGGCCAGGTACTTGGCATAGGCGTCGACGACCGAGGTGTATTCCGGCTTGATCGCGCTGGAGTCGTAGTCGAAGTACACGAGATTGTTGCTGAGCGCGCGTTCGGCCGCCGTGCGGGCGTCCTCGCCACCGAGCTGCGTGCCGGCGCCGGCGGTGTCGTTATAGGCCGAGCTCGGCGGCGTCGACGGCGGCGGCGTGCTGGCGGTCTTGTCGCCCTTCGAGGCGCAGGCGCCGAGCGCGAGCGCGGACGCAATCATCACGGACAGCAGAACTTTATTCTTGATCATCTTGAACTCCCACTACGGAGAACAACTTTTGGGTCGGTGTTGGTGAGGGATGGGCTACAGCGACTGGGCTACTTCATCAAGGGAGACCAAGCAGGCTCCTGCACGTCGCCACCAGCCTGCCGCATCGTCAGACGCACGCGTCCATCGACCGACACGGTTTCGAGCTGTCGCCCCTTGG
This sequence comes from Solimonas sp., assembly GCA_047605265.1. GTDB lineage: Bacteria > Pseudomonadota > Gammaproteobacteria > Nevskiales > Nevskiaceae > Solimonas. Next base: position 5,329 of record JASGFY010000040.1, read on the forward strand.
GTCCTTGCGACGAATAGATTATCACGGCGCCGCCCGGCGCAAACGAGGGACCTTCATCGAGAGGACCACTGCTGAGCACGCGCATAACGCCCGTCGTCAGGTCCTGGACAGCAATGCGCTGGCCACCGTCGGTATTGACGAACAGGATCGATTTTCCATCGGGCGAATAGCTCGGCCGGAGGTTCTGCGAGCCCTGGAACGTCAGGCGCTTCGGATCGCCACCGTCGGCGCTCATCTCGTAAATCTGCGGCTTGCCGCCACGATCCGAAGTGAAGACGATCTTGCGGCCGTCCGGCGACCAGGCCGGCTCGGTGTCGATGCCGTAGTGATCGGTCAGGCGCTTGCGCTGCTTGGTCGCCAGATCCATCACGTAGATGTCCGGGTTGGTCTCGAACGAAAGCACGAACGCCAGCTTGCTGCCGTCCGGCGACCAGACCGGCGAACCGTTGATGCCCTTCTCGCTGACCAGCTTCTGCACCTGGCCGGTCTCGGTCGAGTAGAAATAGATCGCCGAGCGGCCGCGCTCGTAACCGACCAGCGCGATCTTCTTGCGGTCCGGCGACCAGGCCGGCGACATGATGGTCTCGCGTGAATTGATCGGATACTGCGGATTCTCGCCGTCGGAGTCGGCGATCACCAGCTGGTAGGTGCGCTGAAAGCCGAGGCCCTTGGCGACGACGTAGGCGATTTTGGTGTTGAAGTAGCCGGGAATGCCGAGCAGCTGCTCGTAAATCTTGTCGGCAATCCAGTGCGCCGCGTAGCGTGCCTGCGAGACGTTACGGATCGGATAATCGTAGGCGATGATCTGTTTGCCCGACAGCGAGTCGACCAAGAAGAAGCGCACGACGAAACCGCCCTTGCCGTCGTCCCAAGCCTTGCCGATGACGACGTTGTCGATGCCCTGCTGCTTCCACGGCGCCGGATCGAACGAGGCCATTTCGCTCGGCCGCTGGCGCATCTCAGCGCGCGGCAAAGTGTGGAAACGGCCGCTGCGCGCCAGATCGGCGTCGATGACCTGCGCCAGATCGGTGGTCAGGCCCGGCACCTGCGCGAACGGCACAATAGCGATCGGCAGCGCGTTGACGTCACCACCGGTCACGGTGATCTCGAGTTGCGCCTGTGCCGGCATGGCGGCGAGGCCGCAGACTACGGCCAGCACCGCGAGAAATCGTTGGTAGAGAGTCATACGCGTTGAAGGTTGGAACAGGTTGATGAGTCTATGATGAACGTCACTGGCAGGAAGCGCCGGGGCAGAAACGGATCGTCACTTCCGGAACGAAAGCTTTCGTCTCTTGCGGCAACGGCATCGGGCTCGCCTTGTAGACGGCGGCCTCGACCGAGCGGTCGAGCGGCGGGCTACCGCAGCTGGAAACCACCTGTGCCGACTGCACGGTGCCGTCCGCGGCCAGCACCATCTTCACGAGACACTGGAAGTTGTCCGGCGATGCCGGCGGGCGCGACCAGAACTTGCGGATGCGCGACGCCAGTACCTGCCCCCAATCGGCCTGCGCCTGCTGGATGCGGCCCTGCATTTCGGCGGCCATCGCCGCGTCCATTTCTTCCTTGCGGCGCTTGGCTTCGGCGGCTTCCTGCTCGCGCTTGAGGCGCTCGGCCTCAGCCTTCTGGCGCGCGGCTTCGGCACGCTCCGCCTCCATCTGACGCTTGAGCTCGGCCTCCTGCTCCTGCTTGCGCTGCTCTTCCTGGCGCCTGGCCTCGGCCTCCTGCTCCTGCTTGCGCTGCTCTTCCTGGCGCCTGGCCTCGGCCTCTTCCTGCTTCTTGCGCAGCTCGTCCTGACGCTTCTGCTCTTCCTCGGCCTTCTTCTGCAGTTGCTCCTGCCGCTTGCGCTCGGCTTCGGCCTTCAGCTCGGCTTCCTTCTGCGTACGCTGCTCGGCCTCGGCCTTCAGCTCGGCTTCCTTCTGCGCGCGCTGCTCGGCCTCGGCCTTCCTGCGGTCCTCGTCCTGCTGAGCCTTCTTCTGGCGCTCGGCCGCGGCCTGTCTGGCCTGCTCCTGGCGCTGCTGTTCCTGCTGCTTCTGCAGCTCTTTCTGCTGTTCCTGCTGCTGTTGCTGTTCCGCGGCTTTCTCGCGCGCGTCTTCTTCCTGCTGCTTCTGCTCCTCGAGCTGGCGCTGTTTCTCGATCTCCTGCTGCTTGCGCAACTGCTCGGCGCGCGCCTCGCGCGGATCCTGCGCGACGAGCACGGCCTCGATCGGCGGCGGCGCCTCGATCTTGCGATGGAAGATCGCACTCGCGAACAGCAGCGCGAACAAAGCGAGATGCAGCGCGAGGGCTGCGATCAGATAGCGGCGCTCGACGATCATCAGCGCTTGCTGGTCTTGGCCGTCTCATCCGCGGCCTCGGTCACGAAGCCGATCTTGGTGACGCCCGCACCGCGCAGGATCGCCATGCCGCGGGCCACGTACTCATACGGCACTTTCCTGTCGCCGTTGACGAGCATCATCTGCTCCGGTTTGGCCTGCGCGAGTTCCTGCGCCTTGGCGCCGAGCGCATCCTCGCTCAGCTTCTCGCCGTTGAGCTTGTAGCTGCCGTCGGCGAGGATCTGCAGCGTCGGCGGATCTTCCGGCACGGTCATCGACTCGGCCTTGGCGTCCGGCAGGTCGACGTCGATGCCCTGCGTCATCAGCGGCGCGGTGACCATGAAGATAATCAGCAGCACCAGCATCACGTCGATGTACGGCACGACGTTGATGTCGGCGTTCATGCGCCGCTTCTTGCCGCCGCCTCGGCTCTGCACGGGCGCGCCCATCTCAGTGCTTCCCGCCGCGCAGGCCGCGCTCGATGATGCCGGTCAGCTCGTCGGCGAAAACCTGGAAGCGTGTATCGAGCTTCTCGACGCCGCGCGTGAAGAAGTTGTAGGCGATGACGGCCGGAATGGCCGCGAACAGGCCCATCGCCGTGGCGATCAGCGCCTCGGCGATGCCGGGCGCGACCGTCGCCAGTGAGGCCTGCTTGACGTTGCCGATCGAAATGAACGCGCTCATGATGCCCCACACCGTGCCGAACAGGCCGACGTAGGGGCTGGTCGAGCCGATCGTCGCCAGCGTGGCGAGTCCGCCTTCGAGCTTCTCGACCTCGCGCGTCTGCGTGACGCGCATCTGGCGCTGCACGGCGGCGATCACGTCATCGGGGTCGGCCTTGCTGGTCGTCTGCTGACGGACGAATTCCTCGTAGCCGGCGACGAAGATCGCCGCCTCGCCCCGCTGCTCGCCGTCGCGGCGCAGCCGCTCGTACAGGTCGGCGAGATTGCCGCCGCTCCAGAACTGTTCCTCGAAGCCGTTGGCCGATTTAAAGGTCCGCGCGAGCAACGCGCGCTTGCCGAGAATCACGGCCCAGGACACGACCGAAGCGACGACGAGCAGGAACAGGACGACCTGCGCGAGCGCGCTGGCCTGCAGGATCAGGTGGGTCAGCGAGAGATTGGCATTCATGGAAAGCGTAGGGCTTGTGGAGCGAAAAACCGAAATAATTGGATGAACCTTAACATTCCCGGAGTGCCGGATCACGTCATCCGGTCATGCCAGACCACGGCAGAATCGGCCGACGACCATGCCTCGATCGCCTGCCGCAAGGCCTCGGGCAGCGCCATCGGCTGGAAGGTCGCGCCGCCGACGCAGCCGACGCGCACCTTGGCCCGCGCCAGCCATTCGCCGTCACGGGCGCGGTGCAGGACCTGATCGAACACGATGCTGGCGCGCCGCCGCAGCGGCACGGTCGTGCGCACTTCGAGCACGTCGTCGAGCCGCGCCGGCCGACGGAATTCGATTTCCATGCCGGCGACGGTGAACGCCACGCCGAGTTCGCGCATCAGCGCCTCCTGGCCGAGACCCAGCGCCCGCAGCCACTCGGTGCGCGCGCGCTCGAACCAGCGCAGATAGTTGGCATGGTAGACGACGCCGCTGGCGTCGGTGTCCTCGTAATAGACCCGCGCACTGAAGACGGACTCGCGCATGGCGCTCATTCGGCGAACAAGTCCGGCGTACCGGAACGGCCCGGCCCCAGATGGTCGGGAATCCGCAATCCGTAGTGCTGGTACGCCAGCTTGCCGGCGATGCGGCCGCGCGGCGTGCGCATCAGATAGCCCTGTTGGATCAGGTACGGCTCGATGACGTCTTCGAGCGTGTCGCGCGCCTCGCCGATCGCCGCCGCGAGATTGTCGATGCCGGCCGGGCCGCCGTCGAAGCGCTCGATCAGCGTCATCAGCAGCTTACGGTCCATCAGGTCGAAGCCATTGCTGTCGACCGCCAGCAGCTGCATCGCCTCGCCGGCCAGCTTCGCCGTGATGTGGCCATCGCCGCGCACCTCGGCGTAGTCGCGGGCGCGACGCAGCAGGCGGTTGGCGATGCGCGGCGTGCCGCGCGAGCGGCGCGCGATCTCGGCGGCGCCCTCGGCCTCGATCGGCGCGCCGAGGATGCCGGCCGAACGCGCGACGATGTGCGTGAGGTCCGCCACCGAATAGAACTCGAGGCGCTGCACGAGGCCGAAGCGGTCGCGCAGCGGGCTGGTCAGGCTGCCGGCGCGCGTCGTCGCACCGACCAGCGTGAACGGCGGCAGGTCGAGGCGAATCGAACGCGCCGCCGGGCCTTCGCCGATGACGATGTCGAGCTGGTAATCCTCCATCGCCGGATACAGCACTTCCTCGACGATGGGACTCAGACGATGGATCTCGTCGACGAACAGCAGGTCGCGCGGTTCAAGGTTGGTCAGCAGCGCGGCGAGGTCGCCGGGACGTTCGAGCACCGGGCCGGAAGTCTGGCGCAGGTTGACGCCCATCTCCTCGGCGAGGATGTGCGCGAGCGTGGTCTTGCCTAGGCCCGGCGGCCCGAAGATCAGCACGTGGTCGAGCGCATCGCCGCGGCGGCGCGCGGCCTCGATGGCGATGCCCATCTGCTCCTTGACCGCCGGCTGGCCGACGTAGTCGGCGAGGCGATGCGGACGGATCGCGCGCTCGACGCGCTCCTCGTCGCCGCCGGCTTTCGCGGACACGATGCGGTCGTCGCTCATGTACGAGGCTCGCGGACGCTCATCCTCATTTCACCGCGCGCTTGAGCGCTTCTTGGATGATCTGCTCGGTCGTCATGCCGTCCTTATACACGGCTTCGGTAAAGCGCTGGATCTCGGCCGGCTTGTAGCCGAGCGCGGCGAGCGCGTGCTTCGCCTCGCCGAGCGCCGAAGCGTCGGCGGCGAGCTTGAGACCGCCGCCACCCTCGCCTTCGGCGCCGGCCTTGTCGCGCATTTCGACGACGAGGCGCTCGGCGGTCTTGCGGCCGACGCCGGGCAGCTTGGTCAGGCGCGCGACGTCGCCGGCGCGCACCGTGTTCCAGAAGTCCTCGACGCTGACGCCGGACAGCACGGTCAACGCCAGCTTCGGGCCGACGCCGGAGATCTTGATCAACTCGCGGAACAGCGTCTTCTCGGTCGTCGTCGCGAAGCCGAACAGCAGGTGCGCGTCCTCGCGCACCGTGAGGTGCGTCTGCAGGCTCACGCTCTCGCCGAGCGCCGGCAGTTTGTAGAAGGTCGACATCGGCGCTTCGATCTCGTAGGCGACGCCGTTCACGTCGACCAGCAGCAGCGGCGGCTGCTTGAGCACCAGCCTGCCGCTGATGCGGCCGATCATGCGCGGCTCCAGCTCTTGCTGCGCACGCTCGCAGCGACGCCGCTACGCTCGCGCACGCCGCGCACCTGCGCGTGCGTGAGCGCGATCGCCAGCGCGTCGGAAGCGTCGACCGCCATCCTGCCCTGCAGATTGAGCAGCGCTTTCACCATGTGTTGCACCTGGAGTTTCTCGGCGCGACCGCTGCCGGTCAGCGCCTGCTTGACCTGCGCCGCCGCATATGCGGCGACATCGAGCCCGCCCTGCGCCAGCGTGCACAACGCCACGCCGCGCGCCTGCCCGAGCACGAGCGCGGTCTGCGCGTTCTTGTTGACGAAGACTTCCTCGATCGCCGCCTCCATCGGTCCGAACTCGGCGAGCAGCGCGCCGAGCTCGCGCTGAATCTGCAGCAGACGCTGCGGCATGGTGCCGCTGGCTGTGCTGATGCGGCCGGCGGCGATCATGCGCGCGCGGCCGCGCTCCGAATCGATGATGCCGTAACCGGTATGCCGCGAGCCCGGATCGATGCCGATGATGCGGACCAAGGCCGGCCCTGCCTCAGCTGCCGAGATCGGCGTTCGAATAGACCTTCTGCACGTCGTCGAGGTCTTCGAGCATGTCGATCAGCTTCTGCACCGATTCCCGCGCCTCGCCGGCGACATCGACCATCGTGCCCGGCCGCAGCGTGACGTCGGCCTGCAGGGCCTTGAGGCCCTTGGCTTCGAGCGCCTGCCTGACGGCTTCGAAACCGTCCGGCGACGTCAGCACCTCGGTCCAGCCGTCCTCGCTGACGACGTCGTCGGCGCCGGCCTCGAGCGCTGCCTCGAGGATCTGCTCCTCGAGCGCCGTGTCGCTGCCGGTTTCAAAGAAGATCTGCCCGACGCGCGAAAACAGATAGGCGACCGCGCCCGAGGTCCCGAGGTTGCCCCCGTTCTTGGAAAACGCGTGGCGCACCTCGGCGACCGTGCGCGTCGGATTGTCGGTCATCGCATCGACGATGATCGCGACGCCGCCCGGACCGTAGCCTTCGTAGCGGATCTCCTCGAAATGATCGGCGGCGCCCTCGCCGGTGCCGCGCTTGATCGCGCGCTCGGCGGTGTCCTTCGTCATGTTGGCGGCGAAGGCCTTGTCGAGCACCAGACGCAGGCGCGGATTCGACTTCGGATCGCCGCCGCTGGCGCGCGCCGCGACGGTGATCTCGCGAATGAACTTGGTGAACAGCTTGCCGCGCCTGGCGTCCTCGACACCCTTGCGCGCGGCAATACTCGGACCTCGACCCATAAATCCCCAATCAGCCCCGCGGCCGGGGCACGCTGCTTTCGATATCGCCAACGATAGCCCGAACCGGGCCGGAACGTGAGCCCGGTGCGGCGCCCGGGTCGCGCGCGGCGTTCAGAACGTCAGGCCGAGCCCGCCGTAGAGGCCGGTGTCGAGCGTCACGTCCCCGCCGTGTTCGGCGCCGAACCGCACGTTGCGCAGCCCGACGTAGATCGCCGCATTGCGGTTCAGCTCGTAGCTGAGGGCCACGCCGAGATCGCGATAGCCGTCGACGTCGCCGAAGCTGACGACGCTCGGCGCGTAGTACGCGTAGCCGGTCAGGCCGACGCGCTCGTAACCCGGCAGGCGCGCGTCGAACTTCACGCCCGGCGCGATCGCGCCGCCATCGTCGCCGTCGCCTCCGACATAGACACCGCGCAGGCCGGCACCAACCGTCAGGTCGAGATCGCGCAGCCCGGCGTCGCCGGTCACCAGGAAGCCGGCATGCACCGCGTAGCTGTCCTCGCCGTCGTCGCGATGCTGCAGATAGCCGACGTCGTACTGGCCCTGCGCACCGCCGATGATGCGCGACAGCGGACCGCTCAGGCCGAAGCGGAACGCATCGTCCGACAGCGCGAAATCCACGGTTTCGGCATGCGCCAGGCCGGCGGTGGCCAGCGCCAGAACGGCGGCCGCAAAACGCGCGCACCGCCCGGGAATCCTCATCAGCAGCGACTTCATGTCCGGCTTGCTCCTTTGCGTGTGTCCAGCCTTCAGAAACGCGAACGGCGCCCCGCGCGTGCGGGGCGCCGGCGACATCTTACGGCTTACTTCTTGACCTTGTTGACGGCGTGGATCGCGCGGCCATCGACCGAGAGGATCGCCTCGTGGAAGGTCTCGGCGAGCGACGGGTGGCCGTGCATGGTCAACGCGTAGTCCTCGACCGTCGCCGCGAACTCGAGGCCGAGTACCGCTTCGGCGAGCAGTTCGGAGACATACGGGCCGATCATGTGCACGCCGAGCACGCGGTCGGTCTTGGCATCGGCGATGATCTTGATCGTACCGCCAGCCTGCTCCATCGCCTTGGCGCGGCCGTTGGCCGCGAACGGCGCGGTACCGATCTTGACCTCGTAGCCCTTGGCCTTGGCCTGCTCTTCCGAAAGGCCCGTCCACGCCACTTCCGGCGCCGTGTAGATGACGCTCGGGATCGCGTTGTAGTTGACCTGCGTATGCTCACCGTGCAGCTGTTCGGCGAGCGCCACGCCTTCCTCGATCGCCTTGTGCGCCAGCATCGCGCCACCGATCACGTCGCCGACGGCGTAGATGCCCGGCACGCTGGTCTTGTAGTTCGCGTCGACCTTGACGAAACCGCGCTCGTCGAAGGCCACGCCGATCTCCCTGGCGTTGAGACCGTCGGTGTTCGGCCGGCGACCGACGGCGACGACGAGTTTGTCGAAGGTCTCGGCCTTCTTCTCGCCGCCGACTTCGTATTCGACCTCGGCGCCCTTCTTCGTGCTCTTGGCCGAAATCACCTTCGCGCCGAGGCGGATGTCGAGGCCCTGCTTGGTGAAGGTGCGCAGCGCTTCCTTGGAAATCGCCGCGTCGACCATCGGCAGGAAGTTCGGCAACGCTTCGAGGATCACGGTCTTGGCGCCGAGACGGCTCCACACCGAGCCCAGTTCCACGCCGATCACGCCGGCGCCGATGATGCCGAGCGTTTTCGGAACCTCGGCGAAGTCGAGCGCGCCCCAGGAGTCGACGATGTTCTGGTCGTCGAACGGCGCGATCTTCAGGTTCACCGGCGACGAGCCGGTGGCGATGACGATGTGCTTGGCGCTGAGGACCTGCTTCTCGCCCTTGTGCGGCGTGAACTCGACCCTGCCGTCGCCGAGCAGCTTGCCGAAGCCTTCGAGGCCGGTAACCTTGTTGGCGCCGAACAGGGCCTTGATGCCGCCGGTGAGACTGCGCGAGACGGCCGTCTTGCGCGCCTGCATCTTGGCGAGATCGAGCTTGACCTCGCCGACGCCGACGCCATGCGCGGCGGCTTCATGGTGCACGCGATGCCAGAATTCCGACGATTCGAGCAGCGCCTTCGACGGAATGCACCCGGCGTTGAGGCAGGTGCCGCCGAACGCCGGCGTATTGTCCTTGTTGAGCCACGCGTCGATGCAGGCGGTCTTGAAGCCGAGCTGGGCCGCGCGGATGGCCGTCGGATAGCCGGCGGGGCCGCCGCCGACCACGACGATGTCGTATTGGTCTGTCATGTTGCTCCTTCGTGATCGCGCGCATTCTAGCCTCGCACGACGGGCGTCGCACGGCATCCGGCTATAATTTCCGCGTAAATTTCTCGGCGCGCGCAGACCCGCGCCGTTCTTCGGCGAACCGCGCGCACCACGCCTGCGATGCGCCTAGGTGGCGGCGCGCGCCGTCTCCATCACCGCGTCGGCCGCGAAGATCGCATCCTTGCCGCTGCGCTCGTAGGCGTCGCGCCAGCGCGTGTACGCCGCGAGATCGCCCCGTTGCCACGGATGGAAGCCCGGCTTGCGGAAACGCAAGCAGGTGATGCGTTGGACGTCGCCGCTCAGCAGGCGCCCGAACTTGGCGATCGCCGCGAAAATCGATTCGACGAAGTAGACCGCGACGAGACCGCCGTGCGCTTCGCCGCCGCCGTGCAGCACCAGTCGCGCGACGTCGTCGTCCTCATCGAGCCGCACGTCGATCAGCGGATTGATCAGGGCGCGCACCCATTCGAATACGCGCGTCGCGTCGCGCAGCGTCGGACTCGTGGCCAGAAACGTCGCGATGTCCGGCAAGTAGTCGAACGCGAACGTCTCGCCGAGCACGAAGGGGAAATGCTGGCCACGGGCGCGCGTCACGCAGGCCGACATCGCCCGCTCGAGCTGCGGCCGCGCGATCGTCGCGTCCTCGAGATGGATCAGATCGGTTTCGATGCCGAGCTCGTCGAACACCGGCTCGATGTTGAAGCCGCACAGCGCCGCCGCCTTGACCCAGTTCGGCAAGGTGATGAACGGCAGCGGCGGACGGGGCATGCGCGCGAGTATGCCGAACGCGCCGGCGTGCGCGTATGGGCGCAGCGTCAACCCCGCGCGGCGCCGGCCGGCGGCACAAACGAATCGGGCCCGCGCGCGCGGGCCCGACGGATCGGCAAGCCACGCGCCGGTCAGAGCTGCAAGAGCAGCGTGGCCGGATCCTCGAGGCATTCCTTGATCGTGCGCAGACCGAGCACGGCTTCCTTGCCGTCGATGATGCGGTGGTCGTACGACAGCGCCAGATACATCATCGGGCGGATGACGATCTGGCCGTCGACGACGACCGGACGCTCGGTGATGCCGTGCATGCCGAGGATCGCCGACTGCGGGGGATTGAGGATCGGCGTCGACATCATCGAGCCGAAGATGCCGCCGTTGGTGATCGAGAACGTGCCGCCCGACAGGTCTTCCATCGTCAGCTTGTTGGCCTTGGCGCGCGCGCCGAAGTCGCCGATCGCCTTCTCGACGCCGGCCAGCGACAGCTGGTCCGCGTCGCGCAGGATCGGCACGACGAGACCGCGCTCACTCGACACGGCGATGCCGATGTCGTAGTAGCCGTGGTAGACGATGTCGCCGCCGTCGACCGAAGCGTTGAGCACCGGATACTTCTTCAGCGCCTCGACCGCGGCGCGTACGAAGAAGCTCATGAAGCCGAGCTTGACGCCGTGCGCCTTCTCGAACTCGGTCTTGTACTTGGCGCGCAGATCCATGACGGCCTTGAGGTCGACCTCGTTGAAGGTCGTCAGCATCGCCGTGGTGTTCTTCGCCTCGAGCAGGCGCTCGGCGATGCGCGCGCGGATGCGCGTCATCGGCACGCGCTGCTCTTCACGCGCGCCCAGGGCCTTCGGCGCGGCTGGAGTGACGGCGGCGGCTTTCGGGGCCGGTGCGGCAGCCTTCGGCGCGGCGGCGAAGGCCTTGACGTCCTCGACGGTCAGGCGACCGCCCTTGCCGCTGCCACTGATCTGGCTGGCCGACAGACCCAGCTCCGACAGCAGCTTGCGCACGGCCGGGCTCTGGCCGTCTTCCGAGCCCGGCGCCGCCGGTTCCGCGCTCGCCGTCTTCGGCGCCGCGGCTTCGTTCTTCGCCGGCTCGCTCTTGGCCGGCGCGGCCGCCGCGCCTTCCTCGAGGATGCCGAGGATGTCGCCGGCCTGCACCGTCGTGCCGGCCTGCACGCGAATTTCCTTCAGCACGCCATCGGCCGTCGCCGGCACTTCGAGCATGACCTTGTCGGTCTCGAGATCGAGCAGGTTCTGCTCGCGCGCCACGGCATCGCCGGCCTTGAAATGCCAGGCGGCGACCGTCGCCGACGAGACCGACTCCGGCAGGTTGGGAACTTTGATTTCGATGGCCATCGTTGGGAATTTCCTTGTTTCGCTTTTTGCTGTCTGTCTAAAGAACGGGGCCGGCTTGCACCGGCCCCGTTTGCACCCTTGCGGGCAATGTTACATGCGCTTGCCGCCGGCCAGCGCTTCCTGCACGACCTCGGCCTGCTCCTTGAGGTGGACCTTGAAGTAGCCGCTCGCCGTGGTCGAGGCGCCCTTGCGCGTCGAGTAGAGCATCTGGTGCTGCGGCTGCAGGTAGGCGGCGAGGCGGTGCTTGATCTGATACCAGGCGCCCTGGTTTTCCGGCTCTTCCTGGCACCAGACGACTTCCCTGGCGTTCGGATAGGCCGCCAGCGCCTGCTCGTAGCCGGCGCGCGGGAACGGGTAGAGCTGCTCGATACGCACGATGGCGACGTTCTCGAGCTTCTGCTTCTGGCGCTCCTGCACGAGGTCGAAGTAGACCTTGCCCGAGCAGAACACGATGCGCGTGACCTTCCTGGCATCGAGCGGCTCGACTTCCTGGATCACCGGCTGGAAGCCGCCCTTGGTGAGGTCGTCGAGCGTCGACACCGACAGCGGATGGCGCAGCAGCGACTTCGGCGTCATCACGATCAGCGGCAGGCGCACCGAACGCTTCATCTGTCGGCGCAGCATGTGGAACATCTGCGCCGGCGTCGACGGCACGCAGACCTGCTGGTTGTTCTCGGCGCACAGCTGCAGGTAGCGTTCGAGACGCGCCGACGAGTGCTCCGGCCCCTGGCCTTCGTAGCCGTGCGGCAGGAACAGCGTCAGGCCGCAGAGACGGCCCCACTTCGACTGGCCCGACGAGATGAACTGGTCGAACAGCACCTGCGCGCCATTGGCGAAGTCGCCGAACTGCGCTTCCCAGATCACCAGCGAATCCGGGTCGGTCGTCGAATAGCCGTACTCAAAGCCGAGCACGCCCTCTTCCGACAGCAGCGTGTCGTTGACGACGAAGCCGTACTTGTCCTCGACGAGGTGGCGCAGCGGCGTATAGCGCTCGCCGTTCTTGTAGTCGTGGATCGTCGCGTGACGGTGGAAGAACGTGCCGCGGCGCGCGTCCTGGCCGCAGAGGCGGACGTGGAAGCCGTCATTGACGAGGGAAGCGTAGGCCATCGTCTCGGCGAAGCCCCAGTCCATCGGCAGCTCGCCGCTCGCCATCTTGGCGCGGTCCTCCCAGATCTTCTGCACGCGCGGATGCAGCGTGAAGCCGTCCGGCGTCTTCAGCAGCTGCTCCGACAGCGTGGTGATCGACTTCCGGGTGACGGTCGTGTCGACCGGCGCGTCCCAGCCGCCTTCCTTGTACTTCGACCAGTTGACCGTGTGCTTGTTGCCGACCAGGCCGAGCGTCACGCGGGCGATGTTCTCGCCCTTGTCGAGGCCGTCGCGGTACTGTTTGACCAGCGCTTCGGCGTCGCCCTTCTCGATCGAGCCTTCTTCTTCGAGCTTCTTGGCGTACAGCGCCATCGTCGTCGGCTGCTTCTTGATCGCCTCGTACATCACCGGGCTGGTGACCGACGGCTCGTCCGACTCGTTGTGGCCGAGGCGGCGGTAGCAGCAGATGTCGACGATGACGTCCTTGTGGAACTCGTGGCGGAAGTCGACGGCGAGGCGCGAGACGAACGCGACCGCCTCCGGGTCGTCGCCGTTGACGTGCAGCACCGGCGCCTCGAGCATCTTGGCGAGATCGGTGCAGTAGCGCGACGTGCGCGATTCCTTGCCGCGCGCCGCTTCGATCGGATCCGGCGTGGTGAAGCCGATCTGGTTGTTGACGATGAAGTGCACCGTGCCGCCGGTCGAATAGCCCTTGGCCTGCGACAGCTGCAGCGTTTCCATCACCACGCCCTGGCCGGCGAACGCGGCGTCGCCGTGGATCAGCACCGGCACGATCTTCTGGCCGGCTTCGTCGCCGCGACGCGTCTGGCGCGCCTTGACCGAACCTTCGACGACCGGATTGACGATCTCCAGATGCGAGGGATTGAACGCCAGCACCAGATGCAGGCGCTTGCCCTCGACTTCGACGTCGGTCGAGAAGCCCTGGTGGTACTTGACGTCGCCGGCACGCGACAGCGCATCGACCGAGTACTTGCCCTCGAACTCGGCGAACAGATCCTTCGGCGATTTGCCGAGCGTGTTGATCAGCACGTTGAGACGGCCGCGATGCGCCATGCCGATGACGATCTCCTCGACATCGCGCGCCGCGCAGGCGCGCAGGATCTCGTCCATCGCTGGAATCAGCGAGTCGCCGCCTTCGAGCGAGAAGCGCTTCTGGCCGACGTACTTGTTGTGCAGGTAGCGCTCGAGGCCTTCCGAGGCGACCAGCTGCATCAGCACGTCGCGCTTGCGCTGCGCCGGCAGCTTCGGCTGAAACACCGTCGATTCGAGGCGCTTCTGCATCCAGCGCTTCTCGGTCGTTTCCGTCATGTACATGTACTCGGCACCGATGGTGTCCGTGTACGTGGCCTTGAGGATGCGGATGATTTCCTTCAGCGGCAGACGATCGCCGTCGGTCGCCAGCGTGCCGGTGTTGAACACCGTCTCCATGTCCTCGGGACCGAGGCCGTGGAAGCCGGGATCGAGATCCGGCAGCGACGGCGCCGTCACCAGACCTAGCGGGTCGAGCCGGGCGGCCTGATGGCCGCGCATGCGGTAGTAGTTGATCAGGCGCAGCACGCCGGCCTGCTTCTCGGCGGCCTTGGCGTCGAAGCCCGCCTCGGCGGCAACCACGCGGCGCGGTTCGCGCGCGAGCCGCTCGAAGCGCGCGACCACTTCACTGTGCGGAATCTCGCGCGGCCCGTTCTGATCCTGGATCAGGCGGAAATACGCCCGCCAGCTCGGATCGACCGATTCCGGGTCATCGAGAAACTGCTCGTAAAACGCCTCGACGTACGGCGCATTCGCGCCGTTGATCGAAGACGATTCAATGAAGCTCTGATACTTGCTCGTCGCCATGTCCGTACTGCTCTCGTCAGTGTGTTCGTGTCACCCCGGCAATGTCAGCGTCGTTTGGAACTTCATCAGGAATCCATGAACTTCGTGTGCGAGCCTTACGCCTTGGTCCGCTTCTTTTCCGGCTCGTGCCAACCCGCGGTCAGGTCGGTGAGGTATTGGCGGAACTCTTCAGCCAATTCGGGATGCTTGAGGCCGAATTCGACGTTGGCACGCAGATAGCCGAGCTTCGAGCCGCAGTCGTGGCGCACGCCTTCGAATTCGTACGACAGAACCGTCTGCTCATTGAGCATCAGGCTGATCGCGTCGGTCAGCTGGATCTCGCCGCCGGCGCCGCGCTGCGTGCGCTCGAGCAGCTTGAAGATGCGCGGCGTCAGGATGTAGCGGCCGACGACGGCGAGATTGCTTGGCGCGTTCTCCGGCCTCGGCTTCTCGACCATTTTCTTGATTTCCGACAGTCCCGGGCCGATCGGCTGCGCGTCGACGATGCCGTAGCTGCCGGTCTCTTCCATCGGCACGCGCTGCGTCGCCAGCACGCTGGTGCCGTACTGCTGGTAGACGCGATGCATCTGCGACAGGCAGGGCTGCAGGCGGCCGTCGATGAGGTCGTCGGCGAGGATCACGTAGAAGTCTTCGTCGCCGACCGCCGGCCAGGCCTGCAGCACGGCATGGCCGAGGCCGAGCGCCTCGGCCTGGCGGATGAAGATGCAGGTGACGCCCGGCGGCACGATGCCCTGCACAGTCTCCAGCAGCTTGTTCTTGCCGCGCGCAGCGAGTTCGGCCTCGAGCTCGTAGGCCTTGTCGAAGTGATCCATGATGGAGTTTTTCGACCGGCCAGTGATGAAGATCAGCTCCTGCGCGCCGGCGCTGATGGCTTCCTGGACGGCGTATTGGATCAGCGGCTTGTCGACGACCGGCAGCATTTCCTTGGCGCTGGCCTTGGTGGCCGGCAGAAAGCGGGTGCCAAGACCGGCGACAGGAAAAACCGCTTTGCGAATACGCATGAGGACTCCTTACAGGTCGGTTATTTTAACGCAGCGTGCCGGATAAATGGACCTTATCCGAAATTCGGGAGAGCATCGCAAATTCGATATCGCGCCGGGAAGAATCGAATGCTTTTCTTCCCGCGTCGGCATTGTGCGCGAACTTCAGGGCGGCCCGGCCGGGCAGGAACAGCGGCTGGCGGAACTGCACGTCGAGCAGCGTCGGCTCGCCCTCGACGCGGTCTTCGAGCAGCGCCGCGCCATGCGCGACGGACCACATGCCGTGCGCGATGTGCCGCTTGAACCCGAACAGCCTGGCCGGCAACGGTGCCAGATGGATCGGGTTGAAGTCCTTGCCGACCTTCGCGTACCGCCGGCCGATGTCGGCCGGAGCGTCGATCGGGATGTACTCGGACAGGCTCGCCGGCGCCGGCGCCGGGCGGGCGGCCGGCGGTTTCGGCCCAGGGATGCGGAACAGCGTCGTCATTACCTCGTTCCAGATCTCAGCGCCGTCGACGCTGACGCTGGAGACGATGTCGAACTCGAGACCTTGGCGCGCTTCGCGCGCCTCGCCGATACGCACGTCGAAATCGTAGCTTTCGCCGGTGCCGAGCCCGCGGAGCTGCTCGATGCGGTTGCGGACGTGCACGAGGCCGAGCAGCGGCAGCGGGAATTGCGGCTGCGTCATCAGTTGCAGATGCAGCGCCGCGGCCATGACGTGCGGGAAGGTGATCGGCAGCGTATGGCTGTCGCCGAAGCCGCAGACCTTGCGGTATTCGGACAGTTGTTGCGCCGAAACGCGGACGCCCCTGACCTGCACGCCGTACTGCGGGATGCGCGGCCTGCCCTTGGGACGGCGCAGGACGGTCGATGCGGCTTTGAGATACAGGCCCTCGGCAGAAGGCAGCCTGGCGAGCGTGGCGTTCATCCAAAATCCTCGATAAATGTCGGAAAAGCGGTCGATGATGGGCCGCCGATGATGGCGCGCCGGCCGTGAATTCCCGCTGACAGCGGGGAATGCCCTTACGGCAGCTGCCGGTCGATCACCAGATGGAGCGGCGTGCCAGCCTCGGCGCGGCTCGCAGGATGAACGCCTTCCAAATCGCCGGACAGCGCCTGCGCGCCAGCGCCGGACGTCAGGCGGGCCGTGACGATCCAGCGCTCGAAGCCGGACAGCTTCATCGCCGGCATCATCGCCATGCTGTCGTCGAGCGTCACGGTCAGCGGAAACTGCGGCGCGCTGATGCGCTGCACGGCCAGCGGCATCGGCGGCCCGTTCTCGGCCTTGGCGAACACCAGCAGCGTCATGCCCGGCCTTATCTGTGCGCGCAGCGCGGCGTCGACATCGATGTCGACGGTCAGCCGCACGCCGGCCGACGCGGCGGCGGCGGGCGCGCTGGCGGCGGACGCATCGGCCGGCGGCAGCGTCTCGCCGGCCTGCTGCGCGAGCAGCGGCAGCTGCTGCGTGAGCAAGGCGGTGATGTCCGTCGGCAGATCCCGGCCGCGCAGCGCCAGCCAGTGCCGGTAGGCCACTTTCATGTCGCCGGCCTGCAGGGCGGCCAGACCGCCGTACCAGAGCGCCTCGGCGTTGCCCGGATCGAGCGCCAGCGCCCGTTCGAACAGCGGCCGCGACGGACGCAGATCGCGATCGGCCGACGCCAGGCCCTGCGCCGTGCCGGCGGCGACCAGCCATTCGGCCTGCGGCTGTTCGGCGGAGAGCGCGTTGGCGCGCGCGTAAGCCGTGGCCGCGTCGGCATAGCGGCGCGTGACGACGTACGCGCGGCCGAGCGTCGCCCAGCCTTGCGCGTCGTCAGGCGTCTTCCGCAGCCGCGCTTCGAGCCCGGCGATCATGCCGTCCACCATCTGCTGCTCGGCGGCCTGCGGATCGCGCTGCGCGAGGTCGATCAGCGCGCGCGTCCGCCAGCCGCCGGCGAGGCCGTACGCGAGGCCGGCCCCGATCAGCAGCACGGCGGCGGCGAACGCCGCCCACAGCGGCTTGTGCGGCGCGGCCTCGACGGCAGCCTCGATGGTCGATCCGGGCGCACCGCCCGCCGCATCACCGGCATCGTGCAGCAGGCGCGCGGCCGCTTCGTCGCGCAGCAGCCGCGCCGCTTCGGCGTCGAGCGCGCCGGCGGCGAGATCGGCATCGATCTCGGCGACGCGCGTCTCGTAGGCGGTGACGTTGGCGCGCCTGCGGCGCAGCGTCGCCGGCGTGGCGCCGGTCCACAGCGGCCGCGTCAGCCAGACGCCAGCGAGCAGCGCGAGCAGCGCCATCAGGACGACGGTCGTCGCGGTCATCGGGAATTTCCGTTCCGGTCTTCGGCGCGCGGGGCGTGTTCTTCGGCCAGCAGCCGCTGCAGCGCATCGCGATCGACCGGCGCCGGCGCGACGGGCCCGCGGCCGCGCGCGAAGCGCAGCGCGGCCAGCAGCGCGAGCAGCAGCACGGCGAACGGCCCGCCCCACAGCAGCCAGGTCTTGGCCTTGAACGGCGGCCGGTACAGCACGAAGTCGCCGTAGCGGTCGGTCAGATATTTCTTGATCTCGTCGTCGCTCCGGCCGGCGGCGATCTGCGTCTCGACCTGCCGGCGCAGATCGGCGGCCAGCGGCGCCGTCGAATCGGCGATCGTCTCGTTCTGGCAGACCAGGCAGCGCAGCTCGCGGATCATCCGGTCGTAGCGTGCCTGCTGCTCATCGTTGAGCGCCGCCAGCGCGAGCGGCGCGGCGAGCGCCAGCATCATGAACACGAGCGCGCGTTTCATGGCTGCGCTCCGGCGACCAGCGGCGCGACCTTGTCGCGCCACACCGCCTCGTTCAGCAGGCCGATCTGCTTGTAGACGATCGTGCCCTGCGCATCGAGCACATAGGTCTCCGGCGCGCCGTAGACACCCCAGTCGAGTCCCATCGCACCCTGCGGATCGGCGACCACGGTGCGGTACGGATTCCCGTGCCGCGTCAGCCAGTCGGCGCCGTCGGCGTCCGTGTCCTTGTAATCGATGCCGACGATCTCGACGCCCTGCGCGGCGAGCTGCATCAGAAACGGATGCTCGACGCGGCAGGCCGCGCACCAGCTCGCGAAGAAATTGACGAGCACGGCGCGGCCTTTCAGATCAGCGAGCGTGTACGGCTGCTCGGGATGGCCGAGCACGGCGAGCGTGAACGCGGGCGCCGGCTTGCCGATCAGCGGACTCGGCACTTCGCTCGGGTCGCGGCGCAGACCGATGGCGAACAGGACGACGAGGCCGGCCAGCGCGAAGGCCGGCACCAGGTAACGAAGACGCATCAGGCGGCGGCCTCCGCCTGTCGGGTGACGCTGTCGCGCAACTGGCTCAGGCGATAACGGCGATCGGACGCGGCGACGAGACCGCCGAAGGCCATGACGAAGCCGCCCCACCAGACCAGGCGCATCATCGGCTTGTAGTAGACGCGCAGCGCCCAGTCACTGTTCGCATTGGTCTTGTCGATCGCTTCGCCGAGCGCGACGTAGAGATCGCGCAGCGCGTTGTGATCGACCGCCGACTCGGTCATCAGCTGTCCGGTCGCGTGATAGAGACGCTTCTCCGGCGCCAGCCGCGCGATCGTGCGGCCGTCGCGACGCACCTCGACGGAGCCGTGGTCGGCGTCGTAGTTCGGACCGTGGCGCGGCTCGGTGCCCTCGAACAGAAACTCGTAGCCGGACAGCGAGGCCGCCTGCCCCGGCCCGAGGCGCACGTCCTTCTCGACGCTGTAGAGACTGACGAAGGTCACGCCGAGCACCCAGAGACCGAGGCCGACATGCGCGATCGTCATGCCCCAGATCGCGCGCGGAATCTGCAGGATGCCCTGTACGCGATCGCGCCTGGCGCGCACGCGACGGACGATTTCCTGCAAGGAGCTGACGATGACCCACAGCGCCAGCACGCCGCCGGCGATCGCCATGAGCTGCGTCCGGTGGCCGAGCGCCCACGGCAGCGCGAGGCCGATGACGACGGCGAGCGCCGCCGGCGCACGCACGCGCTTCCACACTTCATCGGATCTCGCGCGCTTCCAGCCGACCGCTGACGCCAGACCGACGAGCACGGCCAGCGGCGCGGTCAGCGGCAGGAACACCGCGTTGAAGTACGGTGGACCGACCGAAACCTTGCCGACGTTCAGCGCGTCGATCACCAGCGGATACAGCGTGCCGAGCAGCACCGCGGTCGCGGCGACGACCAGAAACACGTTGTTCAGCAGCAGCAGACCCTCGCGCGAGAACAGCGTGAAGTCGGCCTCCGAGACGAACTTCGGCGCGCGCCAGGCGTACAGCGTGAAGGCGATGCCGAGCACGATCGCCAGGAACGTCAGGATGAACACGCCGCGCGCCGGATCGGTGGCGAACGCGTGCACCGACACCAGCACGCCGGAGCGCACGAGGAAGGTGCCGAGCAGCGACAGCGCGAATGCGAGGATCGCCAGCAGCACGGTCCAGGCCTTGAGCTGGCCACGCTTCTCGGTGACGGCGAGCGAATGGATCAGCGCCGTGCCGACCAGCCACGGCATGAACGAGGCGTTCTCGACCGGGTCCCAGAACCACCAGCCGCCCCAGCCGAGTTCGTTGTACGCCCACCACGAACCGAGCGTGATGCCGCAGGTCAGGAACAGCCAGGCCGTCGTCGTCCACGGCCGCGTCCAGCGCGCCCAGGCGGCGTCGAGGCGGCCAGAGATCAGCGCCGCGATCGCGAACGCGAATGCCACCGAGAAGCCGACATAGCCCATGTACAGCATCGGCGGATGGATGACGAAGCCCGGATCCTGCAGCAGCGGGTTGAGATCGCGGCCGTCGTCCGGCACCGGGAAGTTCAGCTCGAAGGGATTCGAGGTCAGCAGGATGAACAACAGGAACCCGATGCTCAGCGCGCCGAGCACGGCGAGCGCGGTGGCGACGAGATCCGGCGGCAGATGGCGGTTGAACACCGACACCGCGGCGCTCCAGCCGCTGAGCATCAGCATCCACAGCAGCATCGAGCCCTCGTGCGCGCCCCACACGGCGGTCGCGCGGTAGACCAGCGGCAGATCGGAATGGCTGTTGGCGGCGACGTAGGCGACCGACCAGTCGCGCGTCACGAACGCATAGCTCAGACACAGATACGAGAGCAGGATCAGCGCGAACTGCGTCTGCGCCGCGGAAGCCGCGACGGCCATCAGGCGGCGGTCGCGGCGCACGACGCCGACGGCGGGGATCAGCGCCTGCAGCAATGCCACGATCAGCGCCGCGATCAGCGCGAAGTGGCCGAGTTCCGGGGTCATGCGCCTGTCTCCCCTCTCCCCTCGGGAGAGGGGCCGGGGGTGAGGGCGCTCGAAGGAGTGACCGCGACCGCCGCACCGCTCACCCCACCGTCGGCGCTGCCGACGGTCCCCCCCTCTCCCCGCGGCGCGGGGCGAGGGGCGGTGGATTGCCGGCTTTCGCCGGCAACGCTTTTAAAAGGCGCGCACGAATGCTTGCCGTCCGCCGTCTTCAGCGACTTGGCGAGCTCCGGCGGCATGTAGTTCTCGTCGTGCTTGGCAAGCACCTCGTCGGCAACGAACACGCCGTCCCGCATCTGCCCGGTCGCGACGATGCCCTGCCCTTCCTTGAACAGGTCCGGCAGGATGCCGTCGTACGCGACCTTCAGCGACTGCTCGCAGTCGGCCAGCGTGAACTGCACCTGCAGCCCCTCGCCGCGGTGGACGCTGCCGGCCAGGACAAGGCCGCCGAGGCGCAGGCGCGCACGGTCGGCGACCTTGTGCTCGACGATGTCGGTCGGCGTGTAGAAATACATCATGTTCTTGCGGAACGCCGTCAGCCCGAACACGGCCGCGAGCGCGAGGCCCGCGACCAGCGCGGCGACCGCCGCCATCCGCTTCTGCCGCTTCGTCATTCGCCTTCAGCCAGGGTTTCGAGCAGTTCGTGCCGCCGCCGGCGCGGCGCCACCACGTTCCACAAATAGATCACGGCGGCCACGCCGAAGCTGCCCCAGACGTAGACCGCATAGCCGCCCATGCGCCAGAACTCAGGAGACACGCGCACCTCCCGCGGGTTCCGCCGCCAGCTCGCGCACCCAGCGCGCGCCGCGCTCGCGCCGCAGCAGCTCGTTCTGCGCGCGGCGCAGGATCGCGAAAGCGCACAGCAGGTACGTGCCGAGCAGGCCGGCGTACAGCGGCCGCGCCATGTCGGCGCTGATGTTCGGCTTGCCGAACTTCAGGATCGTCGAGCCCTGGTGCAGGCTGTTCCACCATTCCACCGAGAAATGCACGATCGGCACGTTGACGAGGCCGACGATCGCCAGCAGCGCGCAGGCGCGCGCGCCAGCGCGGGCGTCCTCGAACGCCGCATGCAGGCCGATCACGCCGAGATAGAGGAACAGCAGCACCAGTTCCGACGTCAGCCGCGCGTCCCAGACCCAGTAGGCGCCCCACATCGGCTTGCCCCACAGCATGCCGGTGATCAGCGCCAGCGCCGTGAAGCTGGCCCCGACCGGCGCCGTCGCGGCCATCACGCACTCGGCGAGCTTCAGGCGCCAGATCAGCGCGACGCCGCCGGCGACCGCCATCAGGACGTAAAGGGACAGCGCCACCACCGCCGCCGGCACGTGCACGTAAATGATGCGGAACGCGTCCTTCTGCTGGTAGTCCGGCGGCGCCAGCACGAGACCGCCGAACCAGGCGTAGGCCAGCAGCAGCAGCGACAGCCCGCCGAACCACGGCGCGAGCCGTTCGGCGAAGCGGTAGAAGCTCGGCGGCGAGCCGAGGCGGTGGAACCAGGTCCAGTTCATGGAGGTTCGTCTTTGGCTATTCGAAGGCATTGCGCAGCGCTGCAGCGGCGAGCCACGGCAGCAGGGTCAGCGTCAACGTCAAAATGGCGGCTAGAAAGTATAACGGAGCCTCCGCGTCGAGACCCTGCTGCGCGGCGCGCACCGCGCCGGCGCCGAAGATGACGACCGGCACGATCAGCGGCAGCACCAGTACCGGCAGCAACGCGCCGCCGCGCGGCAGGCCGACCGTCAGCGCCGCCACGAAGCCGCCGATGAAGGAAAGGCACGGCGTGCCGAGCGCCAGACCCAGCACCAGCGGTCCGAGCAGCGCCGGCGGCAAGCCGAGCATCAAGGCCAGCGGCGCCGCCAGCAGCACGATCGGCAGGCCGCTGAGCAGCCAGTGCGCGAAGCTTTTGACGAGCACCGCGAAACTCAGCGCCGTGCGGCTGACGAGCAGCTGTTCGAGCGTGCCGTCTTCCTGGTCGGCGCGGTACAGCCGTTCGAGGCTCAGCAGCGCCGCCAGCAGTGCGCCGACCCAGAGGATCGCCGGCGCGAAAGCGCTGAGCTGCGGATCGTTGGGCCTGGCGCCGAAGCTGAACAGCGTCACCACGATGACGAAGAACAGCGGCGGCATCAGCCATTCCGCCCTGGCGCGCGCCGCGAGCCTCAGCTCGCGCGCGAAGATCGCCGCCAGCGCGCTCATGCGCTCGCCCTCCTGCTTTCTTCACGCTCGCCTGTCGGCATGAGAGCGCGTGCTCCCGCACCCGTTTGCGCTGCGCGCAAAGCACGGTGTCGCACGCTCACAGGACCAGCTCGCGCGCCGCCAGCGGCGGCGGCAGGCTCTGATGGCTGGTCATCAACACGGCGCCGCCCTGCGCCAGATGCGCCTGCGTCAACTCGGCGAACAGCGCGAGTCCGGCCGTGTCGAGACCGTCGAGCGGTTCGTCGAGCAGCCAGACCGCGCGCCGCTGCAGCAGCAGGCGGGCCAGCGCCGTGCGCCGCTTCTGGCCGGCCGACAG
>JASGFY010000041.1:0-28205 GCA_047605265.1 Solimonas sp.
CGCGAGCACGGCGCGCACCTCATCGGAGATATCGGCGGCGGCCGCGATGACGACGGCCGGCGCCAGCCGCGCGACGTCGCGCGCGATCGCCGCCGGCGACTGGAACGCATAAATCATCCGCACATGGCTGCCGCGGGCGATCAGGCCGAACAGCGCCGCGATCGCCGAGGGCCGATTGCGCGGCACGAAGCCGATCGGCGCGTGCGCCGGGCAACCGCTGGCGGCGATCAGCGCCGCGACCTGCGTCGCGACGCGGGCCATATCGCCCCAGCTGAACCACTGTCCACCGAATTCGATCGCCAGCTGCGTGGCGGGCCGTGCCAGCGCCTGCGCGCACAGCCGTTCGAGCCCGTTGAGGGATGGCGGCGGCGCGGAGCTGTCATGCATCGTTACCGACCTTGCCGCTCAGACTTCGGCGGCGGCCACCGCCGCCCGCATGTGCTTGCGTCCCGCCAGCAGCAGCACGGCGGCCAGCGGCAGGGCGATGCCGATCACCGTGGCCATGCCGTAGCCGATCGCCGCCTCGTTGTGGAACACATGATCCGAGATCGCGCCCATCAGCAGCGGGCCGAGGCTCAGGCCGAGCAGGCCGGTGGTCGCCGAATAGAACGCCACGCCGGTGCCGCGCAGCGCGTTGGGCGTGACCAGGCTCAGCGCGGCGTTGCTGCAGGCGTTGAGCGAGCTGGTCAGCAGCTGGAAGATCGTGATGAAGACGATGAAAACCAATGGCGAGTGGCTGCTCAGTGCGATGATGGCGGCCGGCGTGGCGATGGCCACGCAGCTGCCGTACCAGAGGAACTGCGCGTCCTGACGGCCGCGGCGCACCATCGCGTCGATGCAGCGGCCGCTGACGACGGGCCCGACGATGCCGCAGCCGCCCATGATCAGGCCGAGCGCGAGGCCGATCTGCCCGAAATGCCAGCCGAACGCGCGGCCCATGAATGCGGCGTACCAGGTGCCGAGCCCGGTGACGACCAGCGATGCGAGACCGAAGCCGGCGTAGTGCGCGAAGAAAAAGCGTGGCTGCTTGCGGATGAACCTCAGCAGATCACGATACGCGGCAATGACGAAAGCCCGGCTCGCCGTCGCCGCGCGCCGGCCGCGGCGCAGCGGCTCGGGGATCGTGAACATCAGCAGCGCGATCAGCGCGCCGGGAATGCCGACGATGAAGAACACCGCCTGCCAGGAGCGCACGTCGCCGATCAGCGGCAGCGCGACGCTGCTGTGCTTCGATACCGCTTCGATGATCAGGCCACCGAACAGGAAGGCGCAGCCGCCGCCGATCGTCGAGCCGATCGAATAGATCGCGATGGCCAGCGTCAGGCGCTCGCGCGGGAACAGGTCGGTGAGCATCGACGTCGCGGCCGGCGACAGCGCCGCCTCGCCGGCGCCGACGCCGACGCGCGCCGTCAGCAGATGCCAGAAGTTCTGCGCGGCGCCGCACAGCGCCGTGGCGATCGACCAGATCGAGACGCCGGCGAAGACGACCCAGCGCCGGCTGAAGCGGTCGGTGACGGCGCCGGCGACGAGGCCGAACAGGCAGAAGGTTACGGCGAACGCGAAGCCGTTGAGCAGGCCGAACTGCGTGTCGGAGATGCCGAGGTCGGCCTTGATCGGGCCGACCAGCAGCGAAATGATGAAGCGGTCGAGCACCGACAGCCAGTACATGAGGGCCAGCACGCCGGTCGCGTACCACGCGATCGCCCGCGACGGATAGGAGACCGGCGAGGCCGCCTCGGTGGCATCGGCGGCGGGTGCGCCGGCTTCGTACATCGCGATCTCCTCATTTATGTTTTTGCAGCCGGCCGAGCCTACTCGCGCCGCGCGGCTGAAATCAACAACGGCGTTGGATATTTGCCACCCGGAACGGCCGTCGCTTACACTCGTTAGCAAATTCGCCGCAGAAAATCGCCGTTGAAGAGGGCCGGTCTTTAGTCGCGCGCGAGCGTGCGTCCGGAGCCGACAGAAACCTCCGCGATCCGGCGCCCTTAGAAGACTCGTGGAGGAGCCTTGAGATGAAGTCGGAGCATGAGCCTGCGCCGCGCATCGCGCCCATGATGCCCGATCAATGGGACGACAGCGCCCGCGATGCGCTGCGCGCCTTTCCGTCGAGCTTCGATTTCGTGATGAAAGGCTGGGATGCCGGCGATCGCGAAGTGCGCGGCATCAACGTCCTCGGCACGCTCGCGCACTATCCCGCGCTGGCGAAAGCCTATTGCACGTTCAACGCGCACGTCGCCGCCGCGAGCACGCTGGAGCGGCGCGACCGCGAGATCGCCATCCTGCGCCTGAGCTGGCTGCGGCATGCCGAGTACGAGTTCATCCAGCACCTGATCCTCGGCAAGCGCGCCGGACTGACCGACGAGGAATTGGAGCGGCTGCAGCACGAGCAGGGCGCCGACGCGCCGGGCTGGTCGGCGGAGGACGCCGATCTGGTACGCGCGGTCGACGAGCTGCGGGCGCTGTCGCGGATCACGCCGGCCACCTGGGCGCGGCTGGCGCGGCGCTACAGCCAGGCGCAGATGCTCGATCTGCTGTTCCTGGTCGGCTGCTACGACACGCTGGCCCTGGTGCTCAACAGCATCGGCACGCCGATCGAAGCCGGCGCGCCGCCGCTGGCCGAGGCGACGCGCGAGCGCCTGCGGACGTCGAAGGCCGCCGTCTGACGTCGCGGATCCGAACGTGGACCGTGGCGCAGCCGCCGAGGGTGGAAGAATGTCCCGCTATCTGTTCGTGGTGCACAGCAACGCGGCCGAGGGCCGCGAGCAGGAATATCAGGATTACATGACGAAGCACGTCGACGACATCCTCGCGCTGCCCGGCGTGATCTGGGGACGTCGCGGCGCCGTCGCGCGGGCACAGGCGCGCCCGGCGCCGGACGCGCATCCCCATACGCACAGATTCATCACCGTGTTCGAAGTCGAGACCGCCGATCTGCAGGGCTTCATCGACGAGATGAACGCCCGTGTCATGTCCGGCCGCATCGCGCGCAGCCGTGCGGTCGCCGACGCTGTGCCGGTATTTTGGGACGTGCTGCAGATGGACCCGGCGAGCGCCGCGCAGGCCAGCGCCTGAGGGGTCATGCCGCGCCATGTCTTCGTCGTTCACACCAACGCGGTCGACGGCCGCGACGACGAGTTCAACGCCTGGTATTCGGGGCCGCACCTCGACGATCTGCGGCGCCTGCCGGGCGTCGTCTCGGCACGGCGCTTCCGCCTCGCCGCTGCGCAGGTCCGCGATGCGCCGTCGCCGCACCGCTATCTGGCCATCTATGAAATCGACACCGACGATCCGCAGGACTTCGCGCGCGAACTGCTCGCCCGCGCCGGCACCGAGCTGCTGGCGACGAGCGCCGCCCTCGCGCCGGATGCGTCGGCCTATCTCTGGGAGAGCATTGAATGAGTGATACCAAGCCCGCCGCTCCGCCGCTGCCGTGGCCGGAAGAGGATTTCTCGGTCTACGGCCAGGTCGAGGCGAAAAAGGTCGGCAAGATCCAGCACTACGTCGGCCGCGTGATGCAGCGCAACTGGACCTCGATTCCGCACGTCACGCACAACGACGAGGTCGACATCAGCGGCTTCGAGCAGCGCCGCAAGGCGTGGAACGCCGCGCATCCGGATCAGAAGCGCACGTTGCTGCCGGCGCTGGTCAAGGTGGCGGTCGTTTCCTTGCAGAAATTCCCGCAGTTCAACGTCTCGCTGTCGGCCGACGGCGCGACGCTGTTCCAGAAGGGCTACTACCACATCGGCATTGCCGTCGACGTGCCGTCGGGCCTGCTGGTGCCGGTGATCCGCGACTGCGACAAAAAGAGCGTCGGCGAGATCGCCGACGAGATCGTGAAGATCTCCGAGAAGGCGCGTACCAAGGGCCTGTCGGTCGCCGAGATGTCGGGCGGCTGCTTCTCGCTGTCGTCGCTCGGCCACATCGGCGGCACCAGCTTCTCGCCGATCATCAACGCGCCGGAAGTGGCGATCCTCGGCATCACGCGCGCCGCCGAGCGCTTCGTGCCGGACGCCGACGGCAGGCCGGTGCTGAAGTCGTTCCTGCCGCTGTCGCTCTCCTACGACCACCGCGTCATCAACGGCGCCGACGCCGCGCGCTTCACGCGCGCGTTCGCCGACGCGCTCGCGGGTTTCGAATTCAATTGAACTACACTGTTGGATGGAAAAAGGCTTCAACTGCGGTTGGGCCGTTGCGGCCTTGACAGGCATCGACCAGGAAAAGATCAGGACATCAGCATGCAAGCAAAAGCCAATACCGGCCTGGGCATCGCGCCCGAGACGCTGGTCGGGATCTATCGCCAGATGGCGCGCATCCGCGCCGTCGACAAGGGCATTCAGGCGGGGCTGTCGGCCGGCAAGTTCCTGTTCTCGTACTGGCCGTCGACCGGCCAGGAAGTGATTCCGGCGGCGATCTCGCAGCTGATCGGCGCGCGCGACTACATGGTGACCACGTACCGCGGCATTCACGATCAGGTCGCCAAGGGCCTCGAACTCGAAGGCCTGTTCGCCGAAGCGCTCGGCCGCGCGACCGGCATCAACAAGGGCAAGGGCGGCGCGCCACACATTTCCGATCCGGCGTCGGGCTCAATGCTGACCACGGCCATCGTCGGCGCCGGCGCGCCGATCGCCAACGGCCTGGCGTTCGCCGCCAAGTCGCGCGGCGAGGACCGCGTGACCATCGTCAACTTCGGCGACGGCGCGACCAGCATCGGCGCCGTGCACGAGGCGATGAACTTTGCTGGTAGCTGGAAGCTGCCGGTGATCTTCCTCTGCCAGAACAACCAGTACGGTGAATACACCCGGCTCGCCGACTACACCGCGAGCCAGGATTTCGCGTCGCGCGCCGCCGGCTACGGCTTCAAGGGCGTCAAGCTCGACGGCAACGATCCGGTCGCGTTCTACAACGGCATGAAGGACGTGATCGCCGAGATTCGCGCCGGCCACGGCCCGATCTTCGTCGAGGCGACGACCTACCGCCTCGGCCCGCATGCCGGCGTCGGCGACAACCACAACGCGCCCAAGGAAGAACTGCAGGCCGGCAAGGACGCGTGGCCGGTGCCGCGCACGCGCGCGCGGCTGATCGAATCCGGCATCGCCACCGAAGCGCAGCTCGCCGAGATCGAGGAAGCCGCGCGCGTCGAAGTCGAGACCGCGATGGAGAAGGCGCTCGCCGCGCCGAACACGCCGGCTTCGGAAACGCTGGTCGACGTCTACGCCGACGTCGAGGACGTGCCGGTGCGCGGCCGGTATCCGCGCCGCGAAGCCGAGGTCGAACCGGCCGGCGAGCGCAAGAACATGCTGATGCTCGAAGCCGTCATCAACGCGCAGGCCACGGCGATGGAGCTGGACCGCGGCGTCGTCGCGTTCGGCGAGGACGTCGGCAAGCCGGGCGGCGTATTCGGCACGTCGAAGGGCCTGCAGGAGAAGTTTGGAAAAGACCGCGTGCTCGACACGCCGATCGCCGAGCAGGCGATCATCGGCGCCGGCGTCGGCGCGGCGCTGGTCGGCATGCGCCCGATCACGGAGATCATGTTCAACGACTTCGCCGGCGTGTGCATGGACCCGATCTTCAACCACGCCGCCAAGCAGCGTTTCATGTCCGGCAATGCCACGCACGTGCCGATGGTGATCCGCATGATGGTCGGCGGCGGCATCGGCGGCTTCGGCGCGCAGCACTCGCAGTCGCTCGAAGCGTGGTTCGCGCACGTGCCGGGCCTCAAGGTCGTCATGCCGAGCACGCCGTTCGACGCCAAGGGCCTGCTGCTGAGCAGCATCTTCGACGACGATCCGGTCGTGCATCTGGAATCGATCAAGCTGCTGCGCGGCATCAAGGGCGAGGTGCCGCTGGCGGACTACCGCATCCCGCTCGGCGTCGCCAAGCTGCGCCGCGAAGGCAGCGACATCACGATCGTGTCGTACGGCTGGGAAGTGCACGAGTGCGTCAAGGCGGCCGACGAGCTGCAGAAGGACGGTATCAGCGTCGAGGTCATCGATCTGCGCACGCTGCTGCCGATCGATTACGCGCGCGTGCTCGACTCCGTGAAGAAGACGCGCCGCGCGCTCGTCGTGCACGCGGCGACCGAGTTCGGCGGCTTCGGCGCGGAGATTGCGAGCACGATCGCCGAGGAGCAGTTCTCGACGCTCAAGGCGCCGGTCGGCCGCCTCGGCGCCGCGTTCGCGCCGATCGGCTACTCTCGCGACATCGAAATGAACCAGATTCCGAGCGCGCCGGCGATCGCCGCCCGCG
Source organism: Solimonas sp. (assembly GCA_047605265.1). Classification (GTDB taxonomy): domain Bacteria; phylum Pseudomonadota; class Gammaproteobacteria; order Nevskiales; family Nevskiaceae; genus Solimonas. Next base: position 6,250 of record JASGFY010000041.1, read on the forward strand.
TCCGCGAAATCCTTTCCTTCAAGTAAGCAAGCAAAACTGAACAAGGCTGAACTTCCAATGGCGACCGCACTGACCATTCCGAAACTCGAAATGTCGATGACCGAAGGCACGTTGACCGAATGGCTGGTCGCCGATGGCGCGACCGTCAAGGAAGGCGATCCGATCTACTCGCTGGAAACCGGCAAGTCGGTCCAGGAAATCGCCGCGCCGGCGTCCGGCACGCTCAAGCACAAACTGCCGGCCGGCGACACGCTCGACGTCGGCACGGTGATCGGCGAGATCGTCTGACGCATTCGTCATTGCGAGCAGGCCGCAGGCCGACGAAGCCTCCAGCTTCGGCACCTGATCGGGCTGCGCAGCTGGATGGCTTCGTCGCTGCGCTCCCCGCAATGACGGACTAGAAATACGGGCGCCGTCGTCGGCGCCGCAAAACGAAAAGGCCCGGTCGGGAACCGACCGGGCCTTTCCTGTTGCTGCCTGCCGTCTTACTGCGCCGTCGGCATCACGAACTCCGGACCCTTGGACGCGCTGTCCGGCCAGCGTTGCATGATGCTCTTGTAGCGCGTGTAGAAGCGCACGCCTTCCTCGCCGTAGGCATGCGTGTCGCCGAACAGCGAGCGCTTCCAGCCGCCGAACGAATGCCAGGCCATCGGCACCGGGATCGGCACGTTGATGCCGACCATGCCGACCTGGATGCGGCGCGCGAACTCGCGCGCGGTGGCGCCGTCGCGCGTGTAGCAGGCGGTGCCGTTGCCGAACTCGTGCCGGTTGATCAGCTCGACGGCGGTGGCGAAGTCCGGCACGCGCACGACGCTGAGCACCGGCCCGAAGATTTCTTCCTTGTAGATCGTCATGTCCGGCGTGACGTGGTCGAACAGCGTGCCGCCGACGAAGAAGCCGTTCTCATGCTCCGGCACCTTGAGGCCGCGGCCGTCGACGACCAGCTTCGCGCCTTCCTCGACGCCCTTGGCGATGTAGCCCTCGACCTTGGCCTTGTGCACGCCGGTGACCAGCGGGCCCATCTCGGCGCGCGACTCAAGACCATTACAGATCACGAGCTTCTTCGCCTTCTCGGCAACTTTGGCGACCAGCTCGTCGGCGACGTCGCCGACCGCGACGGCGACCGAGATCGCCATGCAGCGCTCGCCGGCCGAGCCGTAGGCGGCGCCGATCAGCGCGTCGACGGCCTGGTCGAGATCGGCGTCCGGCATGATCACCATGTGGTTCTTCGCGCCGCCGAGCGACTGCACGCGCTTGCCGCGCTTGGTGCCCTCGGCATAGATGTACTCGGCGATCGGCGTCGAGCCGACGAACGACAGCGCCTGCACGTCCGGATGCGCGATCAGCGCGTCGACGGCGAGCTTGTCGCCCTGCACGACGTTGAACACGCCGTCCGGCAGGCCGGCCTGCTTGAGCAGCTCGGCGTAGAGCAGCGAGGCCGACGGATCGCGCTCCGAGGGCTTCAGCACGAAGGTGTTGCCGCAGGCCAGCGCGACCGGGAACATCCACATCGGCACCATCACCGGGAAGTTGAACGGCGTGATGCCGGCGACCACGCCGAGCGGCTGGCGCAGGTTCCAGTTGTCGATGCCGCCGCCGATGTTGTCGCTGTGCGAGCCACTCAGCAGGTGCGGCGCGTTCATCGCGAACTCGACGACCTCGATGCCGCGCGTCACTTCGCCGGCCGCGTCCGACAGCACCTTGCCGTGCTCGGCGGTGATCAGCCTGGCCAGTTCTTCCTTGTGCGCTTCGAGCAGCTCGCGGAACTTCATCAGGATACGCGCGCGGCGCAGCGGCGCCAGGCCGGACCACGCCGGGAAGGCGGCCTTCGCGGTGGCGACCGCGGCGTCGACGTCGGCCTGCGCGGCGAGTGTCACCTTGCCGGAGACGGCGCCGGTCGCCGGGTTGAAGACGTCACTGGTGCGTGCGCCGGCCGGCTGCCGGACGGCGCCGCCGATGTAATGACCAATAGTGTTGATGATTGGGCTTGCGGGCAGATTCATGGTCGGACTCGTTGCGCTCTGGGGATTCGCCTATTTTACGCTGCGGTCGGGCGCTCAAGGCCAATGAGTTACACTGCCCGCGATATGAGCCGTGCCAATATCACGAAAGCCAGCACCCGCATCGCATGGATCTCAGGCAGCTGCGCGTCTTCGTCACCATCGCCCGCCTCGGCAGCATCACGCGCGCCGCGGAAGCGGTGCATCTGACGCAATCGGCGCTGAGCCTGCAGCTCAAGAGCCTGCAGGACGAGCTCGGTCTGCCGCTGTTCCGCCGTACGCCGCGCGGCATGGAGCTGCTGCCCGCCGGCGCGACGCTGCTGCCGCGCGCGCGGGCGGTGCTCGATGCGCTGGGCGATTTCGAAGGCGCGGCGGCGCAGCTCTCGCAGCAGATCGCCGGTCGCCTGCGGCTCGGCACCATTCTCGATTCGGATTTCCTGCGCCTCGGCGCCTTGCTCGGCCTGATGCTCGAGCGCCATCCGGCCCTGAGCACCGACGTCTCGCACGGCATTTCGGGCTGGGTGCTCGCGCAGGTGCTCGCCGGCGAACTCGACGTCGGGTTCTATCTCGGCGTGCCCGAAGACCGGCGCGTGCACGCGGCGGTGCTCACCTCGTTCCGTTACCGCGTCGCGGCGCCGCGCGCCTGGAAGGCGCGGGTCGCGCGCGCGGACTGGTCGGCGCTGGCGCGGCTGCCCTGGGTGTGGACGCCGCCGGAATCGGTGCACAACCGCCTGCTCGGCGCGCGTTTCGCCGAGCTCGGCGCGAGTCCGCGCATCGCCGCGCAGGTCGACGTGGAGCCGTCGATGCTCGATCTGGTGCGCGCCGGCGTCGGCCTGTCGCTGGTACGCGAATCGATCGCCCGCCAGGAAAGCCGCGCCGGGCGCATCGCGCTGACGCCGCTGACGCTCGAGACCGAGCTCTCGCTCGTCTGCCTCGCGCGGCGCCGCGACGAGCCGGCGATCGCGGCGGTGTTCGCGCTCGCCGCAGAGATCTGGGGCCCTACTTTTTCGCCGCTGCCTTCTCGACCATCGCCTTGACCGCGTTCTGATGGAAATCGGAGCGCACGCTCAGCGATTCGTAGGCGACGCCGGCGTCCATCACCGCGGTGGCGATGCGCTTGAGTTCGAGATTGGTCAGCACCTTGGTCCAGCGGATCGCCTTGATCGCGCCGCCGAGCAGCTTGTCGCAGAACGCATCGACGGCGGCGTCGAGTCCGGCGGCCGGCAGGCAGTGATTGACGAGGCCGATCTCGGCGGCCTTCGCCGCCGTCAGCAGTTCGCCGCTCAGCAGGAATTCCTTGGCGCGGCCGAGGCCGATGCGCTGCGCCCAGATCGCCGCGCCGCCGTCGCCGGCGACGAGGCCGATGCTGACGTGCGGGTCGCCGATCTTCGCGGTCTCGGCGGCGAAGATCACGTCGCAGAACAGCGCCAGCGTCGCGCCGAGGCCGACGGCGTGGCCGTTGAGGCGGCAGACCAGCGGCTTGTCGAGATCGAGGATGCCGGCGATCACGCGCTTGGCGCAGCGCGCCTCCTGGTCGAACAGTTCCGGGTTCGCGGCGCTCCGCGCGATGTGCGCGATGTCGCCGCCGGCCGAGAACGCGCGGCCGGCGCCGGTGATCACGACGACGTCCGAGTGCGCATCGGTGTGCGCGAACTGGAAGACCTCCGCCAGTTCCTCGTGCATCTCGTAGTTGCAGGCGTTGAGCAGTTCGGGGCGGTTCAGCGTGATCGTCAGGCGCCGGCCCTGGCGGCTCAGCAGCAGGGTCTTGAAGGCGGGCAGGGACGATGGCTCGGGTGGGTTCATGGGGGCTGGCCGGATTCGTTTTTGTGGGGTTCGCGCGCGGTCGCCACGGCTTGCGGCGCGGATTGGATCGCATCCGCCTTGCGGCGGCCGGAATTGTGAACAACGCTGTTGATATCATATCCTCCACGCCCTGACGCGGCGCGCGCGGCGGCGTGAGACGCGCGCAGGCCGCGTACAGTGTGCGTTGCTTCATAACGATACAGAACCGGGAGGAGGAATGCGCCTGCGCGCCGCTGCATGCATGGCCGCCGCCATCCGCGTTGCCGCCCCAGCCTGAGACGACCCTGATGGATTTCAACTGGACGCCCGAGCAGCTCGAATTCCGCGCGACCGTGCGCCGCTTCCTCGCCGGCCACCTGCCGGCGAACTGGGAAACGATCGCGCACGGTCCGGCGTCGGAAGTGCAGAGCGAGTTCGCCGACGTGTTCTGCCGCAAGCTCGCCGAGGCCGGCCTGCTCGTGCCGCACTGGCCGGCGCGCTGGGGCGGCCGCGACGCCGACGCCTGGACCGCGTTCATCCTCGCCGAGGAAATGTGGATGGCCGGCGAACCGCGCGGCGGCCAGTACATGAACGTTAACTGGATCGGCCCGACGCTGATGAAGTACGGCTCGGAAGAACAGCAGCAGCGCTACGTCGTGCCGATGGCGCGCGGTGAGACGATCTGGTGCCAGGGCTTCTCCGAGCCCGAGGCCGGCTCCGACCTCGCCTCGCTGCGCACGCGCGCCGAGAAGGCCGGCACGAACTACCGCATCAACGGCCAGAAGATCTGGACCTCGTACGCTAGCTACGCCGACACCTGCTTCCTGCTGGCGCGCACCTCGCCCGGCAAAAACGGCATCTCGATCTTCCTCGTGCCGATGGACACGCCGGGCATCACCGTGCGGCAGATCCCGAGCGTGATCGGCGAGGGCGACATCCACGAAGTGTTCTTCGACGACGTCGAGGTGCCGGAGACGGCGATGCTCGGCGGCGAAGGCCAGGGCTGGGACGTCATCCGCACCGCGCTGTCGCTGGAACGCGTCGGCATTCCGCGCTTCGCGCTCGCCTCCACGATGCTGAGCCGCGCCGTCGGCTGCCTGAAGAAGGCCGGCCGCTTCGCGGGCAGCGCGGTCGAGCAGGCCGCGCGCGCGCAGGCCGCCTGCGAAGCCTCGCGCCTCTACAGCTACAGCATCATCGACCAGCGCGTGCGCGGCATCATCGCCGGCCCCGAGGCCAGCGCCGGCCGCTTCGCGACGGTCAACGCCGAGCGCCTGGTCGGCGAGTTCGTCGTCGAGCACTGCCCCGAGGCGCTGGCCGGCGGCGAGCCGATGCTGCTCGCGCATCACCAGCGCGCGATCGTCGCCGGCATCGCCTCCGGCGCCGCCGAGATCCAGCTCAACATCGTCGCCACCGAACTGCTCAAGCTGCCGAGGGAGCCGCGCTGATGGATTTCACGCTCACTGCCGACCAGAACGCGCTGGTCGATGCCATCGACCGCATCGCCGCGCCGTTCGACGCCAAGCCGATCGAGTTCCACGGCTTCGCGCTCGCCGGCGACGCGCTCGAGCGCGAGCTCACCGATGGCGAATACTTCGACGTCGCGCAGATTCCGGAATTCGGCGCGCTGACTGCGGCGCTCGCCGTCGAGCGCCTCGCGCGCTGCGCGTGCGCCGCCGAGACCGCGCTGTCGATGCTCGTGCGCCCGCAGCTGCCCGGCGACTGGCCGCGGCCGCTGGCGATCGTCGAGAACGGCCGCCCCGGACGTTTCGTCGCGCAGGCCAGAACCCTGATCGTCATCGACGGCGATGCGGCGAGCCTCGCGCGGCCGCAGGCCGGCGACGTCGAGACGGTGGAATCGATCTTCGCGTATCCGATGGGCCGGCTGGTCGGCAAACCCGCCTTGACGGAGCTGTCCGATGCCGAGGCCGCCAGCGTGCGCAAGTGGATCCGCGTCGCGCTCGCCGCCGAGGCGGTCGGCCTGATCCAGGCGGCGATCGATTCGACCGTCGAGCACCTCTCGGTGCGCAAGCAGTTCGGCCGGCCGATCGGCACCTTCCAGGCGCTGCGTCACCGCATGGCCGAGTGCGCGGTGCTCGCCGGCGGCGTGCGCCACCTGATGCGCCGGGCGGCGTGGAGCGGCGACGACGGCGATGCCGCGCTCGCCGCCTTCCACGCGCAGGACAGCGCGACGCGCGTCTGCTACGAGGTGCACCAGATGCTCGGCGCGATGGGCATGACGCTCGAGCATCCGCTGCACCTGTGGACTTATCGCCTCAAGGCCCTGCTGGCGGAGCTCGGCGGCCGTGGCGGACAGGCGCAGGCGGTCGCGCAGCACGTGTTCGCCGCCGCCTGATTCCACATCTTTCCCGCATCGCCATTTCCGGAGAGTCCGCATGAGCTTCAAGGACAAGGTCGTCATCGTCACCGGCGCCGCCGGCAATCTCGGTCGCGCGGTCGCGCAGCGCTTCGCCGCGCAGGGCGCGAAGTTGGCGCTGATCGATGTCGACGGCGCGCGTCTGGCGCAGGTGCACGGCGCCGATTCCGACACGCAGCTGCTCGCCGCCGCCGATCTGCGCAAGACCGACAGCGCCGCCGCCGCCGTGCAGAAGGTGCTGGACCGCTGGGGCCGCGTCGACGTGCTCGCCAACATCGCCGGCGGCTTCCGCATGGGCGAGCAGGTGCATGAGGCCAGCGACGAGACCTGGCAGCTGCTGTTCGATCTCAACGTGCGCACGCTGCTGAGCATGAGCCGCGCCGTGGTACCGGTGATGCTCGCGGCCGGCGGCGGCCGCGTCGTCAACGTCGGCGCCAACGGCGCGCTGCGCGGCGGCGCGCTGATGGGCGCCTACGCGGCGACCAAGTCGAGCGTGATCCGCCTCACCGAATCGATGGCGGCCGAGCTCGGCAGGCAGGGCATCAACGTCAACTGTGTGCTGCCGACGATCATCGACACGCCGGAGAACCGCGCGGCGATGCCGGGCGCCGACACCGCGGCCTGGGTCGAGCCGGCGGCGCTCGCCGACGTCGTCGCCTTCCTCGCCGGCGACGGCGCGCGCGCGATCAACGGCGCTTCGCTGCCGGTTGGCAGCTGAGCCGCGCGCGCGGCGTTCACGTCGCCGGGGCCGTCGGGTCGGTCGCCGCGATCACGCGGTCGAGGAACTGCCGCAGCAGCCGCACCTCGCTCGGGTCGAAGCTGTTCTCGGCGTCGTCGCTCGCCGCCTTGGCGGCCGCCATCAGCTCGACGACGGTGCGCTGTCCCGCGGCGGTCAGCGTCAGCTTTGGATCGGCATCGTCGCTCGCCGTCGCCAGGCCGAGCAGCACGAGCTGCCGCGCGCAGAGGTCGGTGACGCCGACGCCGGTGTACGACGCCAGGCCGTCGAGCTCGGACAGCGTGCGGCCGTCGCGCACGCCGAGCATGCTCAGCGCGAAATAGGCCGATGTGCCGAGCCGGCGGCGTTCGAGCTCAGGCTGCAGGCGCGCGAAGATCTGATGGTAGGCGCGGCCGAGCTGGTAGATCAGGAAGTCCGGCGCGATCGCGCCGGGCTCCGCCGCGTCGCCGGCGGGGGGCGCGTCGTCCGCCTTCGGCAGCGCGTAGGCGAAGCGCCCGCCCTTGAACACCAGCGGGTCGTGTCCGCCGTGCTCGAATTCGAGCACTTCACCGACCAGGATCACGTGATCGCCGCCGTCGTGGCGGAAGGCCATGCGGCACTGGAAGCGCGCCGAGCAGCCTTCGAGCAGCGGGATGCCGTCGGGTCCGCGGCCGAGCCGCAGGCCGGCGAAGCGATCGACGCCGCGCTTCGCGAAGCGGCTGGCGAGCTGGTCCTGATCGCTGGCCAGGATGTGCACGGCGAAGTGCCGCGCGTTCATGAAGGCCTCGAAGCTCGCCGACGAGCGCGCGATGCTCCACAGTACCATCGGCGGGTCGAGCGACACCGAGTTGAAGCTATTGGCCGTCATGCCGACGTCGCGGCCGTCCGCGTCGACCGCGGTGACGATCGTGACGCCGGTGGTGAAGCTGCCCAGCGCCTGGCGAAATGCTCCGGCCTCGATGTTGCCCGACATGAAAAGCTCCGCTTGCCGCTCGTGTGGATCCGCGATCCGCGCATTGTAGGCAGCGCGGCGGCCCGCGGGGACGCGCCGTTGCCGCGCGGGTGCGTCCTCAGGCGTCCAGCGCGACCCCGGCGCGCGCGGCGAGCGCCGCGCTTTCCTGCCAGAGCCGTTCGGCGGCGGCGGCGTCGAGCCCCGGCGCGGCGGCGGCCAGCGGCCGGCACTCGTAGTAGTAGCCGCCGCTGCTGCGGCCCGGCTCGTCGGCCGTCGCCATGTAGACCAGCGTCCGCGCCGCCTCGTCGGAGCTGACGGCGACCTTGTCCTGCGTCGCCATGTAGCGCTGCATCGCGTCGTCGGCGTGGCTGACGAAATTGCTGTCGAGCACCACGCCCGGCTCCATCGCGTGCGCGACGATGCCGTCGCCGGCCAGGCGCCGCGCCAGCTCGCGCGTGAACAGCACGTTGGCGAGCTTGGCGCTGGTGTACGCGCCGCCGGTCGTGAAGCTGCGCACGCGCTGCAGGTCGTCCCAGTCCATGCCGGGGCAGTAGCGATGGCCGGCCGACGAGGTCGCGAGGATGCGCACGCTGCCCGGCGGCGCCGTCTCCGCGGTCCGCCGCAGCAGCGGCAGCAGGCGGTTGGTCAGCACGAACGGCCCGAGATGGTTGCCGGCGAAGGTCGCCTCGTTGCCTTCGGCCGTCATCGCCATCCGGCTGCCGACGCCGCCGGCGTTGTTGATCAGCACGTCGATGCGGTCGGTGCGCGCGGCGATGTCGTCGGCGGCGCGCGCCGCGCCGACGAGCAGCGACAGGTCGGCGCGAATCATCTCGACCTGCGCGCCGGGCGCGGCGGCGCGCAGCTCGGCTTCGGCGGCTGCGCAGCGCCCGGCGTCGCGGCCGACGCCGATCACACGCCAGCCCTGCTGCGCGAGCGCCCTGGCGGCGGATTTGCCGATGCCGGAACTGGCGCCGGTGACGACGGCGACGCGCGCCTGTTGCGCGGGGTTCATGGGGCCTCCTCGGTTTTGTTCTCGATGCGCACCTGCACGGCGCGTACCGAGAAGAAGTGTACAGTTCTGTTGATTTGATGTGCGTGCGCCGCCGCGCCGCACGTCGCGAACGAGGAGCACCATGCAAACGACAACGATGAAGGCGTGGAGCTGGCAACGCTTCGGCACGCTCGACGGTCTGCAGCGGCAGACGCGGCCGCGACCGCGGCCGGGCCCCGGCGAGGTCCTGCTGCGCGTGCGCGCGAACTCGCTGAACCAGCGCGATCTGATGGCGGCGCGCGGCACGCTGCCGCGCAACGGCGCGCCGGACGTCGTGCCGCTGTGCGACGGCGCCGGCGAAATCGTCGCCATCGGCGACGGCGTGCGCGGCGTCGCGGTCGGCGACCGCGTCATCGGCACGTTCTTACAGCGCTGGCTGGCGGGCCCGCTGCGTCCCGAGCACACCGGGATGACGCCCGGCAGCGACGTCGACGGACTGCTGCGCGAGTACGCGGTGCTGCCGGAGACCGGCGTGCTGCGCATTCCGGCGCATCTGGATTTCGCCGAAGCGGCGACCCTGCCGTGCGCCGCGGTCACCGCGTGGTCGGCGCTGTTCGTGAAGGGCGGCCTGCAGCCGGGCGAGACGGTGCTGACGCTCGGCAGCGGCAGCGTCTCGCTGTTCGCGCTGCAGTTCGCGAAAGCCGCCGGCGCGCGCGTGATCGTCACCACCTCGAACCCGGCGCGCGGCGAGCGCCTGCGCGCGCTCGGCGCCGACGCCGTCGTCGATTACCGCGACGACGACTGGCCGCAGCGGGTGCGCGCGCTCGGCGGCGCCGACGTCGTCGTCGAGAACGGCGGCGGCGCGACCTACGTGAAATCGCTGGCCGCCGCCAACTGGCACGCGCGCGTCGCGATCGTCGGCCTGATCACCGGCTTCCACGACCCGGGCGGCAGCCTGATGCCGATCCTGATGAACGACCTGACGATCCGCGCCGTGCAGGTCGGCAGCCGCGCCGACACCGAGGCGATGCTGCGCTTCATCGACGTCCGCCGGCTGCGTCCGCTGATCGACCGCCGCTACCCGTTCGACGAAGCGCGCGCGGCGTACGAACGGCTGGCCAGCGGCGAGGCCTTCGGCAAGGTCGTCATCGAGCACGTGTAGCGACGAGTCGGCAGGGAACGCTTTGCCGATGGTCGTCGTTGCCAAGCCGGTTCGTCCTCGCGATAAGCGCGCCACCGCGCGTTCGAGCGTGGCGCGCAGGCCGGCTTCGGTCCAGAACGCGAAGTACACGCGAAGTAGTCGATGCGGACGTCGACGCCCGCCATCTCGGCGCACGGCCGTGACGTCTTCCGCGAGCCGGGTATGGCTGACGAAGCTGATGCGGCGCGCGCGCCAGCAATCGGCGAGCTGCGCGAGGCCCGCGTCGGGAAACGAGGTCTGGCCGGCCGATATCCGCTCGTGCATCGCGCGCTCCCCGTTGGCTAATCGCGCTTCGCATCACTGCCCAGAAGCGCAGTGCGCGCGTCGGGGTCGATCGACATCAGCGCGTGCATCAGCGTCGTGCCGGAGCGCGGCTCGCCGGTCGCGAACATCGGCTGCCCGATGATTTCGCCATCTGCAAGGCCAGTCGCGTTTAGGTAAGATAGTCACCACTGTCGATCAGCCGCGTCGCGCGCTTCGACCACAAAGAACGAATCGATACAGGAGAAAACTGATGTCTCTGAAGGGCAAAGTTGCCGTGGTCACCGGTGGCGGCAGCGGCATCGGCCGCGCCTGCGCGATCCAGCTGGCGCGCGACGGCGCGACGGTCGCGGTGTGGGATCTCAACGGCGAGGCCGCCGCCGGGACGGTCAAGCTGATCGAGGGCGAGGGCAACAAGGCCAAGGCCTATGTCGGCGACGCCGCCGCCAAGGAGAGCATCGACGGCATCCTTGCCAGGATCCGCGCCGAGCTCGGTCCGGTGCTGGTCCTCGTCAACAACGCGGGCATCACCGGCTCCGTGCCGTTCCTCGACATCACGCCGGAAGCGATGGAGCGCATGTACCGCATCAACCTGATGGGGCCGTTCCTGCTGACGCAGGCGGCGATCCCGGACATGCTTAAGGCGGGCTGGGGTCGCGTCGTCAACATCTCGTCGTCGTCGGCGCAGACCGGCTCGAAGGGCATGACGCACTACTCGTCCTCGAAGGGCGGTATCGTCGCGCTGACCAAGTCGCTGGCGCTCGAGTTCGCCGACAAGGGCATCACCGTCAACAACATTCCGCCCGGCTTCATCGATACGCCGATGCTGCGCAGCTCGCCGGTCAACGTCGACAACGTTTCCGCCACGTCGCCGATGAAGCGACCCGGCCGGCCGGAAGACATCGCCGCCGGCTGCTCGTTCCTCGCCTCGGAAGCGGCCGCCTACATCTCGGGCCAGACGCTCGGCGTCAACGGCGCGCGGGTGACGAGCGCGTTCTGAGCGAGCATCGCGAGCGCGGGACGCGCGATCCGCGGCGGCGAAAAAGGGCGATCGTCATGCCCCTTTTCGTTTGCCGCGCCGGCGCGCCGCGCGGCTCGCGGCGTCACCAGCCGACGCGTTCGTCGCTGCCGCCGAACGCCGCCGGGAATGCCTTGTAGTGCGGCAGAGCGTCGACGACCGGCAGGATGGCGTGCTGGCACTGGACGTGGAACTGCGGCCGGAACTGCCCTTTCGGCAGCCGGCTCGCGTTGACGCTGCGCAGGCCCGCGCTCGCCACCTCGGTGAACATGAAGGTGCCGCAGTTCGCGCAGCGCATGCGGCGGGCCGTGCGGACGACGAGCGGCACGAGCGTGCCCTGCACGAGTTCGACCGCCGACGCCGGATAGACCGCGTTCGCGACGTAGGCGGCGCCGTGCGCCGCCTGGCAGTCGTCGCAGTGGCAGTAGACCTGCACGACGGGCTCGCCGCTCAGCTGCACGACGGCGGCGCTGCAGAGGCATTCGATTTCGCTGTTCATGCGGAATTCTACGTTTACTGCGCGAACGAATAGCCGCCGTTGACCGGATAGGTCTGGCCGGTGATCCACGAGGCGGCGTCGGAGCACAGGAACAGCGCCATGTGGGCGACGTCGTCCGGCTTGCCGAAGCGGCGCACGACGTAGCGCGAGACGTGCGCCTTGGCGCGCTCGCTGTCGAGGAACGCACTCAGTTGTTCGGGCGGCAGCGGCGGCTCCAGCGTCGACAGCGAGATCGCATTCGACGTGATGCCGTGGCGGCCGGCTTCCTTGGCGATCGAGCGGATGAAGCCGTTGGCGCCGGCCTTGGCCGCCGAGTACGTCGCCAGCCGCGCTTCGCCGACGCGGCCGGAGTCCGAGACGACGGTGACGATGCGGCCCTTGCCGGCGCGCACCATGTCCGGCAGCGCGACGTGGCAGCAGTTCATCACGCCGTAAAGGTTGGTATGGAAATAACGGTTCCATTCCTGCGGGTCGGCTTCCCAGAATGGCGGCGACGGCCGCATGTCCACGTTCGGGCCGGCGTTGCCGGCGTTGTTGACGAGCAGCGTGACGGTGCCGAGCGCCGCTTCGGCCCTGGCGAACGCCGCTTTCACCGACGCGTAGTCGCCGACGTCGGCCTGCACCGGCACGGCCTTGACGCCGAGCGCTTCGATCTCGGCCGCGACCGCCGCTGCGCGCTCGGCGACGAAGTCGTTGACGGCGACCCCGCCCGCGTTGTGGCGCGCCAGCGCCAGCGCGATCGCACGGCCGGCGCCCTGGCCGGCGCCGGTCACGAAGGCGATCTGGCCGCCCAGATCGAGGGGATCGTCGCCGATCATGTTTTGCTCCTCACGCCTGTCGGCCCGCGGCGTGCCGCGAGGCTCGCCTGCAATGGACGGCTAGGCCGGCTCGCCGCCACTGGCGGATTTCACCATGTTCGAGACACGCCGAATACAGAAACAAGCCATCGGGCAAGGCGCAGCCCCGATTCATCGACGACCTCGCAGGGAATCATGCGGCTTGCGGCCCGCAGCCTGTGTCTACAGCACCGGCATGCCGGTTTTCTGCCGCAGCTCCTCGCGCGTGACGCCGGGCGCCAGCTCGACGAGCTTGAGGCCCTGCGGCGTGACGTCGAGCACGGCCAGCTCGGTGATGATGCGGTCGACGACGCCGACGCCGGTCAGCGGCAGCGTGCACTGCGGCAGGATCTTGAGCTCGCCGCCCTTGGCAGTGTGCTCCATCAGCACGACGACGCGCTTGACGCCGGCGACGAGGTCCATCGCGCCGCCCATGCCCTTGACCATCTTGCCGGGGACCATCCAGTTGGCGAGATCGCCTTTGCCGGACACCTGCATCGCGCCGAGGATCGACAGGTTGATGTGCCCGCCGCGGATCATCGCGAAGGAGTCGGCGCTGGAGAAGAACGCGCTGCCGGGCACGGTGGTGATGGTCTGCTTGCCGGCGTTGATGAGGTCGGCGTCGATCGTCTCCTCGGTCGGGAACGGGCCGATGCCGAGCAGGCCGTTCTCGGACTGCAGCCAGACGTCCATGCCGTCGGGAATGTAATTGGCGACCAGCGTCGGCAGGCCGATGCCGAGGTTCACGTAGAAGCCGTCCTGCAGCTCGCCGGCGGCGCGCTGCGCCATCTGTTCACGGGTCCAGGCCATCGTTACTTCCTCACGGTGCGCTGTTCGATGCGCTTCTCGGGGTGCGGGTTGAGCACCAGGCGCTTCACGTAGATGCCCGGCGTGTGGATCTGGTCGGGATCGAGCGCGCCGGTCTCGACGATCTCCTCGACCTCGGCGACGCAGATCGCGCCGGCGGCGGCGACCATCGGATTGAAGTTGCGCGCGGTCTTGCGGTAGATCAGGTTGCCGGCGCGGTCGGCCTTCCAAGCCTTGACCAGCGAGACGTCGGCTTTCAGCGACTTCTCGAGCACGTACCACTCCGGCTGGCCGTCGGCGCCGGGGAACTGCCGCGTCTCCTTGCCCTCGGCGACGATCGTGCCGTAGCCGGTCTTGGTGAAGAACGCCGGGATGCCGGCGCCGCCGGCGCGCAGCTTCTCGGCGAGATTGCCCTGCGGCGTGAACTCGAGCTCGAGCTCGCCGGCCAGATACTGGCGCTCGAATTCCTTGTTCTCGCCGACGTACGACGAAATCATCTTCCTGATCTGCCGCGTCGCCAGCAGCTGGCCGAGGCCGAAGCCGTCGACGCCGGCGTTGTTGCTGATGACGGTGAAGCCTTTCCTGCCGGTATCGCGCAGCGCCGCGATCAGCGCCTCGGGGATGCCGCAGAGGCCGAAGCCGCCGACGGCCAGGGTGATGTCGTCGCGGATGATGCCGTCCAGCGCGGCTGTGGCGCTGGCGTACAGCTTGTCCATGTTGGCTCCTCGATGATGATATGCCGCCGTGGCCGGCCGCGGCCCGGGCAGCGTGGTTGAATTCGCGCGGCGAAATCGACAACCATGTTGATGACCAGGACGGGCGGTGCTGGCGCCGTCAGTTTAATCGAGCGATGCCGCGCCCGGGGTGGACGCGCGCCGCGCCGGGCAGAATTCAACGACGACATTTTCGAGGAGAGACGCGATGGCGCTGCAAAGCGGACGCTATACCGCCGCGGGACCGGCCGTGCTGGCCGAAGGCTGGACGATCGATCGCCTGACACCGGCCAGCCGCCTGTTCGGCGCCAACGGCCTGCGGACCGGACCCGACGGGCGCATCTACGTCGCGCAGGTCTCCGGCAGCCAGATCAGCGCGATCGACGTCGACACCGGCGCCGTCGAGCCGATCAGCGCGATGGGCGGCGACATCGTCGCGCCCGACGACCTGGTTTTCGATCCGGCCGGCAATCTCTATGTCACCGAGATCACCGAAGGCCGCGTCAGCGTGCGCGAGCCGAACGGCCGCACGCGCGTCATCCACGGCGACATCCCGGTGGCGAATCCGATCACTTTCCATAATGGCCGCCTGATCGCCGGCGAATGCCGCATCGGCGGCCGCATCATGGAGCTCGACCTGAACGGCGGCGCGCCGCGCGTGATCCTCGCCGACGTACCGATGCCGAACGCCTTCGAGGTCGGCCCCGACGGCCGGCTCTACATCCCGGTGATGGGCGCGAACGAAATCTGGCGCGTCAGCCTCGACGGCGGCGCGCCGGAAGTCGTCGCGCGCGATCTCGGCGTGCCGGACTCGGTGAAGTTCGACGCCCAGGGCCGCATCGTCTCGACGCAGGTGCACAGTGGCCAGGTGCTGCGCATCGATCCGCGCAGCGGCGAGCGGACCGTGCTCGCGCAGCTGACGCAGGGCCTCGACAACGTCACCTTCGTCGGCTCGCGTACGTTCGTCTCGAACATTTCCGGCTACGTCACCGAAATTCTCGATGGCGGCCAGACCCGCGATCTGGTGCCGGACGGTTTCAACTGGCCGCTCGGCCTGGCGATTGACCCGGACGGCCAGATCTACGTCGCCGACGGCCCGTTCTCGTACACCTTGCGTCCTGGCCAGCCGCGCGAGCTGATCGGCATGCTGTTCACGCAGGGTTATCCGGGCTACGCGCGCGGCGTCGTCGCGGCCGGGCGCGGCGAGTTCATCGTGGCCACGGCGATGGGCGCCGTCGCGCGCTACTGGCCGGCGCAGCAGCGCAGCGAGGTCATCGCCAGCGGACTCGATCCGCAGCTGTACGGCGTGGCGCTGACGCCGCGCGGCGGCGTCATCGTCGCCGAGCAGGGACAGGGCCGGGTCCTGTCGGTGGACGGTGGACAGCACGAGGTGCTGGCCAGTGGTCTGCGCGAACCATCGGGCGTGGCGGTCGCGGCGGACGGCAGCGTCTACGTCGCCGAGCAGGCCGGCGGCCGCGTCGTGAAGATCGCCGGCGGCCGCGCCGATGCCGCGCTCGACGGGTTCGTCAAGCCGCAAGGCCTGGCGGCGCGCGGCGCCCTGCTCTACGTCGTCGACGCCGGCGCCAAGACGTTGATCGAGTTCGACACGGCGAGCGGCCGGCGCCGCACGATCGCGTCCGGCCTGCCGGTCGGCGCCCCGGCCGGCGTCACGCCGAAGTTTCTGGGCGCGATCGGCACCCTGTCGGGGCCGATGGGGCCGTTCGCCGGCGTGACCGCCGGCGCCGACGGCGCGCTTTACGTCTCGGCCGACGCGGAGGGCAGCGTGCTCGCGGTCCGGCCCGTGTGAGCGTGCCCCCCGCTCCGGTCCGTGCGAGAATGCCGTTCCGCCGTGCCAATCAACATCGGTGTTTAGTGGCGATGTCCGCAATTCGACATCCCGGTGCGGAAATGGCCGGCGGAGCGCTGTACTTGAATTGACTTATTTCCGTTCAACCGGCCAATATCCGTACGCTGTCGAAACGAGCGGGTGCTGTCGCCCAACGGCCGGGCTCGGTGACTCAGTGTCCGGAAGACCAGCCGATTCCGGACGCCGGAACGAGAAGGCTTGGAGGACGACATGAGCGAAACCTTTGAAACCACGAAGCCGAGCGAGACGCGGCCGGCGGAGGAGCTGGCGAAAGCCGTCACCTTCGGCGTCGAGGCCTATACGTCCGAGGCGTACGCGCGCGCCGAGCGCGACAGGCTCTGGTGCAAGGTCTGGCAGCAGGTTGGCCGCGTCGAGGATCTGCCGGAGGTCGGCAGCTATCTCACGTACGACATCTTCGACGATTCGATCATCGTCGTGCGCACGGCCGACCGTGCCTTCAAGGCCTTCTACAACGTCTGCACGCACCGCGGCCGCAAGCTGATCGATACGCCGCCGGGCGCAAAGCACGCGACCGGCAAGCGCGCCGCCTTCGTCTGTCCGTTCCACGGCTGGGCCTTCAATCTCGACGGCGACTGCACGCGCATCCGCGAGAAGGAGGACTGGCACGGCGCGCTGACCGACGCGAACACGCGGCTCGGCGAGGTCAAGGTCGACACCTGGGGCGGCTGGCTGTGGATCAACCTGGATCCCGGCTGCGAGCCGCTGCGCAGCTATCTGGAGCCGGCGGCGAGCATGCTCGATCCGTTCGAGCTGCAGAACATGCGCGTGCGCTGGCGCAAGTGGGTCGTGTTCGACTGCAACTGGAAAGTCGCCGCCGAAGCGTTCAACGAGATCTACCACGTCGACATCACGCATCCGGAGTTCGTGCAGTTCGGCGAATTCCGCGGCTGGGCCAAGGCGCAGGGCCGGCACAGCAACATCGGCTACGACGCGCCGAAGAACGTCGATCCGAACCAGCAGGCCAAGCTGCGCATCGGCAGCGGCGACGCGCGCGTCTCGACCGCGCAGATGCAGAACTTCACCTGGGAGCAGGTCAACACCAACACGACGCGCACGCTGGTCGATGCCGCGAACCGCCTCGTCGACGAGCTGCCGGCGGACACGCCGCCCGGCGAAGTGCTGATGCACTGGCTGAAGTCGGCACGCGAGGCCGACGAGAAGCGCGGCGTGTTCTGGCCCAAGGTTGATCCGGCGCACGTCGGCAAGAGCGGCACGGCCTGGCAGATCTTTCCGAACTTCCAGATCGGCCACGCCGTCAACAACGCGCTCTGCTACAACTTCAAGCCGTACGGCTACGATCCGAACAAGTGCTACTTCGAGGTCGCCGTCTACGAACTGTTCGCCAAGGGCGAGGAGCCGAAGACCGAATGGGAATACACGCCGGTCGGCGATCCGAACTGGCGCACGGTACTGCCGCAGGACTTTTCCAACATGGCGGCGGTGCAGCAGGGCATGAAGTCGCGCGGCTTCAGCGGACCGAAGCCGAACCCGTACCGCGAGCGGGCGATCGCCAACCTGCACCGCAACCTCGCCGCCTACATCGGCGAGGGCGCGCCGAAGCCGCTGAAGTGAGCGCCGCGGGATATCGCGGATGATTGCGCAGGACCGGCCGCCGGCGGCGGCCAACGTGTGAGTTTGGAGAGAGACATGACGTTTGCGACCCGTGAGCTGACGCCGCGCATCGGCACCGAGATCACCTCGGACAAGAAGACACTGCTCAGCGGCAGACATGCCGGCGAGATCCGCGAGCTGCTCGAGCAGCGCGGCGTGCTGGTCTTCCCGAAGATCGGCTTCGACGACGACGAGCAGGTGGCGTTCACCAAGACGCTCGGCGAGTTTGCGCCCGAAATGGCCGGCGAGATCATCTACAAGGTGACGCTCGACACCAATGCCAATTCGCGGGCGGACTACCTGAAGGGCTCGCTGTACTGGCATCTCGACGGCACGATGAACGAAGTGCCGATCCTCGCCTCGCTGCTGTCGATGAAGCGCCTGCCGTCGACCGGCGGCGGCGACACCGAGTTCTGCAACACCTACGCCGCCTACGACGACCTGCCGGACGAGGACAAGGCCGCCTACGAGCAGCTGCGCGTGCATCACTCCGCCTGGGAATCGCTGTTCTACTACGAGCCGGAGCCGAGCTACGAGAAGCTGCAGGGCATGCAGCGCATCGGCGACACCGAGCTGCCGCTGGTGTGGAACCACCGCTCGGGGCGCAAGTCGCTGGTGCTCGGCTGCACGGCGAGCCACGTCATCGGCCAGGATTACAAGCAGGGCAAGACGCTGCTCGTCAAGCTGCGCGACTGGGCGACCCAGCCGCAGTTCGTCTATCGCCACCAGTGGTCGGTCGGCGACCTGGTGATCTGGGACAACACCGGCACGCTGCACCGGGCGACGCCGTACGACCCGAACTCGGGCCGCATGCTGCACCGGACCAAGCTGGCCGGCGAGGAGCCGTTCGCCTGAGGCCGGCGCGCTTCGCGCCCCGGAACAGGCAAGCGGAACCCTGCGCGCGTCCGCGGCGCAGCGGCGTTCATTTCACACGGCGGCCGGCGGTGCGCCGGATGCGGGTTCACTATTGAAGGAGTCTGACGTGGGTTCACTCACGGGCAAAGTTGCCGTCGTCACCGGCGCCAGCCGCGGCATCGGCAAGGGCATCGCGTTCGCACTGGCGGCTGAGGGTGCGACGGTCTACGTGACCGGCCGCACGGTGACGCCGGGTTCGTATCCGCTGCCGGGCACGGTCGGCGAGACGGCGCAGCAATGCGACGCGCGCGGCGGCAAGGGCGTGGCGGTGGCCGTCGATCACGCGGACGACGCGCAGGTCGCGCGGCTGTTCGAGCGCGTGCGCGACGAGCAGGGCCGCCTCGACATCCTCGTCAACAACGCCTTCGCCCTGCCGGAAGACCTCACCGAACCGAAGCCGTTCTGGGAAAAGCCGCTGTCGAACTGGCAGATGGTCGACGTCGGCGTGCGCTCGAGCTTCGTCGCCGCCTGGCACGCGGCGAAGCTGATGGCGCCGCAGAAGTCCGGCCTCATCGTCGCCACGTCCGGCTACGTCGGCGTCACGTACACCTACGGCGTCGTCTTCGGTACCTGCAAGGCGGCCGTCGACCGCATGGCGCGCGACATGGCGATCGAACTGAAGCCGCACAACGTCGCGTCGCTGTCGCTGTGGCTGGGCCTGACGTTCACCGAGCGCGCGCACCGCGCGCTCGAGCGCAATCCGGCGATGAAGGCGCAGACCGTCACCGATCCGAACGTCGGCTCGTCGGTCGAGTTCCCCGGCCGCGTCATCGTCGCGCTCGCCGCCGACCGCGACCTGATGCGACGCTCCGGCGGCACCTACATCGCCGCCGAACTCGCGCAGGAGTATGGCGTCACCGACATCGACGGCCGCACGCCGCCGTCGCTGCGCGCGCTGCGCGGCGCGCCGATCTGGGCGCCGGTCTGAATGCCAGTCTGATGAACAGAGATGCGCGCCCAGCGAGCGCGCCTCGGCAACCGTCACGACGGCGGCGCGCGGCCTTGCCCGGCAACGGGCACGACAGGGGGACTGTCGATCGCCGCCGCCGGATCGAGAATCGCTGCAACGACAGGGAGGAGAGCGATGAGAGTGCGCAACATGTGGGGCGGCAGCTTGCTGTTCGCGATATCGATTACGGCGCTGGCGCAGGAGGAAGCGCCGCCGCCGGAAACGACCCCCGAAACGGCGCCGGCGGTCGCGCCGGCCGTCGCCGCTGACGACCAGGAGGGCCTCGCCGAGGTGGTCGTCACCGCGCAGCGCCGCGAAGAGCGCGCGCACGACGTGCCGCTGACGATTGCGGCGATGTCGTCGGAGCAGCTCGCCGAATCCGGCGTCACCAACATCTTCGATCTGCAGAACGTGGTGTCCGGCCTCAGTTGGGGCGGCGCCGGCAACGCGACGCAGACTTCGATTCGCGGCCTGTCGACGCTGGTCAGCACCAACGGCAGCGAGAACCCGAACGCGCTGTACGTCGACGGCGTCTACTACAGTCAGGCGCAGCTGCTCGGCGCCAATCTGCCGGACGTCGAGCGCATCGAGGTGCTGAAAGGCCCGCAGGGCACGCTGTTCGGCCGCAACTCGGTCGGCGGCGCGCTGCGCATCTTCACCCGCAATCCGACGTTCGAGCGCACCGGCGACGCCACGGTCGAAACCGGCTTCTACACGGGAGACGGCGAGAGCCGCGCGTCGCCGCACTACACGGCGCGCGGCTATTTCAGCACGCCGCTGGTCGACCAGACGCTCGCGGCGAGCGTTTCCGGCGGCTACGACTGGACCGAAGGCTTCCTGACCAACCAGGCGACCGGCGACGAGTACGGCGAGATTCGCCGCGCCAATGCGCGCGGCAAGCTGCTGTGGCAGCCGAGCGAGAACGTGCAGGCGGTCTTCGGCGCGTTCTATCTCAAGCACAACGACACCGGCCTGCAGGCGATGACGCCGTACCACGGCTGGGTGCTCGCGTCGACCTATCCAGGCTCGGTCGTGCCGACCGAGCCTTTCCACACCGCCTACGACAGCGGCAACGGCTACGACTTCGACCGCGCCGAGGTGCAGAGCCACGGCTTCACCGCGCACGTCAACGCCGATCTCGGCGACTACGGCGCTCTGTCGTCGATCAGCGCGTGGACGGACAGCGAAGCCGACAACCTGACCACGCTCAATCACTCGCAGGGCAGCGCGGCGTGCATCGCGGCGTTCGCCTGCGTCGACTACGCGTACCGCCTGTACACGAAGGCGCTGTCGCAGGAGCTGAACTACGTGTCGAAGCGGATCGGCATCGTCAGCTTCACGAGCGGCCTGTTCTTCTACCAGCAGCGGCAGGGCACCGACACCGACGCCCAGCGCACCCTCTACGCGGCGGGCTACAGCCACCGCTCCGTGCGCTTCGACACCGAGTCCTACGCGGCCTACGGCGAGGCGAACGTCGCGGCGACCGAGCGCCTGACGGTCGTGCTCGGCGCGCGCTACACCTACGAACCGCACGACGACCGCTCGCTGCTCAGCACGCCGCCGATCCACCGCGAGGAAACCTTCACCAGCTTCATCCCGCGCATCTCGCTGAAATACGACATCAACAAGCAGTTGAACGCGTATGCGACATACTCGGTCGGCGAGAAAAGCGGCCTGTCCGGCGTCGACAACCCGGGCAGCACACCGGCGTACGCCAGGATCGATCCGGAAGAGAACGACGCCTACGAGGTCGGCCTGAAGTACGCGGCCTCGCGCCTGACCGCCAACCTGTCGCTGTTCTACTACGACTACAAGAACAAGCAGGAGCAGGGCTTCACCGGCACGGATGTGTTCCTGCAGAACACCGGCCCGGTGCGCCTGTACGGCCTCGATTTCGACGGCAGCTGGCGCCTACATCGCGACTGGACGCTGCGCACCGCGCTGACCTGGCTGCCGGAGGACGAATACCGCGACTTCAAGGATGCGCTGGCCTACCGGCCGGAGCTGGCCGACGACGGCAGCTTCACCGGCGTCGAACAGACCACTTTCGACGCGACCGGCTACCGCCTGCCGCGCGCCGCCGAGTTCATGGGCAACGCCTCGCTGCTGTACTCGCATCCGGTCGGCGCCGATCTCGTCGACGCCAGCGCCAACTACAATTACACGACCAAGGTCTACCAGGACATCTACCACGTGATCGAGCAGCCGGCCTACGGCACGCTGAGCGCGCGTGCCGGCTATCTGTTCGCGCGCAGCGGCTTGCGGCTGGGCGTCTACGGCCGCAACCTGACCAACGAGACTTACATCGCGCACGCGTTCGCGAGCGGGCAGGGCTTCACCGCCGCGTACGCGCGGCCGCGGGAGATCGGCCTGGAGCTGAACTATTCGTTCTGAGTACCGGCGGCGCGGCACCCGCCCCGCCCCCCGGTGAAAAAACCCCCGGC